>NZ_FOEG01000002.1 GCF_900110585.1 Aquisalimonas asiatica | reverse complement strand
GGTCCGGGTGGTCCGGGTGGTCCGGGTGGTCCGGGTGGTCCGGGCGGTCCGGGCGGTCCGGGCGGTCCGGGCGGTCGGGCGGTCGGGCGGTCGGGCGGTCGGGCGGTCGGGCGGTCGGGCGGTCGGGCGGTCGGGCGGTCGGGCGGTCGGGCGTAGGCCGGACCTTCAGGTCCGGCGTCTACCTGTTCCGGCGTATCCGCCCGGCCAACCCGCAACGCCCATGGGGCTACCAGGTCCCGATGTTCTCCATGGACTTCCACGGCTCCTGCTCCGGCAGCGGGTCGCCTTTCTGCAGCAGCTCGATGGAGACCCCGTCGGGCGAGCGCACGAACGCCATGCGGCCGTCGCGGGGCGGGCGATTGATGGTGACGCCGGCGTCCATGAGCGAGCGGCACAGGGCGTAGATGTCCTGGACCCGATAGGCCAGGTGGCCGAAGTTGCGCCCGCCGTCCAGCTCTTCCGGGTCCCAGTTCCAGGTCAGTTCGATCATGGGCGCCTTGTCCTCGCGGGCCCGTTCCGCGTCCTCCGGCGCCGCCAGGAAGATCAGCGTGAAGCGGCCGGCTTCTTCCTCCCTGCGGCTGATCTCCACCATGCCGAGCTTGTTGCAGTAGAAGTCGAGGGAGTCGTCGATATCGCTGATCCGGACCATGGTGTGCAGGTATTGCATGGTGTCATGCCTCGGGTTGTCGTGAGTTGTTCCTGTCGGCGGCGGGCTGGGCGGGCCGCCGGACGCCGACACGGCCGCTGCGCAGCCCCACCGCAATCACCATACCCGCCGCCAGCAGGGTGAGGCCACCCAGGCCGACCATGGTCTGCCGCAGGCCGATCCAGTCGCTGGCCGAGCCCACCCCAAGCACCACCGAGGCCATGGTCAGGTAGGCCAGCACGTAGAAGCTGGAGACAATCTCGCCGCGGCGGTCTGCCGGCGCCTCGCGACTGACCGTTGCCACCGCGCCGATGGCCGTGACGCCGGCCCCGAATGCCGTGGTGACCGTGCCCACAGCGAAGATCAGCGGCGAGATCAGCACGATGCCGGTCACGCAGATGGTCATGCCGGCAGCCAGCAGGACAGGGCCGAACAACAGGGTCTGTCGCGGTTCCTGGCGACGGGCCGTAAACTGGCCGATACCGGCCACGAGCTGGAACGCCGCGGCGTACAGCCCGGCCAGCGCCCGGTTGTCGATGGCCACCAGCTCCGTCGCCAGTGATGGCCCCAGGGAGGCATACAGGCTGCCTGCGGACCAGGACAGGCACATGGCGGCACCGGCGAACAGGAAACTGCCGAGAATGGGCCTGGGCACGGACAGCCGCGTGGGCCGCCAGTCCCGCAGGCGGAAGTCGGGGCGCCGGCGGCCAATGCGCCGGGGCCAGCGCACGGACACCAGCAGGACGGCCGTGGTCAGTGCCAGCAGGCCCACCACGACGAAGGGCGTGACCAGCGGCCAGAGACCCAGGTGCAGCAGCGCGGAGCTGAACAACGGGCCGGCGGTGGCGCCGGCGGTGAAGGTGAGCGCCGAGATGGCCGCTGCCCGCACCCAGTTGTTGTCGGGATCCAGTTCCACCAGGGCCGCCGTGGCGGTGCCGGTGACGATGCCGGTGCCCACGCCGGTGAGCAGACGGCCGGCGCCGAGCCAGTAGATGTTGGTCGCCACGGCAAAGACCACACCCGCCGCGGCGATGCAGAGCAGGCCGGGCACCAGCACTTCGCGGCGGCCGGCCACGTCCGACAGAGCGCCGATGGTGGGCAGCATGGCGATCACGCCCACCACGTAGACGGCAAACACCGCCGTCAGCGCGGTGGACGTGAACTCCCAGTGCACCTGCCACACGGCGTACAGCGGTGTGGGGACGTTGCTGGCGAAAATCGCCGTGAATATGGCGAGAACGGCGGCCAGGCTCGCCAGCCGCCGCCCGTGTCGGCGCCGCGTCATGGTGCGCCGCGCCGTTCGTCCGGGTGCATGTCAGGGTGATCCGCCCGGTCGGGCAGTACCGGGTCGTAGCCGTGGTCCCGCAACGCCTGGATCAGCTCGCGGGTGTGGTCGGCACCCAAGGTCTCCAGGGTGGTCTCCACCTCCACGGCGCGCAGGGGCAGATCGGTGAACTGGCGCTGGTGCCCGATCTGGATGATGCCGGCGTTGTGATCGGCCAGCACCCGTGTGAGGTCGGCCAGGGCGCCGGGCACATCCGGCACGCCGACGCGCACCCGCACCACGCGGTCGGTGCGCACAAGGCCGCGCTGGATCACCGACGACAGGGGCAGCAGGTCGATGTTGCCGCCGCACAGCACGGTGCCCACGCGTTTGTCCCTGAACCGCTCGGGGTGCGCCAGGATCGCGGCGAGGCCGGCGGCGCCAGCACCCTCAACCACGGTCTTCTCGATCTCCAGCAGCAGGAGTATGGCCTGCTCCAGCTGCGCCTCGTCCACCAGCAGGATGTCGGAGACGAGATCGCGGATCAGGGGCAGGGTGCGCCCCCCGGGCACCTTCACGGCGATACCTTCGGCAATGGTCGCCGGCCCCGTGGAGACGGGGTCGCCGGCGATGGCCTGTTTCATGGCCGGAAAGCGGCTGCTCTGCACGCCGATGATCTCGATATCCGGTTTGATGGCCCGGGCGGCCACGGCCATGCCGCTGATCAGCCCGCCGCCGCCGATGGGCACCACCAGGGTGTCCAGATTTGGCACCGTCGCCAGCATTTCCAGGGCGATGGTGCCCTGACCGGCAATGACGTGGTCGTCGTCGTAGGGATGGACGAACACATGACCCCGCTCCGCGGCGAGGCGCTCGGCGAAGGCGCCGGCCTCGGCGACACCGCTGCCCTCCAGCCGCACGTCGGCGCCGAAACGGCGCGTGTTGGCGACCTTCATGTTCGGCGTGTGCCGGGGCATGACGATGGTCGCGCCGATCCCGAGCCGGCCGGCGTGGTACGCCAGGGCCTGGGCGTGGTTGCCGGCGGACATGGCAATCACGCCCCGCGCCTGTTCCTCCGGCGACAGCGCCAGCAGGCGGTTCAGCGCGCCCCGTTCCTTGAATGCTGCAGTGAACTGGTGGTTCTCGAACTTCAGATACAGCTCCGCGCCGAGCATGGCGGAGAGCGTGCGGGAGTGATCACAGCGGGTGTGCTGGATGCTGCCCTCGAGCTTGTCGGCCGCTTCGCGGATGGCGTCGATGGTGACCGGCACGGTTCAGTCCTTCGCCGGGCGGGGCCGGCCGTCGGCGTCCAGGGCCACGTAGGTGAACAGACCCTCGGTGACCAGCAGACGCCCGCGCTCCTGATCACCGGCCCGGAGCACCCAGGCCTGCACGTCCACCGTCATGGAAGTGCGGCCAACGCGGTTCATGCTGGCGTAGCAGCACAGTACATCGCCTACATACACCGGCAGATGGAACTTCATGGACTCCACCGCCACGGTGGCGACCCGGCCCCGCGAGTACTCGGCGGCAAGCAGGCTGCCACCCACGTCCATCTGCGACAGCAGCCAGCCGCCGAAGATGTCGCCGGACGGATTGGTGTCGGCCGGCATGGCCAGGGTGCGCAGCATGAGGTCGCCGGTCGGGGTGTCCGCCGCCATGGCGTGCTCCTTTCAGTGGGTGGCCGATCCGGTGATTGTAACGGACGGGGGCGGCGGGGCGTCACTGGGTGTTGCAATGCGGGGCCAGGTTGGTGACCCTGAATGGACGATCGGCCGAGGGCCACCCCGTATGGTTTTTCCGTCAACTGCCCGCCGCGCCTGGATTATCGCCGCCTGCGCGCTGGTTCTGGTGGGCTGCGCCACCAGTGAGCCGCCCCGGCCCGCGCCGGAGCTGCTGGATCGTGTGGCGTTCCCCTTTACCCAGGGTGTTCCCCAGGAGCGTCCACAGCCGCCGTTGCGCACCGAGGGCCTGCAGGACGACGAGCTCAATACCGTCAGCGTCTACCGTGATCGCATCCGTGGTGTGGTCAACATCACCTCGCTAAGCGCCTACCGCACGCGGTTCGGTAGGCCGTTCCCGGACTCCGGCACCGGCAGTGGTTTCATCATTGACCAGCAGGGGACGGTGGTCACCAATCATCACGTGGTCGAGCGCGGTCAGCGCCTGATCGTGACGCTCTATGATGGCAGCCTCTACCGCGCCGAGGTGGTGGGCACGGACCCGGAGCTGGACCTCGCCGTGCTGCGGTTCAACCCCCAGGGCCGCGAACTCACCACCCTGCCCCGGGGCAGGAGCGACGAACTGCAGGTGGGTCAGAGCGTGTACGCGCTGGGCAATCCGTTCGGGCTCGAAGGGACCCTGACCACCGGTGTGGTCTCGGCACTGAACCGCCCCGTGCAGACGGACTCGGGATTCATCATGCGCGATCTCGTCCAGACCGACGCCGCCATCAATCCCGGCAACTCGGGCGGCCCGCTGCTGGACTCTCGGGGGCGGGTGATTGCCGTGAACACCATGATGATCTCCCCGGGGCCGGGCAGCGTCGGCATTGGCCTGGCGGTGCCGGTGAACGCCGTGGACCGCGTGGTCGGGCAGATTCTCCGCGAGGGGCGCGTGACCCGCGGCTGGATCGACGTGCGCGGGCTGGCACTGACGCCGGCGCTGGCGTCTGCGGGCGGGCTGCCAGTCCGGCAGGGCATCCTGGTGACGCATGTGCAGCCCGGAAGCGAGGCGGAGGCGGCCGGCCTGCGTGGTGGCGACGGGCAGCACCGTGTGCGTTACGGGCCGCACCGTGTGCCCATGGGCGGTGACGTAATCGTCGCGATCAACGGCGAGCCCACCACCAGCGTGGCCGAGCTGTTCGCCAGCCTCGAGGCGACGCGGCCCGATGATGAGGCCACGTTGACCGTATTGCGGGACGGTCAGCGCCGGCAGGTGAGCATCACACTGAGTGCCCGGCCGGGTACCCAGGGGCAGTAACAAGCGGTGAAGACCGCGGGAGGCGTGACGTGGCACAACCGGATTCCGGGTGGTTCGAGCGCGTGGCCGAGTACCGGCGCTGGGTGTTGGCGGGCATGGTGGCGCTGGCCGTGTTGCTGGTGTTCGCCGGGTGGGCGTTGTTGCAGAGTGACGAGACGCCCCCGCCGGCCGGGATGCTGGAACGGGACGAGGAACTGCCCGAGGAGATCCCGGAGCTGCCCGCGGACATCACCTACGACGAGCGCCAGGACGTGCTGCCACCGCTGGTCGAGTTGCGCGCCAGCTCTGCCGAGGAGCTGGAGGAGGCCTTTGCGGCCGTCGATTACGACTGGCCGCCGGAGTCCACCGTGCCCGCGGTGTCCGTGCGTGCCTTCCCGCCCTTGGGTGACCTGACCGTGGACGAGCGTCGCTCACTGTTCTTCCGCACGTTGTTGCCGCTGGTGCTCGCCGAGAACCAGGTCATGCTGGCGACCCGCGAGCGGATCCAGACCATCTTCGCCGAGGGCGACGTTGAGCAGGATTCCCGGGAGGCGCGGCTGCTGCAGACGTTGGCCGACCGTTTCCGGGTGGATGGAGACCTCAACAGCGCGGACTTCAGGGAGGAGCTCCTGCGCCGTGTGGATGTGGTGCCGGCGGATATGGCGCTGGCCCAGGCGGCCAACGAGAGCGGCTGGGGGCAATCGCGGTTCACCCGGGAGGCAAACAACCTCTTCGGCGTGTGGACGTGGCATGAGAACCGCGGCATCGTCCCCGAGCGCCGCGCGGCGGGAGCAACCCATTTTGTGCGTGTGTTCCCGAACTTGAGGGCGTCAGTGCGCAATTATCTCTATACCATCAACGTCGGTGACGCCTACAGCGGTCTGCGGGATGTCCGCGAACAGGCCAGAGCGGACGGTGACGGCCTCTCCGGGCTGTACCTGGCCACGGGGCTTGAGCGTTACTCGGAGCGGGGCGAGGCCTACGTCGCGGAGATCCAGTCCATGATCCGCTCCAACAATCTCGCCGAGCTCTCCGGCCTGGAGCTCACGCCGGTGGAGGCGACCCGTCTGCTCGGTGAGCAGTGAACCTGTCCGCCTTCCCGGTGACCAACGGCCAGGCGCGTCCCAACGGCATACACCCAAGGCATCGAGGGGCACCAGACATGCCACCACCGGGCATCGCGACCCGTATCATTCCGCTCTGCCTGATCGCCTTGTTGGGGGTGATGCTGGCGGCGTGCGACGACGCACCCCAGCAGGCGGATTCCGAGGAGCAGCAGCGCACGCCCGTGGCTGCGGTGGAGATGGAGCCCCGCGACCTCTCGCGGCGCCTGTCGGTGTCAGCCGCGGTCCAGCCGCGGGTGCAGATCCGGCTGGCCAGCCGGGCGAATGGAACGCTGGACGAGGTCGGCCCGGAGATCGGTGACCGGGTCGAGGCGGGGGACGTCATGGCGCGGCTGGACGTCTCCGAAGAGCAGGCGGAACTGGCGCGCGCCCGGGCCCAGGAGCGGGACGCCCGCAGTCAGTATGAACGCACCCGCGAACTCAACGACCAGGGCGTCGCCAGCGCCGCGCAGCTGCAACGCGACGAGGCGGCCGTACTGGTGGCGGAGAGTGAGCGCCGTGTGTGGGAGAGTCGTGTGGCGTTCGGGCGGGTCGAGGCGCCCCGTGACGCCGTGGTGACCGCGCGCTACGTGGAGCCGGGAGAAGCGGTGGATGCCCGCCAGACCCTGTTCGAACTGGCGGTGATGGATGAGCTGGTCATGCGGCCGGGCGTGTCCGAGCGGGAGGTGGTCCATCTCAGCCCGGGCATGGCCGTGCCCATCCGGCTGGACGCCATGCCGGGGCGTGCGCTTACCGGTGAGGTGCGCAGGATCTTTCCCATGGCGTCCCATGATAGCCGGTTGGTCACCGTCGAGGTGTCGCTTCCCGCCGATGCCGCGGCCGAGGGGGTGCGGCCCGGGTTCCTGGGGCGGATCCGCATGGCCGTTGACCGGCGCGAGGACGTGCTGGCCGTGCCGGCCGATGCCATCAGTGACCGGGACGGGCGGCAATTCGTGTTCGTCATCGAGGACGAGCGCCTGGTCGAGCGGGAGGTGGAGCCCGATACCGCACGTGGCGAGTGGACCATCATCCGCGAGGGCCTCGAGGCCGGTGATGTGGTGCTCGCCAGCAATCCCGGCGATCTGCAGGACGGTGACGCCGTGCGCATCGTCACCTGGCGGGACTGACCCGCCACCACGAACAGGTAGCACACCATGGAACGTATCACCCGGCACCGGCGAAGTCCGGCCAATGCCGCCATCCGCAGGCCCATCGGCACGCTGGCGCTGGCGTCGGTGGTGTTCGTCCTGGGGCTGTTCTTTCTCGATCGCCTGCCGGTGGATCTGCTGCCCCACGTGGAGTACCCGCAGATCCGGGTGACCGTGAACTACCCGGGCGTGGCGCCGGAAGTCATGGAGGAGCAGGTCACACGCGTGCTCGAGCGCGAGCTCGCCGCCACCGAGAATCTGGTCACCATCGACAGCCGTGCCTCCCAGGGGCGCACCAACGTCAACCTGTTCTTCGAGTTCGGCACCAACCTGGACGTGGCGCTGCAGGACGCCTCGCGCCACCTGGAACTGGCCCGCACCCAGCTGCCGCCCGACATCGAGCCGCCGCGGCTGTACAAGTTCGATGCCTCCCAGGATGCGGTCTGGCAGGCCGGTTTCAGCTCCAGCGTGCGCTCGGAGGCGGCGGTGCGGGACTGGGTGGACAACCAGCTCGTGCCCCAGCTGATCGCCATCCACGGCGTCTCGGGGGTGGAGGCCGCCGGCGGCATGGTGCGCGAGATGGAGGTGATCGCCGATCAGGCGCGCTTACGGTCCTACGGCATGGGGTTCGATGATCTGCTGGATGCTCTGGCGCGCGAGAACGCCGACATCGCCGCCGGCTGGGTCACCTCCGACTCCTTCGACGTCATGGCGAAAACGGACGGGCTGTTCACGTCCGTGGACGACATCCGCAATGTGCTCCTGCCCATGCCGGGCAACAACGCGCAGCATGTGCCCATCACCGACGTGGCGGAGGTGCGCGACGGCTTCCAGGAGCAGCGCGTGCTGGCCCGCCTGAATGGCGTGTCCGCCGCCCAGGTGTCCGCATTCAAACTGCCGGCGGCCAATACCGTGGAGGTGGTGGACAGCCTCAACGACACCATGGCCGGCCTGGAGCGCTCGGGCTTCGTGCCCGAGGACATTCGCTTCCAGACCACGCGCGACCCGGCGTTCTTCGTCCGTGGAGCCGTCACCGGCGTCGCCACCGCGGCGGTGCTCGGCGGTACCCTGGCGATGCTGATGGTGCTGTTCTTCCTCGGTAGCCTGCGCAAGGCGTTCGTGATCGGGCTGTCCATCCCCATCGCCATCATGGCCACGTTCGCCATGATGGGTGCGGGCGGGCTGACCCTGAACATCATGAGTCTGGGCGGGCTGGCCCTGGGTGTCGGCCTGCTGCTGGACAACGCCATTGTCATGCTGGAGAACATCTCCCGCCACCGGGACAAACTCGGCAAGTCGTCCCGGGATGCGGCCCACGACGGCTCCCGGGAGGTGATCTCCGCCATCACCGCCGGCACGGCCACCAACCTGGCGGCGGTGCTGCCGTTCCTGTTGATCACCGGCGTGGCGTCGCTGATCTTCCGGGAGCTGATCCTCACCATCTCCTTCGCCATCGTGGCGACCCTGGCCGCCGCGGTTACGCTGGTCCCGATGCTGGCGGCGGTACTCGGCGGCGTCCGGTTCCGTAGCCATCTGGGGCAAACGGCTCCGTTCCGGGCCTTTAACTGGCTCATGGATCGCACCCGTGGGGGCTACCGCCGCGTGATGCCGCGTATCCTGCGCTGGCGTTGGGCCGTCATCGCCAGCGCGGCTGTGGCCATGGCCGCAGCCGTGCCGGTCTTCACCGATCTGGGCAACGAATTCCTGCCGCAGGTGGATGACGGCAACGTCAATGTGCGCCTGTTCCTCCCGCCCGGCACGTCGCCCCGGGACACCGACGCCGCCAAGCGCCTGGTGGAGGAGGAAATCGAGGCGATGCCGCACGTGGAGAGCATGTTTACCATCGTAGGCGGCCACTTCAGCGGCGGCATCATCAACGAACGGCCATCCACGGCCCGCAGCCGGGTGCAGCTGGCGCCGGCCGGAGAGCGGCCGGACATGCCCGCCGGCCGGTGGGTGGAGGAAGCGCAGCAACGGCTGGACGCGCTGGACATTCCCGGTGCCCGCATCAGCGTGCGACCGCCGCGCATTGACGGGCTGCGGTTCGCCACGCGCGGTGATGATCTGATGATCGGGGTCATGGGGGAAGACCTGGAGACCATGGGCGCCGCGGCGCGCGAGATCACCTCGCGGCTGGAGGGCATCCCCGGTCTCGAAGGCGTCGAGCTCAGCCGGGAGGACGAAAGCCCCATGCTCAACGTGCAGGTGGATCGGGAGCGGGCGGCGGACCTGGGGTTGCGCGTCTCGGATGTGGGGCAGTCGGTGCGCAATGCCGTGGACGGGGCGGTGCCGACCCAGTTCATGACCCGCAACCAGGAGTACGACGTGCGCGTGCGCCTGCCCCGGGACGAGGTCCAGGACATCGAAACCCTCGGCGAGCTGCTGCTGTTCCGCCACAACGGTGAACCGATCCAGCTGCGCGACGTGGCGGAGTTCCGCATGGGCGACAGCCCGGCGCACATCGAACGTGAGAATCAGAACCGGCTCGTGCGGGTTGGCGGCGACATCAACACCGACGTCAACGACGTGGGCAGCGTCATGGCAGAGGTGGATGCCCGGCTTGAGGGGCTGGATCTGCCCGAGGGCTACAGCCTGATCTACGGCGGCCAGTGGGAGACCATCCAGGAGACCAACAGGGAACTGGGAACGGTGATCCTGCTGGCCGTGTTCCTGGTGTTCGTGGTGCTGGCGGTGCAGTACGAGCGGTTGAGCAACCCGCTGGTGATCATCAGTGCGGCGCCGCTGTCGATGATCGGCGTCACCGGGATTCTCTGGGCGACGGGAACAGTGGTCTCCGCGCCAGTGCTCATCGGCATGATCCTGCTGATCGGCATCGTCGTGAACAACGCCATACTGCTGGTGGAATACATCGAACTGGGGCGGCGCAACGGCGGGCTGTCCGTTGCCCGGGCGACCGTCGCCGCCGGTGGGCTGCGCCTGCGGCCGATTCTGATGACCACCCTGACCACGGTTCTGGGCATGACGCCACTGGCCGTGGGCATGGGTGCCGGGACCGAGATCATGCAGCCCCTGGCGCTGACGGTGATCGGCGGGCTGCTCATGGGCATGCTGCTCACGCTCGTGGTGGTGCCCTGCCTCTACCTGGTCATCGACGACACGGCCGCGCGGCTCAAGGCGTGGCTGACCGGGCGGGAACGGCCACTCGCGGCCGCGTAGGAGGAACAGGCATGCCCCTGGCTGCAGGCCGCTTCTGGTTCACGGTGCTCAAGGACACGGTCAGGCTATGGCTGGAGCGCAACGCCTTTGCCTATGCGGGCGCGCTGGCCTTCTACACCCTGTTCTCCCTGGCGCCGGTGATGATCATTGCCATTGCCATCATCGGCCTGGTGCTGGGTCAGGACGCTGCCCAGGGGCAGATCGTGGGCCAGCTCGAAGAGGCCATCGGCACCGATGCCGCCGAGGCGGTGGAGCAGGCCGTGGCGGCGTCGCGCCTGGAGCAGGCGGGCTGGCTGCCGACTGTCATCGGCTTGGCCGCCATGCTGGTGGGGGCCACCACCGTGTTCGCGCAGATGCAGCTCTCCCTGAATGCCATCTGGGGCGTGATCGCGCGGCCCACCCGCAGCGGGCTCCTGATCCTGGCGAAGAACCGGCTGCTGTCGCTGGCGGTGGTGCTCGCCATCGGTTTCGTGATGCTGGTGTCGCTGCTCGTTACGGTGGTGCTGCGGGCGCTGATCCGCTTTGCCGAGGAGTGGCTGCCCGTGCACGCGGGCGTGGTCGGCGTGACGGAGTTCGTACTTTCCATGGCCCTGATCACACTCCTGTTTGCCATGATCTTCCGCATCCTGCCGGACGTGGTGCTGAGCTGGCGGGACGTGCTCCCGGGGGCCGTTGTCACCGCCGGGCTGTTCGTGGTGGGCCGCTACGTGATCGCCACCTACCTCACGCTCGCGGCGCCGGCGTCGCCCTACGGGGCAGCCGGCTCCCTGGTGTTGCTGCTATTGTGGGTGTACTACTCATCGTTGATTCTGCTGTTCGGTGCGGCGTTCACCAAGACGTTGCTGCTCCAGCGCGGTGGCCGGGTGGTGCCGCGCAATCTGGCGGTGTGCGTGCGCAGCGAACTGGTGGAGGAGCCAACTCCAACTGCGACAAGGGACGGACGCCAGTGAGCATTCTTGAACACCCCGAATTCGATGGCCATGAACAGGTCTGCTTCGGCCATGATCCCGTATCCGGTCTGCGCGCCATTATCGCCGTGCACAACACACGGTTGGGGCCCGGACTGGGTGGCCTGCGGATGTGGCCCTACGAATCGGAGGCGGAGGCGATCACGGACGTGCTCCGGCTCTCCCGCGGGATGACCTACAAGAACGCCATGGCCGGGCTTGCCCATGGTGGCGGCAAGGCGGTGATCATCGGCGATCCGGCGCGCCACAAGACGCCGGCACTGATGCGCGCCATGGGGCGCTTCATCGACCGGCAGGCAGGGTGCTACATCACCGCCGAGGATTCCGGCATCAGTGTGCCCGACCTGCAGGTGCTGGCCCAGGAGACCCGCTTCGTCACCGGCGTGATGACCGCCGAAGGACCGGATGGCGAAGTGCTGACCGGGGACCCGTCGCCAGCGACGGCGCTGGGTGTGTTCACGGGGATCCGCGCGGCAGTCCGCCACGCCCTGCAGCGCGACGACCTGCGCGGCCTGAGCGTGGCCATTCAGGGGCTGGGCAGTGTGGGGTACCGGCTGGCGGGGCACCTGCACGAGGCCGGTGCATCGCTGGTGGTCAGCGACATCAATCCGGCTGCCGTGGACCGGGCCAGGGAGGCCTTCGGTGCCCGGGTGGCGGATGCGGACACCATTTACGGCGAAGCGGTGGACATCTACGCGCCCTGCGCCATGGGCGCCGCCATCAATGACCGCACCCTGCCGGGGCTGCAGGCGCGGATCGTGGCCGGCGCGGCCAACAACCAGCTCCAGCGTCCGGAACACGGTCGCGAGCTGCACCGCCGCGGCATCCTCTATGCGCCGGATTACGTGATCAATGCGGGAGGCGTCATCGACGTGGGCGCCCAGTGGGGCGATTACGATGCCGCACAGGTGCGCCAGCGGGTGCTGGCCATCGGTGACACGCTCGATCAGGTATTCAGGGAAGCCGGGGAGGCAGGGGAACCGCCGGAAGTGATCGCCGACCGCATCGCCGAGCGCCGGTTCCGGGCGTGACCAGGGCCACCGGCCCGTAGGGTGGACGTTCACGTCCACCGTCCGAAGGCACGGTGGTCCCTCATAAGCCATGGTGGGCCAGGAGCGATAAGTGAGCCCCTGGAGCCATGGTGGACCTGAAGGTCCACCCTACTGGTATCAGAACGCTTATTGGCTGGCTCAGGCGTAGGGTGGACCTTCAGGTCCACCACCAACACCTGTGACCTCGGCCTTCGGCCTCAGTCGTCCGCTTCGTACCCGAGGTTCGGCGCCAGCCAGCTCTCCAGCTCGCGCTTGGACATGCCCTTGCGCTTGGCGTAGTCCTCCACCTGGTCCTGGTAGATGTTGCCCAGGCCGAAGTAGCGCGCCTCGGGGTGGCCGATGTAGATGCCGCTGACAGCCGCCGTGGGCACCATGGCCTTGCTTTCGGTGAGCTCCAGGCCGATGCGCCGCTCCGGCTCCAGCAGCTCCCACAGCAGGTCCTTCTCCGTGTGGTCCGGGCAGGCCGGATAGCCGGCCGCCGGGCGGATGCCCTGGTACTTCTCCTTGATGAGGTCCTCGTTGGCCAGGTCCTCGTCCGGCTGGTAGCCCCAGTACTCCTTACGGACACGCTCGTGCAGGTGCTCGGCAAATGCCTCGGCGAGGCGGTCTGCCAGGGCCTTGACCATGATGCTGTTGTAGTCGTCGTGGTCGGCCTCGAAGCGCTTGATGTGCTCGTCGATGCCGATACCTGCCGTGCAGGCGAAGGCGCCCATGTAATCCTTCTTGCCGGTCTCCTTCGGCGCCACGTAGTCCGAAAGGGCCTGGTTCGGCCGGCCCTCGGGCTTTTCGCTCTGCTGCCGCAGGTGGTGCAGGGTGGCCAGCTCCTCGGTACGTGCGTCGTCCGTGTACAGCACGGTGTCGTCGCCCACGGCGTTGGCCGGCCACAGGCCGAACACGGCGCGGGCGGTGACCCATTTCTCGTTGACCATCTGCTCCAGCATCACCTTGGCGTCCTCGAACAGCTTGCGGGCGTGTTCGCCCACCACCTCGTCCTCGAGGATCTTCGGGTAGCTGCCGGCCAGCTCCCAGCTCTTGAAGAACGGTGTCCAGTCGATGTACCGGGTCAGCTCTTCCAGCGGGTAGTCATCGAGGACCTGCAGCCCGAGCTGCTTCGGTGTCACCGGCTCGAACGCATCCCAGTCAACCGGCGTGCGGTTCTCGCGGGCCTTGTCGATGGAGATCCACTTCTGCTTCTTCTGCCGCGCGGCGTGCTGCTCGCGGACCTTGTCGTACTCCTCCTTGAGCTTGCCGACATAGTCGGCGCGGCGGGTTTCACTGAGCAGGTTGGAGGCAACACCCACTGCACGCGAGGCATCCTTCACGTAGATGACCTCGTTGGTGTACTGCGGGTCGATCTTCACCGCCGTGTGCACGCGCGAGGTGGTGGCGCCGCCGATGAGCAGGGGCTGCTTCATGTCGCGGCGTTCCATCTCCTTGGCCACGTGTACCATCTGCTCCAGCGAGGGCGTGATCAGTCCGGAGAGGCCGATGATGTCCACGTCTTCCTCAATGGCCTTGTCCAGAATCACCTCCGCCGGCTGCATGACGCCGATGTCGGTGACCTTGAAGTTGTTGCACTGGAGCACGACGCCGACGATGTTCTTGCCGATGTCGTGGACGTCCCCCTTTACCGTGGCCATGAGAATGTGCGCGGCGGGCTTCTCGCCCTCCTTTTTCTCGGCCTCGATGTAGGGCAGCAGCACCGCCACGGCCTTTTTCATGACGCGGGCGGATTTCACCACCTGGGGCAGGAACATCTTGCCGTCCCCGAACAGGTCGCCGACCACGTTCATGCCGTCCATGAGCGGCCCCTCGATCACCTCGATGGGGCGGTCATAGGCCTGGCGGGCCTCTTCAGTGTCATCCTCGACGTAGTCGACAATGCCCTTGACCAGGGCGTGTTCCAGGCGCTTCTCCACCGGCTGTTCACGCCAGGCCAGGTCCTCTTCCTTCTTCTTGCCGCCCTGGTCCTTGTAGCGCTCGGCCAGGTCCAGCAGGCGCTCGGTGGCGTCCTCGCGGCGGTTGAGGATGACGTCCTCGACGTGCTCAAGCAGTTCCTTGTCGATGTCATCGTAGACTTCGATCTGCCCGGCGTTGACGATGGCCATGTCCAGGCCGGCCTTGATGGCGTGATACAGGAAGGCCGAGTGCATGGCCTCGCGCACGGCGTTGTTGCCGCGGAACGAGAACGACAGGTTCGACAGCCCGCAGGAGACCCGGGCGTAGGGCAGGTTCTCCTTGATCCAGCGGGTGGCCTCGATGAAGTCCACGCCGTAGTTGTTGTGCTCCGGGATGCCGGTGGCCACCGGGAAGCAGTTGGGGTCGAAGATGATGTCCTCGGCCGGGAACCCGGCCTTCTCCACCAGCAGCTTGTAGGCGCGCTCGCAGATCTCGATACGCCGGGGCAGGGTGTCCGCCTGGCCTTCCTCGTCGAAAGCCATGACCACCACGGCGGCGCCGTAGCGTTTGAGCTTCCCGGCCTGCTCCAGGAACGGCTCTTCCCCTTCCTTCAGGGAGATGGAGTTGACCACTGCCTTGCCCTGGGTGCACTGCAGGCCAGCTTCCAGCACCTCCCAGTTGGAGGCGTCGATCATGATCGGCACCTTGGCGATGTCCGGTTCCGCGGCGACCAGATTGAGGAAGTCCTGCATGGCCTGGACGGCATCGATCATGCCCTCGTCCATGTTGACGTCGATGATCTGCGCGCCGCCTTCAACCTGGTCATTGGCCACTTCCAGGGCGGTGTCGTAGTCGCCTTCCTTGATCAGGCGCTTGAAGCGTGCCGAGCCCGTGACGTTGGTGCGCTCGCCGATGTTGATGAACGAGGCGTCGGCGCCGGCGTTGAACGGCTCCAGGCCGGACAGGCGCATGGCCGGCTCCACCTCCGGCACCTTGCGCGGCGGCAGGTCCTTGGTGGCCTCGCGCAGCGCCTTGATGTGCTCCGGCGTGGTGCCGCAGCAGCCGCCGATGATGTTGACGAAGCCGCTCTCGGCGAAGTCCTTGACGTACTTTGCCATCTGCTCCGGCGACTGGTCGTATTCGCCGAATTCGTTGGGCAGCCCCGCGTTGGGGTAGATCGCCACGAAGGTGTCCGCCACCCGGGAGATCTCCTCCACGAACGGGCGCATCTGCTCGGCGCCCAGGGCACAGTTCAGCCCCACGGTGAACGGGTTGGCATGGCGCACGGAGTTCCAGAACGCCTCGGTGGTCTGCCCGGAGAGGGTGCGGCCGGAGGCGTCGGTGATGGTGCCGGAGATCATCACCGGCAGGCGGTAACCCAGCTCGTCGAAGAGGTCCTCGGTGGCATGGATGGCCGCCTTGGCGTTCAGGGTGTCGAAGATGGTCTCGATCAGGATGAGATCGGAGCCGCCTTCCACCAGGCCGCGCGCGGCCTGCAGATAGGCTTCGCGCAGCTCGGCGTAGGAGGTGTTGCGGTAGCCGGGGTTGTTGACGTCCGGCGAGATGGACGCGGTGCGGTTGGTTGGCCCCAGAGCGCCCGCCACGAACCGGGGCCAGCCAGGGTTCTCGGCTTCCGCGGCGTCGCAGGCCTCGCGGGCCAGGCGCGCGGACTCCACGTTCAGCTCATGGACCAGGTCTTCCAGGTGGTAGTCCGCCTGGGCAATGGTGGTGGAGCTGAAGGTGTTGGTCTCGACGATGTCGGCGCCGGCGGCGAGGTTGTCCGCGTGGATCTCGCGGATGATGTCCGGACGCGTGAGCGACAGGAGGTCGTTGTTGCCCTGGAGGTCGCCGGGGCGGTCCTTGAACCGCTCGCCGCGGAAGTCGTCCTCGGTCAGGGGATACTGCTGGATACTCGTCCCCATGCCGCAATCCAGGAACAGAATTCGTTCGTTGATCGCCTGTTTGAGCTTATCGATTTGGGTAGTCATTCGGTCTCAAGTGGTTGCGATGGAAACTCATCTCAGCCGGGCATTATAACGTGAGACTTCGGAGTAACGAGGGGGGTGGGTCGCGAAAGCCCCGTCATACGGGGGTTGAAGGGCTCGGGGAGGGCGTCGTGGGGCGGTTCTGGCGGTTATTGAATTCTATTCATAGTTCTGTTGAGAATTATTGGTTTTTGGCCTGCCCTGTTCCGCGCACAGAACCAAATGGCGGAAAAGTGCCCGTTGTTCACGTTTCTGCGGCAGGTACTCCGGATGCCACTGCACGCCCAGCAGGCAGGGGGCTTCGGGGTGTTCGATGGCCTGGGTGATACCGTTGTCCTCGTGGGCCACGGGCAGGAGCGAGTCGGCCGGGCTGCGGATGGCTTGTCGGTGGAGCGAGTTCACATGGCAGTAGGTCCGTCCCAGGGCTTTCGCCAGTTGGCTGTGGGGGCGGATGCGCACGGCCTTCTGTGGCCAGATGGTCCAGAGGTTGGGTGTTTCGCTGTAGTAGGCACGCAGGTCCTGGTAGAGCGTGCCGCCACACACCACATTCAGCAGTTGCGCCCCGCGGCAGATGCCGAGCACCGGCAGCCCCCGGGCCAGCGCGCCCTTAAGCAGGCGCGTCTCCAGTTCGTCACGGTCGGTGTCGCCACCCATGGCGGTCTTGGTGCTGAGCAGCCGCCGTAGCAGCCAGAACAGCGGAAACAGGGCCAGGGTCGCGAGAAAGCGCGACAGGCTGCGACTGGAGTCCCGCAGGCTTCGCATCGAGGGTGCGGCCGGCTCCTCACCGTACAGGGCCGGGTCCACATCCGCGCCGCCGCCGATGATGACTGCATCCAGCGCCTCCACGGCCATGGGGTGGGCCGGCGTGATGCGGACGGTGCGACCGCCGGCCATCCACACCGCGAAGCGCGTGCACAGCCATGCGGCGGTGCCGCCCCGGTTAGGCCCGGTCACACCCACCATCGGCCTCATTCCGTCAGCCAGTCCGCGGTCTGCTGGGCCCACTCCTGATCGACCCGGGCGATACTGGGGGGGCGGCGCTTGAGGTAGGCGACGCTCATGCGCGCCATGCGTTCCGGCCGCGCCGCCAGCCACTCCACCATGACCCAGCCGTTCCACTCCGCGGCCAACGTCCACTGCTTCTCATCCACGCGGCAGTTGGGCAGGCGGTAATGGAATGCCGGCCGTGGGCTGACCAGGGCGGCATCAGGCACACCGCGAATGGCCCTGTCACCCACCAGGTGGTTGAACAGCGGCAGCATGTCCAGGACACGATTGCGGGTGGCGTTGTAGGTGAGGTAGTCGTCCACGAGCTGGTCGAGTGCCGGCGCGTAGCCCGGGTCGAGCACCAGACGTCGGTAGGGGTGCGGAAACTCATTGATGTACGGCGTGATCCGGCGGCTCCAGTCGATCTCTCCCTGAACATGCAGCCAGTCATACAGCAGGAAGAAGGCCCGCAGGATCGCCGTCAGATGGCCCGCCTCCAGCGACGCCGCTTCCGGATTGAGGTGCAGGCCGAATGCGTAGAAGACCGACGCACGGGTTCCGCGGGCCTCGCTGTTCTGTAACGAGGCGCGCAGGGCTTCCAGCTCATGCACCTCGGTGAACGGAATCGGCGGCGTGACGATCTCGTGGGGCACCACCGTGCCGGCCACCCGGGCCAGCAGGTCGTCGACCCGGTTCCGGTGCAGGGGCTCGTCGAGATTGAAGCCGAGACCTTCCAGCAGCTGCAGGTAGCTGCCGTCCTTGAGCAGTGCCGTGTCGATCTCGGTGGTGAAAGTGCCCCAGCGGGTGCCGGTGATCCGGTGCGAGAACCGGCTGTCGCGCACGATGTCACCGCCATACAGCTCCGCGACCTTGGCGGAGATGGTGTCCAGGTCGAGGCCGGCGAACTCCAGTTCCACACCCAGACGGCGGATAGCGCCGCTGGCCGTGGTCAGCGCGGCGGGTAGGGGAAAACTCATGCCCGGCTCCTTGGCCTCGGGGTTGCGGGATGAACGAACAGGATGGATTCTGAACGCCTACACGATAACCCGATCCAATCCACTTCGGAACCGGCGCATGACGCGGCTGGCGAGTGATTGGTGCGCGCAGACGAGGAGGCGACATGAAACTGGAAACACAGGCGATCCACTCTGGATATTCCCCGGACCCAACCACCAAGGCGGTGGCCGTGCCCATCTACCAGACCACGTCGTACGCGTTCGACGACACGCAGCACGGGGCCGACCTCTTTGACCTCAAGGTGGAAGGAAACATCTACACCCGCATCATGAACCCCACCAACGCGGTGCTGGAGCAGCGCGTGGCCGAAATGGAAGGTGGCATCGCCGGGCTGGCCGTGAGTTCGGGCATGGCGGCCATCACCTACGCCATCGAGACCATCACCGAGGTGGGCGACAACATCGTCACCACCAGCCAGCTCTATGGCGGCACCTACAACTTCTTCGCCCATGCGCTGCCGCGCCGGGGCGTGGAGGTGCGGTTCGTCTCCCATGACGACCTGGACGGCATGGCCGCGCAGATCGACGAGCGGACCAAGGCCGTGTTCTGCGAGAGCGTGGGCAACCCGTCGGGCAATGTCGTGGACGTGGAGCGCCTGGCCGCGCTGGCCCACGAGCGGGGCGTGCCGCTCATGGTGGACAACACCGTGCCGAGCCCCTACCTGTGGCGGCCCATCGAGCAGGGGGCGGATATCGTCACCCACTCGCTCACCAAGTACATGGGCGGGCATGGCACCACCGTGGCCGGCGTCATCGTGGACTCCGGCAGCTTCCCCTGGGCGGACTACCCGAAGAAGTTCAGCATGCTGAATGAACCGGATCCGTCCTACCACGGCGTCGTCTACACCGAGGCCCTGGGGCCGGCAGCATACATTGGCCGTGCCCGGGTAGGGCCGTTGCGGAATACCGGTTCGGCGCTGTCGCCCATGAATGCATTCCAGATCCTGCAGGGCATCGAAACCCTGCCCCTGCGCATGGATCGCCACTGCGAGAACGGCCTGAAGGTGGCGCAGCACCTGGAGGCGCAGGATCAGGTCACCTGGGTGAAGTATGCCGGCCTGGAGAGCAGCCCGGATCACCGTCTGGCGCAGAAGTACATGAACGGGCGTGCGGCCGGCATTCTCAGCTTCGGGGTCAAGGGCGGAGCCGAGGCTGGCGCAAAGTTCATCGATGCCCTGCAGCTCATCACCCGCCTGGTGAACATCGGCGACGCCAAGTCGCTTGCCTGCCATCCGGCCACCACCACCCACCGGCAGCTCAACGATGACGAGCTGGAGCGGGCCGGTGTGACCCGCGACATGGTGCGTCTGTCGGTGGGGCTCGAGCATATCGACGACATCATCGCCGACATCGACCAGGCGTTGGCCGCCGCGAAGTAACGGGGAGATCTGTCAGTTCGAGCGGGTCACGCCGTGACCCGCTCGAACTCGGTGGCCTTGCAGCCCGGGCAGGGCGGGATGTGCCCGGCCTTCTCGAAGTGCATGGTCTTGCCACAGCTGAGGCAGCGCAGCTCCCCGGGGCTGGTGATTTCTCCGGTGTGGTAGCGGGTCTCCGCCTGCCACTGGCGGTTGAGCTCGATCCACTCGAGCCGGGTGCTGTCGGCAATGGTGCTGAAGCGGTCGTACAGCCACGAGCCAATCAGCTGCATGTCCATGCGGAACCAGTCGCGCAGGTCGTCGCTCTTGTCGTCGCGGGTGAGAAAGCTCGCGGCGTCTTCCACGTCGCGCTGCAGGTAGTCGCTGATGCGCTCGGCCTCCTCGGCCGAGAGCTCACCGAACTCCACCGCCTTCCGGCGGGCCTGTTCCAGTGCCTGGCGCAGGCGGGGGCGCGCATCCTCGCCGGCCTGCTCGAGGGCATCCGTCACGCGCTGGAGCATCTTTTCGTAGCCTTCGAGCTGGCGCTTGTCCTGCGGCTGCCTGTTATCCGTCATGCCGGTCTCCTGCGTGTGAGCGTCTGCCTCCTAGATTGCAGGGCCGTGGCCGCTGTCACAAGAGTGGACTTCGCGTTTGAAACCCGTGCCGCTTCCGTATAAATTCCGCAGGAATCGGCCATGGACTGGTTGGCAGGCTTACACACCACGATGCACAGGGAACGTGCTCCTGACAGCGCCCATCCCTCCAGAGTGATCGCCCTCCGGCGTTGCGCTCCATCGTCTTGCCGTCCGACGCGCGCCACCGGCCGGGGTCATTCACGGAAGAGAACGGAGTCTCGTCATGACAGGGAGCGATGTATTGTCCGACGCCGGCATCAGTTGGCTCGCGGGAGCGTTGGGCCATGAGCAGTTCCGGTTGCGCCTGCAGGGAGTCGCGGCCGAGCACATCGATGTGGAAACGTTCGAGAGCAGTGACTATACGGTCGGCGGCGACTATGCGTTCCGTATCGGGGTCGGCATCAGAAGTAGCGATGAGCTGGATCCCGATGCATTGCCCGGAACGCAGGCGAGCCTGGCTCTGCAGGTGGGCGAGGGTAGCGTTGCCGTGCATGGTGTGGTCGCGTGCATCGAGATGTGCGGCAGACAGAACAACCGGCGCGAGGCCGTGGTGCATCTGCGCTCGCCGCTGACGCTCCTGGACGGGGTGCGCAACCACCGGGTGTTCCGACGGCGCACGGCGCCCGCGATCGCCAGAGAGGTCCTGCAGGACGCCCTCGACGACGTTGCGGCCGTGGTGGTGGAAGGCGGCGACGAGGCACCCGAGCAACCCATGGTGGTGCAGAACAACGAAACGGATCTGGCGTTCGTCCGTCGTGTGCTGGCCCGGGACGGGCTCTTTCTGGCGCTCCGCCAGCGGGATACCGAGGCGGAGGTCGTGATCCACGACGATCTGGCAGCCGTCACCGATACCTCCGTCGCGCTGCGTTATGCGCGTCAGAGCGGTCAGGTTCGTGGCAGCCGGGATACCGTGGACAAGATGCGGGTCTGGGGCGGCCTGGAGCCGAGCCGGGCCACCATGAGTGATTTCGACCCCGCTTATCCGGATCACTCCGGCCCGGGCGAGGCCAGTACCTCCAGTGACGTGGCCGGCGCCGGGACGCTCCGCATGTTCGGCCAGCGTGGGGGCGGTCAGGATGCCTCCCAGGCGTTGGCGGACGTCCACATGGCCGCACTGGACACCCGGCGACAGGGTGCGGAGATCGAAACGGAGAACCGGGCTCTGGCTCCCGGCGTTACGGTGGAGATCAGCGAGCATCCGGACGACGCCGTGAACGGCGACTATGTCGTCATCTCCACGTATCAAAAGGGGGATCAGGCCGCGGTGCTGCACGGTGGTACAGGCGTGGGCCGGCCCACCTACCGGTGCGTCGCGCGGCTGTTGCCCGCGAACGTTCCTTACCGCGAGGCACCGGCCGATAAGCCATCCGTCTCCGGTGGTCTTCTCGTCGGTGAGGTAGAAGGTGACGACAAGGACAAGGCGCACCTCGACGACGAAGGCGCCTACAGGATCCGGTTCGCCATGGACGACGGCGATGCCGACACCGGGCAGGCCAGCCCGCCGGTGCGCATGAGTCAGCCCTACGGCGGCAAGGATTACGGCATGCATTTTCCGCTGTTACCAAAGACCAAGGTCGCCATGGCCGCGCTCAATGGCGACGCCGAGCGGCCGGTGATCCTGGGAGCGCTGTCCACACCCCGGCAGCCTGCCCCCGTCAACACGAACAACCGGTACCAGCACCTCCTGCGCACGCCGGGCGGCCACGCGCTGTGTCTCAACGACAAGCCGGGCGGCCAGCGCGTCACACTTGCCGCGGGCAACGCCCGCGGTTCCAAGGGCATCGACGCGGACGGAAACCCCAAAGGCGCCGGCTGGCTGGATATCCAGGCGGGCGACCAGGAGGCGCACCGGGTCGAGCTGGTCACGGAAGAGGGGGCGATGCAGTTGCACGCCGGGGAAGACATGGAGGTTCGTGCCGGTGGTAACCGTCAGGTGACCGTCGAGGGGAGCCAGGACACCTGGGTCAAGGGCGACGTCACCCTCCGGAGCGAGGAGGGCGCCATCACGCACGCCGCCGCCGAGGCCCTGGAGATGACCACGGACAGTGGCGATCTGCTCCTCGAGACCACGGATGGGGATGTGCAGATTCAGGCGGGGGACTCCCTCCATCTGCAAGCCCGCGGCCCGATGAGCGCCACCAGCGAAGAGGGGTCGCTGTCGCTGGTGGCTGGCGACGGCATGCTGCATGTCCATGGAGAAGCAGGTCTCACCATCCAGGGTGGGGTTGATCAGGATATACATGTCGGCCGGGACGCCGGGCTCGTGATCAGGGGCGACGGGTCCGTCGTCCTCCGGGGAGACATGGTCGAGATCGTCGCCGACGAGATCGTGCAATCCGCGGACACCATCAGCGAGAACTAGCAGGGCATCAGGCCAGCCACGACAGGGAGGTCGTTACGACATGGGATTTGGTACAGGGCGCCCCTGGGCGCGGGTGTTTTTCGCCGGCCAGTCATTCAGAGTGAGTCAGTTCGAGGGGTACGAACGGATCTCGCAGCCTTACCGGTACCGGGTCGTTGCGACCCTTGCCCGCAGCGACACGCTGCCGCATCGTCACGACGTGGTTGGTGGCGAGGCGGTTCTGCAGTGGAACTGTGGCGTGATGAGGGATGGGTCTGCCCCGGGGATCGTGACCCGTTATCAGGCCGGTGATTGTCCGGACTCCGACAAGCGCTACGCCGAGCTGGTGATCGAGCCGGCACTCCGTCTGCTCGACCACGATTTCGATACGCGCCTCTACACCCGGGTGGATGTGAAGGAGCAGGTCCTGAGTTTCGTGGAGTCCGTGGGCTATGCCGACGCCCATGAATGGAAGGTCCGTGAGGATATACCTCAGCGGGAGCATGTCCTGCAGGCGGCGGAGAGCACCTTTGCGTTCATGCAACGTCTGCTGGCCCGCGCCGGCGTTTTCTACGTCTGGGGCGGCGCGTATCGAGACGCATATCCCTGGCAAACCATGCACAGGGAGGAGCTCTCGTTTGTCGATGATACCGGTGAGCTGCCGGTCCGAAGCGGTCCGCTGCGATTTTCCAACAAGGCGCATCCGGAGCCGGGCGAGTTCGGCATTGATCGGTATCGGCTCGTCACCCGTCGCCCGATTGCTCCCCAGCCGCTGACGGTACACCGGTTGCAGAACCGGGAGGAACGGAAGCATCTGGAGCGGGTGCGGCGTGAGCGGTCGGAGGCGACCCGCTATCTCCTGCGCGGCTGGGGGCCGCAGGCCGACCTCCATGCCGGGATGCGCTTCCGGCCCGACGGGCTGGCCAGCTCAGAGCGCGACGGGGAAACGCGCTGGCAGGAAATCCACCTGATCACGCACGTGGAGCACCGGTTCTGGATGAAGAATCTGGACGGTGAGCCTGTTCCGACCTTCCGCACCTATATCGAGGCGCACCCGGAAATCCGTGGGGACACCCCGTTTCTCTACCGCCCGCCGGAGCCGGAGCCGGCTGAACGGCCCCTGGTCATGAGCGCCAGAGTCGTCAGTGCCAAATGGGGGGCGCCGCAGGCGAAGCCCGGTGGCGGTGCCCGCATCGCCATGCCGGACAAGGGCGAGGCCAGTAACGAGGTGGCCCGGGTCATCCCCTACAACACCGCAAAGCCCCGGGCTGGCTGGTACACGCCGCTGGTGGATCAGAACCGGGTGCTGGTGTCCTGCTTCAATCACGACCCTGACATGCCCGTCATCCTCGGCGTGCTGCCCACTGCCAGCAACGCGCAGCCCTCGGCCAGGAAGGCAGGCAGGGACGGCGCCTATCGCACCCAGGGCGGGCAGGGCCTGACCGTGGAACGCGCCGGTGAGCGTGCCAGTGAGAATGCCCGCCTCACCCTGCATTCACCGCGGATGCAGGGCTTTCTCGACATGACGCTGGATGGCGAGGACGGTACACCGCCGGCCCTTGTCAGCCTCGCCTGCGAGAAGGGTCTGCTCCACCTGGAAAGCGGCAGCGCCTTCTCTGAGTACGCTGGCGGTGACAGAGCCGAGCGCATCGAGGGCGGGGAGCAGGTCACGGTCAACGAGCTCGTTCACGCGCGAACGGAGGCATCATTGCGCGCCCATGCGCACACCGGTCTCGCCTTCCGCGGCGGCGATGGCGCGCGCCTCCAGGCCGGAGGCGATCGCCTTCAGCTTCGGGCCAGCGAACGTATGCAGATGCGCGCCGCCGATACCGTCACTCTGGCATCCACGCATGGGGATGTCCGTTTCGATGCGCGCGGCCATATCACGCTGGCGGGGGTTGGCGTGTCCATCGACAGCAGCAGCGGGCCACTCACGATCACGAACGCCAGCAACAATGCCGGCCTGGCGGTGCACCCGGACGGACGCGTCCGGCTTTGGGGCACGCGGGTGCAGCTCGACACCCCGGGGCAGCTCATCATGCAGGGTAACGTGAACTACGACAGCAGCGCCCCCGCAGCAGAATCCCCCGTCACGGTGACTCCGAACAAGGTGAAAATCCCGTCCGAGTACGCGGAGCGCGACATCCAGGATGCGCACGCCCCCGAGACCGTCGAGCCCGCCGAGACGGCCGTGCTGGTGCGCCCGAGACGCTATGCCGCCGCCCCCCGAGACAACGCCGACCAGCCCGCTCACGACTACTCGGGCGACAACCTGCGTGGCCCGGACCAGCTGACTGAGCTGCAGCGCTCCCGTTACGTGCTCGACGATCTCCGCGAGGGCTATCTCTACGTGCTCGCGAACGAGGCGCTGGCCTGCCTGTACAACACCGAAGACGGGCAGCTGGTGGTCGTCGACGGCGTCGACGAGATGGGCCTGGGCGTCCACCTGGATGCCTTGCTGGTGCCGGAGAACTTCGGCACCGTCCGCATCGCCTTCAGCGAGCATCCTTGGACGGACCGTCAGCGCAGCCGGGTTCTGGGCGACGAAGACGGCGCGCGTGATCGGTTCATGCAGCCGTTCAACCTCGATGATCGGGCCGATCAGCCGGAGGCCTGGTCGCTTCCGGGAGAGAGCGCCGAGAATGGCGCGGCCAGCGGCCGGATCAACGGCGCGTTTGGTATTGCCCTCGATGACCCGCTGGGTGTGGTCTACGGCCTCGCGGATCGCGTGGATGCCGCCCTCGAGGCGATTCGCAGCTACATGGCTGAACCCGACCCCGACGACCCTGACGGCGTGGAGCGTTACCGCCGGGCCACCGTGGCCCAGACTATCGAGCAGCTGTATCGCACGGGCTGGGAACACGAAGAGTCGGTCGAGACGGTCACCCGGAAGTATTACAGCCAGGCGCGCACCCACGGTACGAAGTACGAGCCGTCCCCGGCGCACCAACGCTCGGTGATTCTAACTTCAGGTCTGTACGGTGCCATGGGGAACCGGCTATCGAGCCATGTCGCGGAACACAAGCGCGTGGAAGCGCTGACCAGGTACGAGGCGCGAGTGGCAGAGCTCGAGACGGAGCTGGCGCGTTGTGCAAGCGACCGTGTCGTCTGGCTCGAAAGCTGGAGCGACACTGACTCGACAACGAAACTCGGCACCGCATGGGAGACTTTTGATCGGAATGATCCCGATGATTGTCAGGCCTTCGAGTACAGTGTCGCAGTCGCGGTGCGCGGCATGTGCACGCAGCGTCACATTGATGATTCGGCCACGGCGAACGATCCGGAGTTTGCGTTGTTCGGGCGCTGGATGGACGCCGGCCCCGAGCACAATCCCGTCTACCGTGCCCTGTTCGGCATGCCGGGCCTTGCCGATGCCGCTGCAGAGCTAGAGCGGGCTGAGCGGGAGGCCGATGCAAACGATGATGGGGGGGATGACGCGGGCTGGCCTGCGCACCTGCGGGCCGCCGCTAACGTGATCCGGCAGTACCACGATAGTGCGCCCTACAACCAGGCGACGGTGGAGCTGCTGATGACCTCCACGACGTATGCGCTGCGCAATGAGGGGGGTCGGTTGCGCGGGGCGAGCGCGGATTCGGTGGATGGTTTCCTGCTGCGCCAGTTCGGGGCCCCGGATGGTGAGGCGCTGCGCGGGTTCATGATCCGCCATGGCGCTTATCTAGAGGTGATTGAGGAGACGACCGAGCAGGCCTTTCGGCGGATTGAAGCGTCCCAGGCTTCGTCTGCGGAGGGCGTGCGTAGCGCTGCCCCTGGCAGGGGTGATCCCGGCACCAGTCGTGCTGGCAGGACGCGCCTGATTCAAGTCCATGATGTCGTCCACCGTTCAGAATCACCGGCCGCGCCCCTGGATCGCGCGTTTGGCGGCGGCGTCGGTATGGCTGGGATGACCGGGCTCTCAGGGATTGTAGTGGTCTGGAATCTGGCTGAGGCCGTGAACTCCCTGGGCGAGGAAGGTCTTGCTCGCGGGGGCGCCCAAGCCGCCGTTGCTATCGCTTCGCTTGGCAGTGCCCTGAACGCTGCGCTCAACAACTTTGCGGGCGTGGCACGTGTCGCCGAGTCTATACCTCTTGCCGGATACGCTGTTAGAGCTCTTAGAAGTGTGGGGGCGGCTCGCTTCTTCGGTTATGGCGGAGCCATTGCCATCGGCGTTACCTACGGTCTGAAAACGCGTGATGCTCTGTTGGAAGGTGAGTACGGCCAAGCGGCGCGCTACGCTGCTGCAGGCGTTCTTCTTGCGGTGGGGGATTCCGCGCTCACCTACTGGGGTACAGCCACTCTGGTGGCTTTCTGGTCACCCCAGGTTGCCTTATTCGTCGGCATCGTCGCCATGGTGGCGGGCCTTTGGCTGCTGATTAGCGGTGAGCTCAAGGAAATGCTCATGGAGCTGATTAGTGGTGAGCGCGAGGGAGCGCCCATGGAACTCTCGGAATGGCTGGAGCGCAGTGTCTTTGGCACCGATAACCCGGCGTACCGCGATCCCCGCTTTGAGTCTCTCGACGAAGAGCTCACACAGCTTTCCGTTGTTCTTCATCGCCCGGACGTTCTCCGGGTAACGTGGGACGACGACGGCCCGCGTGGCGCTCTGGCCGCTATGACTTGTTACCTTCCCGGCTTCGATGCCGATCACAGCGTGTTGCAGGTGTTGGTCAATGGGGAACCGGCCACGGGCCGCCGCATCGTGGAAGAGCAGCAGCACGCTGGTGCCCTGCTCCGTCTGGAACAGCCGGTGACCCGCGGCAGCGCTCGACGGGAGGTGGCCTTCACGATCCGATACCGGCCTTCCCCGGAGTTCCCCGAAACCTACGTCCGTGAAGCCACGGTAGAAAAACCCGGGTGGCTGAGCGGCATACTGAATCGACTGAACAGTTAGGAGCCCACGCATGGATCGCACCCGTCCCATCCTGCCGTTTCTGAGCAAGCCCGGCGCCGGCACGCAGATCGAGCGTATCGGCCCGACGTGTCTGGATGTCCGGGGGCGTGCCGAGAACCTCTGGAGCGGGCATGGCGGCGGTGGCTGGCTGTGGATCTGGATGACGGTGACTTTTTTGGCACTCTGGCAGATTCTGGCATTCACGGTGGGAGGCGAGCCTGTTGCACTTGAGGGTCGATGGGCGAACCAGATTGAGATGGTGCTGATGGCCGCGGTTTTCGCGCTACCGCTGCTGATCCCGGTGTGGCTGTGGCGCACGCACCTGCCGGTGCGTTTCAACCGTCGCACGCGGGAGGTGAGCATGGCGGCTGGGGGCAAGGTGTACACCGTGCCCTGGGACGAACTGGCGGGCATCCGGCGTGACCTTACCGGGTTCACGTTCCCGGGTGTAGTGCTGCGCGACCAGCTGCTGCAGATCGACTTCCCGAAAGCCGATGGCGGAACGCAGTCGATACTGATCAACGGCAAGGAACATGTCGACGCGGACATTCCGGACGGCCCCGATGCACTATGGGCATACATCACCACCTACATGGAACAGGGGCCGGAGGCGCTACCGCAGCTCACACCCTACAGCGCAGACTACTTCAAGCCCTCGGAGCTGCCCGAGGCGTGCAGGCCGTTCCCCATTTTTACGGCACGGGACCCGCGTTGGTGGCCGTTGCAGTTGTGTGTTGGGTTCCCGTTGATGTGTCTTCTTGCGTTGACCTACGCGCCGACGTGCCTGCTGCACTATTGGTTGTACACGTCCATCCCGCGCAAGCCGCTGCCCGAGGAGATGTTCGATCCGGAGAACGATGATCCGTCGGTGCTCACGGGCAATAGCCGGCCACCGGGGCGGACGTTCCAGGACATCGTGCGACTCGAACGCAGAGTGGTTCCTCGGGGTGTTCTGTTCGTCCGCAATCGCGAGGAGGTTGATGCTGCACGCCGTCGCCGAGAGAGCGAAGCGGCCCGCCGCTCGGTCAGATGAAGTCAGGAGCATCGTTGCATGGATCGCACCCGCCCCATTCTGCCGTTTCTGAGCGAGCCCGGCGCGGGTTCGCAGATCGAGCGCATTGGCCCGACTTGCCTGGATGTGCGGGCCAGGACCGAGAACCTCTGGACGGGACTCGGTGGTGGTGGTTGGGGGTGGATCTGGATGACCCTGTGTTTTGTGGCGTTATGGCAAATTCTGGCGTTTACGTTGGGGGGGGAGCCTGTAGCGCTAGAGGGGCGTTGGGCGAATCAGATTGAAATGGCTCTATTGGCAGCATTCTTTGCGCTTCCGCTTCTTATTCCCGTCTGGGTGTGGCGCAAGCACCTGCCGGTGCGGTTCAACCGCCGGACCCGGGAGGTGAGCATGGAGCTTCGCGGCAAGGTGTACACCGTGCCGTGGGACGAGCTGGCGGGCAGGCGGCGCGACCTCACCGGGTTCACGTTCCCGGGCGTGGTGCTGCACGACAAGCTGCTACAGATCGAGTTTCCGGATGGCAAAGGGGGCACGTTGACGATGCTGATCAACGGCCAGGATCACTCGAGGGGAGCGCAGATTCCGAATAGCCCCGAGGCACTGTGGTCGTACATCAGCGTGTACATGGAGCAGGGGCCTGAGGCGTTACCATTGCTGGTGCCGCGGGGAGAGGACTACGTCAAGCCATCGGAACTGTTTTTCGTGACCAACCCGTTCCCCATCCTTACCGCGCGCAACCCGCTGTGGTGGCCGTTGCAGTTGTTCGTGGGGTTCCCGCTGTTGTGTCTGTTTATTGTTACGTTCGTGCCGACGAGCTTAGTTCATTACTGGCTGTATACTTCGATACCGCGTCAGCCATTGCCGGAGGCGATGTTCGATCCGGAGAACGATGACCCCTCGGTGCTCACGGGCAATAGTCGGCCACCGGGGCGGACGTCCCTTGACCAGCATCAGCTGTTGCGCGGTGGAGTGAACCGTAAAGGGATATTGTTCTACCGCAACCGCGCTGAGGTGGAAGCGGCGTTGGACCGCCACCTGGCGGGGCGCGCCCAAGTGGGGAGGCCAGGTCGATAACGCCGGCTCTTGAAGCGTATCGGCCGGACACGGATTGCACGAGAGACTGTCATGGATCGCACCCATCCCATTAGCGCGAACCTCGCCACGCCCGGAGCGGGTTCGCAGAGCGAACGCATCGGCCCGACGTGCCTGGACGTGCGTGCCAGGACCGACAATTTCTGGACCGGACTCGGTGGCGGCGGGTGGCTGTGGCTCTGGATGATTCTGTGTTTTTCAGCACTCGGGCAGATCGTGGTGTTTGTGCTTGAGGGCGCGCCATGGGAGCCCGGGAACTCCTGGGCGGCCCATTTCCAGATTCATGTCTGGCTCGTGCCTCTAGTCTTTGTACTCAAACTGGTGGTCCCGATCTGGGTGTGGCGCAAGCACCTGCCGGTGCGGTTCAACCGTCGGACCCGGGAGGTGAGCATGGAGCTTCGCGGCAAGGTGTACACCGTGCCGTGGGATGAGCTGGTGGGGCGACGGCGCGATCTCACCGGGTTCACGTTCCCCGGCGTGGTGCTGCACGACAAGCTGCTGCAGATCGACTTTCCGGATGGCAAGGGTGGCACGTTGAAGATGCTGATCAACGGTCGGGACCACCCCAATGGGGTCCCGATGCCGGATGGCCCCGAAGCCTTGTGGTCGTACATTACGGTCTACATGGAACAGGGCCCGGATGCACTGCCGTCGTTGACCCCGCGGGGCGAAGACTACGTCAAGCCGTCGGAATCGCTGGTGAGCCCGTTTCCGATTCTGACGGCCCGCAATCCGGTCTGGTGGCCGTTACAGCTGTTCGTGGGGTTTCCGCTGGCATGTCTGTTCATCGTGACGTTCGTGCCCACGAGTCTGCTGCATTACTGGTTGTATACCTCAATACCGCGCCAACCGCTTCCGGAAGCGATGTTCGACCCGGAGAACGATGACCCTTCGGTGCTCACGGGTAACAGCCGGCCGCCGGGGCGGACGCTCCGGGACATTATGCGGCTGCGGGGCCAGGTTGCCCCTCGAGGGATTCTTTTCTTCCGCAATCGTGAAGAGGTTGATGCCGCGCTCCGTCGCCGAGAGCGTGAGGCGGCCCGCCGCTCGCCGAAGTGAAGTCAGGAGCATCGTTGCATGGATCGCACACACACCATCGATTCGACCTTCGCCACGCCCGGAGCGGGCTCGCAGATCGAGCGCATCGGCCCCACTTGTCTGGATGTGCGGGCCAGGACCGAGAATTTCTGGACCGGTATCGGTGGCGGCGGGTGGGGGTGGCTCTGGATGATTCTGTGTTTCTCCGCGTTCGGGCAGATCGTGGTGTTTGTGCTTGAGGGCGCGCCATGGGAGCCGGGGAACTCCTGGGCGGCCCATTTCCAGATTCATGTCTGGCTGCTGCCTCTAGTCTTGGCACTCAAACTGGTGGTCCCGATCTGGGTTTGGCGCAAGCACCTGCCGGTGCGGTTCAACCGTCGGACCCGGGAGGTGAGCATGGAGCTTCGCGGCAAGGTGTACACCGTGCCGTGGGATGAACTGGCGGGGCGGCGGCGCGACCTCACCGGGTTCACGTTCCCGGGCGTGGTGCTGCACGACCAGCTGCTGCAGATCGACTTCCCGGATGGCAAAGGCGGAACGCTGAAAATGCTGATTAACGGCCAGGATCACCACAAGGGGGCGCGAGTACCGGACGGCCCGGAGGCGTTGTGGGCATACATTACCGTTTACATGGAACAGGGACCTGATGCGTTGCCGGGAAGGACGCCCCGCGGTGCTGACTACATCAAGCCTTCGGAGTTCGGGTTGGTAACGAACCCGCTCCCCATCTTTACCGCGCGAAATCCTCTGCTTTGGCCTCTGCAGTTGTTCGTGTCATTACCGCTTGTATGCCTATTTCTCGTTACAGCAATTCCGACGTCGCTAATACACTACTGGTTGTACACCTCCATCCCGCGCCAGCCGATGCCGGAGGCGATGTTCGACCCGGAGAACGATGATCCCTCGGTGCTCGCGGGCAACAGCAGACCGCCGGGTATAACGCAAAAGGACATGCTGGACTTGTGGCCGATACCACCACTTCGTGGCGGACTGTTTGTAAGCAATCGCGCTGAGGTTGAAGAAGCGTCGCAGGCGTTAAAGGCACGGAATGCGCGGAATGCACAAAGATTACGTTAATGGAGCCCACGCATGGATCGCACCCGCCCCATCCTGCCGTTTCTGAGCAAGCCCGGCGCCGGCACGCCGGGTCGCTGACACCGGCTTGTTGAGCAGGCGCACCGGCCCCGGGCATCGGCAGCTGCACGCGATTGCCGTATACTTCCGCCTTTCCCCGCGATCAAGCCGAAGACCACGAGCCACAACATGAGTATGGACGACGCCTACAAGCCGGAGATCATCGAAGCCGACGCGCAGCGTTTCTGGGATGAAAACCGCACGTTCCACGTCACCGAGGAGCCGGGGCGCGAGGCGTTCTACTGCCTCTCCATGTTCCCGTACCCCAGCGGCAAGCTGCACATGGGGCACGTGCGCAACTACACCATCGGCGACGTCATTACCCGCTACCAGCGCATGCAGGGGCGCAACGTGCTCCAGCCCATGGGCTGGGACGCCTTCGGCCTGCCGGCGGAGAACGCCGCCATGCAGAACAACGTGCCGCCGGCGCAGTGGACGCGGGAGAACATCGCCGCCATGCGCGAGCAGCTCAAGCAGCTCGGCTTCGGCTACGACTGGTCGCGGGAGTTCGCCACCTGTGATCCGTCCTACTACAAGTGGGAGCAGTGGCTGTTCACGCGTCTGTATCGCAAGGGGCTCGCCTACCGCGCCGTGGCCACGGTGAACTGGGATCCTGTGGATCAGACCGTGCTCGCCAACGAACAGGTGGTGGACGGCAAGGGCTGGCGCTCCGGTGCCACCGTGGAGCGCCGGGAGATTCCGCAGTGGTTCCTGCGCATCACCGATTACGCCGACGAGCTGCTGGACGCCCTGGATGACATGCCCGGCTGGCCGGAGCAGGTGCGCGCCATGCAGCGCAACTGGATCGGCCGCTCCGAGGGCGTGGAGCTGGAGTTTGCGATCCAGGGCCGGGAGGACACCCTCCGCGTCTACACCACCCGCCCGGACACGCTGTTCGGCGTGAGCTACATGGGGCTTGCTCCGGAGCACCCGCTCACCCGCGAGCTGGCGGAGAGCAACCCGGAGATCGCCGCCTTTGTGGAAGCGTGCAACAAGGCCGGCGTCGCCGAGGCCACCGTCGCCACCATGGAGAAGAAGGGGCTGGACACCGGCCTGCGGGCCGTCCATCCGCTCACCGGCGAGGATATCCCGGTGTGGATCGCCAACTTCGTGCTCATGACCTACGGCTCCGGCGCCATCATGGCCGTGCCCGCCCACGACCAGCGCGACTGGGAGTTCGCCACCAAGTACGACCTGCCCATCCGCCCGGTGATTGCACCGGCCGACGGCGGCGCGCCGGACGTGAGCGCCGAGGCATTCACCGACAAGGGCGTGCTGGTCAACTCCGGTGATTACACCGGCATGACCTCCGACGAGGCGTTCGACGCCATCGCCGGCTGGCTGCAGCAGCGCGGCATCGGTGAGCGCCAGACCAACTACCGCCTGCGCGACTGGGGCGTGTCGCGCCAGCGCTACTGGGGCGCGCCCATCCCCATCATCAACTGCCCCGCGTGCGGGCAGGTGCCCGTGCCGGACGACCAGCTCCCGGTGGAGCTGCCGGAGGACGTCCAGTTCGACGGCGCCGGCTCGCCGCTCAAGCAGATGCCCGAGTGGTACCAGACCACCTGCCCCGAGTGCGGCGGCGCGGCGGAGCGTGAAACCGACACCTTCGACACGTTCATGGAGTCATCCTGGTACCCCGCCCGTTTCGCCTGCGCGAACAACGACGGTGCCATGCTTGACGAGCGTGCCGGTTACTGGCTGCCGGTGGATCAGTACATCGGCGGTATCGAGCACGCGATCCTGCACCTGCTCTACGCACGCTTCTACCAGAAGGTGATGCGCGATGAAGGGCTGACCACCGCCGACGAGCCGTTCACCAACCTGCTGACCCAGGGCATGGTGCTGAAGGATGGCGCCAAGATGTCCAAGTCCAAGGGCAACACCGTCGATCCCCAGGCGCTGGTGGAGCGTTATGGCGCCGACACCGTGCGGCTGTTCGCCATGTTTGCGGCACCGCCGGAGCAGTCCCTGGAGTGGTCCGATTCCGGTGTGGAGGGCGGCTATCGCTTCCTCAAGCGGCTGTGGCACCTGGTGCGCAATCACACCGCCCGGGGGGCAGCCCCGGCGCTGGATGTGGCCGGCCTCACCGACGCGCAGCGGGATACCCGGCGCAAGGTGCACGAGACCATCCGCAAGGCCAGCGAGGACATCGGCCGCCGTTTCACCTTCAACACCGGCATCGCCGGGGTCATGGAGCTGGTGAACACCCTCTACAAGGTCGTGGACGACGACAGCGAGCAGGGCCGGGCGGTGATGCAGGAGGGGCTGGAGGCCTCTGTGCTGATCCTCGCGCCCATCGTGCCGCACATCTGCCACCGGCTTTGGCAGGCGCTGGGCCACGACGACGCCGTGGTGGACGCTGCCTGGCCGCAGGTGGACGCGGATGCGCTCACCCAGGACACGCTGGAGATCGTGGTGCAGGTCAATGGCAAGCTGCGGGGCAACATCCAGGTGCCGGCCGACGCCGGGCGCGACGCCATCGAGTCCGCTGCCCTGGACGAGCCCAACGTGCAGCGTTTCATTAGTGACAAGACCGTACGCAAGGTGATCGTCGTCCCGGGTAAACTGGTGAACGTCGTCGCCAACTGACCCTCAATCGCGGAGGTTCCATGCGTAGCCTGCAGCGCATCCTGATCGTGGTGCTTGTCCTGGCACTGGCCGGGTGCGGCTGGCATCTCCGTGGCTCCGCGCCGGGCACGGCATCCCTGGAAGGCGTCCCCGTGGTGGTGGACAGCCAGATCGGGCAGGGCGAGCTGATCCGGGAGCTGCGCCGTACGCTGGCGGCCGCCGGCGCGGACGTGCGGAGTAGCGGTGATGGCGCGCGGCTTGTGATCGAAAGCGAAAGCCGCGATCGCCAGCAGCTCAGCGTCGCGGCCGGGGGCGGCACCGAGGAGTACGAGGTGCGCTACCGGGTGCGCTGGTCCATCCGTGATGGCGATGGTGACACCCTGGCCGGCCCTGATACGTTCGAGCAGATCCGCGAATACCGGTTCGACCGTGAGGCGGTGCTCGGGAGCGAGGAGCGCGAGGAGGCGCTGATCGAAGAGCTGCGCCGCGACGTCGCATTCCTGCTGACCGAGCGCGTGCAGGCAACCCTGGGCGAGTGAGATGCGTCTGAAGCCTGAGCAGGTCGCCGACACCCTGGAGCGCAATCTGTTGCCGGTCTGGCTGATCACCGGCGATGAGCCGTTGCTGGTTGGCGAGGCCATGGATGCGGTGCGCACCGCCGCTCGTCAGGCCGGGCACACCGAGCGCGAGGTGCTCGAGGTGGAAGCGGGGTTCGACTGGCAGCGACTGGCTGCCGCCGCGGACAACCTCTCCCTGTTCGGCGACCGCCGCATCATCGAGTTGCGCATGCCCACCGGCAAACCCGGTCAGGCGGGGGCGCGTGCGCTCAGTGACTACTGCGCCCGTGCCCCTGAGGACACGGTGCTCATGATCTCCGCGCCCAGGCTGGATGCAGGCACGCGCAAGGCCGCCTGGGTGAACGCCATCGACACTGCCGGCGCGGTGGTCCAGGTCTGGCCGCTGGAGCAGCGCCAGCTCCCCGGCTGGCTGGAGCAGCGACTCCGTCAGGCCGGCCTGGCGCCCACCCGTGATGCCGTGCAGCTCCTTGCCGAGCGCAGCGAGGGCAACCTGCTGGCCGCGGTGCAGGAGATCGAAAAGCTCCGGCTGCTGGTGCCGAAGGGCGAGCTGGACGCGGACGCCGTGCGCCAGGCCGTCGCCGACAGCGCCCGTTTCGATGTCTTCGACCTTACCGCCGCCGCACTCCAGGGCGAGGTGGCCCGGTGTGCCCGCATCGTCGGTGGTCTGCGCGAAGAGGGCGTGGAGCCGACGCTGGTGTTGTGGGCGCTGTCCCGGGAGGTCCGGCTGGTCTGCCAGCTCCAGGGCGCCCCGGGCCAGGCGGAACAGGTCCTGAAGAAGAACGGCGCGTTCGGCCCGCGCAAGAGCCAGCTCCAGCGCGCCGCCCAGCGCGGTGGCCCGCGACGCTGGCAGGCGCTGCTGATGCGCTGCGCCCGGGCGGATCGGGTTATCAAGGGAGTGGCACCGGGCCGCATCTGGGATGAGTTGTTACAATTAAGCATTGCCATTGCCGGCGGTTACGGAAAACGGCGGCGCCCCCAGCCGGCGCGTGCCTGAAGCCGGGGCCGGCAGGAGATGACCACAGGGCGAGCAACCATGAGCGCAACAGCTGAAAGCGTACAGAACATCCAGGCCTACATGGCGGAACTGGGCCAGCAGGCCCGGGCTGCGGGCCGGGCCATGGCCCGTGCCGGGAGTGACGCCAAGAACCAGGCCCTGACCGCCATGGCCGACACCATCGATGCCCGCGCGGCGCAGCTGGTGGAAGAGAATGCCAAGGACATGGCTGCGGGCCGTGAGCGAGGGCTGGACGCCGCCCTGCTGGACCGCCTGGAACTGACCCCGGAGCGCATCGCCGCCATGGCTGACGGCCTGCGCCAGATCGCCGCGCTGCCCGACCCGGTGGGCGCCATCGACGACCTGCGCAGCCGTCCCTCCGGGATCCAGGTCGGCAAGATGCGTGTGCCCCTGGGCGTGATCGGCATCATCTACGAGTCGCGCCCCAACGTCACGGCCGATGCGGCCGGGCTGTGCCTGAAGTCCGGCAATGCCACGATCCTGCGCGGTGGCTCCGAAGCCATCCACTCCAACCGGGCCATTGCCGAGTGCATCCGCAGCGGGCTTGATGCCGCCGGCCTGCCCAAGGACGCGGTGCAGGTGGTGAACACCACGGACCGCGAGGCCGTGGGTCATCTGATTACCATGACCGGCGAGGTGGATGTCATCGTTCCGCGTGGCGGCAAGGGGCTGATCGAGCGGATCAGCCGCGACGCCAGTGTTCCGGTGATCAAGCACCTGGACGGCGTCTGCCACGTCTACATCGACGAGGCGGCCGATCTCGACAAGGCACTGGCGGTGGCGTTCAACGCCAAGACCCAGCGCTACGGCACCTGCAACACCATGGAGACGCTGCTCGTGGCCGAGAGTGTCGCCGCGCAGGTGCTGCCGCCGCTGGCGGAGCGTTTCACGGACGCCGGTGTGGAGCTGCGCGGGTGCGAGGCCAGCCGTCGGCTGGTGCCGGCCATGACGGCGGCAACGGACGAGGACTGGGGGGCGGAGTACCTGGCCCCGGTGCTGGCCGTGCGGGTGGTCGCCGATCTCGATGCCGCCATGGAGCACATCAACGCATGGAGCTCCGGGCATACCGAGTCCATCGTGACCCAGGACTGGAGTCGCGCCCAGCGCTTCCTGCGCGAGGTGGACTCCAGCTCGGTCATGGTCAACGCCTCCACCCGCTTCGCGGACGGCTTCGAGTACGGCCTGGGGGCCGAGATCGGCATCAGCACGGACAAGCTGCATGCCCGCGGTCCGGTTGGGCTGGAAGGTCTCACCTCGCAGAAGTGGATTGTCCTGGGGGACGGGCATGTGCGTGGCTGAGTGGCCCGCCCGGTGCCGGAGTCGCGGCGGGTGAGTGGCACGCCCCGCCCGCTGCGCGGCATGTTCGGTGGCACCTTCGACCCGGTGCACAACGCCCATCTCCGCGTTGCGCTGGATATCGTCGAAGCCGGCGCGCTGGAGCAGCTTCACCTCGTTCCCTGCCATGTCCCGCCTCACCGTGGTGATCCCGAGGTCACCGCCGCGCAGCGTCTCGCAATGCTGGAGCTGGCCGCCCGCGGCGAGCCACGCTTCCGGCTGGACGACCGGGAGCTCCGGCGCGATGGCCCCTCCTATTCGGTGGATACCCTGCGCACGCTGCGCGAGGATTACCCCGGCGACCACCTCTGCCTGCTCCTTGGCAGCGACAGCTTTGTCAGCCTGCCGCGCTGGGATCGCTGGCAGGAGCTGGCCGTACACGCACACATCGTGGTGATGCGGCGCCCGGATCACCCGCTGGAGCTGCCGCCGCCCCTGACCGACTGGTTGCAGGGCCGGGAGACGGCGGACTGGGCCGCGTTGCGAGGCGAGCCCGCCGGGCGCGTGCTGTTCCAGGACGTCACACCCATGGCGGTGTCCGCCACCGACATCCGCGCCCGTCTGGCCGACGGGCGTTCGGGACGCTATCTGTTGCCGGATGCGGTATGGGACTATATACGGGACAATAACCTGTACGGGGCCGGTGGATACGCCGGCTGAGTGGAGAGCAAGTCGGCGGCAGTGTTGCCGTCGTGGAGGTGGATCATCAGCGCAGTGGATCATGTCGAAACACTGGACTGGGCGGCACTGAGGGACGTGGTGCTTGCCTCTCTCGAGGACATGAAGGCCGTGGATCCCGTTGTGCTGGATGTACGCGGCAAGACCGGTATCACCGACATCATGGTGGTGGCGTCCGGGAATTCCGGGCGACACGTCAAGGCGATCGCCGACCGCGTCGTGGAGGACGCCCGCGAGCAGGGCGTCCGCCCGCTCGGGGTGGAAGGCGAGGACAGCGCCGAGTGGGTGCTCGTGGACCTGGGTGACGTGGTCGTCCACGTCATGGGCGCCAATACGCGGGAACTCTACCGCCTGGAGCGGATCTGGGGCATCGACGACGCGGATTCGGACGCGTCGTCCGCCGATAGCTCCCGGGCCTGAGCCGGTGCGGGTCCAGGTGACGGCCGTGGGGCAGAAGATGCCCCGGTGGGTGGCCGAGGGTTACCAGGAGTACGCCGGGCGCATGCCCCGCGAGCTGCGGCTGGACCTGCGTGAGCTGGCGTCGGGCGATCGGGGCAAGGGCGGTAATCCCGCCAGGGCGCGCGAAGTGGAAGGCCAGCGCCTGCTGCAGGCGGTGCCGAAAGGCGCCCGTGTCATCGCACTGGATGGTGGCGGGCGGCGCATCGACACGGAGGCGCTGGCAGGAGCCATGCGCGAGTGGCTGCAGGATGGCCGCGACGTGGCCCTGCTGATCGGCGGCCCGGACGGCCTGGACGACGCCTGCCTGAAGGCGGCCGACCAGCGCTGGTCCCTGTCGCCGCTGACGCTGCCGCACATGCTGGTGCGGGTGCTGGTGGCCGAGCAGCTCTACCGCGCCTGGACCCTGATCACCGGGCATCCGTACCACCGCTAGGGCCGGTCACCGGAGCGGCCAACAGAACCGATCATCGAGCAGCTTTCGAGGTACAACATGGCGTCCGAGACATCGTCCGAAATCTACCTGGCGTCGCGGTCGCCGCGCCGCCGGGAGCTGCTGCAGCAGATGGGGCTGCCGTTCACGCCGCTGGATGTGGCCGTGGACGAAACCTTCGACCCGGAAGAGAGCGCAGAGGTCTTCGTCATCCGCCTTGCCCTGGAGAAGGCCCGTGCCGGCTGGGCCCAGGTGGAAGGGAACCAGCCGTTGCCGGTGCTGGGGGCGGATACCGTGGTCGTCATGGACGACCAGGTGCTCGGCAAGCCCGGCACCCGCGACGAGGCGGTCGCCATGCTGGAGATGCTCTCGGGCAACGAACACCGGGTTCTCACCGGGGTTGCGCTCGTGGACGACCGCGAAGCAACCCGGCTCAGCGTCAATCGCGTGCAGTTCCGTGAGCTGACGTCCGCGGACATCGATCGCTACTGGGCGTCCGGCGAGCCCGAGGGCAAGGCCGGTGCCTACGCCATCCAGGGCCGTGGCGGCGTGTTCGCGGAGTACCTGGAGGGCAGCTACTCCGGCGTCATGGGGCTGCCGTTGTTCGAGACGGCGGATCTGCTGGACGAGTTCGATATCGACTACCGCCGGCACTGGTAATGAGCCAGGAAATCCTGATGAACTGCACGCCACAGGAGACCCGTGTGGCGGTGGTGGAGAATGGCGTTCTGCAGGAAGTCTCCGTGGAGCGCACGCGTCGGCGCGGCCTGGTGGGCAACATCTACAAGGGGCGCATCCAGCGCGTTCTCCCCGGCATGCAGGCGGCATTCGTGGAGGTGGGCCTGGAGCGCACGGCGTTCCTGCACGCCTCCGACGTCGCCGTGGCGCCGGACAGTGAAACCGGCGAGACCCGCCTGCGCCGCCCGGTGCCGGACATCCAGCAGCTGCTCCATGACGGTCAGGAGATCATCGTCCAGGTGATCAAGGACCCCATGGGCACCAAGGGTGCGCGGCTGACCACCCATCTGACCATTCCCTCCCGCAACCTGGTGCTTCTGCCCCGCAGCCGCAACCTGGGGGTCTCCGGGCGAATCGAGGACGCCGCGGAGCGCGAACGGCTGCGCCAGATCGGCCAGCGCTTCCTGGACGAGGGTGATACCGGCGGCTACATCATCCGCACCGCTGCCGAGCAGGCGCCCGAGAGCGCGCTGGAGGCGGACCGGCGCTTTCTCTGCAAACTCTGGGAGAACGTGGCCGCCCGCGCCCGGGAGGCCAGGGCCGGGCAGTGCATTCACGAGGACCTGCCGCTGGTGCTGCGCTCCCTGCGCGACACCATGAGCAGCGAGGTGGAGCGCATCCGCATCGACTCCCGGGAGAATTTCCAGAAGCTGCAGGCCTTCTGCGAACAGTTCTTCCCCGAGATGAACGCGCGGCTCGAAGCCTATCCCGGCGAGCGGCCCCTGTTCGACTTCTACGGCGTTGAGGAAGAGATCCAGCGTGCCCTGTCGCGCAAGGTCGAGCTGAAGTCCGGCGGTTATCTGATGATCGACCAGACCGAGGCCATGACCACCATCGACGTCAACACCGGCGCCTACGTGGGGCGGCGCAATCTCGAAGAGACCATCTTCAAGACCAACCTTGAAGCCGCCCAGGCCATCGCCCGCCAGGTGCGCCTGCGCAACCTTGGCGGCATCATCATCCTCGACTTCATAGACATGCAGGACGAGGAGCACAAACGGCAGGTGCTGCGGGCGCTGGAGAAGAGCCTGGAGAAGGACCACGCCAAGACCCAGATCAGCGGTGTCTCCGCCCTGGGGCTGGTGGAGATGACCCGCAAGCGCACCCGCGAATCCCTGGAACATATCCTGTGTGCGCCGTGTCCAAGCTGTGATGGCCGCGGCTTCATGAAAACCCCCGAGACCGTCTGCTACGAGATCTTCCGGGAGCTGATGCGCGAAGCGCGTCAGTTCGAGGCGGAACAGATGCTCGTGATCGCCTCGCGACCGGTTGTGGACCTCATGGTCGAGGACGAGAGCATGAGCGTGGCGGAACTGGAAGAGTTTATTGGGCGGCCCATCACATTTCAGGCAGATCCCATGTATGCACAGGATCAGTTCGACGTCGTCCTGATGTAATCTGGGAGCTGAACGTCACTGCTTGACCCCGGACGGGCCATGGATGCCTTGCTCGCCATGATTCATTCTGATTCGCCGACGCCGCTCGCGGGATGCGTGCGGCGCGACACGCCATGCTGACCCTGCTTACCCGCACTTTCCGAATGGTCGTCGGTCTGCTGGCGGCATTGCTCGTGCTGCTGGCCGTGGCCTTCGCCCTGGCGCGGCTGGGTGTGCACTATCTGCCCGAGTACCGCGCCCAGGTGGAGACGCGCCTGGGCGCGGCGGTCGGGCAGGACATCCGCATCGAAGGGCTGCAGGCGCACTGGGCATGGCGCGATCTGCGGCTGACGCTGGATGGGGTGCGCCTCGGTGACGGCGACGACAGCGTTCTTCTGCCGCGCCTGGAGGTCAACCTGGACCTGCTGGCCTCACTGCAGGATCGCATGGTGCGCCTGAACGAACTGGTGCTGGTGGAGCCGCGGCTCACGGTTCAGCGCGATTCCGACGGGGCCTTTCGCGTCGTCGGGGTGGGTATCGAGCCGGGCGCGGCGGGGCTGGATGAGCTTGACGTGCTCATGGCGCAGCCGGGGCGCCTGCGTGTGCAGGGCGGCCGTATGGATCTCCTGGATCTGGTCCACCAGGAGCGTTACCACTTCGCCGACCTGGACGCCGCCCTGGACGATGTCGACGGCCAACGCCGCCTTGCCGGCTCCGGCAGACTGCCGGAAGGCTGGGGTAACCGTGTTCGGTTTGCCGTGCACTGGCCGACCGACGCCGAGCAGCCGCTGACCAACGGGCCCGTGGATGTCTACGCCGAGGGCGAGGACGTCGGCGCACGGGTCATGGAGCGTATGCTGGGCCGGCCCGGCGAGCCCCCCTACGCGGCGCTCAGTGGCTCCCTGGAGCTCTGGGCCAGCTTTGGCGAAGGCCTGCCACAACCCGATGGCCGCCACCGTCAAGGAGACCTGCTGGTGCGTGCCCGGGACGGTGCGGCCGACATGCCCTATCTCTTCCGCGAACGCATCCCGTTCAGCGAACTGGACGCCGAGGTGGCCTGGAGCCTGAATGACGACGGCTGGACGGTGAACGTGGGTCGCTCGCGGGTGCTCAATGACGACGGTGAAGTCCACGGGCGGGTCCGCGTTGACAAGCCGTGGGACGGCGCGCCGTTCCTGGATATCCGCGCCAGTATCGACGGCAGCGCCGGTAATGCCGCCAATACCGGGCGTTACCTGCCGGTGGCGATCATGATGCCGGCGCTGGTGGAATGGCTGGACGGCGGTATTCTCGCCGGCACCGCCCGCAACGCGGACGTGGTGTTCCACGGCCGCGCGGACCACTTCCCCTTCGACAATGGCACCGGACGCTTCCACGTGCGCGCCGATGTTGCCGACGTGACCCTTGCCTACCACCCGGAGTGGCCGGAGATCACCGGCCTCGATGGTGCGCTCCGGTTCGAGGGGCGTTCCATGGCAATCGACGCGACTGATGGCGTCATCAGCGGCGCGCGGATTCGGGAGGCCCGGGCCTCCATTGATGACCTCCAGCGCAGCCCGCTGCGGGTGGACGGCGCGTTCTCCGGATCCGGTGATGCCTATTTCGACTTTCTCTCCACCATGCCTGCGGGCGGCGACGTGCTTGCCGGGCCGCTGGGCGCGCTGCAGCTCGACGGGCAGCACGACCTGCAGCTGGGCCTGGTGATCCCGTTCGACGGCGAGCCGGTCACCATCGACGGCACCGCCACCCTCAATGACGGACGCCTGCGCCTGCCCGACCGGGATCTGGCCATCGACGGCCTGGACGGCCAGGTGCACTTCGATCAGCGCGGCATCCGCTCGGAGGGTGTGACCGGACGTTTCCTGGACGGGCCGCTGATGCTCGGCCTGAGCACGGACGACACCGGTACCGACGAGGATCGCATCCGTCTCGCGGTGTCACTGGACGCGCTTGATGCGGGGCGGCTGGAGACGGCCCTCACCGGCGGTGAGGGGCTGCTCTCCGGCGTTGGCGCTGCGCAGGTGGATGTGCGCTTCCCCGTCTTCGATGCCGACCCCGAGCAGCAGGAGCTGACGGTGGATGTGGCCATCGCCTCGGCAATGGACGGCATCGGCGTGGCCATGCCAGCGCCGCTGGGGAAACCGGAGACAGGGGAGCGGCCGCTGGCGTTGTCGTTCCGCATCGGCGCCGATGGCCTGGAGCCCCTGCAGCTGGACTACGGTGACGACGTCAACGCCGTCATTGCGCTTGACCACGAGGCCGGTCTACAGAGTGCCGCACTGCGCTTCGGTGGCAACCCGGCGGCGCTGCCACCGTCCGGCAGCCTGCGCATCGATGGCCTGTTGCCGGCGCTGGACCTGCTTGCCTGGCACAGATGGGCGGACGACCGGGTGCCGGACAACGGCGGGGACGGCCCGGAGCTCGACGCCATCGACCTCACCGTGGGATCCCTTGCCGTCGGCGACGCGCTGCAGTTCCGCAACCAGCGGGTTCGTGGAGAACGGGACGTCACCGGCTGGTTGTTCACGCTTGCCGGGGAGGACCTGGCCGGGGAGCTGCGCTGGCCGCAGTCCCCAAACCTTGCCGTGGAGGCGGATTTCGAGCTGCTGCGCCTGCCCGTGCCGGACGAGCCGGATGTCGACGGCGAACCGGCAGCGCGCGATGACGCGCTGCTGGCAGAGGTTGACCCGTCAACCCTGCCGAGCCTGCGTGCCCAGGTGGACCGGCTGGAGCTGGACGGCCGCCTGCTGGGCAGTCTGCAGCTTCTGGGTGGTCCGGATGACGACGGCTACCGCCTCACCAACATTCTCATGCGTGGCGAGCACCATACGCTCACGGGCACGGCGGGCTGGCTCCGGGACCCGGATCACCGCACGGAGCTGGCCATCGACGTGCGCAGCGACGACATGGGCGGGCTCATGTCCGGGCTCGGTTACCAGGACGTCATCCGCGGGGGAACCGGGCGGGCAAGCTTCGATCTCAACGCCCGGTCCGCGCCGGTGCCCCTGGCCCTGGAGACGCTCTCCGGCGATGTCTCCCTGCGTCTGCGCAACGGCCACCTGACCCAGGTGGAGCCGGGTGCCGGCCGGGTGTTCGGTTTGCTCAGCGTCGCCAACCTGCCGCGCCGGCTGGTGCTCAATTTCGGTGATGTCTTTGACGAAGGCTTCGCCTTCGACCGCATCGACGGCGAGTTTCTCATCGAGGATGGCATCGCCACACCGGGGGTGCTGGTCATGGACGGGCCGGCGGCACGGGTGGAGGCGACCGGCCCCCTTGACCTGAAAGAGCGCACCTACGATCAGCTGGTGACTGTCACCCCCCGGGCATCGGCGACGTTGCCCATTCTCGGTGGCGTGTTCGGCGGCCCTCCCGGCGCCGCTGCCATGTTGTTGGCGCAGCAGGTCTTCAGCGGCGGATTCGATCGCGTTGCCCAGCTCCGGTACCGGGTGACCGGCCCGTGGGTTGAACCCGTGATCGAGCCCGTGCGTCGCGCCCAACAGCCCGCGGCCGCGCCACTGGAGTCGGGCGCCGCTCCCGGGAATGCAGACTGAAACGCCAGCGGATCGGTGCTTGAAGAGACGGGCGCCGCCCGTCCGGCGTACAATGCAGGAAACGCAGAGGAGCGGCGCGATGACGAGTAGCAGTCGGCAATCCGGCGCGCGTGTGGCGGCCGTGCAGATGGCGTCCGGTCCGCTGGTGGAGGGCAACCTCCACGAGGCGACCCGCCTGGTCGGCATGGCCGCGGAGGCGGGGGCCGAACTCGTGGTCCTGCCCGAGAACGTGGCGATCATGGGCATGGACGAGTTCGCCAAGCTTGATCACGTGGAAACGGATGCGGGCGGTCCCATCCAGGACTGCCTGGCGGGGTTGGCGCGTCGGCACGGTGTCTGGCTGGTGGCCGGCACCATCCCCATGCAGGCGAGTGACCCGCGCCGTGCCCGGGCGGCCTGCCTCGTCTACGACGCCCACGGTGAGCGGGTGGCCCGCTACGACAAGCTGCACCTCTTCGACGTGGACGTGGACGGTGAGTCGGCCTACCGGGAGTCCACCACCTTCGAGCCCGGCGAGCGGGTGGTGACCGTGGAGACGCCCTTTGGTTGTATGGGTGTCGCGGTCTGTTACGATCTGCGATTCCCCGAGCATTTCCGGGTCATGGTGGACCGGGGTGCCGAATTCTTCGTTCTGCCGTCCGCCTTTACCGCCCGTACCGGGGAAGCGCACTGGCGGCCGTTGCTGCAGGCGCGCGCCATCGAGAACCAGTGCCACATCATCGCGGCCGGCCAGGGCGGCTACCACGTCAACGGGCGGGAGACCCACGGCGACTCGCTGATCGTGGACCCCTGGGGCCGCGTTCAGGACAGTCTGGCCCGGGGATCGGGCGTCGTGCTCGGCGTGCTGGACCGCCAGCGTCTCGCCGATGTCCGCACACGCTTTCCGTCCCTGCGCCACCGCCGACTCAGCTGTGCGGACGCCGTGCAGCCGCCGGCGGCCGGAGCCACCGCTGCCGACGCAGCGAACAACGAGGCCTGAAACCACTATGGAACAGACGCTGTCGATTGCGACCGAGCGCCTGCTGGAGCCCGCCGGGCTGGGCGACGCGGCCCTGGAGGACGTGTTCGGCCGTTTGATGGGGCCGGGGGTCGATGCCGCCGATCTCTACTTCCAGGCCACGCGGCACGAGACATGGATGCTGGAAGACGGCCTGGTCAAGCGCGGCAGTCACAGCATTGACCAGGGTGTCGGCGTGCGCGCCATGGCCGGGGAGAAGACCGGCTTTGCCTATTCCGACGAGATCGTGCTGCCGGCGCTGCTGGAGGCGTCCGGCGCTGCCCGCGCCATCGCGCGCTCCGGCGACGAGCGGCGGATTCAGGCCTGGCGCCGTGGCACGGGCCTGAACCTCTACCCGCCGGACAGCCCCCTCGAGTCCATGCGTGACGCCGACAAGGTGGATCTGCTGCACCGCGTGGAAGCGGAGGCGCGGCGACAGGACCCGCGGGTGGAGCAGGTCATGGTCAGCCTCTCCGGATTGCAGGACACCGTTCTGGTTGCCGACCACGAGGGTCGGCTCACCGCCGATGTGCGGCCGCTGGTTCGCCTGAACGTCTCCGTACTGGTGGCGCACAACGGGCGGCGCGAGAACGGCAGTGCCGGAGGGGGCGGCCGCCACGGCTACAGCGTGTTCGTGGATCAGGAGCAGGCGCTGGCCTACGCCCGGGAAGCCGTCCGCCTGGCGCTGGTCAACCTCGAAGCGGTGGATGCGCCGGCCGGCACCATGCCCGTGGTGCTCGGGCCCGGCTGGCCCGGCGTGCTGCTGCACGAGGCCGTGGGGCATGGTTTGGAGGGGGACTTCAACCGCAAGGGCACATCGGCGTTCGCCGGCCGCATCGGCGAGCAGGTGGCCTCCGAGTATTGCACCGTAGTGGATGACGGCACCCTGCCGGGGCGGCGCGGTTCGCTCAACGTCGATGACGAGGGCGTGTCTACGGAGAGCACCGTGCTGATCGAGAACGGCCGCCTGGCCGGTTACATGCAGGACCGCATGAACGCTCGTCTCATGGGCATGCAACCCACCGGCAATGGCCGCCGGGAGTCCTACGCGCACCTGCCCATGCCGCGCATGACCAACACCTACATGCTCGCCGGGCCGCATGATCCGGAAGAGATCATCCGCTCGGTCCAGGACGGCATCTACGCCGTCAACTTCGGCGGCGGCCAGGTGGACATCACCTCGGGCCGGTTCGTGTTCTCGGCCAACGAGGCGTACCTGATCGAGAACGGCAGGGTCACCCGCCCGGTCAAGGGCGCGACCCTGATCGGTAATGGCCCCGAGGTCCTGAAACAGGTGAGCATGGTCGGCCACGACCTGAAACTGGACACCGGTATCGGCGTCTGCGGCAAGGAGGGCCAGAGCGTGCCCGTAGGCGTCGGCCAGCCGACCCTGAAAGTGGATGCCCTGACTGTCGGCGGGACCGAGGCCTGACGGTACCAGGAATCAGCGAATCGCAGGTCAATCGCCTATCGCGCCGGACCGGTTGCCCGGTTGCGGACCGTCATCGGCCATGGACGGCCGATGACGAGCCTACAGGGATGGACTCGCAGGCGTGTCCGCAACCGGGCAACCGGTCCGGCGCCCCAGACGGCAAGGAACACATACGATGACAACACCAACCGTGACCGCCAGCGCCGCGCTCCCCTCGGAAGCCGATCTGGAGTGCATCGTCGAGCAGGTGCTGGCCGAGGCCAGCAAACAGGGGGCCACCAGTGCCGAGGCGTCGGTGAGCGTGGGCACCGGGCTGTCCGTGCACGTGCGCCGCGGCGAGGTGGAAACCCTGGAGCATGAGCGCGACCGTGCCATTGCCGTTGCCGTCTACTTCGGCCACCGGCAGGGTACCGCCAGCTCCAGTGACTTCTCCGCCGATTCCGTTCGTGACACGGTCGCCGCCGCCTGCAGCATTGCCCGGTACACCTCCGAGGACCCGGCGCAGGGGCTGGCCGATCCGGAGCGTATGGCCACCAAGCTGCCGGAGCTGGACCTGGATCACCCCTGGGACCTGAGCGCGGATGATGCCATCGAGCTGGCGCTGACCTGCGAAGCCGCTGCCCTGGATGCTGATCCGCGTATCAGCAACTCCGAAGGCGCGGGCGTGACCACCGGCCGTTCGCTGCGGGTGTATGGCAACTCGCACGGGTTTCTTGGCAGCGTCACCGGGACCCGCCACGGTCTGAACTGTGTGGTGGTCGCCGGTGAAGGGGCCGGCATGCAGCGCGATTACTGGTATACCGTGGCGCGGGAGCCGGGGGCGCTGGAAGCCGCCGCGGCCGTGGGGCGTCGCGCCGCCGAGCGGGCCGTGCGCCGCCTCGGCAGCACCCAGGTCGAAACCGGGCGGATGCCGGTGCTCTACGTGCCCGAAACCGCGCGCGGGCTGATTGGCCATTTTATCGGCGCCGTGCAGGGCAGTGCGCTGTATCGCAACGCGTCGTTCCTGGTGGACCACCTGGGCGAGCCGATCTTCCCGGAGCACGTCACCATGACCGAGTACCCACATCTGCCCAGGGCCCTGGGCAGCGCGGCGTTCGACGGCGAAGGCGTGGCCACTGCCGACCGCACCCTGGTGGACGCGGGCGTGCTGAGTGGCTACGTGCTCGACAGCTACTCCGCCCGCAAGCTGGGCATGTCCACTACCGGCAACGCCGGCGGCGTGCACAATCTCACGGTCCAGCCGGGGGCGCTGGATTTCGACGGCCTGCTGCGGGAGATGGGCGATGGCCTGGTGGTCACCGAACTCATGGGGCAGGGCGCCAATACCGTGACCGGCGATTACTCCCGCGGGGCGGCGGGGTTTCTGGTCAGAAACGGGCAGCTTGATCAGCCCGTGGAGGAGATTACCGTTGCAGGCAATCTGAGGGACATGTTCCGGACCCTGCGTGCCGTGGGCTCGGACATGGATACCCGTGGTGGCATTCGCACCGGGTCGATCCTGCTGGACGACGTCATGGTGGCCGGACGGTAGCCGTCGTCCACCTCCGCCTCAGCGCGATCAGGACGAATCCTGCTCGCGCTGGAGCCGCTCCAGGTGTTTGCGGGTGAGGGCGTTGAAGCGCGGCGTCGTGCCCGCGTCCTCGTAGATCGGGTCGCCCTGGTCGTCCTCGGCGATGACCTGCTTGCCCTGAATGTAGGGAAAGCCGGCCTCCAGGTCGTCCAGCGCCGCCGACAGCAGGTCCGTGATCAGATCCTCTTCCGAGCGTCCGGGATACATCTCCCGCAGGGCGGCGATCTTGGCCGCGTCGTGAATGGGCAGATGGACTGCGTAGGTGGTTGCGGTCCGGCGTTCGCCGGCCGATGTCTCCCAGGCTTCGATGAGTTGCTTGACCTTCATGGGCACCCCCTCCCTTGGCCTGCCGGTGCGCGGGACGCGGCCGGCACTCGAAACCGGGCTTCGCCCGTCCCTTTCAGTGTATCATCGGAGACGGCGCGGGCACCGTGCCTTGCCGCCTATTCCGCCTCCTCGAAACGCGCGTTGATCAGCGTCTCCAGAGCGTCCAGGGCCTCGCTGGCATCCTCGCCGTCGGCCTCCAGTGTGAGCGTTGTTCCCCGCCCGGCGGCCAGCATCATCATGCCCATGATGCTCTTGCCGTTGACAGTCTTGCCGTCGCGGTGAACCTGGATGCCGGCCTGATAACGCCCCGCCATGGCGACGAACTTCGCCGCCGCGCGGGCGTGCAGGCCGAGCTTGTTGATGATCGTGACGTCGCGGGTCGGCACGCGTCTACAGCTCCTTTCTTGTTCTGAACCGTTCCACCAGCAGGACGCCGTCCTGCCCACCGGTCAGCGCCTTGTCGGCCAGTTCCGCCAGGTGCAGACCGGGGTAATTGAAGATGCGCAGCAGCATCGGCAGATTGACGCCGGCCACGACGGTGATGCGCTGGTCGCTGGCAAGGCTGGATGCGACGTTGCTGGGCGTCGAACCGTAGGCGTCGGTAAGCACCAGGACGCCGTCGCCGTCATCGAGCTCGTCGACGATCGCCTCGGCGTGACGCATCATCTCCGCCGGGTCCATGTCCTGGAGCACGCCCAGGGCCCGGGTCTGCAGCGGGCAGAAGCCAAGGGTCTCCTTGGCCGTCTCCAGGAGTTCGCAGCCGATGCGGTTGTGGGTAACCAGCAGGATGCCGACGCTCATGATAGCTCCCGGTGTCTCATGCTCACGTCCTGGGTGCCGTCACGGAAATGGTCCGCCAGGCGGTTGCTCAGGTAGACCGAGCGATGCTGCCCGCCGGTGCAGCCGATGGCCACCGTCAGGTAGCTGCGGTTCTCCCGTTTGAACGCCGGAATCCAGCGCTCCAGGTAATCGCGGATGTCGGCAAACATCGCCTCGACCTCTGCGTGGCACGACAGATACTCCGCCACGGCCGGGTCCAGCCCCGTGAGCGGGCGCAGGTGTGGCTCCCAGTGCGGGTTGGGGAGCACGCGCACGTCGAACACGAAATCCGCATCACTGGGAACACCGTGCTTGAAGCCGAACGACTGGAACAGCAGCGACAGCTGCCGGGAGTGGCCGATGAGCCGCTCGCGGACCAGTTCCCGCAGCTGGTGCAGTGTGGTTGCCGTGGTGTCGATCACCAGGTCCGCGCGTGACTGGATGGGCACCAGCAGGCGGCGTTCCCGGTCGATGGCGTCCGCCAGGGGGATGTCGCCGGTACTGAGCGGGTGGCGGCGGCGTGTCTCCGAGAAGCGTTTGATCAGTGTGTCGTCGTCGGCGGTGAGGAAGAGAATCTCCGGGCGGATCCCGGTGACGGACTCCAGCTCGGCAAGAAGGCCGGAGAATGCTTCCAGGTCCGTCATGCGGTTGCGGGCGTCGACACCGACGGCGAAGTGGCTGGCCGTGTCCTGCTCCAGGCTGGTGATGTGCTTGCCGAAGGACGACAGCATGGTCACCGGCAGGTTGTCGATGCAGTAGCAGCCGCTGTCCTCCAGCGTGTGGAGCGCCACGGTCTTGCCGGAGCCGGACAGCCCGCTGACGATGATCAGCCGAGTGCCTTCGCTCATGCCGTACCTCCTGTCAGTTGACCGCCGGCGTGTAGCCGGGCGACGACTTCGACCAGCAGGGCAAGAGGACGTTCCGGAGACACGGGCAGGGTGACACGGGGTACCGGCCTGTCGGCCAGCACGGTGTCGTCAACCGTGGGTGTCAGCCGCGGCCAGTCGGCCCAGGACGGAGGTGGCATCAGCCGGATCACCCGGTCCACTGCGGCCTGCGCCAGGACGGCGTGGCCACCGAACAGGTGGGTGACAGACTGCGGGCCAAGGCCGCGGACCTCCAGCAGGCCCGCCAGTGCGGCAGGTGCCCGGCCGATCACGCGCCCGCCCTCGACGCACAGGGCGACGGCGTCGTCCGCGACCAGCCGGTGGCCGCGCCCGAGCAACTGCAGCGCCGTATCACTCTTGCCGGTGCCGCTGTCACCTGTGAGGAGGAGGCCGCAGCCGTGCACGCTGACCAGCACGCCGGGGACGGTGGCGCCCGTGTCACCGGTCACGTGATCACTCATGTGCTCCCCTGGGCGGCCTCCCAGTCCCTGAGCAGCTCATACATGGCGTCGGCGTCGTTGGCATCGCGGAGCCTGCGGCACAGGGGCTGGTCACTGAACATCTCGGCGAGCCGGGCAAGAATCTGGAGGTGTTCGTCGGTGAAATGTTCCGGTACGACCAGGGCGAACAGGAGGTCGACGGGTTCGTTGTCGAAGGCGTCGAAGTCGATGGCTTCGCTGGTGCGGATGAAGGCCGCCGTGGCCGTGTCATTGCCGTCCATGCGGGCGTGGGGCAGGGCGACGCCGTGGCCAAGCCCGGTGCTGCCGAGCTTCTCGCGGCTGATCAGCTTGTCGAAGATGGCGTTCGCCGGCAGGGCGGAGTCGGAGCCGGCCACCATGTCACTGAGGACTTCCAGGCCGCGCTTCTTGCTGGTCACCTGGATGTCGCAGGCGATGCGCTCCGGTGTGATTAGGTCGGCAATCTTGATCATGCTTGTCCACGCAGGGTCGTGTCTGCGGTTTCGGAAGTCGGCGGCGGCCCCGCGCTGGTGGCCGCCGCTGCGCGCTGTTCAGTCCTCTTCGCCCTCTCCCTGGGCCTTGGCCTGGGCGCCTTCGTTGCGCCGGTGGTCGGTCACCTTCTCCTTGTGCTTCTTCACCTGCCGGTCGAGCTTGTCGATGAGCCCGTCGATGGCAGCATACATGTCTTCGGCGCTGGCATCAGCGTAAAGCTTGGCGCCACTGAGCAGCATGGTGGCCTCGGCCTTCTGCCGCAGCTTCTCCACCGTCAGGATCACGTGGACGTTGACCACGTTGTCAAAGTGGCGCTCCAGCTTGTCCATCTTGGAATGCACGTACTCGCGCAGTGCTTCGGTGAGATCCACATGGTGCCCGGTGATGTCGATCTGCATAGAGACTCCTCCCGTATGAGAGCCGGAAACGGCTGGCCCAGTGTTGCCTCAGGCAATCCTTTTTCGTTCGTTCGACGAGGCAATCGACATGGATTCACGATACTTTGCCACTGTCCGTCGCGCCACATCGATTCCCTCATTTTTCAGGATTTCGGCCAGTTTGCTGTCGCTGAGCGGTTTGCGGGCGTCCTCTTCGGCGATCAGCCGGCGAATCCGGGCGCGGATGGAGGTTGCCGAGCACTCCTGTCCGTCCACGGTATGCACGTGGCTGGAGAAGAAATACTTGAACTCGAACGTGCCGCGGGGCGTGTACATGTACTTCTGCGTGGTGATCCGGGAGATGGTGGACTCGTGCATCTCCACTTCTTCCGCCACCTCGCGCAGCACCAGCGGCTTCATGGCCTCCTCGCCCTGTTCCAGGAACTCCTGCTGGTGATTGACGATGCACGTGGCCACCTTGAGGAGCGTTTCATTGCGGCTCTTCAGGCTCTTGATGAACCAGCGTGCCTCCTGCAGGTGCTGGCGCATGGTGGCGTTGTCGTTGCCCTGGTCGCCGCGGCGGACGAGGCCGGCGTAGTAGCTGTTGACGCGGATCCTGGGTGATGCCTCGGGGTTCAGCTCCACCCGCCAGGCGCCGCGCTCCTTGCGGACGTAGACGTCGGGCACCACGTACTCGGCCGCGGGTGTGCCGATCTGGGAGCCGGGCCGCGGGTCCAGGGTGCGTACCAGCTCCAGTACCTGGCCGAACTCCTCCTGGGAGACCTTGAGCTTGCGGGTGAGGGGGCCGAGCTGGCGGCTGCCGAGGAGGTCCAGGTGCTTGTCCACCAGCAGCCGTGCTTCGGCAAGCCAGGGGGTGTCTTCCGGGAACTGCTCGAGCTGGACCAGTAGCGCCTCGCGGGGGTCCAGGGAGGCTACTCCGAGCGGGTCGAACCGCTGGATCAGGTGGCGTACCGCCTCCACCTCGTCGGGCTCCACGGGGTCGTCGCCGTCAGTCACCGATTCGCAGATTTCCTCGATGGTGACGCCCAGGTAGCCGTCGTCGCGGACGCCGTCGATGATGGCCTCGGCGATGGCCATGTCCCGTTCGCTGAAATGGGACAGCTGAGCCTGCCACAGCAGGTGGTCGTGCAGGCCGCCGCTGCTGCCGGCGGTCCGGTTCTCCCACGCCTCGCGCTGGTCGTCCTCGCCGGCGGGCGCGCTGTAGGCGGTGCTGCCGTCGTAGATGTCGTTCCAGTCGGAATCCAGGGGCAGGTCCTCGGGGATGTCGGCCTGGTCCGAGGCGGGCTTGTCATCGGCGCCGTCGTGATCGTCGATCGTGTCGGCGACGTCCGGAGCGGTGTCGGTGTCCGTCGCTTCGCCACCGCTTGCCTCGCCGTCGCCGTCCGTTTCGCCGGACTCCCGGGCGTCGGTCGTGTTCTCGGTGCTGGTGTCGGTATCGGCGGCATTGGCGCTGTCGTCGCCGCGGTCGGTGTCAGCGGCCGCCTCGTCAGCTTCGTCGAGCTCGTCAGCGGGCTCCAGCATCAGGTTGGAATCCAGTGCCTGCTGGATCTCCGTGCGCAGCTCCAGAGTCGACAGCTGCAGCAGTTTGATCGCCTGCTGGAGCTGCGGTGTCATGGTGAGCTGCTGGCCGAGACGTAGCTGCAGCGACTGTTTCATTGGCGATGCCTCTCTCCTGCTGCCCCTCGGGCTGCGGGTCAGGCCGGGCCTGCATGCGAGTGGGTTGATGACCCTATCGTAACTGACTCTGTCGCCGGTTAGAACATTGGCCCGATACTTGCGTGGGCTCCTGGAAAGTGCTAAGCCACGAGATCACAGGCGAAAATGTTCGCCCAGGTACACCTCGCGGACCTGCTTGTTCGCCAGGACCTCGTCGGAGCTGCCGCGGGCGATGACTTCGCCCTGGGCGAGGATGTAGGCGCGCTGGCAGATGCCGAGCGTCTCCCGCACGTTGTGGTCGGTGATGAGTACGCCGATGTCCCGGTCCGCCAGGTGGCGGATGATTTCCTGAATGTCCAGCACCGAGATGGGGTCGACGCCCGCGAAGGGTTCGTCCAGCAGGATGAACTGCGGGTTGGCGGCGAGCGCCCGCGCGATCTCGACCCGCCGGCGTTCGCCGCCGGAGAGGCTGATGCCGTTCTGATCGTGCAGGTGGCCGACGTTGAACTCGTCCAGCAGCTCTCTGGCGCGCTCCCGGCGCTGCTTCCGGTTGAGTTCGGGGCGGGTTTCCAGAATCGCCAGCAGGTTGTCCATGACCGTGAGCTTGCGGAAGATCGAGGCTTCCTGGGGGAGGTAGCCGACGCCACGGCGGGCGCGCACGTGCATGGGCAGGTCGGTGATGTCGTTGCCGTCCAGCTCGATGCGCCCGCCGTCGGCCTGCACCAGGCCCACCACCATGTAGAAGCACGTGGTCTTGCCTGCGCCGTTGGGGCCCAGCAGGCCGACCACCTCGCCGCTGGAGACTTCCAGCGACGCGCCGTGGACCACGGTCTTGCGGCGGTAGGTCTTCACCAGCTTCTCGGTGCGCGGCGGGCTCACTCGTCGTCTCCGTTGTCCTCGTCGTCGGGGAACAGTCGGATCTGCACGCGGCGTCCGGTCTCGGGCTCGCCGCGCGCATGCACCCGGTCGGCGGCCACCTCGTATTCGATACGCTCGCCGGTGAACGTGTTCCGCCCCTGGGTCAGCCGCGCGCCTTCCAGCAGGATGACCCGCTCGGGGCCGGAGGCGTAGTACTCCATGCGCGGCGCTTCCGCCTCGATGGGGCGGCGGTCCTCGCCACCCCGCTGGTTGTAGACGGCGGGCTCGCCTTCCACCACCACGTGGTCCAGCGCCTGATCGCCGGCGTCGTCCTCCCGCAGGTGTACGGTCATGCGGTCGCCGGTGATGCGGCGTGGCCCGCGTGTGAGCACGACGTTGCCGGTGTAGACGCTGACGCCCCGGGCGTTGTCGATCTCGGCGTTGTCGGCGTCCAGGTCGATCGGCTCGGCCTGCGCGCCGGCGGCGCCGAGCAGAATCAGCAGGGCCGGCAGCAGGCACAACGGGAGCGCGCGCCTCCAGGCGCGGACTGCGGAATTACTCCGGCGCATCATAACGACCTCTTACCTCGGACAGCAGTTCCACCAGTTCACGGTCCAGGTAGGCGCGGACGCCGACCCCCTCAATGCGTGCGCCGTCGCGCCAGTAGACGGCGTGACGGTCGGTTTCCGCGTACCGGCGCTCCGGCTCCAGGTGAACCTCGCTGGTGTCCACGTTGGCGGGCAGGTTGTCGCTGCCGCCGGCCCGCCGGATTTCCACCTCGCCCTGGAGGTGGACGTTCTCGACGTTGTTGGTGGCGCGGCCGCGCTCGGCACGCAGGTGCCACGGCTCTCCCGAGTCGGCGAAGTAGGTTACTTCCGGGTGTTCCATCAACCAGAGGTCCTGCCCCTGGAAATGCTCCATGCGCGGCGACGTGACCCGGTAGGTCGGGGTGCCTTCCTCGCTGGTGGCGTTCAGGGTGAACGTCTCCATGAAGTAGTCGGGCCGCTGCTCTGCTTCCTCGGGATCGGCTTCGATGGGCTCATGGGTCTCCTCGTCCAGCACCCACCAGCCCACCGCCACCAGCAGGATCACGGCGACGATTCGGAATGTCCAGCGTTTATCCGGAAGCATAGTCCGCGATCACCCCGTCCAGTGCGCCGTGGGCCGCGAGCAGTAGCTCGGCCATCTCGCGGACGGCACCATCACCGCCGCTGCGGCCGGTCACGTAGTGGGCCGCCGCCCGAACGGCCGGGTGTGCATTGGCCACGGCGAAGGCCAGCCCGGCGCGGTGGAGCACGCCCAGGTCGATGAGATCGTCACCGGCGAACGCCGCCTGGGCGGAGGTCAGCCCCGTGCGCTCCAGCAATGCGGCCCATGCAGCCGGCTTGTCGTGCTGGCCGAAGTAGGTGAAGCCGATGCCCAGATCGTCCGCGCGGCGCTGCAAAGGTGCGGACTGGCGGGCACTGATGATGGCGGTGCGGATACCGGCGCGCTCCAGCAGGCGCAGGCCGAGACCGTCCATGATGTTGAAGGCCTTGAGGGTCTCGCCGTCGGCACCGTAGTACACGGTGCCATCCGTGAGGACGCCGTCCACGTCCAGCGCGAGCAGCTGGATGCCTGCCGCGCGCCCGCGCAGCGCGTCGTCCAGCTCCGGTGCCAGGGAGGGGTGCGCCATCAGACCACCCCCGCCCGCAACAGGTCGTGCATGTTCAGTGCCCCCACCACGCGCTCCTGGGTGTCGAGCACGATGACCGCATTGATCTTGTGCTCCTCCATGGTCTGAAGCGCCTCGGCAGCCAGGCTGCCGGCGGTGATGGTCTTGCACTGGCGGGTCATGACGTCGGCCACGGCCGTCTGGTGGAGGTCGATGCCCTGGTCCAGGCTGCGGCGCAGGTCGCCGTCGGTAAAGATGCCCACGAGCCGCTGATCGTCGTCCATCACGGTGGTCATGCCCAGGCCCTTGCGGCTCACTTCCACCAGTGCGTCGCGCACCGATGCCGAGGGCGACACCCGCGGCACGCCGTCGCCCTTGTGCATGATGTCGTCGATGAGCAGCAGCAGCCGCCGTCCCAGCTTGCCGCCGGGGTGGGAGCGGGCGAAGTCCTCACGGGTGAAACCGCGCGCCTCCAGCAGCGATACCGCCAGAGCATCTCCCATGGCGAGAGCCGCCGTGGTGCTGGACGTCGGCGCGAGGTTGAGCGGGCAGGCCTCCTGCTCCACGCCCACGTGGATGTTCACGGACGCGGCCTGCGCCAGGGTGGACCGGGGCTTTCCTGTCATGGTGATCAGGGGCACACCCAGGCGCTTGATCAGCGGCAGGATGGTGATGATCTCGTCCGTCTCGCCGGAGTTGGACAGTGCCAGCACCACGTCCCGCGGCGTGATCATGCCCAGGTCCCCGTGGCTTGCCTCGCCGGGGTGGACGAAGAATGCAGGCGAGCCGGTGCTCGCAAGGGTGGCGGCGAGCTTGCCGGCGATGTGTCCGGACTTGCCCATGCCCAGGACGACGATGCGACCCTCGCAGCCGAGCATGTAATGGCAGGCGCGGACGAAATCGCCGTTGACCCGCGGCAGCAGGTCGGCAATTGCCGCTGCCTCCGTCTCGAGCACCGCGCGTCCGAGCGCCTGGAGGCGGTCGTCCGTGACCTGGCTGGTCACCTGGCCCGTATTTGCATTCATGGCGTGTCAGGCTCCGTTTTCAATCGTCGTAGTATGCCTTTGCGCAGGTCACCATAGATAGAGCGACCCCTGGTAGCCGGCGTAGAGCGTGACCATGGCCACCCCCATGAGGCGGGAGCCGGTCATCCGGCCCGTGGCGAGCAGGATGAGCGGGATGGTCAGCAGGGCCATCAGGGCGCCGTCGCGCAGGAGCACTTCCGGTGACAGGGCGAACGGGCTGATGATCGCCGCCAGGCCCAGGACGGCGAGCAGGTTGAACAGGTTGGAGCCGATCAGGTTGCCGTAGAGCAGCCCCGTCTCCTGCCGGCGTGCGGCGGCAATGGCCGTGGCGAGCTCCGGCAGGCTGGTGCCGACCGCGACAATGCTGAGGCCGATCACCAGCTCGCTGATGCCCGCCCGCTCGGCCAGCAGAACGGCGGCCCATACCAGTGCCCGCGCGCTGGCCAGCAGGAGCAGCAGCGCGACCGCAATGGTGGCGGCGCTGCGCAGGCGGGACATGGCCGGTGCGTCCGGCTCCACGCCCACGGCCGGTGCGCCGCGGCGGCTGGTGTGAAGCATCCAGGCGAAGCTGCCGACCAGGCCGGCCATCAGCGCCATGCCCTCGATGCGCCCCAGATACCGGTCGGCGATCAGCAACAGGGTGACGGCGGTTGCCACGGCCAGCAGGGTGACGGTCACGCCCTGGCCGGCGTGCTGACGCGCCAGCGGAAAGACGGCCAGCGTCAGCGCCAGGATCAGGCCCACGTTGGCGATGTTGGACCCGATGGCGTTCCCCAGCGCCAGCTCCGGTTCGCCGTCCAGCGCGGCGAGGGCGGAGACCAGCAGTTCCGGGATGGAGGTGCCGAAGCCGATGATGAACAGCCCTACCAGCAGCGGCGCCAGCCCCAGGTGCAGGGCCAGTGCGGAGGCGCCGATCACGAGGCGGTCCGCGCTCCAGGCGAGCACGATGAAGCCGGCGGCGAGCGTCAGCCAGGGGAGCAGGGCCTGCATGGGCGGATCCTTGCTGCGGATGAGACGGACGCGATGATACCAGTCCGCGCGGCTGACCGCTCGGTCATTGACTCTCCCCGGGGGTTGCCGGATACTCGACCCGCTTCAAGCCCATCGCCCGGCGGACCCGAGTCTATGACCGATCCAACTGCTGCAGGTGACGTCCTTGTCGATATCCGGGATCTCCATTTCGCCCGGGGCGAGCGTGTGCTCTTCGACGGTGTGGACCTGCGCATCCGGCGGGGCGAGGTTACGGCCATCATGGGGCCGAGCGGCACCGGCAAGACCACGCTGCTGAAACTCATCGGTGGCCAGCTGCAGCCCGCCAGCGGCACCGTCCACGTGGACGGCGAGAACGTCCACGCGCTCTCCCTGGGCGACCTCTACGTGCTCCGTCGCCGCATGGGCATGCTGTTCCAGAGCGGTGCGCTGTTCACCGATCTCAACGTGTTCGACAACGTGGCGTTTCCCCTGCGCGAGCACACCGACCTGCCGGAGCAGCTGGTGCGCGATCTGGTGCTGCTCAAGCTGCAAGCCGTGGGGCTGCGTGGCGCGCGCGACCTCATGCCGGCACAGCTCTCCGGCGGCATGGCCCGACGGGTGGCGCTCGCCCGTGCCATCGCGCTGGACCCGACCATGGTGATGTATGATGAACCCTTCACCGGGCAGGATCCCATTTCCATGGGGGTGCTGGTGGACCTCATCCGGCGCCTGAACGACAGCCTGAACCTCACCAGCGTCATCGTCTCCCACGACGTCGCCGAGACCGCGCGCATCGCCGACCGGATCCATGTGCTGTCGGGTGGACGCATCGTCGAGTCGGGAACACCGGAGGCCCTGTACGCGTCCGAGTCCGAGTGGGTGCGGCAGTTCATGCACGGCCTGCCGGACGGGCCGGTACCGTTTCATTACCCCGCGGCCGTCGGTTTCGACGATGACCTGCTGGGACACGCCGGGAGCGGGCGCCCATCATGACGGATCTCCTGCAGCGCATCGGTGCACGGACGCTGGGCGTCGCCGAGCGGCTCGGGCGCGCGTTTCTGTTTCTGCTGCGCGCCCTTGCCGCAATGCCGTCGCTGGTGCTGCGGCCCGGGCTGGTGGTCCAGCAGCTCTACTCCGTGGGTGTGCTGTCCCTGGTCATCATCGTCGTCTCCGGGGTGTTCGTGGGCCTGGTGCTTGGCCTCCAGGGGCATACGACCCTGGTCAATTTCGGCGCGGAGCAGTCCCTGGGGGTTCTGGTCGCGCTGTCCATCGTGCGCGAGCTCGGCCCGGTGGTGACCGCGCTGCTGTTCGCCGGTCGCGCCGGCTCCGCCCTGGCGGCGGAGATCGGGTTGATGAAGAGCACCGAACAGCTCTCCGGCATGGAGATGATGGCGGTGGACCCGATGCGGCGGATCGTCGCGCCGCGTCTGCTGGCCGGCTTCATCGCCATGCCCCTGCTGGCGGCCATTTTCAGTTTTCTCGCCATCTTCGGTTCGTACGTGATCGGTGTGGGGCTGCTGGGCGTCGACACGGGGGCGTTCTGGGGGCAGATGCAGGACGCGGTGGAGTTCCGCGAGGACATTATCAACGGCGTCATCAAGAGCCTGGCTTTCGGCTTCGTGGCAAGCTGGATTGCCGTGTTCGAGGGCTATGATGCCGAGCCCACGTCAGCAGGCGTCAGCAGGGCCACCACGCGTGCCGTGGTGTACACCTCGCTGGCCGTGCTCGGGCTTGATTTCGTGCTTACTGCGCTGATGTTTGCATAACAAGGCAGGCGATTCGCCTGGTACCGGGAGCCGGCATGGGAAGCAACAGACGACTCATCGAGATCTGGGTAGGCGTGTTCGTGGCGCTGGGGTTTGCCGCGTTGTTCGGCCTCGCCATGCAGGTCAGCAACGTGCAGTTCTTCGAGGCGCGCGACGGCTACGAGGTGGAGCTGCGGTTCGAGAATATCGGCGGCCTGCGCACGCGCGCACCGGTGACCGTCGGCGGCGTGCGCGTGGGTCGGGTGACCGATGTCGGGCTGGATGCCAATACCTACGAGGCGGTGGTGCGCGTGCGCATTGACGAGACGTATCAATTGCCCGAGGACACCAGCGCCAGCATCTACACGTCGGGCCTTCTGGGCGAGCAGTACATTGCTCTGGACCCGGGCGGACTGGATTTCTACCTTCAGGATGGGGACGAGATCACGCTGACCCAGTCGGCGCTGGTGCTCGAGCGCCTGATCGGGCAGTTCCTCTACCAGATGGGAGACGGCGATGACTGAGACCGTGCGCGCCTGGCCGGCCATCTTCTGGTTTGCGCTGCTGTTGCTGCTACCCGCCACGGCACTTGCGGAAGACAAGCGCCCCGAGCAGATCGTGCGTGACACGACCGAAACGGTGCTGGAGAAGCTGCGCAACTACGACGGCGACCTCTCCGAAAACCCGGATTACGTCTATGACGTCGTGCGCGAGGACGTGCTGCCCTATTTCAATTTTCAGCTCATCACGCGGTTCGCCCTGGGGCGGCACTGGAATGATGCCACCGAGGAGCAGCGTGAACAGTTCACCGAGGAGCTGACCACGCTGCTGGTGCGCACCTATTCCCAGCCACTGCTGGAGTACGACGGCGAGGAGGTGCGTTTTCGCTCCGAGCGGGTCGACGAGGACCGGGGTCGGGCGTCCATGCAGATGGAAGTCCAGCAGCGCGACGGGCCGGCGATCCCGCTGACCTATCAGTTCCGCCGGCACGACCAGCACGGCTGGCAGGTCTACGATGTGGTGGTGGAGGGCATCAGCCTGGTCACCAACTACCGGGACACCTTCAACAGCGAGATTCGTCGTAACGGCATGGACGGGCTGATCCAGCGATTGCGCGAGCGCAACCGCCGGGGGGAGACGGATCTGTGAGCGGGGGACGGCTCAGCAGCATCGATGGCGGCGGGCTGCGCCTGGAGGGCGAGCTCGGTTTCGCCACGGCCAGGTCGCTGTGGCAGGAGGCGGCCGAGCACCTTCCGGCTGCCGGTACGGTCAGGATCGACCTGGCGGGCGTCACCCGGGCGGACAGCGCCGGGGTTGCCCTGCTGATTCACTGGACCCGCATGCAGCGGGATCACGGTGGCGGCGTCGAGTTTGTTAACATACCGGCCCAGATGCGTTCCATCGCCCGGGTCAGCGGCGTCGACGGGATCCTGCCGTTGTCGGACCAGTAAGCCCGCGGGGCCCGTGTCGGGCGTGGATTGGTCGAACACAGCACACAGGAGCACCGGCTCGTCATGATGGAGCCCCAGGAAATCAAGAAGCTGATCGAGGGCGGTCTGCCGGACTGCCACGCCACCGTTCAGGGCGACGGCCGGCATTTTCAGGCGGTGATCGTCAGCCCCGCGTTCGAGGGTGCGGCCCCGCTTGCGCGACATCGGCTTGTCTACGGAGTGCTCGAGCAGCACATCCACTCCGACGAGCTGCACGCCCTGTCCATGCGCACCCTGACCCCTGAGCAGTGGGAGCGGGAGCAGGGCTGATCCTCTCCGGGGCCTTTCGCCCCGCTTGCATACCGGATTCGATCAATGGAGAAACTCACTATCAACGGCGGGGGGCCGCTGGACGGCAGCATCCGTATCTCCGGCGCCAAGAATGCAGCGTTGCCGATTCTCTCGGCGACCCTGCTTGCCGATGGCCCGATGACCATCGGCAACATCCCCCACCTGCACGACATCACCACGACCATGGAGCTGCTCGGGCGCATGGGCGTGCGGCTGACCGTGGACGAGCGCATGAGCATCGAGGTGGACCCCTCCACCATCGACAGCCTGTATGCACCCTACGAACTGGTGCGGACCATGCGCGCGTCCATCCTCGTGCTGGGGCCGTTGCTGGCGCGCTACGGCGAGGCGGACGTCTCCCTGCCGGGGGGCTGCGCCATCGGGTCACGCCCGGTGAATCTGCACATCGACGGCCTGAGCGCCATGGGTGCGGACATCACCGTCGAGGGTGGCTACATCCGCGCCCGGGCCAGCCGGCTCAAGGGCGCGCGGATCGTGCTGGACCTGATTACCGTCACGGGGACGGAGAACCTCATGATGGCCGCGACCCTGGCGGAGGGCACGACGGTCATCGAGAACGCCGCCCGCGAGCCCGAGGTGGTGGACCTGGCGGACTGCCTCAACGCCATGGGTGCGCGGGTCAGTGGCGCGGGTACGGACACCGTCACCATCGAAGGCGTGGAGCGCCTCCACGGCACCCAGTACCAGGTGCTCCCGGACCGCATCGAGACCGGCACCTACCTGGTGGCGGCGGCGATGACCGGCGGCCGCGTGCACCTGCGCGACACCCGCGCCGGGCTGCTGGACGCGGTGCTGCAGAAGCTGCGCGAGACCGGTGCGGAGATCGATGTCACCGATGACTCCATTACCCTCGACATGCACGGGCGGCGACCGAAGGCGGTGAGTCTGCGCACGGCGCCGTATCCCGCGTTTCCCACGGACATGCAGGCGCAGTTCTGTGCGCTCAACGCCGTGGCCGATGGTGGTGCCACCGTGACCGAAACCGTGTTCGAGAACCGCTTCATGCACGTGCTGGAGATGCAGCGCATGGGCGCCGATATCCGCCTCGAGGGGAACACGGCGATCAGCCGTGGCGTCGATGCCCTGAAGGGCGCACCGGTGATGGCCACGGATCTGCGCGCGTCGGCCAGCCTGGTGCTGGCGGGGCTGGTGGCCGAGGGCGAGACCGAGGTGGATCGCATCTATCATATCGACCGCGGTTACGAGTGCATCGAGGAGAAGCTGGCACAGCTTGGCGCCGAGATCCGCCGCGTGCCGGCCTGAGGACAGCTGGAGAGGCAACAAGTCATGGCGGATTCGCTGACCATCGCGCTGTCCAAGGGGCGCATCCTGGAAGACACGCTACCGTTGCTGGCGCAGGCCGGCATCGAGCCGACCGACGACCCGGACCGCAGCCGCAAGCTGGTGCTGGACACCACCGACCCGGTGGTGAAGCTGGTGATTCTGCGCGCCACGGACGTGCCCACCTACGTGGAGTACGGCGCCGCCGATGTGGGTGTCGCCGGCAAGGACGTGCTGCTGGAGCACGGCGGCGAGGGGCTCTACGAGCCGCTGGACCTGGGCATTGCCCGCTGCCGCATGATGGTCGCCGGCTTTCCCGGCGCCAACGCGGGGCGGGGCAAGGTGCGCGTGGCCACCAAGTTCGTGAACATCGCCCGGCGCTACTTCGCCGAGCAGGGGCGGCAGGTGGAAACGGTGAAGCTGTACGGCTCCATGGAGCTCGCGCCCATCGCCGGGCTGTCCGACCTGATCGTGGATCTGGTGGACACCGGCAACACCCTGCGCGCCAACGGCCTGGAGCCGCTTGAGCATATCGCCGACATCAGCTCCCGGCTGATCGTCAACAAGGCGGCCATGAAGATGAAGCACCGCCGCATCAAGGCATTCACCGAGCGCCTGTCCGACGCCGTCGGCGGACGTGCGGCCTGAGAGGGGAGAGGGAGATGCTGGAGATCACGCGACTGAGCACCACCCAGCCCGATTTCTGGGAGTCCCTGGCCCGGTTGACCAGTGACGAAACCGAGACCGACGCCGCCGTCGAGAATGCTGTCACGGCCATTCTCGCGGCTGTTCGCAAGGAGGGCGACGCGGCGGTGTTGCGCTACACCAGCGAGCTCGATCGTCTCGACGCGTCCACGGTGGCGGAGCTGGAGGTCGCGCCGGAGCGGCTGCGGGCGGCGTTCGAGAGCCTGGGCGAGGAGCAGCGCGCCGCGCTCACCCGCGCCGAGGAGCGTATCCGCGCCTACGCCGAGCGCCAGCGTATGAAATCGTGGGAGTACACCGAGGCCGACGGCACCATGCTGGGCCAGAAGGTGACCCCGCTGGACCGGGTCGGCCTGTACGTGCCCGGCGGCAAGGCGGCCTACCCGTCATCCGTGCTCATGAACGCGGTGCCCGCCAGCGTGGCCGGTGTGTCGGATATCGTCATGGTCGTACCGGCGCCGGACGGCGAGCTGGATCCGCTGGTGCTGGCGGCGGCGCACCTGGCCGGCGTGACCCGCGTCTACACCATCGGCGGTGCCCAGGCCATTGCCGCGCTTGCCTACGGCACGGCGACCATCCCGGCCGTGGACAAGATCGTGGGGCCGGGGAACGCCTACGTGGCGGCGGCGAAGCGGCGCGTGTTCGGCCGCGTCGGCATCGACATGATCGCCGGGCCGTCGGAGATTCTCATCATCTGTGACGGCCAGACCGACCCGGACTGGATTGCCATGGACCTGTTCTCCCAGGCGGAACACGACGAAGTGGCGCGCGCCGTGCTGGTGTGCCCGGATGCGCTCTACCTGGATCAGGTGCAGCAGTCCATGGAGCGGCTGCTGCCGTCCATGGAACGCTCGGACATCATCCGTGCCGCCCTGGCGAACCGCGGTGCACTGATCTGCGTGCGCGATCTGGTGGAGGCGGAAGAGGTGACCAACACGGTCGCGCCCGAGCACCTGGAGCTCTCGGTCGCGCAACCGCAGAAGATGGCGGAACGGATCCGGCACGCCGGTGCCATCTTTCTCGGCCGGCACACGCCGGAGGTGCTCGGTGACTACTGCGCCGGGCCGAACCACGTTCTGCCCACGTCCGGCACGGCGCGGTTCGCCTCGCCGCTGGGCGTCTACGACTTCCAGAAGCGCAGCAGCCTGATCCAGGCGACACCGGCGGGTGCCGCCGAGCACGGGCGTGTCGCTGCGGTGCTCGCCCAGGCGGAGGGCCTGACGGCCCACGCCGAATCTGCCGCCTACCGGGTGCGGGCGCATGAGCAGGAGTGACGACCGCAACGCCCGGATCACCCGGCTGGTGCGGCCGGCCGTGCAGGCCGTGCAGGCGTATCACGTGCCGCCGGCCCAGGGCATGGTCAAGCTCGATGCCATGGAGAATCCCTACCCGTGGCCTGGCGAGCTGCGCGACGCCTGGCTGGCGGCGCTGGCGGACGTCAGTGCCAACCGGTACCCGGACCCCACGGCGGCGGCGCTCAAGGCGCAGCTGCGCCGTGATGGCGGTGTGCCCGATGCCGCCGGCCTGCTCCTGGGCAATGGCTCCGATGAGCTGATCCAGCTTCTCGCCCTGGCCCTGGGCGGTGAAGGGCGGGTAGTCCTGGCGCCGGGGCCCGGGTTCGCCATGTACCGGCTCATCGCGGCGTTCACCGGGCTGGAGTATCAGGAAGTGCCGCTGGCGGATGAGGATTTCGCCCTGGACGAGGGCGCGATGCTGGCGGCGATTGCGCGGCACCAGCCGACGGTGATCTATCTCGCCTACCCGAACAACCCCACGGGCAATGCCTTTGATGCCGCCGCCATGGAGGCCGTGATCGAGGCGGCCCCCGGCGTGGTCGTCATCGACGAGGCGTATGAGCCGTTTTGCGGCCGCACCTGGATGTCTGCCCTGGAGCGTTACGATCACCTGCTGGTGATGCGCACCGTCTCCAAGATGGGGCTGGCGGGACTTCGCCTGGGTTATCTGGCCGGCCATCCGGACTGGCTCGCCCAGCTGGAGAAGTGTCGCCTGCCCTACAACATCAATGTGCTCACCCAGGCGAGCGCAACCTTTGCCCTGGAACACGGCGACCGCCTGCGTGCCCAGACGGACAGCCTGCGGGCCGAGCGGGAGCGGCTGTTCGAGGCGTTGCAGGTGCGCGATGGCCTGCAGCAGGTGTGGCCCAGCGAGGCGAATTTCATCACGTTCCGGACGCAACCGGGGCGGGCCGGCGGGGTCCATGCGTCACTCAGGGAGAACGGCGTCCTGATCAAGAACCTCGACGGCAGTCACCCGCTGCTGTCGGACTGCCTGCGGGTGACCGTGGGCACCGCCGACGAGAATGCCCGCTTTCTCGTCGCCCTGGATGCCGCCATCGGCTGAGGCGCGCTGGCCTCGGCCTACTGGCGCCGCAGCTCCCCGGCGGTTGGCCGCTCCTGCACCGTCAGCTCCTGCTCGAACGCCTCACCGTCACGCAGCACGACGATGGAGACTGTCGTCTCCGGCGAGCGTTCGGTGATGCGCATCAGCAGGTCCTGGCTGTTGCGCAGCTCTTCGCCATCCACGGACAGCACGATGTCCCCCGGGCGCAACCCGGCCGCGTCCGCCGGGCCGTCGCGCATGATTCCCGCGATCAGCACGCCGTCCCGGGAGTCCAGTTCGAACGATTCAGCCAGGGAGCGGGTGATGTCCTGCACCTCGACGCCGGCCCAGCCGCGAATCACCCGCCCTTCCTCGATGATGCTCTCCATGACGCCCTGGGCCAGCACCGCGGGGATGGCGAAGCCGATGCCGTGGGAGCCGCCCGAGCGACTGAAGATCGCCGTGTTGATGCCGACCAGCTCGCCGTGGGCGTTGATGAGCGCCCCCCCGGAGTTGCCCGGGTTGATGGCGGCATCGGTCTGGATGAAGTTCTCGAACGTGGTGAGCCCCAGGCGGCTCCGGCCCGTGGCGCTGACAATGCCCTGGGTCACCGTCTGGCCGACACCGAACGGGTTGCCGATGGCGAGCACCACGTCGCCCACCCGCAGCTCTTCCGAACGGCCCAGCGTGATCACCGGCAGATCGTCCATGTCGATGGCGAGCACGGCCAGGTCGGTTTCCGGGTCCGTGCCGACGACCTGCGCCTCCACCGCGCGGCCATCGTTCAGCGAGACCTGGATGGCGTCCGCCCCCTCGACGATGTGGTTGCTGGTGAGGATGAACCCGCTGTCGCTGACGATCACCCCGGAGCCGAGGTTGGTGTCCGTCTGTTCCTCGTCCTGGTCGCGATCGCCGAAGAACTCGCGGAACAGCGGGTCGTCGTACATGGAGTGCTCGCCGCGCGCCACACGGGTGGCGGTGAAGATGTTCACCACCGCCGGTGCAGCCGCGTCCACCGCATCGGCGTAGGACGCGGGGCCCTGTTCACGCACGGGCTGACCGTCCTCGCCCGCCGCCGTCTCCGGCGCCTGCTGCACGGTGATCGTCCGCAGGGGTTCTCCCGGCAGGCCGAGGACCCCGGGAAAGAACCAGATGATCACGGCGGCAGCCACCATGCCGAGCAGGGAGTAGGTCAGGAGAAAGCGCATTGCGCGTCGAGTCTGCATGTCTGCGTCCGGGGCCATCAGTGTAAAATCCGTGAGACATTGTAACGGCTTGGCCGCGACGCGGAACCATCTGTCTGATCGCAAACCGGGAGAACACCATGGAGCCGGAACAGCTTGCCGCCTATGCGGATGAACTGCTCGATGCACAGGCGTTTCAGGATTATGCCCCCAACGGCATGCAGGTGCGGGGGCGGCGCCCGGTCCGCCGTCTCGTCTCCGGCGTGACCGCGTCCCAGGCCCTGCTCGAGGAGGCGGTGCGGCTCGACGCCGATGCGGTGCTGGTCCACCACGGCTATTTCTGGAAGGGGGAGAGCCCGTGTATCACCGGGATGAAGGCCGAGCGGCTGCGCACGCTGCTCACCAATGACATGAGCCTGTTCGCCTACCATCTACCCCTCGACGCCCATGCAGAGCTGGGCAATAACGCCTGTCTTGCCGCGGATCTCGGACTGACGGTGACCGGTACCTTCGAGACGGGCACGTACCGTCCGCTGGGCATGCTCGGCGAACCGGACGAGCCGGTATCGCTGGAGGCGTTCGCCGCGCGTGTGGCGACGGCGCTGGGCCGGCGGCCCACCGTGGTCCAGGGCGGCGATCACCCCGTGCGCCGTATCGCCTGGTGCAGTGGCGGCGCCCAGGGGTTCATCGATCACGTGGCGACCCTGGGAGTGGATCTCTACTTCTCGGGCGAGATTTCCGAGCCCACCGTCCACACCGCCCGGGAGTGTGGCCTGCATTACCTGGCTGCCGGGCACCACGCCACCGAGCGGGGCGGCGTGCGTGCGCTGGGCGAGCATCTGGCCGCGCGTTTCGGCCTGGACCATCACTTCATCGACATCGACAGCCCGGCCTGATGCAGGTGCATGGTGCGAACGTGAAACAGCGCGCTGAACAACGCCGCGGAACGGTGTCAAAATAGGTAGGTGAAGTGGGCGCGGGAGGGGCTTTGGCTTGACCCGGCAGGCCGGATGTCGGATCCTTGTGCGCCGTGCCAGCGGGGGTACATGGGGCGATTGTGCCTTCGATATGCGCTAGCGGCCTCCGGCAGGCGTTCTGTGCCCGGAAGGGCGATGGGATCCGGGGCGCGGCAACCCGCCACAACAGGCAGTTCGTTTTCGCAAGACACCATCGAGTCAGGTGGCTAAAACCCAGTAGGGGGCAGCAATGAATCAGGAAGGCGCGGACAAGAGCAGGCGCCGCTTTCTGACTGCGGCAACGTCCGTGGTCGGTGGAGCGGGCGCCGCGTTTCTCGCGGTACCGTTTATCAGCTACTGGCGTCCGAGTGCTCGGGCCCAGGCAGCCGGTGCCCCGGTCGAAGTGGACATTACCGGCCTGGAGCCGGGCGAGCTGATCAACGTCAAATGGCGTGGTGATCCCGTATGGCTGTTCCGTCGTACGGATCAGAACCTTGATGACCTCGAGGGGATCCGGGACCGCCTGCGGGACCCGGACTCCGATGAGCCGCAGCAGCCCGAGTATGCGCGCAACACCCACCGGTCCATCGAGCCCGAGCTCATGGTGATGGTCGGCATCTGCACGCACCTGGGCTGCTCGCCGCTGTTCCGGCCCGATCAGACGCCGGAAGGCATGGACGGAGAATGGCCGGGGGGCTTCTTCTGTCCGTGTCATGGCTCCTATTTCGACCTCGCGGGGCGTGTGTTCCGCGGCGTCCCGGCGGACAAGAACATGGAGGTGCCGCCCTACTACTTCATGGATGACGACACCGTCCTGGTGGGCGAAGACGAAGAAGGAGACGCCTGATGAGCGAGACCAGATCGGGGGGGCTGGTCGGCTGGATCGATGACCGCTTCCCGCTCACCAAGATGTGGCGCGAGCACGTCTCGGAGTATTACGCGCCCAAGAACTTCAACTTCTGGTACTACTTCGGGTCGCTGGCGCTGCTGACGCTGGTGATCCAGGTGGTGTCGGGCATTTTCCTGACCATGAACTACATCCCCTCCGGCGATCGCGCGTTCGAATCGGTGGAGTACATCATGCGGGATGTGGAGTGGGGGTGGTTGATCCGCTACATCCACACCACCGGTGCGTCCGCGTTCTTCGTGGTGGTCTATCTGCACATGTTCCGGGCGCTGATGTACGGCTCCTACCAGAAGCCGCGCGAGCTGCTGTGGATCTTCGGCTGCCTGATCTTCGTGCTGCTCATGGCCGAGGCGTTCATGGGCTACATGCTGCCCTGGGGGCAGATGTCCTACTGGGGCGGGCAGGTGATTATCTCGCTGTTCGGCGCCATCCCGGTCATCGGGCCGGACCTGGCGCTGTGGATCCGGGGTGACTACGTCATCTCCGAGGCGACCCTGAACCGGTTCTTCGCCCTGCACGTGGTGGCGGTGCCGCTGGTGATCATCTTCCTGGTGGTCGCCCACATCCTGGCGCTGCACGAGGTGGGGTCGAACAACCCCGACGGCATCGACATCAAGAAGAACAAGGACGCCAACGGCATTCCGAAGGACGGGATTCCCTTCCACCCGTACTACACGGTGAAGGATCTCATCGGTGTCGGGGTCTACTTCATCCTGTTCTCGGTGGTGGTGTTCTACATCCCGGATTTCTGGGGCATGTTCATCGAACACCCGAACTTCGAGGAAGCGAACCCGCAGGTGACCCCGGATCACATCGCGCCGGTCTGGTACTTCGCGGCTTACTACGCCATCCTGCGCGCCATTCCGGATACGTTCGGGGGGGTGCTGGCGATGGGCCTGGCGGTCATGATCCTGTTCGTGCTGCCCTGGCTCGACCGCGGCAAGGTGCGCTCGATCCGCTATCGTGGCCTCAGCTTCAAGATCGCCCTGGGTATCTTCGCTGTCGGCTTCATGCTGCTCACCTATCTGGGCACGCAGCCAGCGACCGGGCTGAACACGATGCTGTCGCGTCTGGGCACCGTGATCTACTTCGGCTACTTCATCTTCCTTTTCGTCTATACGGCCTTCGGGCTGGAAAGGACCAAGCCAGTTCCCGAGAGGGTGACGTCCTGATGAAAAAACTAATGCTAATGCTGACGTTCCTGTTGATGCCGCTGACCGCCATGGGTGAGGTGGACAGCCGGATGAGTGTCGACGTGGACCCCAACGACAAGCCGTCGCTGCAGCGCGGTGCCAAGCTGTTCGCGAACTACTGCATGGCGTGCCATGAGGCGTCGTTGATTCGCTACAATCGGATCGGGCAGGATCTGGGCATTGATGATGAGCTGGTCGAGGAGTACCTCATCTTCAAACCGGAAACCCAGATCCAGGAACAGATGACCAACGCCATGAGCGAAAGTGACGCCGAGAACTGGTTCGGCGTCCCGGCGCCGGATCTCTCCCTGACCGCACGCCGGCATGGGCCCGATTACATCTACACGTTCCTGAACCGGTTCTATGTTGACGAGGACACCATCACCGGCTTCAACAACACGGTGATCAGTGGTACCGCCATGCCGCACGCGCTGGAGTCGCTCCAGGGGCGGCAGCACCCGGTCTATGAAGAGCGGGATGGCGAAGAGGTGCTGGTCGGTTTCGAGATCGAGGAAGGCACCGGCACCATGGATGAGTCCGAGTACCGGCAGGCGACCCGGGATCTGACCAACTTCCTGGACTACGTGGCCGAGCCGATCAAGGCCGAGCGGCAGCGTCTGGGTGTCTGGGTGCTGCTGTTCTTCGGTGTATTCACGGTGCTGGCGTACTTCCTCAAGAAGGAATACTGGAAGGACGTCCATTGATCCGAACGCCGCCGGGCATGTTGCCCGGCGGCGTGCTGACAGCCCACGGGAGTGCCGAATGGCCTCAGTGAACAAGCGTTCCGTAATGACTCTTTTCTCCGGGGCGACCTGCCCCTTCAGCCACCGGGTTCGCTTTGTTCTGGCCGAGAAGGGAATCCAGGCCGAGATCCATACGGTGGATGACGATGCCATCCCCGAGGATCTCATGGAACTCAATCCCTACGGGGGCGTACCGACGCTGGTCGACAGGGATCTGTGCCTGTACGAGTCCAAGATCATCATCGAATACCTGGACGAGCGGTTCCCGCATCCGCCGCTGATGCCGGTGGACCCGGTGACCCGCGCCAAGGCGCGACTGGTGCAGTACCGGATCGAGCGGGACTGGTACGGCCTGATGCAGCAGCTCGAGTCCGGGGCCGCCGAGGCGCCGGAGCGGGTGGCCCAGTCGCTGCGCGAGGAGCTCACGGCTGCGGACGAGCTCTTTGCCCAGGATGAATGGTTCATGAGCGAAGAGCGGACGGTCATGGACGTGGCGCTTGCGCCACTGCTGTGGCGGCTTCCCCGGCTCGGGGCCGACCCGGGCGATGCGGCGCCTGCACTGCAGGCGTACAGCGAGCGGCTGTTCGATCTCGAGGTGTTCAGGAACAGCCTGACCGAGTCCGAACGGACCATGCGTGGCTGACGGCGGTAGCCGCGGCTGTATCGTGCACACGAATAATTCCGGGTCCGACCCGGGGAGTCTGATGGTGATGGATGCCCCGATGACGCCAAGTCGTCCCTATCTGATCCGCGCCCTGTACGACTGGATCATCGACAATGACCTGACCCCCTACCTGCTGGTGGATGCCACGCGGGAGGGCCTGCGCGCGCCCATGGAGTTCGCGGACAAGGGGAGGCTGGTCCTGAACATCTCCGAGCGGGCGGTGCGGGCGCTCGAGCTGGGGAACGAACAGATCGCCTTCAGTGGCCGGTTCGGTGGTACGCCCCTGGACGTGGAGGTGCCGGTGCGTGCGGTCATGGCCATTTATGCCCGCGAGAACGGTCAGGGCATGCTGTTCAACGACACCGACGATGATCCCCCGCCGTCCGGTGATGGCGACGGCGAGCAGTCCACGGACAACCAGGCCCAGACTTCGCGCCGTCCGAACCTGCGCGTGGTCAAGTAACCCGCTTTCAGTCGACGTATTCGAAAGCGCGGACCACTTCGCGAACACCGGCGATGCGCCGTACCTTCTCCGTGATCGCCTCGGCTTCGTCCCGGGTGACGCGGCCCATGAGGTAGATGCGGCCGCGGTTGGTGATCATGTAGACCCGGTCGCGGTCCAGGTCCTCGGGTTCGTTCAGGGACAGCAGGCGCGTGGATGCGCGGGCGCTGATGAAGCGGTCCCGGCTGCGCGCGAAGACAGAGCTCATTTCGGCGATGACCAGCTCGTTGTGCACGTGTCGCGCGCCGCTCTCTTCCCGTGCCAGTCTGGCGATCCGCTGGCCGACCTCCCGTGAGGGCACCTCGCCGGTCAGCAATGCGATGCCCTCGAAGACCGTGACGCGAATATTGGACGCGTGCCTGAGGTCGTCGTCGCTGAGAATTTCCGCCTGGATCCGAGACCGGATGCGCTGATCCGACAGACGGTCCATGAACGACCGGCTGTCCAGGGCAGCTTCCGTCTCGGCATCTCCGTTGTCGCCGGTTCCCGCGCAGCCCGCAACGGCCAGGGACGCCCCGAGCAGCAGAGCGATGGTGGCAGCGCGGTAACGCCGGTTGGCCATGGCTTAGTCGCTACCGAACAGCGACCGGTCAATGAGATCGCACAGGCAGTGGATCACCAGCAGGTGGACCTCCTGGATGCGCGCGGTGACGTTGGACGGGACCCGGATCTCCACGTCGGTCTCCTGGAGCAGACCGGCAATGGGGCCGCCGTCCTTGCCGGAGAACGCCACCACGTGGACGCCCCGCTCGTGTGCCGCCCGGATGGCCGCGGCCACGTTCGGTGACTGGCCGCTGGTGCTGATGGCCAGCAGCACGTCGCCGTTCTGCCCGAGGGCGCGAACCTGTTTCGCGAAGACTTCTTCGTAGGCCTCGTCGTTCGCGATGGAGGTCAGCGTCGAGCTGTCCGTGGTCAGGGCAAGGGCCGGCAGACCGGGGCGCTCCATTTCGAAACGGTTCAGAAGCTCGGAGGAGAAGTGCTGGGCGTCCGCTGCCGAGCCGCCGTTGCCGCAGCTGAGAATCTTGCCGTCGCGACTCAGGCACCGGACCATGAGCTCCCCTGCATCGACAATGGCGGGCGCGAGGGCGTCCATGGCCATCTGCTTGGTGCGGATGCTGTCGTGGAAGTGCTGAATGATGCGGTCGTGGCTATCCATCGGGTGTCTCTGTGTTGGGTCGGTTTCGCGGCGAATGTAGCACTGCCTGCAGGTTGCTGCACCTGCTCAGGCCGCATCGAAGGCGTTGGTGATCCACTCCAGGGTTTCGCCCGTGATGGCGACGACGTCGAAGCGGCAGGGGCGGTCGAGCCGGTGGCGCTGCAGATACGTGCTGGCCGCGTGGATCAACCGCCGCCGCTTGGTTGCGCCGATACTCTCGAGCGCGCTCCCGTGGGTTGCGTCCGCGCGGTAGCGCACCTCCACGAACACGAGGACGTCGCCGTCCTCCATGATCAGGTCGATCTCCCCGCGACGGGCGTGGGCGTTGCGGTCCAGCAGGCGCAGCCCGTGCGCTTCCAGGTGGCGGCGGGCGGCCTCCTCGGCGGTCTGGCCGCTCTCCCTGCGGCTTGAATCCGTCACTCGTCGAACTCGTCCAGTTCGTCCAGCCCGTCGCGGGCATCGATCCCATCGGTCTCGGCCGGCACGCCGGCGCCGTTGGCGTCGTCTTCACCGACGGTGTCCAGCCCCGGTAGCCGGGGGGCGTCGTCCTCTTCCAGCTCCAGCCTCTCCACGCGGCCGCGGTGGAAGCGGGCCGGCATGACTTCGCGCTGCACCTCGCCTCCATCACTGATCCGCAGCAGCCCCGTGGCGCCCTCGAGGCGCTCGCCTTCGTTGTTGCGCATGGTGGCCAGGTAGGGAATCAGGCGGTGGGCATCGGCGCCCAGTGCATACAGCGGCGCATGCTGCTGGACACGTCCGTCCCACGCCGTGACCAGCGAGGTGCGTGTCGGTGCCAGGCGGTCACCCTCACCGAGCATCCACGGCATGTCGAAGAAAACCACGCCGGCCATGTCACGGTCGGCGGCCACATCGTCACGGCCACCCCAGGCGTGGGATGTGGCCATGACCGGGAGATCCAGTGCGTGGTGGAAACGCAGCTGGGGCCGGATCAGCCTCGCCTGGCGGGGGAATGCGCCCATGAAGATGACGTCCACATCCATCCGTCGCCGTGGCTCGAACTCCACCGAGCGGCTAATGGTCTGCTGCAGCCGCCGCTGGCGCTGGCTGCTCTCGTCCAGGGCGAGCATCCGCCGAATGGGCAGTGAGAAATCGGTGCGGTCGCTATCGTAGCGCTCATGGGCGAGCACGGTGCCGCCGTTGTCTTCGAACTCCTCCGCGAAGGCGTTGGCAACCCGGCGCCCCCAGTCGTTGGAGGGCACCAGCATCACGGCATGCCGCTGCCCGCCAGCGAGGGCGTGTCTGGCGGCCTGACGGGCCTCGTGTTCCGGTAGCAGACCGAAACGGAAGAGGTTTCCGGGCAGTTCATCGCGATCCCCCGCGCTGTTCAGCGCCAGCATGGGCACGGGCAGCGACCGGTTCCCTGCAAACACGGACACCGCCGGGCGGGTCAGGGGGCCGATGACCAGGTCCGAGCCGCCCTGGACGGCGTTCATGTAGGCGGCCCAGGGGTCGTCACCGTCGTCGCCGATGTCATGCACCCGGACGTCCGGCCCCTCGTCGCCCTGCTCCAGCCGTGCGGCGAGAAAGCCATCCCGGACGGCGCGGCCGGAGTCGGCAAGGGAGCCGGACAGTGGCAGCAGCAGGTCGACCCGCTCCGGCCGCAGGACTTCATCCCGGTAGCGGGCCATGATGTCGTCGGCGATGGTCTCCGCTGCCGGGTGATCCGGGAAGCGTTCCCGCCAGAGCTCCACCGCCTCTTCCATGCGGGTCGGGTCCAGCCGGTAGTTGCGCACCAGGAACGTCAGCTCCAGCCAGCCGCCATAGACATCCGGTGCAGGCGGCATGGTCTCGCGCAGGCGCCGCATGGGGACTTCAGCGAGCGCCTGTTGCAGGCGGTCGCGATTGCGGTCAAGGCGGTCACCCTCCGGCAGGAGTTCCTCCAGCCCGGCGCGTGTCTCGGCGCTCTCGAGCAGCCGCCCGACGCGGTACAGAGCGTCGGCACGGACCTCCACCAGGTCCGCCGCACGCCCGGTTTCGCTGGGCAGGCGTTCGTCCACGAGCTCAAGGCTGCGGTCGTAGTCGCCGTCCGCCATGGCAGCCCGTGCCAGGACCACGTTGCGGAAATCGATGATGGCATCCGGCGTGTCTTCCGTGATGGGCACGTCCTCGGCCATGCGTTCACCGCGTCCCGGCTCGCCGGAATCCACCAGGGCGGCTGCCGCCATCAGGGTGTACTCTTCGCGCAGCGGAGACTCCTCCGCTTCCGCCGCCTCCAGGAAAGACGCCACGGCGGTGTCGAAATCGCCACGGGACAGGGCGTCCTCGGCGGTCTCCACGGCCGGGTGGCGGTCCGGCTCGTCGGGCCGGGGTGCGCAGGCGGTGAGCATCGCCAGTAGCAGGATCATGGCGACGCGGGCTGTCCACCGCGGAAACTGGTCGTGCATCTGCATGGATGATCCGTCACTATCGGGTGGAAAATCGCGGTTGGCGGTCCGTGCCGGAGTCGCCACGATCGCAGTCTCAACCCTGCCGCGCACGCGGCCGAAAGCTGTTGTACTGCAGGGTCTTCGAGTCTATCAGCAACGCTGACAGGGGGGAATGTGTCGCCGCAACCGGGCACCTTGTATGTGGTCGCGACGCCCATGGGGAATCTCAGGGACATGACGCCGCGGGCCGTCGATGTCCTCGGTGAAGTGGATATCGTGGCCGCCGAGGACACGCGTCACAGCGGGCGACTGCTCGCCCATTTCGGTGTTCGCGCGCGTCTGCTCAGCCTGCACGAGCACAATGAGGACGAGCGCGTTGATACCTTGATGAACCGGCTGCAGGCGGGCGAGCACATCGCGTTGATCAGTGATGCGGGTACGCCGCTGATCAGTGATCCCGGGTTTCGCGTGGTGCGTGCGGCGCACCGGGCCGGCATCCGGGTCGTGCCGGTGCCCGGCGCCTCCAGCCCCATTGCTGCGCTGTCGGTCTCCGGCCTGCCCACCGACCGGTTCTGTTTCGAGGGGTTTCTGCCGGCCCGGGCCGGCCCGCGTCGGCGGGTGCTGGAAGGGCTGCGACAGGAGCCGCGCACGCTGGTCCTGCTGGAGTCGTCCCATCGTATCGAGGGGGCGCTCCGGGATCTGGTGGCGGTGTTCGGGGCGGAGCGGCAGGGTGTGATCGCCCGGGAGCTCACCAAGGCATTCGAGACGGTACAGTCTTTGCCGCTCGGCGAACTGCTCGGCTGGCTGCAGGCGGATGACAACCAGCGTCGCGGCGAGTTCGTGCTGGTGGTCGAGGGTGCGCCGGACGCGGATGTTGACCAGGCCGAGCAGGATCGGGTTCTGGGGCTCCTGCTGGCCGAGCTGCCGGTCAAGAAAGCGGCGGCCGTCGCCTCCGGTATTCTCGGGGTGCCCCGTAATGCGCTCTACCAGCGTGCGCTCGCGCTGCGTGATCACTGAACCCGCCACGGGCGTGGTACCATCGGAGCCGGAGTTGGCCAGACAGTCGCTGCCAGCCAACAGCTGGCGGAGGAAAGTCCGGGCTCCACAGGGCAGGGTGCCAGGTAACGCCTGGGAGGCGCGAGCCTACGGAAAGTGCAGCAGAGAGCAGACCGCCGATGGCCCTTCGCGGGCACAGGCAAGGGTGAAACGGTGCGGTAAGAGCGCACCGCGCGCGTGGTAACACGTCGTGGCACGGCAAACCCCACCCGGAGCAAGACCAAATAGGGGGGCGATGGTGTGGCCCGCACCGCTCCCGGGTAGGTCGCTTGAGGCGTGCGGTGACGCGCGTCCCAGAGGAATGACTGTCCACTGACAGAACCCGGCTTATCGGCCGACTCCTTTCCCATTCCCGGCGCCGGGCGCCTGCCGACCCGGCGGGCGCCCGGGTGCTTCCATGCAGCCTGCTCAGGCGCTTTTTCCTCGTTATTCCCGTGCATGTCGCCATTTAATGGCGCTTCTTTTCCGCGGTTCTCTCCAGAGTCGGGTAACACGCTGATTTTCTGATTGTTCCTTTCGCGCTCGAATCGTCGTTCAGCGGCGACACGGTGTGTTTCTTAAGTCATTGTCTCACAAGAAAGAATCGCTCTCTTTAGCTTGACACGTGGGAGACGCGCTCCCTATAGTGTGGCGAAGTGGGATGAAGTGGCACAAAATGGATCAAAAGGGGGTCTCGGGGGATAACGTGTTTCGGGTCCGGGGGGTTTCCAATCTCAACCTCGATACGAAGGGGCGCATGAGCTTTCCCAGTCGCTTTCGCGACCGGCTCATGAGCTTCTGCGAGGGTGAGGTCGTGGTGACTGCGGATCCCGAGCGGTGTCTGCTGGTCTACCCGTTGCCCGAGTGGGAAGAGGTCGAGAACAAGCTCATGGCCCTGCCCACGCAGAACGCGCATGCGCGATCCCTGCAGCGGCTCTATCTCGGCTATGCCACCGAGGCCCAGCTGGACGGCAGTGGACGCATTCTGCTGCCGCCCCCGCTGCGCGAGTTCGCCGGGCTGGAGAAGCACGTGGTCCTGGTTGGCCAGGGCAAGCGGTTCGAACTTTGGGATGAGAACGCCTGGAATGAACAGTTCGACACGTGGCTGTCGGCGGCTGCGGACAAGGAGGGGATGCCGGAAGAGCTCCAGCAGCTCTCTCTGTGATCCGCGCTGAGCCATGGCTGCTGAACACGAACACCGGCCGGTGCTGCTGGCCGAAGCAGTGGAGGCGCTCAACGTGCGGCAGAGCGGTCTGTATGTCGACGGAACCTTCGGTCGCGGCGGTCACGCCGCCGCGGTGCTGGAGCGCCTCGGCCCCGACGGCCGCCTCTGGGCCCTGGATCGTGATCCGCAGGCAGTAGCGGCTGCCCGCGACCGTTTTGGCGGTGATGCCCGTTTGCGGGTGCATCACGGGCGGTTCGCCGAGATGGCCGATGTGCTGGACGCCGACGGTGTCGACACCGTGGACGGCATTCTACTGGACCTGGGCGTGTCGTCGCCGCAGCTGGATGATCCGGCGCGGGGCTTCAGCTTCCTGCACGAAGGGCCGCTGGACATGCGCATGGACACCAGCCGCGGCCCCACCGCCCGCGACTGGCTGGCGTCGGTGGACGAGCGGGAGCTGGTCCGCGTGCTGCGTGTATACGGGGAAGAGCGCTTCGCCAAGCGCATTGCCCGTGCAGTGGTCCGGGCGCGGGAGGCAGGCGAACTGCCGGCGACGACCGCCGCGTTCGCGTCCCTGGTGAGCGAGGCCGTCCCCTATCCGGACCGTCACAAACACCCTGCGACACGGACGTTTCAGGCCGTCCGCATTGCGGTCAACGGGGAGCTTGACGACCTGGAGGCGCTGCTCGAGACGGTCTGTGACCGGCTCGCCCCCGGTGGGCGGCTCGTGGTGATCAGCTTCCATTCGCTGGAGGACCGGATCGTCAAGCGTTTCATCCGTGGAGCCGGCGAGCAGCGGGATCTGCCGCCGGAGATCCCCATCGTGCCGGAAGGGCTCAGGGCGCGCCTCAAGCCCGTCGGCAAGGTGGTGCGTGCCTCGGAAGACGAGACACGCGCGAACCCGCGGGCGCGGAGTGCCGTCATGCGCGTTGCGGAGCGGTTGCCGTGAACGGCTCGGTGCTGTGCGCGTTGTTGCTCGCCGCGGCGACGGCCGCCTCGGCCGTGCTGGTGATCTACAGCCAGCACCAGAGCCGGCTGCTGTTCGCCGAGGTGCAGGAGCTCAACCGCGAACGAGATGCCCTGGATGCGGAATGGGGCATGTTGCGCCTGGAACAGGGCGCCTGGGCGACACACGGCCGTGTCGAGCAACTGGCACGGGAAGAGTTGGACATGGTCATGCCCGGCGCGGATGACGTCATCATTCTGCGGCGCACCGGCCGGGAGCAGAGCCGGTGACCGAATACGAGCGTGAAGGAGTTGCGGGTGGTCAATAACACGGCCAGGCAAACGTACCAACCACCGCACTGGCGTTATGTCGCCGTGCTGGTGGTGTTTGCGTTGCTGGCCGGCAGTGCCTTCTGGCGGGCGGTCGACCTGCAGGTGGTGCGCAAGGACTTTCTCCAGCACCAGGGTGATGCACGTCACCTGCGCGTGATCTCCGACCCCGCCCACCGCGGCATGCTGACCGACCGCACCGGCGAGCCGCTTGCCATCAGCACGCCGGTGGATTCCATCTGGGCGCACCCGAAGAATCTGCTCGAGGCGGCGGACCGGCTCCCGGAGCTGGCCGAGGCGCTGGATCTCGACCCGTCCCGCCTGGCGCAAAGGCTGCGCGAGCGCAGCGATCGCCAGTTCGTGTACCTGCGCCGGCATGTTCCGCCGCACCGCGCCGACGAGGTCATGGCGCTGGACCTGCCCGGTGTTGCCGTGCGCCGCGAATACCGGCGTTTCTATCCGGCGGGGGAAGTGACCGGCCAGCTGCTCGGCTTCACCGATGTGGATGATGTCGGGCTGGAGGGTCTGGAGCTCAGTTACGAGGGGTGGTTGCGCGGCGAACCCGGGCGCAAGCGCGTGCTGCAGGATCAGCGCGGGCGTATCATCGAGGACGTGGAACAGCTCCGCGAGCCGCGTCCCGGTCGGGATCTGCGTCTCAGCATTGACCGGCGTCTGCAGTACCTGGCCTACCGCGAGTTCAAGCAGGCCGTGAATACCCATGATGCCGATGGTGGCTCCCTGGTGCTCATGAGCCCGAAGACCGGCGAGATTCTCGCGATGGTCAACCAGCCTGCATTCAACCCGAACAATCGCCGTGCCATGGAGCCGGGCAGTCATCGCAATTCCGCGGTTGTGGACGCCTACGAGCCGGGGTCCACCATCAAGCCGTTTACCGTGGCCGCCGCGCTTGATGCCGGCATCGCGACCCCGGAGACCGAGTTTGATACCGAGCCCGGTTACATGCGTGTTGGCAACCATGGCATCTATGACCTCCGGGACTATGGCCGCATCGATGTGTCCACGGTCCTGAGCAAGTCCAGCAACATCGGTGCCGCCAAGCTGGCGCTGGACATGGAGAATGATGAGCTCTGGCGCATGCTGGACCGCGCCGGCTTCGGGCAGCGCAGCGGTGCCGGGTTCCCGGGCGAGAGCTCGGGACGTCTGGCGGACATGCCGCCGCGCAGCGACGTGGAACGCGCGACCCTCGCCTTCGGTTACGGGCTGTCGTCGACGCCGATGCAGCTCGCCCGCGCCTATGCGGCGATCGCCAGCGATGGCCGCATGCCAATGCCGTCGTTCGTGCGCCAGGACGAGGCCGAGTATTACGAGCGGGTGATGACACCAGGCACCGCCTCGGTCGTGCGTGACATGCTCGAACAGGCCGTCCTCCCGGGTGGCACGGCAACCCGGGCCAGCATTCCGGCCTACCGGGTCGCCGGCAAGACCGGCACCGTGCGCAAGTCCATGGCCGGCGGGTACGCCGATGACCGCTATGTGGCGTGGTTCGCCGGCATGGCTCCGGCCAGCGACCCGGAGCTGGTGATGGTCGTCATGCTCGATGAGCCCTCGGGCGATGCCTACTACGGCGGCCAGGTCGCCGCTCCCGTGTTCGCCGAGGTGATGGGTGGCGCATTGCGGCTGCTCAACATCGCACCGGACGGGCTCGACAGCGAGCTGGTGCCCACCCCGCTGACGGCCATGGGCGAGGAGTCACAATGAGTGCCGCCCCCGAACAGGCCGCCACCGCCACACTGGATGGCGTGCTCGCTGGTGTGGAGGGCGTCCCGCCGGTGTCCGGTAGCGCCGTCCGGGGGATTACCGTGGACAGCCGGCGGGTCGAGCGTGGGTTCGTCTTCGCGGCGCTGCGTGGTGCGCGCGGCCACGGCCTCGACCATCTGGACGCTGCCCTGCAACAGACACCCGCGGCGGTGCTCTACGATCCGGCGACCCGCGATGATGCGGACGCGGCGATCCGGGCGTGTGCCGATGCCGGCGTGCCGCTGGTCCCCGTGCCGGCACTGGACGCCCGGCTGGGCGAGATTGCTGCACGTGTGCACGGCGAGCCCGCATCGCAGCTGTGCTGCATTGGCGTGACCGGGACCGACGGCAAGACATCCGTGACCCAGTTCCTCGCCGGTGCGCTGCAGCGGGCCGGCGAGCCCTGCGGCTTGCTGGGGACGCTGGGATACGGCTTCCCGGAAGCGCTTGTCGATACCGGCATGACCACCCCGGACGCGGCGGCCACCCAGGCGTTGCTGCGCGAGCTGCTGGACCGCGGCGCGTCCCACGTGGCCATGGAGGTATCATCCCACGCGCTGGTCCAGCACCGTGTTGGTGGCGTGGTGTTCGATACGGCCGTGCTCACCAACCTGGGCCGCGACCACCTGGATTATCACGGCACCGCGGAAGCGTATGCCGATGCCAAGCGGCGCCTGTTCCAGTCGCAGGGGCTCCGGCTGGCCGTCCTCAACCTTGATGATGCCCTGGGCATGCGCGTTGGCCGCGAGCTGGCGGACGCGCCGGTACAGGTTATCGGCTACTCCATGGACGCCAACGCCAGTGCCGAGATCATCTGCACATCCCTCAAACCGCACCCCGACGGGCTGCGCATGACGGTGGTGACGCCCGTGGGGCGTATCGACCTGGATGTGCCGCTGCTGGGCCGGTTCAATGGCGCCAACCTGCTGGCGGTGATCGGGACACTGGTGGGGCGTGGTTACGAGGCGGCCCGGATCGAGGCGGCGCTGGCAGGAGTCTGTTCCGTGCCCGGGCGCATGGAACCCTTCCCCCGCGCCCATGGCCCGCTGGCCGTGGTGGACTACGCCCACACGCCGGGCGCCCTGCAGGCGGCGCTGGCGGCATTGCGGGAGCATCTGCAGGGACGGCTGTGGTGCGTGTTCGGCTGTGGCGGTGATCGCGACACCGGCAAACGCCCACTGATGGCCGCCGCTGCCGAGCGACTCGCGGACCAGCTCGTCATTACCGATGACAACCCCCGCGGCGAGGATCCGGACGCCATTGTGTCGGCGATCAGCAACGGCTTGCGCCACCCTGGCGCGGCACGGATTATCCGCGACCGTGGCGAGGCCATTGCGACCGCCCTGCGGGAGGCCGGACCGGGTGACGTGGTCCTGATTGCCGGCAAGGGGCACGAAACGGACCAGTTGACCGCCACCGGCCGGCATCACTTCAGTGACCGCGAAACCGCCCGGCACATCCAGGCAGGAGGGGGCGCATGATCCGTTTTGCCCTCAATGACCTGGTGGAGCCGCTCCGGGCCCGGTGCGTCGGACCGTCGGTGACCTTCTCCGGCGTCACCACAGACAGCCGGAACGTGCCCGAAGGGGCGCTGTTCGTGGCCCTTGAGGGCGAGCGCTTCGATGGCCACGGTTTCGCCCAGCAGGCGCTGGACCAGGGCGCAGCCGCGGCGATGGTGGCGCGACCGGAGGGTCTCTCCGGGCCCTGTCTGGTGGTCGCCGACACGCTGCGTGCCCTCGGCGAGCTGGCGACACTGTGGCGGCGCTGCTCCACCGCACGGGTGGCAGCAGTGACGGGCAGTAATGGCAAGACCACCGTCAAGGAGATGCTCACCAGCATTCTCGCGCTGCGCGCCCCGACGCTGTTCACCCAGGGCAATCTCAACAACGAAATCGGCGTGCCGTTGACCCTGTTCCGGCTCAACGATGCCCATGCGCTGGCCGTGATCGAGATGGGCGCGAACCATGCCGGGGAGATTGCGCGGCTGACCGCCATGGTCGAGCCGGACGTGGGCGTGGTGACCAACGCGGGCCCGTCCCACCTGGAGGGGTTCGGCAGCCTTGACGGCGTGGCGCGGGCCAAGGGCGAACTGTTCCGGGATCTGCCTGCCGGGGCAGTTGCGGTGATCAATGCCGATGACCACTACGCGCCCCTGTGGCGGGAACTGGCCGGGGAACGGCGGGTGGTGACCTTCGGGCTCGAGGGTGACGCGGACGTCACGGCCGCGCGCCATGGCGGCACCATCACCATGACCGTTGGTGGCCGTTGCCTTGATCTGGCGCTGCCCGTGCCCGGCCGGCACAACCTGGCCAATGCCATGGCCGCTGCGGCCGCCGCACACGCCCTGGGAATTGCGCCGGAAGCCATTCGCGACGGGCTGCAGGGCTTCCGGCCTGCGGCTGGTCGCCTGACCCGCCGGGCCGGACGGGCCGGGAGCGAGCTGCTGGACGACACCTACAACGCCAACCCGGCCTCGCTGGCGGCCGGACTCGACGTGCTTGCCGAAGCGGACGCACCGCGCTGGCTGATTCTCGGGGACATGGGGGAGCTGGGACCCGATGCGGAGCAGCTGCACGCGGAAGCGGGGCGCCAGGCACTGGCCGCCGGCGTGACACGACTGCTCGCTGTGGGGCCGCTCAGTGCCGCCGCGGTGGAGGCATTCGGCACGGGAGCAGAGCATTTCCGGGATCGGGACGCCCTGGTTGCGAGCGCCAGGCAGGCACTGACCGGTGGGGTCACGGTGCTGATCAAGGGATCCCGGAGCATGGGGATGGAAGCGGTGGTGCGGGCACTAGAAGAGCCGGAAACGGCCGACGGAGACGGGTGACATGCTGTTTCATTTGTTCGAGTTTCTTGAAGAGTTCTACAGCGGGTTCAGGGTGTTCCAGTACATCACCCTGCGCGCCATCATGGGCGTGCTGACCGCGCTGGTGATCTCGTTCATTGTCGGGCCCTACGTCATCCGGCGGCTCGGCCAGCACCAGATCGGGCAGCAGGTCCGCGACGACGGCCCCGAGTCCCACCTGTCCAAGGCCGGTACGCCCACCATGGGCGGCGCCATGATTCTGGTGGCCATTGCCGCGTCGACCCTGCTGTGGTCCGACCTGACCAACCGCTATGTGTGGATCGTCCTCATGACCACGCTGGCCTTTGGCGTCATCGGCGGTGTGGACGACTACCTCAAGCTGCGTTACGGCAACAGCCGCGGGCTGCCGGCGCGGCAGAAGTATTTCTGGCAGTCGGTGGTCGGAGTGGCCGCCGCCGCGGCGCTGTTCCTGTCCGCCCAGAACACGGTGGAGACCGAGCTGATCCTGCCCTTCGTCAAGGATGTGAGCTGGCAGCTCGGCTGGCTCTTCATTCCGCTGGCCTACCTGGTGGTGGTGGGGGCCAGTAACGCGGTCAACCTCACCGACGGACTCGACGGCCTGGCCATCAACCCGGCCGTCCTCGTTGGTGGTGCCCTGGGCGTGTTCGCCTACGCTTCCGGCCACTTCCAGTTCGCGGACTACCTGGGCATTCCCTTCGTCCCGGGTGTCGGCGAGGTGGTGATCTTCTGTGGCGCGCTGGTGGGTGCCGGGCTGGGGTTTCTCTGGTTCAACGCCTATCCGGCCCAGGTGTTCATGGGCGATGTGGGCGCGCTGGCACTGGGTGCGGCGCTGGGGATCGTCGCCGTGGTCACGCGGCAGGAGATCGTGCTGTTCATCATGGCGGGCGTGTTCGTCATGGAGACCATCTCCGTGATGATCCAGGTCGCCTCGTTCAAGCTCACCGGTCGCCGCGTGTTTCGCATGGCGCCGCTGCACCACCATTTTGAACTCAAGGGTTGGCCCGAGCCCCGGGTCATTGTTCGGTTCTGGATCATTACCGTGATTCTGGTTCTGATCGGCCTCGCTTCACTGAAGATCAGGTAAATGCAACAAGCCATGGCAACAAGTGCGCAGAGAACAGTGGTTGTCGGCCTGGGCCGGACGGGCGAGGCCTGTGTGCGCTTTCTGCATGCGCGTGGTGTTGCGGTGGCGGCCACCGACAGTCGCCAGCGGCCGCCGGGGCTGGCGACCGTTCAGGAACTGGATCGGGGCATTCCGCTGCAGGTGGGCGGGTTCGACGCCGCCATGCTTGCCGATGCCCAGGAGATCGTGGTGAGCCCCGGTGTTTCCCTGGACGAGCAGGCTCTGCGTCAGGCGCGCCTGTGCGGCGTTCCGGTGATCAGCGAGATCGAGCTGTTCGCCCGGCATGCCCGGGCACCGGTTGTGGCCATCACCGGATCGAACGGCAAGAGCACGGTCACCACCCTGGTGGGCGAGATGGCCGCGGAAGCCGGCAAGCGCGCCGGTGTCGGCGGCAATCTCGGGACTCCGGCGCTGGATCTGCTGACCGACCCGGAGCCGGACCTCTACGTGCTGGAACTATCCAGTTTCCAGCTGGAGACCACCTACTCCTTGCGGCCCGCCGCTGCGGTAGTGCTCAACGTCAGCGCCGATCACATGGACCGCCATGGGGACATCGATGCGTATGCGGCGATCAAGTCGGGCATCTACGCGGGTGACGGCATCATGGTCGTCAACCGCGACGATCCGCGTGTCGCTGCCATGAGCCGGCGGCGCCGTGCAGTGCGTTCCTTCAGCCTTGGTGCGCCCGCCCCGGGAGGATACGGGATTCTCACGGAGCAGGGCTGTGAGTGGCTGGCCCGGGACCGGGACCTCATTCTGCCGGTGGCCGAACTGGCCCTTCAGGGCCGGCACAATCAACTGAACGCCCTGGCGGCCCTGGCCCTGGCGGAGTCGGTGGGGCTGCCGTCCCAGGACTGCGTCAATGTCCTGCGCCGGTTCCGGGGTCTGCCGCACCGGATGGAGTGGCTGGCCGATCATGACGGCGTGCGCTGGATCAATGACTCCAAGGCCACCAACGTCGGCGCGGCCATCGCCGCGATCCAGGGGCTCGACGGGCCACTGGTGCTGATCGCCGGTGGCCAGGGCAAGGGCGCGGACTTTGCGCCTCTGGCGGAGGCGCTCAGGGACAAGGCCCGCGGCGTGGTTCTGTTCGGCGAAGATGCCTCGCTGATTGCGCGGGCGCTGGGGGATAGCGTGCCGGTGCAACGGGTTGCCGGCATGGACGAGGCCGTCGCCGCCGCCGCGGACACCGCCCGGGCCGGCGACACGGTCCTGCTGGCGCCGGCCTGCGCGAGTTTTGATCAGTTCAGCGGCTACCAGGAACGGGGCCGTGCGTTCGCCGAAGCGGTGGGGAGGGTAACCGGATGAGCGTTCCCGTGCTCAACGCCGTCGCCACCGAGGCCCGCCGCGCCACTGCGCTGTGGCCGAATCTCGACCAGCGCCTGCTGCTGGCGATCGCCGCCGCCGTGACGCTGGGTATCGTCGCGGTAACCTCTGCATCCGTGTCGCTTGCGGAGAGCCAGTTCGGGTCGCCGTTCTACTATCTCAACCGGCAGCTGTTGTTCCTCGGGCTGACACTGGCTGCCAGCTGGATGGCGTTGCAGGTGCCTGTAAACAGCTGGTATCAGGCCAGTGGTCTGCTCCTGTTGCTGGCCATGCTTCTGCTGGTTCTGGTGCTGGTCCCGGGGGTGGGGCGCGAGGTGAATGGTGCGACCCGCTGGATTCCCGTGGGCATCTTCCACCTGCAGGTGTCCGAGGTGGCCAAGTTCGGCATTCTGTTCTACCTCGCCGCCTATCTGGTGCGTCGGGGCGACCGGGTGCGGGGCTCCATGCAGGGCTTTCTCATTCCGATCGTGCTGCTTGGCGCCAGTGGGCTGCTGTTGCTGATGCAGCCGGACTTCGGCGGCGCCCTGGTGCTGGGCGCGACCGGGCTGGGGCTGCTGTTCCTGGCCGGTGTGCCTCTCTGGCGTTTCCTGGTGCTGGCGTCCTGTGCCGGGGGCGCGGCCTGGATGCTGATCGTCACGTCGCCTTACCGGATCACCCGGCTCATGGCTTTCATCGACCCCTGGGCCGATCCGTTCAACACCGGCTTCCAGCTGACCCAGTCGCTGATTGCCATTGGCCGGGGCGAGTGGTTCGGCGTTGGGCTGGGCGCCAGTGTGCAGAAGCTCTTCTACCTGCCGGAGGCGCACACCGACTTCGTCTTCGCCGTGCTGGCCGAGGAGCTCGGTCTGGTGGGGGTCGTGCTGGTCCTGGTGCTGTACTCGTGGATCGTCTGGCGGATTCTCTCCATTGGAGCCGCGGCCATCCGCGCCAACCAGCCGTTCGGAGGCTACCTCTGCTTCGCGGTCGGTTTCTGGCTGGGGCTGCAGAGCTTCATCAATATCGGTGTGAACATGGGACTACTGCCCACCAAGGGCCTGACGCTGCCCCTCATGAGCTATGGCGGCAGCAGTCTGCTCACCACGGGCGTCGCCCTGGCCGTGGTTCTGCGGGTGGATTACGAGCGCCGCATGGCCAAGCGGACAGCGCGTCCGGGGAGGTCGTCATGACCCAGACCGCGACCGAGGCGCCCGTTCTGATCATGGCCGGCGGTACCGGGGGGCACGTTTTCCCGGCCCTGGCGGTCGCCGACGCCCTGCGGGCGCGGGGGGTGCCGGTGATCTGGCTCGGTACCCGCCGTGGCCTCGAGTCCCGGGTGGTGCCGGAAGCGGGGCTGGTGCTGGAGTGGCTGACTGTCCAGGGGCTTCGGGGCAACGGCGCCCTCGGCTGGATGCTGGCCCCGCTGCGGGTGCTGCGCGCGGTGCTGCAGGCGGCGAGCGTGGTGCGCCGTCACCGGCCCCGGGCCGTACTGGGCATGGGCGGTTACGTGGCCGGGCCAGGGGGGCTGGCGGCCTGGTTGCTGCGCTGTCCGCTGGTCATCCACGAACAGAATGCCGTCGCCGGCCTGACCAATCGCCTGCTGGCGCGGCTGGCGCGCCGGGTGCTGGCCGGGTTCCCCGGAGCGTTCTCCGGTGATCGGGCAGAGGTCACGGGTAACCCGGTGCGCGGCGCCATTCTGCGGTTGCCGCCGCCGGAGCAGCGCTCCCAGGGGCGCGAACCGTGGCGGCTGCTCGTGGTGGGCGGGAGCCTGGGAGCCAAGGTACTGAACGAGGTCGTGCCACAGGCGCTGGCGCTGATGCCGGAGGCGGAGCGGCCGGCGGTCGTTCACCAGGCGGGCGAGGCCACCATTGCGCTGGCACGCAGTGAGTATGAAGGGCTTGGTCTCAGGGCCGAGGTGACGCCCTTCATCGGCGATATGGCCGCGGCCTATGGCGACGCCGACCTGGTGGTCTGCCGTGCCGGCGCGCTCACCGTCAGTGAATTGTCCATCGCCGGTGTGGCATCGGTCCTCGTGCCGCTTCCCCACGCGGTGGATGACCATCAGACCGCCAACGCCATGCAGCTGGCGGAGTGTGGTGCGGCCGAGCTGATGCCGCAGTCCGAGCTTACGGCGGAGCGCCTGGCCGCGTTTTTCCGCACTGTTGCGGGAGACCGCGCCCGACTCATCGACATGGGGCAGGCCGCACGCGGACTGGCGCGGCCCGATGCCGCTGAAACCGTGGCTGAACGGTGTCTGGAGGTAGCCCGATGAGCGATCATCGTCCCGAACCGAGCTGGGATCACACCCGTCCGGGCACCATGGGCCGGGTGCGGCAGATCCACTTCGTCGGGGTCGGCGGCGCCGGGATGAGTGGCATCGCCGAGGTGCTGTGCAATCTCGGTTACGCCGTCACCGGCAGCGACCTGCGCGAGAATCCGGTGACCCGGCGTCTGGGATCCCTGGGCGTGCAGGTGACCATCGGCCACGCCGAGGCCAATGTGGCCGGGGCGGATGCGGTCGTGGTCTCCAGCGCCGTGGGCGCGGACAACCCCGAGCTGCAGGCCGCGCGCGCGCGGCGCATTCCCGTGGTGCCGCGCGCGGAGATGCTCGCCGAGCTGATGCGGTTCCGTTACGGCGTGGCCGTGGCCGGCACACACGGCAAGACCACGACCACCAGCCTGGTGGCAAGCGTGCTCGCGGAAGGGGGGCTGGACCCCACGTTCGTCATCGGTGGGCGGCTGACCAGTGCCGGGGCCAACGCCAGACTGGGCGATAGTCAGTTCCTGGTGGCGGAGGCGGACGAGAGCGATGCGTCGTTCCTCTACCTGCAGCCGATGATCGCGGCAGTGACCAACATCGACGCCGACCACCTGGGCACCTACGGCGGCGATTTCCAGCGCCTGCGCCAGACGTTCCTGGAGTTTCTGCACCACATTCCGTTCTACGGTCTCGCCGTCCTGTGCCTGGATGACGACGAGGTTGCCGGCCTGATGCCGGAGCTCACGCGCCCGGTGCGCACCTACGGGGTCACCGAGGGCGCGGACCTGCAGGCGTTCGACATCGTCCAGGAAGGCGCGCGCACCTATTTCAGCGTGCGCCTCAACGGCGACCCCGAGCCACTGCGCATCGGGCTCAACCTGCCGGGCCGCCACAACGTGCTCAATGCCCTGGCGGCCATTGCCATTGCCGACGAGCTGGGCGTCGACCACGACGCCATCGTGCGGGCGCTGGGCGAGTTCCAGGGCATCGGCCGGCGGTTCCAGAGTTACGGAGAGCTGCCCTTGGGCGACGGCGGGCACGCCCTGGTGGTGGATGACTACGGTCACCATCCCAGCGAGATCCGTGCGGTGCTTGAGGCGGTGCGGTCCGGGTGGCCGGAGCGGCGCCTGGTGGTTGCGTTTCAGCCGCACCGCTACAGCCGCACGCGGGACCTGTTCGATGACTTCTCGCGGGTGCTGGCCGGCGTCGACGGGCTGCTGGTCTCCCAGGTCCATGCTGCCGGTGAAGAGCCTGTCGCGGGCGCCGACGCCCGTGCCCTGTGTGCGGCCATCCGCGCGCGCGGGCAGGTCAACCCGGTGTTCGTGGAGTCCGTCGAGGAGCTGGTTGAGACCCTGCCCGGTGTGCTCCGGGACGGCGACATCCTGCTCACCCTTGGTGCCGGCAGCATCGGTGGTGCCGCGGGCATGCTCAAGGAGCGGCTGACAGGAGGTGAGGCGTGATGGCCGAAGCGCTCGAGCATCGCGGCGAGCTGCGGCTGCAGGAGCCCATGGCCCGGCACACCACCTGGCGGGTGGGTGGTCCGGCGGATCGCTTCTACCGCCCCGCGGACCGGGACGACCTGATCACCTTCCTGCGCAGCCTGCCCGAGGATGAGCCGGTGTTCTGGTGCGGACTGGGCAGCAATCTGCTGGTGCGCGATGGCGGCCTCCGCGGGACGGTGATCTTTCTGCAGGGCGGTGTCGACGAACTCCGCCAGCTGGACGCGACCCGCGTGCATGCGGACTGCGGCGTGGCCTGCGCCAAGGTGGCGCGCTTCGCGGCACGGCAGAACCTGGTGGGGGCCGAGTTCCTCGCCGGCATCCCGGGAACCATGGGAGGCGCCCTGGCCATGAACGCCGGAGCATTCGGCGGCGAGACCTGGGAGGTGGTGGAGACGGTGGAGACCATGACGCGGGGCGGCGAGGTTCGGCGGCGCAGCCCCGGGGAGTACAGCGTCGGGTACCGCAGCGTGGAGGCGCCGGCAGAGGAGTGGTTTCTCAGCTGCACGCTGGCATTGCAGGCCGGGGATGGTGACGCGGCAATGCAGCGCATCCGCGAGCTGCTGGCCCAGCGGGCCGCATCGCAGCCCATCGGCAAACCGAGCTGTGGTTCCGTGTTCCGCAATCCGGAAGGCGACCATGCCGCGCGGCTGATCGAGGCCGCAGGGCTGAAGGGCGCCCGGCGGGGCGGCGCAGTGGTCTCGGACAAACATGCGAATTTCATTATCAACGAAGGCGATGCCACCGCCGCAGACATCGAGGAACTGGTCGGGGCCGTGCGCGACGCCATCGCCGAGCGGTTCGGTGTCGGCCTTGAGGCGGAAGTGCGCATCGTCGGGGAAGCACGGAGGACGGCGGATGACTGAGCATTCGGTGACCACGCCAGCGATATTCGGCCGGGTAGCCGTGCTCATGGGCGGCTGGTCCGCCGAGCGCGAGATCTCCCTGCGTAGCGGCCGGGCGGTGCTCGCCGGCCTGCAGGCGCGCGGTGTGGACGCCTACAGCGTGGACGCCGGCCGTGACGTGCTCCAGGTGCTGGAGGATGGCGGCTATGACCGCGCTTTCATCGCCCTGCATGGGCGTGGCGGCGAGGACGGCGTGATTCAGGCCGGCCTGGAGCTGCTCGGGCTGCCCTACACCGGTAGCGGTGTGCTGGGGTCGGCCCTGGGCATGGACAAGCTGCGCACCAAGCAGGTGTGGCGGGGCGCCGGGTTGCCCACGCCCGAGTACATGGAGCTACGCCCGGAGACACCCGCGGCGGATGTCATCGCTGCCCTGGGGACGCCGCTGATCGTCAAGCCGGCGCGTGAGGGGTCGAGCATCGGCATGAGCCGGGTCACCACCGAGGCCGAACTGGTTGCCGCCCGTGATGCGGCGGCCCGCTACGACCGGGACGTGATCGCCGAGCGCTGGATCGCCGGCGAGGAGTACACGGTCTCGCTGCTTGGCGACACCGTGTTGCCCGCGATCCGGCTGGAGACTCCGCACACGTTCTACGACTTCGAGGCGAAGTACGAGTCCGACGCCACCCGTTACCACTGCCCGTGCGGGCTGGAAGGGGCCGACCTGGACGTCCTCGATGCGCTCGCGGCGGAGGCCTTCCGGGCGGTTGACGGTGCGGGTTGGGGGCGCGTGGACGTGATGCGGGACGCCAACGGTGCGTTCTGGCTGCTGGAGGTGAACACCATCCCCGGCATGACCGATCACTCGCTGGTGCCCATGGCCGCTGCGGCCGCGGGGATCCCGTTCGACGAGCTGGTCTGGCGGATTCTCGAAACCAGCCTGGAGGCGGATGCATGAAACGGCAGCGCGCCACCGCGAGTGCCCGTCGGCGCGGGCCTGTCCGCAGGCCGGTGGATCCGGCCGTGCGGGCGGAGCGCCGCGCACGGGTGCTGCTGTGGTTGCGTCGGAGTGGCCTGGCGGGTGTGGCCGCCGCAGGCGTCGGCGGCGCTGTCTGGGGGACCGCGTGGCTGCTGGCCCCGGAGACGTTCCCCCTGGAGTCGGTGCACTTCGACAGCCGGCTCGAGCACGTACGCGAAGGCGACCTTCGCGACGCTCTGGACGGCCGACTCAATGACGGCTTCTGGGCGCTGGACGTGGACGGAATCCGCCGGGCGCTGGAAGCGCTGCCCTGGGTTGACCGGGCCGCGGTCCGCCGGGTCTGGCCGGGCCAGCTGCGGGTCGAGATCCGCGAACAGGAGGCGGTTGCGGTGTGGAACGACGAGGCCCTGCTTGGTGCCAGCGGTGATGTCTTTGCCGCGCCGGAGGACACCTGGCCGGAGGGTCTGCCGGCCCTGTCCGGGCCGGACGGCCGGGAGTCGGACGTGGCCGAGCGCTATCGCGAGCTGCAGCGTGCGGTGGCCGGTATCGGTTTCGGTGTCGAGCGCCTGGGAATGGACGACCGCGAGTCGTGGACCGCGGAGCTGGACTCGGGCGCGCGGATCCGTCTCGGCCGCGAGGATGTGGCGGACCGGCTCGAGCGGTTCGTGGCCGCGTACCCGGGGCTGGTGCGCGAACGGGAAGAGGAGATGGCCCGCGCCGATCTCCGTTATCCCAACGGTTTTAGCGTGCGTTGGCGCGACGACGGAAACAACGCGCCCAACTGACGAGGGGTTTAGAGCATGTCGAAGAAGACGGAACAGAGTCTGCTGGTCGGCCTGGATATCGGCACATCCAAGGTCGTCGCCATCGTGGGCGAGGTGGGCCCCAATGGCGAGGTGGAGATCAGCGGGATCGGTTCTCATCCTTCGCGCGGACTCAAGAAAGGCGTGGTGGTGAATATCGAGTCCACGGTGCAGTCCATCCAGCGCGCCGTGGAGGAGGCCGAGCTCATGGCCGGCTGCCAGATCCACTCCGTGTACGTGGGAATCGCCGGCAGCCACGTGCGCAGCCTGAACTCCCACGGCATCGTTGCCATCCGCGACAAGGAAGTGGGGCAGGCGGACATGGAGCGGGTTATCGACGCGGCCCGGGCCGTGGCCATCCCGGCGGACCAGAAGATCCTGCACATCCTGCCCCAGGAGTTCGTGATCGACAGCCAGGAGGGGATCCGGGAGCCCATCGGCATGTCCGGTGTGCGCCTGGAAGCCAAGGTGCACATGGTCACCGGGGCGGTGAGCGCGGCCCAGAACATCGTCAAGTGCATCCGCCGCTGCGGGCTGGAAGTGGACGACGTGATCCTGGAGCAGCTCGCGTCCAGCCACGCCGTGCTCACCGACGACGAGAAGGAGCTGGGGGTCTGCCTGGTGGATATCGGTGGCGGCACCACGGATATCGCTGTGTTCACGGAGGGCGCCATTCGCCATACCGCCGTCATCCCCATCGCCGGCGACCAGGTCACCAACGACATTGCCGTGGCCCTGCGCACGCCGACCCAGCATGCCGAAGAGATCAAGGTGAAGTACGCCTGCGCGCTCTCCCAGCTGGCTGGCGCGGAAGAGACCATCGAGGTGCCCTCGGTGGGGGATCGCCCGGCCCGCAGGCTATCGCGGCAGACCCTCGCCGAAGTGGTGGAGCCGCGTTACGAGGAGCTCATGACACTGGTCCACCAGGAGCTGCGCCGCAGCGGCTTCGAGGACCTCATCGCTGCCGGCGTCGTGCTGACCGGCGGCAGCTCGAAAATGGAAGGGGCCATCGAACTGGCCGAGGAAGTGTTCCACATGCCGGTGCGCATCGGCATACCGCAGAACGTCACCGGGCTGTCGGACGTGGTCCGCAACCCGGTCTACGCCACCGGGGTCGGTCTGCTGACCTTCGGGGCCAACAGCCGCGGTCAGAGCGCCGCGGTCGATTACGACACGTCCAGTGGATACAACGCGCTCTGGGACCGCATGAAGAGCTGGTTCCAGGGCAACTTTTGAGTTTCGGGTCGGGTCTGCGAGCGGCAGCTGCCCTCGCAGGGCATTGTGAGAAGGAGGCATCGCCATGTTTGAACTGATGGATTCGTTCAGCCAGAACGCAGTGATCAAGGTCATCGGGGTCGGTGGCGGCGGCGGCAACGCCGTGCAGCACATGGTCTCTGCAGACATCGAGGGCGTGGATTTCATCTGCGCCAATACGGACGCCCAGGCGCTGAAGAACACGTCCGCCAAGACGGTTCTGCAGCTGGGCAGCTCCATTACCAAGGGGCTGGGCGCAGGTGCCCACCCGGAGGTGGGGCGCAACGCCGCGGCCGAGGACCGGGAGCGGATCGCCGAATCGCTGGAAGGGGCCGACATGGTGTTCATCACCGCCGGCATGGGTGGTGGCACCGGCACCGGCGCGGCGCCCGTGGTCGCCGAGATCGCCCGGGAGATGGGCATTCTCACCGTGGCGGTGGTCACCAAGCCGTTCCCGTTCGAGGGCGGCAAGCGCCTGCGCGTGGCCGAGGAAGGGATCAAGGAGCTGGGACGGAGCGTCGACTCCCTGATCACCATTCCCAACGAGAAGCTCCTCAGTGAGCTGGGTCGCAACCTGACGCTGCTGGACGCCTTCAAGGCGGCCAACGACGTGCTGCTGGGCGCCGTGCGCGGTATTGCGGAGCTGATCACCCGTCCGGGCCTGATCAACGTCGACTTTGCCGACGTCCGCACCGTCATGTCCGAGATGGGCATGGCCGTCATGGGCACCGGTGCCGCGTCCGGCGAGGGGCGTGCCCGGGAGGCCGCGGAGCGAGCCATCGCGAGCCCGCTGCTGGAGGACATCAACCTCCACGGCGCCAACGGCATTCTCGTGAATGTCACTGCCGGTCTCGATCTCGGCATCGGTGAGTTCGACGAGGTTGGTCAGGCCGTGCGGGAGTTCGCTTCCGATGACGCCACGGTGGTGGTCGGCACGGTGATCGATCCGGAGCTGGAGAGTGAGTTGCGGGTGACGGTTGTCGCCACCGGGCTCGGGCAGCCCAAGACCGAAGACAAGGCGCCGCAGCTGCGCACGGTCAAGAAGCCGTCCGGCGAAGTGGACTACGACGAACTGGAGAAACCCACGGCGACCAGGAAGAAGGCCGCCAACGACAAGTACGGCGATTCCGGTGATATGGACTATCTTGACATTCCGGCCTTCCTGCGACGGCAGGCGGATTGACAATGACGGTTCTGTGAACTAGTGCGCGGGTACTGCCCGCGGCGCGCGGTACCATTGCGCCCGTCACCGACCCGACGGCGTGCTATGTTGCACCGCAGTATGCAAGCTGTGTGCGTTACAGTAAAATGACGCGGCACTAATTCGGGGCGAGTTTGTCGAACGTCGATCGACGCGCCCGTTTCGGGCCAGGCTAGGAGTTGATTGTGGCAATGATCCGCCAACGCACCCTCAAAAACGTGATCCGCGCCACCGGCGTTGGTCTGCACACCGGGGAGAAGGTCTACCTGACGCTTCTGCCCGCGCAGGCGGATACCGGGATCGTGTTCCGGCGCACGGATCTTGGCACTGAATGGGAGATCGGCGCCCACCCCGAGAATGTGGGTGACACGCTGCTCTCCACGTGCCTGGTCCGCGACGGCGTTCGCGTGGCAACGGTCGAACATCTGTTGTCCGCCCTGGCCGGGTTGGGCATCGACAACGTCATCGTCGAGCTGAGCAATGCCGAAGTCCCCATCATGGATGGCAGCGCCGGCCCGTTCGTGTTCCTGATTCAGTCCGCCGGCATCCAGGAGCAGGAGGCGCCCAAGCAGTTCGTGCGCATCCGCAAGCCCGTGGTGGTGGAAGACGACGACAAGTGGGTCCGTTTCGACCCGTTCGACGGCTTCAAGGTGGACTTCACCATCGAGTTCAATCACCCGGTCTTCGACAGCGGTACCCAGCATGCGTCCGTGGACTTCTCGGCGACCTCCTTCGTCAAGGAGATCTCGCGCGCACGCACGTTCGGGTTCATGCGCGACATCGAAACCCTGCAGGCCAACCGGCTGGCCCTGGGCGGCAGCCTGGACAACGCCATCGTGGTGGATGACTACCGCATCCTCAACGAAGACGGCCTGCGTTACCGCGACGAGTTCGTGAAGCACAAGATCCTGGACGCCATTGGCGACCTGTATCAGCTCGGCCACAGCGTGATCGGGGCGTTTACCGGCTACAAGTCCGGTCATCACCTGAACAACATGCTGCTCCGGGCCCTGCTTGCGAACCAGGAGGCGTGGGAGTACGTCACCTTCGAGGGGGACGAGCCCGCACCGGTGTCGTTCGACCAGCCCCTGTCGGTGCCGGCACCGGCGTGATCGGAACAGAGCGGTCGGCGACGGGCTGACCGCTGCTACTTCTTCTCCTGACCTCCCGAGGCGCGGGAGGCCAGCTTTGCCAGCGCGTCCGCGAGCCGTGGGTCGCTGGCATGCCGTGCCGCAGACTCGATTGTGCGGCCGGCCTCCTTCGAAAGGCTTTTCGGTGTGGTGGTGTCGGGGCGGCGGGGCAGATCGCCGATTCTGACCGTGACGGTCTCCGGGCGGGTGCCGGACTGTTCCGCGACCACATCCTGCAGACGTGGTGCCAGATAACGCAGCCGGTGCCGCCATTCCGGGCTGTCCGCCACCAGAACCAGGGCATCCCGCCCGATCCGCGCCACGCGCACGTGGCCCTTGGCCTGGAGCGGCAGCTCCCGCAGCAGCCGTGCCTCCCAGCGGCGCAGCTCGGTGGCGCGTGCATACAGCCCGGCGGCCGGGCCGCGCATCGCCTTGAACGCGCCGGCCAGGCGTTTCGGTCCCTTGCCTTCAGTCGCCATGTCCCGCTCCCCTGCAACCCACTGCCTGCAGTTTACCCGCTGATCAGGTATGATGGCCCATTTACCGGCCGCGCCCTGCGGTAATGCTCGTGGTCATGGCCATGATGATGCCAGACCGATGGCTTGCGGGGCGACCGGGAATGGAACCAGGCCCCGTTCGAGGGCGTCGAAAATGCGTCTGCAGTGGCGCGCTCGTGCCGCTGCCCACATCGTCATCGAGAAGGTCTCTATGCTAGGTGCAATTGCCAAGAAGGTCTTCGGCACCCGTAACGAACGGCAGGTCCGCAAGCACTGGAAGAACGTGGACCGGATCAACGCCCTTGAGCCCGAGGTCGAAGCGCTGACCGACGAGGAACTCCGGGCGCGTACGGATGCTTTCAGGGAGCGGCATGCCAACGGGGAGAGTCTCGACGCGTTGTTGCCGGATGCGTTCGCCACGGTTCGCGAGGCCGCACGGCGCACCCTGGGCATGCGGCATTTCGATGTCCAGCTCATCGGCGGCATGGTCCTGCATTCCGGGCGCATCGCCGAAATGAAGACCGGGGAGGGCAAGACCCTGGTTGCCACACTCGCCGCCTACCTCAACGCCCTGAGCGGCAACAGCGTCCACGTGGTGACGGTTAACGACTACCTCGCCCGGCGTGATGCCGAGTGGATGGGGCGCATCTACGGCTTTCTCGGGCTGGAGACGGGGGTGGTGGTGCCTGGCATGGCCCACGAGGACAAGAAGGCGGCCTATGCCTGTGACATCGTCTACGGCACCAACAACGAATTCGGTTTCGATTACCTGCGCGACAACATGGCGTTCCGGCTTGAAGACCGCATGCAGCGGGATCTCGGCTTCGCCATCGTCGACGAGGTGGACTCCATCCTCATCGACGAGGCGCGCACCCCCCTGATCATCTCCGGTCCTGCCGAACAGAGTTCACAGCTCTACGAGGGGATCAACCAGTTGATCCCGAGGCTGGAGAAGCAGGAAGAGGAAGAGGGGCCGGGCGACTTCTGGCTGGACCTCAAGTCCCGCCAGGCCTACCTGACCGAAGAGGGGCATGATCGCGTCGAGGAGATGCTCTCCGAGACCGGCATGCTCAAGGAAGGGGAGAGCCTCTACGATCCCCGCAACATCGGGCTGTTGCACCACATCAACGCGGCGCTGCGTGCGCATCATCTCTATCATCGCAATGACCAGTACCTGGTGCGCGACGAGCAGGTGGTGATCGTGGACGAGTTCACCGGGCGCGCCATGCCCGGGCGGCGGTGGTCCGATGGGCTGCACCAGGCAGTGGAAGCGAAGGAAGGGCTGCCCGTGCGCAAGGAGAACCAGACCCTTGCCTCGATCACTTTCCAGAACTTCTTCCGCCTGTACGACAAGCTCTCCGGCATGACCGGCACGGCCGACACGGAGGCCTACGAGTTCCAGCACATCTACGGCCTCGAGGTCACGGTCATCCCGACGCACCGGCCGATGGTCCGTGAGGACAACAACGATCTCGTCTATCTCAATCAGAGCGACAAGATCAACGCCATCGTCGAGGACATCATCGCCAATCGCGAGGCGGGCCGGCCGATTCTCGTGGGGACAGCCTCCATCGACGTCTCCGAGGTGATCTCCAGGAGCCTGGACGAGGCCGGTATTCCCCATGAGGTGCTCAACGCCAAGCAGCACGACCGGGAAGCGCCGATCATTGCCAAGGCCGGTGAGCCGGGCGCCGTGACCATTGCCACCAACATGGCGGGTCGCGGCACCGACATCGTGCTGGGCGGCAACCTGGACGCGGAGCTTGCCGAGCTGGGCGAGGATGCCACGGAGGAGCAGCGCGAGGCGGTCCGCGCCGACTGGCAGCGCCGCCACCAGCAGGTCATCGAGGCGGGTGGTCTGCATGTGATCGGGACCGAACGGCACGAGTCGCGCCGGGTCGATAATCAGCTGCGCGGCCGTTCCGGGCGTCAGGGTGACCCCGGCTCGACCCGGTTCTACCTCTCCCTGGAAGACAGCCTGTTGCGCATCTTTGCCTCCGAGCGTGTCTCCAACCTGATGCAGCGGCTTGGCATGCAGGAAGGTGAGGCGATCGAGTCCGGCATGGTGTCGCGGGTGATCGAGAACGCCCAGCGGAAGGTCGAGACCCACAACTTCGACATCCGCAAGCAGCTGCTGGAGTTCGACGATGTCGCCAACGACCAGCGGCGGGTGATCTACCGGCAGCGCCAGGAGCTCATGGCCGACGACGACCTGAGCGAGACCGTCGAGGCCATGCGCGAGGACGTCATCAACCGCGCCATCGACGAGTACATCCCGCCGGGGAGCATCGACGAGCAGTGGGACGTCCCGGGTCTGGAAGAGGCCCTGCGCCGGGAGTTCTCCCTGGAGCTGCCGATCCGGCAGTGGCTGGAAGATGAGGACGATCTCCATGAGGAGCCGTTGCGTGAGCGCATCGTGGAGCGCGCGCAGCAGCAGTATCGCGAGAAGGAGGAACAGGTCGGCGCCGACGCGCTGCGGCGTTTCGAAAAGGTTGCAATGCTGCAGGTGCTGGACAGTCAGTGGAAGGAGCACCTGGCGGCCATGGATTACCTGCGTCAGGGCATCCACCTGCGTGGTTACGCGCAGCGCAACCCGAAGCAGGAGTTCAAGAAAGACGCGTTCAACATGTTCTCCGCGATGCTCGAGAGCATCCAGCGGGAGGTCATCAGCCTGCTCCAGCGCGTCCAGGTGCGCGAGCCGGAGGATGTGGACCGTGCCGAGGCGGAGCAGCCCAAGCCCCAGGAGCGCGCAGACGTCAGTTATCAGCACGCCGAAAGCCAGAGTGCCCTGGCCGAAGGTGGTGAGACCGGAGGCGGCCAGGGCGAGCGCGCGGCCCCGCGCACCGCGGACACCTTCGTCCGGGAAGGCCGGAAGGTGGGGCGTAACGAGCCGTGCACCTGCGGGTCCGGCAAGAAGTACAAAAACTGCTGCGGACGTCTGACCTGAGGAGCCTGTAACGTGGCGGTCGGACTTCCCGCGCAACCTGCCATTTCGCCCGTCGCCGGTGTCCGCCTCGGCGTCGCCGCGGCGGGTATCAAGAAGCCGGACCACCCGGATCTGGTGCTCATGGCACTGGATCCGGGCGCCCGGGTCAGCGCCGTGTTCACCCGCAACCGCTTCTGTGCGGCGCCGGTGCACGTGGCACGGCATCACCTCGGGGTGGCCGAGCCGCGTTTCCTGGTCATCAACACCGGTAACGCCAACGCCGGCACCGGCGAGCCCGGCATGGCTGCGGCGCGCGCGACCTGCGAGGCCGTGGCGCGGCACATGGATGTGGCAGACGCCTCGGTGCTGCCGTTCTCCACCGGCGTCATTGGTGAGCCGCTGCCGGTGGATCGCATCATCGATGCCATCCCTGCGGCTGCAACCGCACTGCAAAGCGACGGCTGGCTCCCGGCGGCGGCCGGTATTCTCACCACCGACACCGTGCCCAAGGGGGCGTCGCGGCGGGTCGTGCTGAGCGGTGGTGAGATCACCATCAGCGGCATGTCCAAGGGCGCGGGGATGATCCGCCCCGACATGGCGACCATGCTCGCGTTCATCGCCACCGACGCGGACCTGAGCCAGGCACAGCTGGATGACCTCTTGCGGGGCGCGGTCGGCAACAGCTTCAACCGCATTACCGTGGACGGTGACACGTCCACCAACGACGCCTGTGTCCTGATCGGTACCGGTGCCAGTGGTATCGCGCCCGCGGACGGCAGCGATGATCTCGCACGGCTACACCAGGCCATGGTGTCGCTGTGCCAGGAACTCGCGCAGGCCATTGTGCGGGATGGGGAGGGGGCGACACGCTTCATCACCATCGATGTCGGCGGCGCACGCGACGAGGCGGAGGCGGAGGCCGTGGCCTTCACCATCGCCCAGTCGCCCCTGGTGAAGACCGCGTTCTTCGCGGGTGATCCCAACTGGGGCCGGATCCTGGCCGCCATCGGCCGCGCGGGCGTGGACGACATGGATGTGGATCGAGTGGCCATCTGGCTCGACGATCTCTGCATCGCCGCGCACGGCGGGCGTGCACCCGACTACAGCGAAGCGGCTGCGGCGGAGCGCATGGCGCGGGAGGAGATCACCATTCATGTGGCGCTGGGGCGCGGCGATGCCGACGCCACGGTCTGGACCTGCGACTTCTCCTATGAATACGTCCGCATCAATGCCGAGTACCGCACCTGACGGCAGCCTGCGCCCATGAGCGGCGCTGATCCCGAGCCGATTCACGTGGCCGTGGGGGTGATCCGCCAGCCCGACGGGCGCGTGCTGATCGCGCGCCGGGCCGAGGGCAGCCACCAGGGTGGTCGCTGGGAGTACCCCGGTGGCAAGGTGGAGGCCGGCGAAACCATCCGCGATGCGTTGACCCGGGAGCTGCACGAGGAACTGGGTATCCGGCCGCTTGAGCTGCGGCCCCTGATCCGCGTGCCGTGGCGGTATGCCGACAAGAGTGTGCTACTGGATACCTGGGAGGTGCGCCGTTTCGCCGGGACCCCGTCCGGCCGCGAGGGGCAGCCGCTGCGCTGGGTGCCCCCGCCGGAGCTGGCCCGCTACCGCTTTCCCGCCGCCAATGGCCCGATCACGACCGCCGCAGCGCTCCCGGAGACCTACCTCATCACCCCCGATGTCCCCGGGGGGGAGCGGCACAGTGCGTTCGTGGAGCGGTTGCGGCGCCACATGGCAGGCGGGGCGGAACTGGTGCAGCTGCGTCTCCCCGGCGCCTCGGCAACCGCCTGGCGCCGGATTGCCGCCGACGCCGCCCAGGTTGCCAGAGAGCAGGGTGCCCGGTTGCTGCTCAACGGCGACGTCGCCCTTGCGCGGGAGCTGGGGACGGGGGTTCACCTGCCGGCCGCCATGGTGCGGGCGCTTGGCGAGCGGCCGCTGGCCGCATCTTCCCTGGTGGGCGCCTCCTGCCATGACGCCCGGGAGCTGGACCAGGCGGTGGCACTGGGGGCGGATTTCGCCGTGCTCGGGCCGGTGCGGCCAACGGCAAGCCATCCGGATGCGACGCCACTGGGCGACGCGCAGTTCCAGGCGCTGATCGCCGACGTGCCGATTCCCGTGTACGCCCTGGGCGGGCTGGGCCCGGAAGACCTGCCCCAGTTGCAGGGATACCGGGCTCAAGGCATTGCGGCCATACGCGGTCTCTGGCGGGAGGCCTGAGCCCTCAGGTCCGGTCAGTGGTTGGCCGGATCCTGGCTGTCGCCCACTTCGTCGAGCAGTTCCTCGGGGAGCTCGATGCCCGGGATCCGGTGGCTCTCCTGCAGCCAGCCACCCAGGTCCACCGACTTGCAGCGTTCACTGCAGAAAGGCCGCCAGGGGCTGTCGCCGTCCCAGTCCACCAGTTTCCTGCAATTGGGGCAGGGGACCTTGCGATCGCTCATCTCAAAGCACGCACAGTTGCAGTACGAACCGCATATCCTCGGTGGACTGCTGCGGGCGGTCAAGGGTGCCGCTTTGTTCCATGAAGCGGATGGTGATGAACATCTTGGTGCCGCTGATCTCCGGGTACTGGCTGCTGTCCGCCGGCAGCTCCACCCGCACGAGCTGATAGGAGGTGTCCTTGTCCAGGTTGCGCTGGTAGGTGCCCTTGCGGGCACTGCACTCCCGGGGAATGGCGCTGTCCCGCAGCAGCTCCAGCACGGTTTCGGTGGCATCGCGGACCGTGTCGATACTGGCATACCAGTTCTCGAGATCGTGCTGCCGGGCGCTGGCCGGACGGGACAGCCAGCGGTGGTACCGGGGCAGGTCGAAGGCGCAGGTCCCCCCCGCGATGCCGGCGCGCTGCATGACGTTCGAGAGCAGATCGTCCTGGCGCAGCGCGGCCCCCAGCTGCCCGGTGTGCTGGCCCAGCCGCTCGTGCAGCGTGCCGCAGCGTTCAATGACGTGGTTCAGGCGGTCGGTGTCGACACCGGGGCGTTCCTCCAGCCGCCGCAGCAGGCTGGTGACCCGGTCCAGCTCCTTGATGAGCTCGGTCTTGAGGTCACCGCGGCTGAACAGGTCCAGGATCTCGCCGATCGTGCTGACGCCGAGCCGGCTGTGCCACAGGGTGTCCCCTTCCATGGCGAAGCGGGCCTGGCCAAACAGGTGCTCCAGTCGCATGAGGGTGCGCACGCGCTCGTTCAGCGGCTGTTCGAAGACGATGGATTCGTTGTCGTTTGGTTCGTGTTCCATTAGTGCTCCGCTAGACCGGCGTTCGTGTCGGTGCTGCGTTCCGCCATGGCGATGTACGCCTGATGAAGGGTCTCGATCTGTTGCTTCAGCGCTGTCATGTCCCGGGTGTTGTCGATGACGTCGTCGGCGTGCCGGAGCCGCTGCTCCCGGGAGGTCTGTGCGGCGATAATGGCTTCCGCCTGCTCCGGGGTGCTGCCGTCCCGGGCGATCAGGCGCTCGCGCTGCACCGAGTCGGGGACGTCCACCACCAGCACGCGGTCGACCATGTCCAGCAGGTTGCTCTCCACGAGCAGCGGTACCGACAGGATCGCATACGGCCCTTGTGCCCGGCTGAGCTCCTCGTCCATGAACGCACGAATGCGCGGGTGGAGAATCCCCTCGAGCCGCCGGCGGGCTGCTTCGTCGGCGAATGCCGTGTTCCGCAGCTGCTGACGGTCCAGCGTGCCGTCGGCCGTCACGATCTGATCACCAAAGGCCTCTACGAGTTCCGACAACGCAGGTTGTCCAGGTTCCACGACCCGACGGGCGGCCACGTCCGCGTCCACCACGGTAATGCCGTGACCGGCGAACAGATCGCTGACCGTCGTCTTGCCGCTGGCGATGCCGCCGGTGAGGCCGATGATGTGCACGAATCCGTTTCCTCCTGGTTCTGGGCGGGCCCCGGTCTGTTCTAGCCCAACCCGGAGAACCGCATGTAAGCGGCGATCAGGTCATCCCGCCACAGTAAGGTAAGCCAGCCCGCAGCGGCAAGGTATGGGCCGAACGGAATGGGCAGCTCCCGGTCCCGCCCGAGAATCAGGATCATGGCGATCCCTGCCACGGCACCAACCAGCGACGCCATCAGGATGATGACCGGCAGCGCCTGCCAGCCAAGCCACGCCCCCAGCAGGGCGAGCAGCTTGAAGTCGCCGTAGCCCATGCCCTCCTTGCCGGTCGCGAGCCGGAACCCGTGAAACACCAGCCACAGGCTGAGATAGCCTGCCATGGCACCGATGAGTGCGTCCGCCGGCGTGGCCAGCGCCCCGCCGGTGAGTAGCGCAAACGCCAGGCCGGCCCACAGCATGGGGAGCGTCAGTGAATCGGGTAGCAGCTGTTGGTCCAGGTCGATCACCGAGAGGGCGATCAGCGACCACGTGAGCAGCAGGGCGCCCGCCAGCTCCACGCCCCAGCCGAAGTGCCACGCGACGGCGGCGGAGAGCAGGGCGGTGATCAGCTCCACCAGTGGATAGCGTGCGCTGATGGTGGCGCGACAGCCCCGGCAGCGGCCACGCAGGGCCAGCCAGCTCAGCACCGGGATGTTCTCCCAGGCGCGGATGCGGCGACCGCAGGCCGGGCAGTGTGACCCCGGGCTGACCAGGTCGAATCGGTCCCCGGCCGGCTCCGCAGGTTCGCCGAGGATCTCTCTTGCCTGCTGCCGCCATTCCCGTTCCAGCATCACCGGCAGGCGCAGGATGACCACGTTGAGAAAACTGCCCACCAGCAGCCCGAAAGCGAGTGTTGCGGGAATCAGCCCCGCTGGCTGCTGCAGCACGTCGATTACACTGGCCATCCGGTGAGAAGGGTCCTCGTTGAACGCGGCGTGTCAGATAACCTGACCCATCTGGAAAATCGGCAGATACATGGCAATGACCAGACCGCCGACGAGGACACCCAGGATGACCATGATGAACGGCTCCAGCAGACTGCTCAGGCTGTCGATCTGATTGTCGACCTCCTCCTCGTAGAAGTCCGCCACCTTCGCCAGCATGGTGTCGAGAGAGCCCGACTCCTCGCCGATGGCGGCCATCTGCACCACCATGTGCGGGAACAGGTTGGACAAGCGCATGGCGACATTCAACTGTTGCCCGGAGGCGACCTGATCCTTCATCTCGAGGATGGCGTCTTCGTAGACGGTATTGCCGCAGGCCCCGGAGACGGATTCCAGCGCCTCCACCAGCGGCACGCCGGCGGCGAACATGGTCGAGAGCGTGCGCCCGAAACGTGCGGTGGCCGCCTTGTCCAGTATCGGCCCGACCACGGGGATACGCAGCATGAGCCGATCCATGAAGCGCCGGAATCGTGGTGATCGTCGGTGGGTCATGACGAAGGCGACAACGGCGCCGATGATGCCCCCGAAGATCGCGTACCAGTACTGCTGGAAGAAGTCCGAGAGGTTGATGACCATGCGCGTGAACACGGGCAGGTCGGCGCCGAAACTGCGGAACATGTTCTGGAATTCCGGCACCACGAAGATCAGCAGGATCGCGGTGACGATGAATGCCACCACGATGACGGCGGCCGGATAGAACATGGCCTTGCGGATCTTCTTCTTGATCGACTCCGTCTTCTCCAGGTAGGTGGCGAGCTTGTCCAGCAGGGTGTCGAGCACGCCCGCGGATTCGCCGGCCTCCACCAGGTTGCAGAAGAGGTCGTTGAAGTAGCGGGGGTGTTTCGCCAGCGCCTCGCTGAGATTGGTGCCACCCTCCACGTCGCCCTTGATGTCGGCGATAAGCTCCCGCATGGATGGGTTCTGGTGGCCGGAGGCCATGATGTCCAGGCCCTGCACCAGCGGCACACCGGCATTCATCATGGTGGCGAGCTGGCGGCTGAACACCGCGATATCACCGGGGGCGATTGGCTTCTTGCGCTGCCCCAGGCTGGACAGCGCGGATTTCCGCCGGACGTTCTTCGGGTTGATGCCGATCCGGCGCAGCTCCGCCTTCATCATGGTGACGTTGGCGGCCTGATTCTCGCCCTTGACCCGTTCTCCCCGTTTGTCGGTTCCTTCCCAGATAAACGTGGGGTTCTGTTTTCCCGCTTTTGCTGCCATGTTCATTCCTTGGTGACGCGGTTGACCTCATCGAGGCTGGTGACGCCCTGCATGACCTTCATCAGGCCCGAGCGTCTGAGGTCGTTGATGCCTTCCCTGGTGGCCTGCTCCTCGAGCTGCATGGCGTTGCCGCCTTCCATGATGATGCGGCCCATGGCTTCGCTGACGGGCATGGCCTGGTAGATGCCCACCCGGCCCTTGTAGCCCTGGTTGCACTGGTCGCAGCCCACCGGGGCATAGACGGTGAGATCCTGCAGGTCGGCGTCGGTAAAGCCTTCCTTCTTGAGCGCCTCGGCGGGAATGTCCGCCGGGGCCTTGCAGTTGTTGCACAGCCGCCGTGCCAGGCGCTGGGCGATGATCAGATGCACGGACGAGGCAATGTTGTACGACGGCACGCCCATGTTCATGAGCCGGGTCAGCGTCTGCGGCGCGTCGTTGGTGTGCAGGGTGGAGAGCACCAGGTGCCCGGTCTGGGCCGCCTTGATGGCGATCTCGGCGGTTTCCAGGTCGCGGATCTCCCCGACCATGACCACGTCCGGATCCTGGCGGAGAAATGCGCGCAGGGCGGTGGCGAACGTAAGCCCGGCCTTGGGGTTCATGTTGACCTGGTTGATGCCCGGCAGGTTGATCTCCACCGGGTCCTCGACCGTGGAGATGTTCCGGTCCTCGGTGTTGAGGATATTCAGCGCCGTGTACAGGGAGACGGTCTTGCCGCTGCCGGTGGGGCCGGTGACCAGCACCATGCCGTAGGGTTTCTCGATGGCGCTGAGGAAGCGCTCCTTCTGCTCCGGCTCGTAACCCAGCTTGTCCACGCCCAGCATGGCGCTGCTGGGGTCCAGGATGCGCAGCACGATCTTCTCGCCGAACAGCGTCGGACAGCTGCTGACACGGAAGTCGATGGCGCGGCTCTTGGACAGGCTCATCTTGATGCGCCCGTCCTGGGGCACGCGCCGTTCGGCGATGTCCATGCGCGACATGACCTTGAGCCGCGCGGAAATCCGGGGTGCCAGGCCCAGGGGCGGGCTGGCGACGGTGTGCAGCATGCCGTCCTGGCGGAACCGCACGCGGTAGGTCTTTTCGTACGGCTCGAAGTGGATGTCCGATGCACCCTTGTTGATGGCATCCACCAGCACCTTGTTGACGAAGCGCACCACGGGTGCGTCGTCGGCGTCGGACTCCTCGCTGGAGGTGGTGTCATCGTCGCTGGCGCTGACCTGCAGGTTCTCCAGGTCACTGTCCAGCTCCTCGCTGCCCATGCCGAAGTTGCTGCCGGCCGCATCCAGTGCGCGCTCGATGGCACGCTGCAGCTTGTCGTGCTCGACCAGGATCGGCTCGGTGGTCAGCCCGGTGTGGAACTTGAACTCGTCCAGGGCTTCCAGGTTGGTGGGGTCGGTCACTGCCACGAACAGCCGTTTGCCGCGCTTGAGCAGCGGCAGGATGTGGTGGTGGCGGATGAGCTTTTCCTTGACCAGCTTGACCGCGGCCGGATCCACGTCCAGCGCGTCCAGATCCAGCAGCGGCACGCCGAACTCCACGGCCGCCGCATGGGCCAGGTCACGGGCGGCGATCAGGTGTTCGCCGACCAGGTGGGTCACCAGGGGCTGGCGCGCCTTGCGGGCGGCTTCCACTGCCTCGCGCGCGGTCGCCTCGGCGATGAATCCGTCGCGGACAAGTCGTCCGGCCAGGCCACTGAGATTGATTGTCGGGTTTGCCGTTGCCATGGATCAGGAGTCGGTCGTTCCGGTTGCGGGCCCGGGAGGCGCGTTCACTCGCGGGCCGGATGTCCGCAGTCACGGGACGTGCGATGTAACCCTGTACGCAACGGCCTGCGCTCGGCTGGCCAGATCAGGTGCATCGTCCGTGACACCAGTGCGGGACGCTTGATTGTTCTCCATTATGCGTCCATGGACTATAAACGATGGATGCCACGAACAAAAACGTAGCACCTGCGGGCACCCGCAGATGCGACACAGTTCCGGTTTAAGGACCGGGAAGTCCCTTTCCCGGTCAACGGCTTTCGCTGGCCCGCCGGGCCCGGTCAGGCGGTTGGCAGCAGCTCGGCTTCGGCCAGTGCGGCGCGGATGCTGTCCAGCGCTTCCGGGTTGCCGAGGGCGGCGCGGTTTTCCTCTTTCCTGTCGCCGCGGAGCATGCGCGCCACGGCCAGTTCCACCTTCTTGCCGCTACGGGTGTAGGGGATGTCGTCAACCGCGACGATATGCCTCGGCACGTGTCGGGGGCTGGCGCCTTCGCGGATGCGCTGGCGCAGCTCCCGCTTGAGGTCGCCGGTGAGGTGCGTGCCTGCCGCCGGCACCACCAGCAGCACCACTTCCACGTCGCCCTCCACCGGGCGCCCTACGACCAGGCTGTCGGCCACAGTGTCGACGGTCTCCACCTGCCGGTAGATCTCCGCCGTGCCGATGCGCACGCCGCCCGGGTTGAGAACCGCGTCCGAGCGCCCGTAGATGATCGCACCGCCGCTCTCGGTGAAGCCGACAAAGTCCCCGTGGGCCCAGACGCCGGGAAACGTGTCGAAGTACGCCTCGCGGTAGCGTGCGCCGTCGGGGTCGTTCCAGAACGCCACCGGCATGGACGGCAGCGGCTGGCGGCAGACCAGCTCCCCGCGGTCGTGGGCCAGGGCGTTGCCGTCCTCATCAAAGGCGACAACGTCGGCGGCCAGCATGGGCGCCTGAATCTCGCCCCGGCGGACGGGCAGGATCGGGTTGCTGCCCACGAAACAGGCGCAGATGTCGGTGCCGCCAGCGATGGAGCCGAGCAGAATGTCCCGGGAGACGGACTCGTAGAACCAGTCATAGTCCTCCGGCAGCAGCGGTGAGCCGGTGGAGAACACCACCCGCAGCCGGCCGAGGTCCTGATCCCGGCCCGGGTTGATCTCCGCCTTGCGGCAGGCGGCGATGAAGCGGGCGCTGGTGCCGAAGTGCGTAAGCCGCTCCGACTCTGCCAGCCGCCACGGCATGCCCACGTCCGGATAGCCCGGGGAGCCGTCGTAGACCACCAGCGTCGCGCCCGCGAGCAGGGCGGAGGCCTGCCAGTTCCACATCATCCAGCCGCAGGTGGTGAAGTAGAAGAAGCGGTCGCCGGGCGCGACATCACCGTGGAGGATCAGCTCCTTGGCGTGGTTCAGCAGAATGCCGCCGGTGCCGTGGACAATGCATTTCGGTTTGCCGGTGGTGCCGGAGGAGTAGAGGATGTAGAGCGGGTGGTCCGCGGGCACCGGCGTGAGCGATGGTTGTTCGCCGTCGTGGGCAGCCAGGGCCTCGTCCCACGGCACGAAGGCATCCCCTTCCGGCATGGGCGCCTCGTCGAGCTGGCAGATAACCGCCACGGCGCGGATCGACGGCATGCGCTCCTTGAGTTCCCGCAGCTGTTCGGCCCGGTGGAAGCGCTTGCCGCCAAAGCTGTAACCGTTCACGGCCACCAGAACCTTCGGCTCGATCTGGCCGAAGCGGTCTTCCGTGGCCTGGGCGCCGAAATCCGGGGACGCGGAGCTCCAGACCGCGCCGAGGCTGCTGGTGGCCAGCATCGCGACCATTGCCTCGTGGCCGTTGCACACGAACCCCGCCACGCGGTCTCCGGCCTCCACGCCCTGGGCCCGCAACCAGCTCTCGAAGGCACCCACCTGCTCATAGAGCGTGCGCCAGGTGAGGCGTACGGTCTCGCGGCCCTCGGCGACGGCGACGATGGCCTCCTCGTCGGCACGCGCACCGTGGGCATGGCGCAGCAGGTTGCCGGCGTAGCTCAGCCGGGCGCCGGGCAGCCAGCGCGTGGCCGGCATGGGCTGGTCGTCGCGGATGCGTTCCCAGGGGGTGTCGGCCTGCAGGCCGGCATACTCCCAGACCGAGCGCCAGAAACCGTCCATGTCGCCGATGGACCACTGATACAGCGCCTGCCAGTTGCCGAAGCGGCCGTACCCCTGGTCTGCCAGCCAATCCATGTACCGGGCCATATTGCTGTTGCGCAGCTCCCGTTCACCCGGTTGCCACAGGATTTCACCGGACATGTCTGTATTCCTCCGTCGCTGTTCTTGTCACGGGCGGCCAGCGCCCGCGCGGCGCCCGTTCTGCATCCTACTGCATGTGCCAGCCGTGGCTCACCACCACGGACTGTCCCGTGAGGGCGTTGGACGGGAAAGCGGCCAGATGGATCGCCAGCTCGGCGACATCCTCCAGCGTCGTGAATTCCTGATCCACCGTCTGCTTGAGCATGACATCGCGCACCACGGCCTCTTCGGAGATGCCGAGCTCCTGCGCCTGCTCCGGGATCTGCTTCTCCACCAGCGGTGTGCGCACGAAACCGGGGCAGATGATATTGCTGCGCACGCCGTGGGCGGCGCCTTCCTTGGCGACGGAACGGCACAGCCCCGCCAGGGCGTGCTTGGCGGCAACGTAGGGCGCCTTCAGGGGCGAGGCCTCCTTGGAGTGGACCGAACCCATGTAGATCACGGCGCCGCCGCGCCCGCTGGCGTACATGGACTGCAGCGCCGCCTTCGTGACCAGAAAGGCGCCGTCCAGGTGAACGGAGACGACTTTCCGCCAGTCGGCATAGTCCAGCTGATCGATGGGGTCGATGTGCTGGATGCCGGCGTTGGCCACCAGCACGTCCACGGCGCCCCACCGCTCGCAGACGGCGGCGACGCCGTCATTGACGGCCTGCTCGTCGGTCACGTCCATGGTGACGGCCATGGCCTCGCCACCATTCGCGGTGATGGCGGCCGCCGTCTCGCTGGCCATGTCCGCCGACAGGTCGGCCACCGCCACCCTCGCGCCTTCGCGGCCGTAGGCTTCGGCGATGGCCCGGCCGATGCCCCGGCCGGCCCCGGTAATCAGCGCCACTCGCTTGTGCATGCGCATGGAGTGTCCTCCGCGTTGTTATGTTGCGGCGTATCGCACGCCGGTTGGCATCAGCCCAGCAGCAGCTCCGGCAGCCCCGTGATCAGGCCCGGGAACAGCGCGAGAATAACGCAGGTGAGCACGATCAGCAGGCAGAACGGGATCACCGCCTTGTACAGGTCCAGGATCTCGACGCCAGGCGGTGCAACGCCCTTGAGGTAGAACAGGGCGTAGCCGAACGGCGGCGTGAGGAAGGACGTCTGCAGGATGACCGCGTTCATCACCACGAACCACAGCACGTCGTAGCCCATCATCTGCACCACCGGCAGCATGATCGGGAAGCTCAGCAGGACGATCCCCGTCCAGTCCAGGAACATGCCCAGCAGGAAGACCAGGAACAGCATGGTGATCAGGACACCGATCTCGCCGCCGGGGGCGCCGAGCATGAGCTGCTGCACGAACTCCATGCCGCCACCACGGGAGAACACGCCCGTGAACGCGGTTGCGCCGACGATCACGAACGTGACCATGGCCGTGGTCTTGCCGGCTTCAACGAAGGTGTTGAAGCAGGTCTTGATGGAACGGTCCCCGAAGATCAGGAACAGCACGAAGGCGAGCAGTGCGCCGATGGCCGAGGCCTCGGTGGCCGTGGCAAAACCGGTGAACAGGGAGCCCAGCACGCCCAGAATCAACCCCATGGGCGGGATCACGTAGAGCGCCATCATGCCCAGCAGTCGGGGCGTGGTGTACTGGGCCCGCTCGGCGGGCGCCACCGGCGGCCCCCATTCCGGCTTGAGCCAGCAGGCGACCAGCACGTAGGCCGCGTAGAGCGCGCCGAGGATCAGGCCGGGCACCAGGGCACCGGCAAACAGTGCCCCCACGGATACCGGTGAGTAACTGGCCATGAGCACCAGCATGATGCTCGGCGGGATCAGAATGCCCAGGCTGCCGCTGGCCATGATGACCCCGGAGCTGAGGGACTTGTCGTAGCCGTACTTGAGCATGGGGGCCAGGGCGATCAGGCCCATCACGGCGATGGATGCGCCGACAATGCCGGTGGTTGCGGCCAGCAGTACCGAGACCACCACCACCGTCAGTGCCACACCGCCGCGCAGGTTGGCCATGAGCAGGCGCATGACTTCGAACATGCGCTCCGTGACCCCGGAGTCGTTGAGAAACCGGGCCATGAGAATGAACAACGGAATGGCCACCAGGACGTAGTTATCCATGACGCGGCCGTAGACGTTGCTGACGATGGTGCCGAACACCTGCGGGCCGGGCCCGAGGTAGGCACCGATCACGGCGGCGCCGCCCAGCACGAAGGGCAGGGGGTGGCCCATGAACAGGCCGATCAGCAGCGCGCCGAACATGATGAGAGTGAGCAGTTCCGGACCCATGCGTTATTCCTCCCGCAGCCGCTGGACAGCCTGAAGCACGATGGCGATGGCCTGCAGGAGCAGGAGCACGCCGGTGACCACCATGATCATCTTCACGGGATACACGGGGATGGACATCATGCCCGAGGTGGTCTCGCCGCGGGTCCAGGAGCGCATGGCGTAGCCCCAGGAGCGCTCCAGGTAGATGTAGATGAACGGTGCGAAGAAAATCAGATAGCCGAGGATCTCCAGAATCGCCTGGATCTTCTTCGAGAACAGGTTCTTGACGATGTCCACTTCCACGTGCGCCCGGTGGTAGAGCGCAAAGGCGCCGAGCAGCATGAAGTGGGCCGCAAACAGCTGTTTGGTGACCTCGAACGCCCAGTCGCTGGGCCGGCCGATGAAAAAACGCAGGGTGATGTCGTAGACCACCACCAGCGCGAGGATCGCAATGATCGGAGCGACGATGCGCCCGAACCATTTGTTGAATCCGTCGATGAAGCTGGCAATGAAGTGCATGAGCCATGCTCTCCCGTCACGGTTCGGAAGGGGGATGCGGTGCCGCCTGGGCGGCCGACCCCGTCGGCAACACCCGCGGCCGGAGGCCGGCCGCGGGTGCGATCAGGCGATCAGTGCCTGCCGGATCAGAGGCACTCTTCCAGTTCGTCAAGGGACGGCAGGTTGTCCATGGTGCGGCTCATGTTGAACGGCACGGACAGGTCCCGCCAGGTGGCGTACTCCTTCAGGTAGCTGACCTGGGAGTGGTACACCTTCGCATGCAGCGGGTTCTCGCAGGCACCGCGGACGATGACCTCGTTGGTGGCCTGCTGCACTTCCTCAAGCTCTTCGGACGGGATCTGGGTGATCTCCACGCCGGCTTCCTGGAATTTCCTGGTGCCCTCCGTGGAGCCGTGCTCGGACCAGGCAATGGACCAGGCCATGGTGGACTCGGCGGCGACCTTCAGCTTGTCCTGGGTCTCTTCGGATAGGGCGTCCCAGGAGTCCTTGTTGATCATCACGCCGAAGACGCTGGCGGACTGGTGCCAGCCGGGGGTGGCCCAGTAGTCGACGATCTCGGCGAAGCCGACGTTGTAATCGACGCCCGGGATGGCGAACTCGGCGCCGTCCACCACGCCGCGCTCCACGGCCTGGTAGATCTCGTCACCGGCCAGCTCCACCTGCGAGCCGCCGAGCTTCTCCAGCACGCGACCCTGGTCACGCCCGGCCAGGCGCAGACGCATGCCGTCGAGGTCGCTGATGGACTCGATCTTCGTGCCGCCCATGAAGCCGGACTCATTGTTGGTCACGGCGTAGGGCAGGTACACCATGCCGTACTCGCCGTAGATCTCCTGGTAGAGGTCCCAGCCGCCCCATTTGAAGATCCAGTTCAGGTAGTCGACGGCGTTGAACAGCATGGTGTGGGTGGCCAGGGGGGAGAACGCGGAATCCGTGCCGGCCCAGTAGCCGGGCCAGTCGCCGGAGGCATCGATGCTGCCGGTCTCGGTGGCGTCAAAGACTTCGCCGGCGGACATCAGCGTGCCACCGGAACGGAAGTCGATCTCCAGTTCATCGCCGGCGATACGGTGCACCGTGTCGACCCAGCGCTGATCGATCTTGATCAGGTCGATGGAGTCGGACCAGGTGGTGGTCATGGTCCACTGGGCCGGGCTGTCGGCGTGGGCGGTGGTTGCCATGCTGCCAAGGGCGAGGCCGGCGGTGGTGAGGCCTGCAACGGCCAGACGGGTCACAGCTTTCATGGTATCTCCTCCTGGGATTTTCGTTCTGGCGAGACGCGCTCGCGGGGCGGCTCCATGAGACGGCCCGGTGTCTTTCGCACCCTCGCCGTGACGCGTTGATGTCGCCCGATGCGTCATGCCTATTCGGGGCAACACGCTGTTACGGAAGCACCGTGCGTGCCAACTCCGGACGGGGCGTCATAACGTATTGTCTCGGCGGGAAAAGAACGGGATTGAATGGAGTCGGAGGCGGTTTCGGCAGGGCCAAGTGTCCGGATACCAGGACAATTGCAGTCGTCCGGGTTCTCGGTATGTCCGGAAATCAGGTCACCTGTCCCGATTTCAGGACAGTTTTGACAGCTTCTCGTACAGGACGGATCGCGAGATGCCCAGCAGCCGCGCCGCCCGGCTGCGGTTGCCCCCCGCGGCGCGCAGGGCGGACTCGATGGCGGCCTGTTCGGCATCCGCGACAGTCTCCGCCAGTGGCCGCACCATCGCCGCACTCGTGGCGGCGGGTGACCCGTTGTCACGGCCGCCCGGGAGTACCGCATGGACTTCATTCGCCGACAGGGCACCTTCCCCCTCGTTCATGGTCATTGCCTGTTCCAGCGTATTGCGCAGTTCACGGATGTTGCCGGGCCAGTGATAGAGCTCCAGTACGGCCAGCGCATCGCTGGTGAGCTCGGCGTGAAGCTCGCCGCCCAGGGCGATGTCCTCCAGCAGCGCCTCGCAGAGAATCCCCAGATCCTGCAGCCGTTCCCGCAGGGGCGGCACCCGGATCTCCAGCACGTTGAGCCGGTAGTAGAGATCGGAGCGGAACGTGCCGTCGGCGAGCATGGCGCCGATGTCGCGGCTGGTGGCGGCGATCACGCGGACGTCCACCTGCTGGACCTGATTGGAGCCCAGCGGCTCCACTTGCTGCTCTTCCAGCACCCGCAGCAGTTTTGCCTGCAGTGCCAGGGGCATGTCGCCGATCTCGTCCAGGAACAGGGTGCCGCCATGGGCCAGCTGGAACTTGCCCTCCCGTGTGCGCTGTCCGGCGCCGGTGTACGCGCCGGGCGCCACACCGAAGAACTCCGCCTCCAGCAGGTTCTCCGGTACGGCGGCCAGGTTCACGCCCACGAACGGGCGATCCGCCCGTGCCGAGGCGCTGTGAATGGCCTGGGCGAGGATCTCCTTGCCGGTACCCGTCTCGCCAAGGAGCAGCGTGGGGGTGTCGCGGCCCGCCGCCAGCCGGGCGCGGCGTTTCACGTCCAGGGCCGCCGGGCTCGCGCCGACGAAGTCCGACAGGCTGTAGCGCGCCGTTCGACGCGCCAGGGCCCGCCGCGCGGCGGCCAGGTCGTCCTGCAGGCGGCGGTACTTGGACATGAGCGGGGCCAGGGGCTGGAGGTCGTCATAGAGCACGAAGGCCAGGGCACCGACGACCACGCCGTCCTCCTCCACCGGCAGGCGTGACACCACCAGCTGCTGGTCCCGGAACTCCATGATGTCGAGTAGCCGGGGCTGGCCGGTGCGCACGGTCTCCGGCATGCGCGTAGCGGGAATGACCTCCCGGATGGCCCGCCCCACGAGCCGCTCCGGGGCGTCGCCGATCAGGCGGGCGTAGCTGGCGTTGATCCACGTGATGCGGGCGTCACTGTCCACGGCGATGGCGCCGGCCGTGGCCTCCTCGAGCAGCGGCAGCAGCGTCGTGAGGAGGTGGCGGGGAATGCCCATGAAGGGCCCCCGGGAACTGCCGCCACCGGCCGTCACGGCGCCTCCCGGCTATCGTCTGTAGCGAAGATGTCGCTCGGCTCCTGCATGAAATACCCCTGGATGTAGTCCACGCCCGATGCCCACAGGAACGACAGGCTGGACACGTCCTGGACCAGAGCGGCAATGGTGCGGGCGTCCGCGGCGCGCGCCTGACTGGTCACCGCCTGCACGCGGCTGCGCTGTGCTTCATCGGCGTCGATGCCGCCGGTCAGCGCCGGCGAGAGCTTGATGTAGTGGAGCGGCAACCGTTGCAGCAGGTTGTTGTGGTCCGGCCGGGCGCCGTAATGCTCCAGGGCGAGCATGCAGCCGAGTGCGCCCACGGCCTGCGCCATGGCGGTGGTTTCCGTGAATCGCGTGGCAGCCACGTTCTGGGGCACCTGAAGCACGAGCTGGGTGCCGTCCACCCCGTGCTGCCCAAGCCGGTCCTGCAGCCAGTCCGGAAAGCGGGGATCGGCGACCGTGTCGGCGAACAGCTTGACGAACAGTGTCGGGTGGTTGCCCAGCGCCTGCTGGGAAGCCAGCACCGCCAGTGTGCGGTCGACGATCCAGCGGTCCAGTGCGCCGGTCATGCCCAGACGGTGCGCCGCGGGCAGGAACTCCTGGGGAAGGATGTCGCCGCCGTCCTCGTCGAGCAGGCGGATGAAGGCTTCGTAGAGCGTGGTGGGGTTGCCGGCGAGGCTGGCAATGGGCTGATAGACCAGCCGCAACCGGCCCTGATCCAGTGCGTGACGGAGTGTCTGGTCCCATTGTCCGGTTGCGTCGCCATCGGTGTCCGCCGGCGCCGGCCCGGCGCCCCAGGGCTCACCTGGTGCGCCCGCCTGCCGTGCCCGCTCCAGCACGGCTTCGGCGTTATCCTCGGTGCCGCCCAGCGCGGCCGTTCCCATGGCCACGGCGGTGGCGGGGGCCTGCTTCTCCAGGGTGCGGAGCAGCTGCCCCGTCAGCTGCTCCAGCTCGGCGGCCGTGTGCCCGAACACCAGGGCGGCGTAGTTGTGCCGGTCGAGGCGTGCGGCAACCGAGGCAGACGGCAGCAGCGCCTGCAGGCGGCGCGATACGGCAGCTGTGAGGGCGCGGTCCATGCGTGGATCGCGGGCGGCCCGCGCGTCGGCCGGCTCCGCCTGGATGTGAATGAGCGCGGCAGTGCGCCGGTCGCGCCCGCCGGCCCGCAGGGCCTGGCGCAGCTCCGCCAGGAGGTGGGCGGCGCTGTGGAGGCCGGAGTCCGGGTCGCGGCGGGCAAGATAGCGTGCGCTGGCCTGGAGCCGTGTCACGCGTTCCAGCCGGCTCGTGACAATCGCCTGCAGGTCGTCCGTGGGCGCCGGGAGGCCCACGACGCCGTCGATACCGGCGCTGGCGGCGAGGCCGTCAAAGCGGCGCTTGTCGCCAGCGGTGAGGACCAGTGCCGGGATGCCGTAATAGCGGCTGTCATGCCGGACCGCCTGGAGCAGCTCACCACTGTCGGCAGCCTGAAGGTCGCCCGAGACCAGCAGCATGTCCGGGCACCGGGTCTGCAGACGCTGGAGCAGCGTCAACGGGGTGTCCAGGTGCTCCACGTTGAAGCCGGCCGTGGACAGGGTGGCTGCCGCCGACGCGAGCGCGCCCGTGTCGTCCACCAGCAGGAGGTTGCCGGCGTCGGCCCCGTCGTTGCCCGTCAACTGGTGCAGGCGACGGGCCAGCACCGACGGGTTGAACGGGCGCGTGAACCAGGCATCCGCACCGGCCCTGACAGCCTCCAGGCGGTGAGCCATGGCGGGGTCGCGGCCGACCACCACCAGCGGCACTCGCCATGTGGCCCCAGGTGTTGCCGGCAGCACCGGCTGGTGCTCACTCCCGAGCAGTGCGTGGTCCAGCACCACGGCGCGGGGTGGCGCCGCCGCAGCGGCGTTGGCGAACATGTCGAGGTTGATCATGTGCCGGGTACGCAGGCCGAAGTCGCGCAGGCTGGCCGCCAGCCGCTCCGCCGTGGAAGCATCCCGGAACACGACGAACACTGGCGCTTCACCCGGCTGGCCCGAGGCCGCCCCCTGTCGTTCGTCTGCTCCCATGCTCCGCCCTTCAGTCCGTTTTCGGGGCTCCAGCATAGCGAAGCCGGGCCAGCGCATGAACCGCGAGGGGGCTCCCTCAACGGAATGCCACCTCGGCGAAGCTGCGCAGCTTGCGCGAATGCAGGCGTTCCCGGTCATAGTGCTTGAGGTTTTCCAGCGCCTTCAGGCCCATCTCCAGGTGTTGATCCACCCGCTGGCGATAGAGCTCGCTCGCCATGCGCGCAAGCTTGATCTCGCCGTGCATGGGCTTGTCCGACACGCACAGCAGCGTGCCGTAGGGTACTCGGAAGCGGAAGCCATTGGCGGCAATGGTGGCGGACTCCATGTCCAGCGCCACCGCGCGCGACTGTGACATGCGCTTGAGCGTGGTGGCGTGATCGCCCAGCTCCCAGTTGCGGTTGTCGACGCTGGCCACCGTCCCGGTGCGGATCACGCGTTTGAGTTCGAAGCCGTCCAGGCCGGTAACCTGCCGGGCCGCATCTTCGAGCGCCACCTGCATCTCTGCCAGTGCGGGCACCGGCACCCACAGGGGCAGCTCTTCGTCCAGCACGTGATCGGCGCGGATGTAACCGTGGGCGAGCACGTAGTCGCCGAGCTTCTGGGTGTTCCGCAGGCCGGCGCAGTGGCCGAGCATGAGCCAGGCGCTGGGCCGCATCACCGCCACGTGGTCGGTGATGTTGCGCGCGTTGGACGGGCCGGCGCCGATATTGATCATGGTGACCCCGGAGCCATCCGCGGCCACGCGGTGATACGCCGGCATCTGGAACGCGCGCTCCGGCGGTTCTCCGCTCGGCTGGTTCTCGCCGCGGCGCGTGATGCGGTTGCCCGGCTCCACGAACGCCTCGAAGTCGGCGGTGCCGTCGGCGAGCTGCTGGCGGCAGTGGCGGGCGAAGGCATCGGTGTAGAACGGGTAGTTGGTGAAGATGACGAAGTTCTGGAAGTGGCACGGGTCGGTGCCGGTGTAGTGGTCCAGCCGGTGCAGGGAGTAGTCCACCCGTGCGGCGCGGAACAGCGCCAGCGGCTGCGGTGCATCGGCGTCGCCACTATGGGTGCCGTTGACGATGGCATCGTCCATGGCCGCCAGATCCGGGGTGTCGAACAGGTCGCGCAGGGGGCGGTCCGGCAGGCCGTCGGCGAAACCGCCCTGGACGTTGATGTCCCGTGGATAGGCGAAATGCAACGGGATCGGCTCCGCGGACTCGCCCACTTCCAGGGGTTCCCCGTGGTGCTGCAGCAGCAGGGCGCACTGCTCGATCAGGTAATCGCGGAACAGGTCCGGCCGCGTGACGGTTGTCTCGAACACGCCCGGTCCGGCGACGAAGCCGTAGGACGAGCGGGAGTCCACCCGGGCGTGGGTGGCCGTGGCGATGCGCACCCGCGGGTAGTATGCGCGCACGCGGCCCGGCACCGGGTCACCCTGGGCGCAGCTCTGGAACCAGTCGCGCAGGAAAGCGGTGTTGCGGTCGTAGATCTCCTGCAGGTAATCCACGGTCGCCACCGGATCGGTGAAGCTGCGCGTCGCGGCAGCCGGTGGCGTGAGGATCTCGCTGTGTATGGCCATGGTTCGCTCCCTGAGTGCTCTGTTGTTCCAGCATAACCAACCTGGTCAACCCTGCGTGCACGCGTGCCCTTGAGTGTGTTGGAATCGCCTTCTACACGCGATCACGGGACTGCCGGCAATGGGTGAACTGCGCTTCGAACGACTCTACGGCACCGGTCTGGGCCAGCGGCTTGACGATATCGCGCGGTTGCGGATGACCGTCTTCCGGGAATGGCCCTATCTCTACGAGGGTGATCACGAGTATGAACGCCGGTTCCTGCAGATTTATGTCGACTCGCAGCGCTCATTCGCGCTGAGTGTGCTGGACGGTGATGCCGTGGTCGGGGTGACCACGGCCATGCCGCTCGCGGACGAGGAGCCGGAGATCCGGCAGCCGTTCGTGGACGCGGGGCTCGACGTGGGGCGTGTCTTCTATTTCGCCGAGTCGGTGCTGTTGCCTGCGTACCGGGGGAAAGGGCTCTACCGGCAGTTCTTTCGCGAGCGGGAGGCGCACGCCGGCTCGTTCGGGGCGTACGACCACGTCGCGTTCTGCGCCGTGCAGCGCCCGGATGATCACCCCATGAAGCCCGCCGGCCACCAGCCGCTGGATCCGGTGTGGCGGCATTTCGGTTATGAGCCCCGGCCGGAGCTGGTGGCCTATTTCCCGTGGCCCGACATCGGCGAGCGGGAAGAGACGGAGAAGCCCCTGCAGTTCTGGCTCAAGGCGCTGGGCTGAACGCCGGCTCTAGTGGATCTTCGCCGTCAGGCCGCCATCGACCACCAGGTTCTGGCCGGTGATGTACTTGGCTTCGTCCGATGCCAGGAAGACCATGGCGTGAGCCACATCCCACGCATCACCCATGTGGCCGGTGGGGCACTGGGCGTTCCGTTTGTCCACCATCTCCTGCTGGCTGCTCGCGGAGTAGCCCTCGTTGAGCCCCTGGTAGATCATCGGGGTGTCCATCAGGCCCGGCAGAATGCAGTTCGCGCGGATGCCCCGGCTGGCGTACTGTAACGCCACGCTCTGACACAGCTGCGCGACGGCGGCCTTGGTGGCGCTGTAACTCACGTAGGGTACGCCGGTGTAGCGGATGCCCGCGATGGACCCGGTAATCAGAATCACGCCGCGGCCCTGACGCTCCATCACCGGCAGGACGTGCTTGCACGTGAGAAAAGGGCTGGTGAGGTTGATGTCCAGTGCCCGCTGCCAGGCGCTCTCCTCCAGCTCGACCGGACCACCCAGTTCGACGATGCCAATGTTGTTGTGCATGACGTCGACGCCGCCGTAGGTGCGTACGCATGCGTTCACCATGGACTCCACCGCGGCAGAGTCCGTTGCGTCGGCCTGGTGCGCGCTCGCCTCGAACCCCTCGTTGCGAATGAGATCGACGGTTTCCTGCGCCGCCTCTGCGTTGATGTCCACCGCGAAAACCCGGGCGCCTTCCCGCGCGGCCTGCACGGCCGCTGCCTTGCCATTGCCCCAGCCGGCATCAATGGAACCTGCGCCGATGATCATCACCACGCGGTCCTTCAGGCGTTGTCCGCTCATTGTGCATCTCCTCCGATCCTGGGCGGTTCTCGTGTTATCGCAGTCACCATACGAAGGGGGGTGGGCAAGCGCACCCCTCTAAAGTGGGGAGTGACTTGTGGTTACCTTGGCGTGCTGCTTTCCGTAAACTGCGGGGTCGTGGCGGCACCCCGGGGCGCGCCGTGACGGTGCCGGCGTCCCGGCTGGAAATGCGCCCGTTCCACAGGTGGCATGTGGTTGACGATGGATAGATCGCGGTCTCCGGCAGAAATGCAGGCACTGGACGTGCCACCGACGGTGCTTCGGCCGCCGCAGAGCGGTGTCGAGCTGATCTCGCGCCCACACGTCTTCAAGACCATCACCGATCTGCCTCCCGGATGCATGGTCAAGGTCATGGCACCAGCCGGGGCTGGCAAGACGACGGTACTCAGCCAGGCGTATGAGCGCCTGCGTCGGGATGAAGTCGCCGTGGCCTGGCTGTCGGTCACCTCGCTGGCCAATGACTTCCACCGTTTCATGCTGCAGCTCATCGCGGCAGTGCGCACCGCGAAGCCGGATTTCGCCGCAACGCTGCCGTCGCTGCTCGAGAGCACAACGTCGCGCATGTATCAGGACCTGGCCATGAAACTGGCGCTGGCGTTCGCTCACGGGGTGGACAGGCGCCTGGTCGTGTTCGTGGACGACTACCACTGCATCGATTTGCCGGTCATTCATCAGACGCTGGCCATGCTGCTGGATCATCTGCCACCCCAGGTGTCGCTGGTTGTCGGATCACGCACCGAGCCCGACTTTCCGCTGGGAGCCATGCGGGCGAGTGGCCGTCTCGTGGAGCTGGGCTGGAACGAGCTGCGATTCTCCCGCGACGAAGCGGCCCGGTTGTTTCAGTTGCGCGGCTGCGATCTGTCGGCCTCGCAATTGCAGAGTGTCTACGACCAGACGGAGGGGTGGGCCACGGGCCTGCAGCTGGCGAGCCTGGATCTGGGCGCGGATGACACCTTGCGCGCCGGCGATCAGCCGCTCACCCGTCAGGCGCACGTTACTGACTACTGGCTGGACGCCGTGCTGCGGAGGCTGTCACCGAAGCTCCAGGATTTTCTGCTCCGCACCTCGGTGCTGGACGGAATGAGTCCGGGGCTTTGTGATGCGATCTGCGATACCGATGACAGTGCCGCCGTGTTGCAGGAGCTGGAGCGGCTGAATCTGTTCACCTTCCGCCTGGACGACGTCCAGGTGTGGTTCCGTTATCACCACCTGTTCCGGGAGTTCCTTTACACCCGACTACGGGACCGCCACCCGCAGCAGATGGACGCGTTGCATCTGGCCGCCAGCCAGTGGTTCGAACAGGAGGGGGCACTGGCCGAGGCCATTGATTTCGCCCTTCGCGGTAACGACCCGGAGCGCGCAGCCGTGTTGCTTGTGCCCTATGGGCGGGCGCTGTTCCGGAGTGGGCGGTTCAAGGAGCTGCGCCTGAGCCTGGAGCAGTTGCCTGAAAGCGAACTCACCGCATCGGCGGAGTTGTGCATCCTCAACGGCTGGTCCTACGCCTATGGCGGCGAGTTCGGGAGGGCGCACGCCTGGGCCGAAGCCGGAGCGGAAGCCGCGTTGCACGAGCCAAAGCGTGCAGCCTTCGAGGGTGAGATCGCGGTGCTTCTCAGCACCCTGGGGGTCATCCAGAACGACGAACCGAATCGCACCAGCCTCCATCCCGGGCTCATGGAACAGCTGGAGCACACCGACAGTTCGGTACAGGCGTTCGCGCACATCGCGCTTGGGTACGCCTACCGTTCGGATGGCCGGCTGGCTGATGCCGGTCACGAAATCGCTGAAGCGATTCGTTTTGCCGAGCGCAATGAGTGCTCGTTGATCAACATGCTCGCCCGCTACAACCATGTCGCACTGGCGTTGCTGCGGGGCGAGCGCGAGGTCGCCGAGAACAGTGCGCGCGGGAGTCTGCAGATCGCAACGGAACGCCACTGGACCGAGGGGATGGGGGCTGCGTTCGTACGGACGCAGCTGGGCGCCGTCCTGTACGAGGCAAACCGCATTGACGACGCGCTCACCGAACTCGACGCCGCCGTGGCCATCCTGCGTGCGACCGAGGCCTACGGTTTTCTCGGGGTTGCCCTGCTGATGCGGGCGCGCGCGCTATGGGCGGGAGGGCGTATGGACGCGGCTGCCAGTGATCTGCGTGACGCCGGCGAGATCGGCGAGAGTCGCCAGGTAGAGCGGGTGCGCTTCAAGAAGGCGCTTCTGGAGGCGCGCATGGCGCTCGCCGATGGACGAATGGCCAGGGCAAGGCGTCACCTGGACAGGGCGCGATCGCAGGTGCGTGAGCCAGGGGCCGGGGAGGCGTGGTCGGAGCACTTCGAGCAACTGAAGCTGGTGGAAGCACGGGCGGCGGTGGCCAGCCAGGACTGGCATGCCGTCTCGGCAGAGCTTGCCATCATCGCGACCAGCGCCCGCGACGCGGGGCGCTGGTATCACTGGCTGGAAGCGCAGGCACTGACCGTGGAAGTCAGCCTCGCCCAGGAGGAGGCCGATAGCGCCGCCGACGCCGTGCTCACGGAAGCACTTGCCTTCGCGGCCGAGGAGTCGCTGTGGCGTCCGTTCTTCCACGTGGGCCCGCGCTTGCGGGCGAGGGTTGCCCTGCTCGCCAAGCGGGGCAGTGTACGCGGGGCGGCGGAGCTGGATGCAGCCCTGGGGGCTCCGCGGCTTGCTGCCGCGCGGAGCCGCTGTGAGCCTCTGCATGCGCGGGAGACCCAGATTCTCGCGCTGGTGGCGGAAGGGGTGAAAAACCGTGAGATCGGTGCGCGGTTGTTCATCTCCGAGGAAACGGTGAAATGGTATCTCAAGAGTCTGTACCGCAAGCTCGATGTGGAGAACCGCACTGCCGCCGTCGCCCGGGCCCGGGAGCTGGGGTTGATGGAAGAAGCCTGACAGCCTCCCCGGACGCCCCGGGGAGGCGCGTGTTCACATGGTGCTCGGGAGCCAGGTCGTCAGCAACGGGAAACTGAACAGGATTGCCAGAGCTGCCAGTTCCATCAGCACGAACCAGCTGGAGCCGTGGAAGACCTTCTCCAGTTTGACGTCATCATCCAGCCCCGCGATGACGTAACAGTTCAGCCCCACCGGTGGCGTGATCAACCCGATCTCGCACATCTTCACGGCCAGAATGCCGAACCAGATCGGGTCGAACCCGAGCGCGACCACGGTCGGGAACATGATCGGCATGGTGATCACGAGCATGGAGAAGGCGTCCAGGAACATCCCCAGGGGCAGGAAGATGAGCAGGAAAAGGAAGATGATCACGAGCCCCGGCACCGGCAGAGTCGCGGCGAACTCGGAGAGCATCTGCGGCAGTTGCACCAGGCTCAGGAACAGGCTGAATATCGCCGCCCCGACGATGGTCATCATGATCATGACGGTGGTGGACAGGGCGTCCTGGCAGGATGTCCAGATGCTGCGCAGCTTCCCCCGGGTTCTGGAGACAAGCAGCATCAGCAGCGCCGCCAGTGCGCCCACCGCCGCAGCCTCCGTCGGCGTGAAGACGCCGGTGTAGATGCCCCCCAGTACGACGACGATCAGCACAAGCAGCGGCCATGCACCAACCAGGGAGACCAGGCGCTCCTTCCAGGGGGTGCGCTCGGACACCTTGCCCAGTTCCGGCTTGAGCTTGCTCAGCACCCAGATGCCGCCCAGGAAGATGACGGTGGAGAGAATCCCGGGGATGACGCCCGCAAGCAGCATGGCGCCGGCGGAAACCTGGTTGATGGCGGCATAGAACACCAGCAGCACGCTGGGCGGAATCAGCACGCCCAGCACACCGCCTGCGGCGATGGCACCGGTGGAGAGCCGTTGATCGTAGCCCGCCTTCTTCATCTCCGGGAGGGCAATCGACCCCACGGTCGCTGCGGTGGCGACGCTGGAACCGGATGTCGCCGAGAAGCCTGCGCACGTGAGCACGCTGGACATGGCCAGCCCTCCGGGCCAGTGACCGACCCACTTTCGCGAGATACCGAACAGGGCGCGCCCGACTCCGGCATGGTGCGCGAAGTTGCCCAGCAGAATGAACAGCGGGATCACGGTCATGAGATAAACCGCGGTCTCCTGGTACGTGAGCGTGCGCAGGGTGGAGTAGATGTAACCGAACCCCTCCGTGGCGAAAATGCCCAGCAGACCGGAGATGCCCAGGGCCGCGAATACCGGGAATCCGACCGCCATCAGAATGAACAGCAGGGGGATGACAATGATGATTGCGGTGACTGGCTCAAGCATGGGGAACGTCCTGTTGCTCGGTCGGGCGTCCGGTGTTCATTCGGCCTCCCCCCGCCAATGCCTCCACGGCGCACTTGAGCATCTGCAGGCTGGCCAGCCAGAGACCGAGGGCGACGATGATCTTCACCCACCAGACCGGCATGCGCACGACGCCCCAGCGGAACTCCCGGTCGAGGGTCGAGTGATAGGCCTCCTGGGTTGCCGGCGCGGCGATGAGCATCAGCAGGATCGCGGTGGCGATCCAGGCGAACGCCTCCAGGCCGGCCCGCGCCCGGGGAGGTAGCCGGTCAACAAGGAGTGTCACGCGGATGTGCTTGCGGCCCTGCTGTGCCCAGCCCAGGCCGAACATGACGCAGACCACCATGGCCAGTTCCGCCATTTCGAACACACCGGGAATGGAGTTGCCGAGGAAGAAGCGTGAGGCAACGTCCGAGCTGGTCCCCACCATCAGGAACAGCAGAAAGGCCATGGCGATCACGCCCGTCACCCAGGCGAAAAGGGTCTCGAATCGGTTCAGGAGATTCACGGCGCACCTTCATTCTTTCGGCAATGAAACCGCCCCGGAGCGCGTCAGGCGCACCGGGGACGGGTTGCTCACGATCAACCCCGGGCCTGGTAGATCTCGTACGGTGTCTTGAGATCGCCCTGGCCGTCGTGCCGGTCAATGGCCTCGCGCACCACTTCCTGCATGGCATCGCCGTCGATGCCATTGGGTTCGGCAACCTCTGTTTTCCATTGCTCCACCTGCTCGGGCTGGACAATATCCCGGGCCCGTTCCTTCTCCTCCTCGGACCAGGTGGCGAACTCGGCGCCGTCTTCCAGTGCGGTCTCCACGGCCTGCTCGGCAGCGGGTTGATAGATCTCGGCGAGCTTGCGTTCGTACAGGTCCGCCGCCACCTCCTCGAACAGCGTCCGGACCTCTTCCGGCAGTGACTCCCATTCCCGCATGCTCATGACCGTGGCGGCGGGCGCATGGGGGCCGTCACCCATGTCGGTGAAGTGCGGGGCGATCTCGTGGAGCTGGTAGCTGACGGCGGTCACGAACTCGAAGCCGGCAGCGCCGTCGATGACGCCGCGCTCCAGGGAGGTGTAGACCTCCGGCGCTGCCATGGGCACCGGGGATCCTCCCAGGCGCTCGATGGTGTCATTCATGACGCCGTAGGCGCGGATGCGCTTGCCACGAAGATCCTCGACGGAGTTGATGGGCTCCCGGGTGACCAGCGGTGCGTGGTACCAGTTCGTCCAGTACAGCACCTTGGCGCCGTGGCGTTCTTCCCACTCCTGGCGAAGGGGGGCGAAGTTCTCGTAGACATCGCGGCAGACCAGTTGCAGCGCATCGGCCTGGGACATGCGGTAGTACCACTCCAGGCCGCGGGTCGCCGGCATGGACGATTCGTAATAACCCGGCGAAATCAGGGACATCTGGCTGCGGTTGTCGCGCACTGCCGGCAGGTGGTCGCCCACGCCGTGCAGCGACGCCGACCAGTACTGGCTGAAGTCGATGGCGCCTTCGGAGCGGCGCTTGATCTCCTCCATGAACCAGGTATCGAGCTGCGAGGGAATGGCCTGCTGCGAAATGTAGGACGCCCAGCGCATGTTGCGGTCGTTGCCGGCGAGCAGGGACAGGGGCACGCTGCTGAGGGCGATGGCCCCGCCGACGGACGCGCCGGACAGTTTCAGAAAATCTCGTCTTTGCATGGTCGTACTCCTCCAGTCGGTCTCTTTATGGTCGTATTGCGGGGGCTAGCGGGCGCGCTCCAGAACGCTGGCGTAGTTCGCGACGGCCACGCCCCCCATGTTGAATACGGCCCCCAGCTGCGGTGATGCCACCTGCATGTCCCCCGCTTCACCGGTGAGCTGCTTTGCGGCCATCACGTGCATGGAGACGCCCGTTGCGCCCACGGGATGCCCTTTGGCTTTCAGCCCGCCGGACGGGTTGACGGGCAATCGCCCATCCGCCGTCACCCAGCCTTCCTCGATGGCGCGGCGGCCCTGGCCCTTCGGCGTGAGGCCGATAGCCTCGTAGATCATCAGCTCCGCGATGGTGAAACAGTCATGGACCTCGGCGAATGACAGGTCGTCCAGGCCAACACCAGCCTGCTGCATGGCCTGACGCCAGGCATGGGCCGCGCCTTCCAGTTCGGTGAGATCGCGCCGGGCCATGGGCATGAACTCCGTGGCCTGTACGCGGGACCGGAAACCCACCGCCCGCCGGGCACTGGCCAGGCCCGATGCGTCGGAAAGCACCACGGCCGCCGCGCCGTCGGAGACCGGCGAGCAATCCGTGCGACGCAGGGGAGCGGCCACCACCGGGTTCCTGGCGGACTCCGTGTTGCAGAAATCGAACCCGAAGTCGTTCTGAAGGTGGGCGTAGGGGTTGCGCGCGCCGTTGTGGTGGTTCTTGGCGGCGATCCTTGCCAGCACGTCACTGTGATCACCGTAGGCGTCAAAGTAGGCCCGGGCGATGCGTGCGAAGACCCCGGCGAAGCCCAGGCTGGTCTCCACCAGGTCGCTGCGGCGGTAACTGGCGCCGAGCAGGCTGTCTGCAACCTGGGCCGCCCCGGCATCGGTCATCTTCTCGACGCCCACGACCAGAACGCGGCGGGCGGCGCCACTGGCGAGGTGGTTCAGCCCCTGGTGCAGGGCGGCGGAACCGCTGGCACAGGCGTTCTCGACCCGGGTAGCCGGCTTGAAGCGCAGCCGCTCGTCCACCTGCAGCACCAACGGCGCGCAGAAGTCCTGAGGGCTCATCCCGCTGTTGAAGTGGCCGAGGTAGATGGCATCGATCTCGGCCGCGTCAACACCGGCATCCTCCAGCGCCTCGCGTGCAGCCTGGACAATCAGTGACTCGATGTCGCTGTCGGTATGTTTTCCGAAGCGGGTATGTCCCCAGCCGATCATGTAGTGGTCCACGGTGACCTCCTGATTTGGTGCGCGCCGCCCGGGTTAGTCGGTCCCGGGCCGCAGCCGTTCGCGCAGGGTGTTCTTGACGATCTTCCCGTAGGCGTTCTTCGGAAGGTCGTCCACGAAGAAATACTCCTTGGGGCGCTTGAAGCGCGCGATCTTCTCCAGGCAGAGTTGATCGAGTTCCTCGGGTGTGACGTCTCCGCCGTCGGTGGCGACCACGAAGGCCACCACCACCTCGCCCCACTCCGGATCCGGGCGGCCGACCACGGAGACTTCGAATACGCCGGGGTGGGTCAGCAGCACGTCTTCGACTTCCTTGGTGTAGATGTTGGTGCCGCCGCTGATGATGACGTCCTTGGAGCGGTCCTTCAGATACAGCAGGCCGTATTCGTCCATGCACCCGCGGTCACCCGTGTACAGCCAGCCATCGACGACGGCCTCCCGTGTGGCCTCGGGGTTCTGCCAGTAGCCGCTCATTACCGTATCGCCGCGCACGATGATCTCGCCGACCTCGTTGGCCGGTAGTGTCGCGCCGTCGTCGCCGACGACGCGCACGTCCACCACGGCATTGGGCATGCCGACGGATGCAAGCTGATGTGCATGCTCGGGCGTGTTGCAGCGGGCGTGGAGTGCCCGTGACTTCGCGGTGATCGTCATGGGCGTCTCGCCCTGACCATAGATCTCGACCAGCCGGTTACCGAACACGTCCAGCGCGTCACGCAGATCGGCCAGGTACATGGGGCCCCCGCCGTAGATGATGTTGCGCAACTCGGTAGTGTCCGCGCGCCGTTCCCGGACCTTCTGGGTGAGCCGCTTGACCATCGTCGGTGCGGCGAAGAAGGACACGCTGCGGTGTGTGCCCAGGAGGTCGCAGATCTCGTCCGCGTCGAACCCGCCGCTTTCCGGAATGATCTGCAGAGCCGCGGCGGAGACGTGGGGGAGCACGTAAAGCCCGGACCCATGCGACAGAGGCGCTGCGTGGAGAATGCTGTCACCGGGGGCGACGGACTCGACGTCCATGAAGTAGCCGTAGTTCATGGTGATCAGATTGCGATGGGTGAGCATGGCCCCCTTGGGCGTGCCCGTGGTTCCGCTGGTGTAGAACAGCCAGGCGGCATCGTCGGAGGCGAGGTCCGCGACCGGGACCGGCACCGTATTGAACCAGTCCGCGAATGTCGCCGTGCCCGTATCGATGACGTGCTCCAGCGTGGCAACATCATCGGCGATGTGATGGACCGTCTCGGCCAGCCCCGGCGTCGTGAAGCAGATGCGGGCGCCGCTGTGGCCGAGGATGTACTTCAGCTCCCCGCCTGACAGCTTGGCGTTCACCGGGACGACGGTGATGCCGGCGTGCCAGGCGGCGAAGAGGATCTCGAGGTACTCCGGGCTGTTCTTCATGAACAGCGCGATACGGTCCCCCTGCACGAGCTCCGCCTGCGAGCGAAGGGCGCCGGCAAGTGCGGCGCACCGCCGCGAGAATGACCCGTAGTCGTGCAGGATCCGTTCACCGTGAGCAATGGCGGGCTGCGTCGGAAACGTACGGCCCGCGCGCTCCAGTAGCGACGCAAGGTTCAAACCACTCCCCTCCAGAGTTCTGGCGTGCAAGCCTTTCCGGCTTTCGGTATGGACTCAGGCTAGAGGGGCAGGGTGAGATGACGCACCCCCCGAAAGGGGGGACAATCGCCATGCGAGCAGGCATGCTCTGCGCCAGGGAGTGCAGGGCATGGGTGACTAACCGCGCAGGACGTTGGACTCCTTCTGGAACTTTCTCGCCTCCCGCAGGAGTCGTTCTTCCAGGGTTTCCAGCTCCCGGGGGTCGTTGTGGTCGGTCCCTTGCGCTTCGCGCCGCTCCAGTTCGGCGTCGATGCGTTCGAGCAGGGTGCGCAGGGCGTCATCGGGCCAGGCTTTACGGTCGGAGAACCGATGGGACGTCGGTTTCGGCATGCAGTCCTCTCGGGATTCGGGTTGCGACAATTCGGGGTATACGTCACGTCGTGCCGCATGCGGCGCCACGATCAGTTTATGGGTATCGTCCCTGACCGTTTCAAGGACCATTCAGTTCCGAATGGTGCCGGGGCAGGGAGTGGTTTGCAGGAGAGTCGAGACAGCGATGGATGGGGATGACACCAACGCGGCCACGGTGGAGCCGGAGGCCGGAACGACGCCCCTGAGCGACGCCGAGCGCGACGCCATGCGCAGCATGCTTGATGACGTGCGCGGCAAGACCGACGGGTTTCGCTCGCGCCGGGCACAGCTGCAGATGATCGCCGACGTGGCGCGCATCCTCACGGGAGACGCTGCGCCGGAGCCCATCGGGCTGATCGAGGCGCAGACCGGCACCGGCAAATCCCTGGCCTATCTGATTCCGGCCATCGCCCTGGCCCTTCACAGACAGCGCAAGGTGGTGGTCTCCACCCGCACCGTGGCGCTGCAGCAGCAGCTCGTGGATCGCGACCTGCCTGCGCTGGTGGAGGCCGCCGGGCTCGACATCACCTTTCGTATCGCCAAGGGCCGCGCGCGCTATGCCTGCCCGTACCGCATGGAGCAGTATCTCGGGGATGTGGCCCAGGGGACGCTGTTCGAGGACGATGATGCGGCCGGGGATGACGGCGAATCGCTGGCCGCAGTGACCGCCGTGATCCAGTCCATGGATGACGCCCTGCGTGCGGAGACATGGAGTGGCGACCTGGATCACTGGCCCGAGCGCATCGATGCATCCGTGAACCGCCGGATTACCGTGGATCAGCACCGCTGTCTCGGCAGCAAGTGCCCGAAGTTCAGTGCCTGTCCCTACTTCACCGAGCGCAACCGGGTGCGTGACGCCACGGTGGTGGTCGCCAACCACAGCCTGGTGCTGAGCGATGTCTCCCTGGGCGGTGGCACGCTGCTGCCGCCCCCGGAGGACACCTTCCACATCGTCGACGAAGGCCACAACTTCGCCGAGGTGGCCACGGGCCACAACAGCTTCGATCTGGATGGCAAGGCCGCCCGGGAGATGCTCGGCGGGTTGTCGCGCGACGCCCGCGACGTGGCCGAGTCCGCCATGCCGGGCAACCGCGTCGAACCCACGGCCCGCAAGCTCGCCGAGAGCGGTGGCGAGGCGCACGCCGCCCTGCGCGACTTCGCCCACGCGGTGGATCGCCACCTGCGTGACCACGGTGAACGCCGTGGCGACGGCGCTCTCTACTGGCTGCTGGATGGCGAGGCGCTGCCGGACGACATCACCACCACCGCCGATCAGCTCGCCGCCACCGCCCAGGCGCTCACGGGGGCCGTGGAGACATTGCAGGCGGGGGCCCAGTCCCGGATCAGCAGCGGCGAGCTGTCACCGGCCCAGGGCACCCAGCTGCAGGAGCGCATCGGTGCGCTGCTGACCCAGCTCGAGGGTATCCAGGGTGTTGCCCGCGCCTACGCCCAGCCGGATCCGGCCGATGCGCCGCCGGTGGCGCGCTGGGCCACACTCGGCAGCGACGGCGTCAACGCCTACGCCTGCCCCACATCCGCCGCGGCCTGGCTGCGCGGGCAGTTCTGGTCGAAGGTGGCGGGAGCGGTGGTGACGTCCGCCACCCTCGCGGCCGGCGATGACTTCACCCGCACCCGCATCGGCCTGGGGCTGCCCCGGGAGGCGTTCGAGCGGCAGCTGCCGTCGCCGTTCGACTTCCAGCGCATCAGCCGCCTGAACATCGTGCGCCTGCCCGCCAGCGCCGCACAGCGGGACGCCCACATCGAAGCCGTCATCCAGGAGCTGCCGCATCGCGTGGCGCTGGAGGAGGGCACGCTGGTGCTGTTCACCGCGCGCCGGCAGATGGAGCGCACCGCCGAGGCCCTGCGCGAGACCTGGGGCGACGCCCTCATCTGCCAGGGTGACGCCTCCCATCATGAAGTGCTGCGCCGGCACCGGGCGCGCATCGAGGCGGGCCAGGGGTCTGTCCTGTTCGGTCTGGCCTCGTTTGCCGAAGGGGTGGACCTGCCCGGTGCGCAATGCCGGCACGTGGTGATCACCAAGCTGCCGTTTGCCGTCCCCGACGGCCCGGTGGACAAGACCTACTCCGACTGGCTGGAGAAGCGCGGCCGCAACCCGTTCATGGAAGTGGCCATCCCCAACACCGCGATCAAGCTCAAACAGCAGTGCGGCCGGCTCATCCGCAACGAGGATGACTACGGTACCGTGACCCTCATGGACGAGCGCGTGCTCACCAAGCGCTACGGCCCGCTGCTGCTCGCGGGGCTGCCGTTCCCGCGGCAGGTCGAGTCAGGGGGCGGCGGTGGCTGAGTGGGCCGTGGTTCATCGGACGCCGGTTGACGAAAGCCCGGTGCACACGCCCCGGGCACGGTGCGTTGTTGCCTGTGACCGGCTGAACCTCGGGCGCGCCAGCCCGGACGCGTGCTGACCCCGGAGGGCGGATGCTGCTCTACTATCTGGACCTTGCCGGTGTGGCGGTATTCGCCGCGAGCGGTGTGCTGGCCGCCCGGGATCGGGAGCTGGACCTGTTCGGGGTGATCATCGTGGCCACGCTCACGGCCATCGGAGGCGGGACGCTGCGCGATCTGCTGCTCGGACACCACCCCATCTTCTGGATCGTCGACAACTGGTATCTGATCACCATCGTCGCGTCCGCGCTGGCCACCGTGGCCTACCTCGCCCTGCGCCCGCCGCCCGGCATGCTGTTTCTCGTGGCCGACGCCTGTGGCCTGGCGCTGTTTGCCATGTCCGGTGCGAAACTCGCGCTGGAAGCGGGGCTCTCGCCGCTGATCGCGGTCATCATGGGGACCATGACGGGTGTCGTCGGCGGGATGCTGCGCGACGTGATCACCGCCCGCGTGCCGCTGGTGCTGCAGAAGGAGATCTACGCCACCGCGGCCATGGCCGGCATACTGGTCTACCTGGTGCTGGATGCGCTGGGGGTTCCCGAAACGCCGGCGTTCACCACCGGCGTGGCGGTGGTGATTACCCTCCGGATCATTGCCATCCGCTGGGGGCTGAATCTGCCGTCGCTGCCGCACAGGCGGCCAAAATGAAGCTGGTTTGCCCGTGTCGGCCGCCGGACGTTCGGAACGGGTGCGACTCTGATAAGCTGGCGGTTCGAAACGGATCATCCATCCATGCCCAGCGAGCCACAGGCACGTCGGACAGGTATGCCGTGCGGCATGCCTGTCCGGGTCAGGTCATTTGAGGAAGCCATGTCTACGCAGCCACCGATCGTCATTTCCGAAACCGATCTTGATCGCCTTGAGCGCCTGCTGGAGACGGCGGCGCGCGACAAGCAGCCGGGTGTCACGGAGCTGGAGCGGGAGTTGGAGCGCGCCGAGGTGGTGGCGCCGCAGGACGTGCCGGCGACCGTGGTGACGATGAATTCGAGGGTCCGGTTCCGGGAGGTGGTGTCGTCGGAGGCGTTCGAGATGACGCTGGTCTACCCGAAGGACGTGGCGTCTGATGGCTCCACCATTTCCATCCTCGCACCCGTGGGCAGCGCGTTGCTGGGGCTCGCTGAAGGCAGCGAGATCGAGTGGCCGAAGCCGGGTGGCGGGACCCTGCGCGTTCGTATCGAGGAGGTGATCTACCAGCCGGAGCGCGCGGGCGAATACCACCGCTGAGCCGTCGCCTCAGCCGCCGAGCTGTCGCATCGCCTCCCGCCAAAGCCCGGTGACGTGATCCGCCGCCGGTTCGGTGGTCGCCATCGCGGCCGCCTGTCCCGCCCATGCCTGCATGCGGTGGACGTCATTGGCGTCGGAGCCGGCCTGCTTCATGGGGCCGGTGAGATGGCGCTGGACCGGGTAGGGCCGTGCCGGCGGCGCCGTAGGCGCGGCCATGGTCTGTGCGAAATCCGTGGCGATGGCGCGGGCCGCACGCCCGGTCAAGGCGCGGGTCAGCATGGTGTCCTCCGGCTCCAGACCGCTGAGCGCGTCGGCCCAGCTCGGGTGGGTGGCGGCTTCGGGGCAGCGCAGAAAGCCGGTGCCAATGACCACCGCGCTGGCGCCGAGCGTGAGCGCCGCGGCAATGCCCCGACCATCGCCAATGCCGCCGGCCGCGATGACCGGGATGTCCAGGTGGTCCGCCAGACGCGGGACCAGCGCAAACAGCCCCACGGTCTGACGCTCCCCTGCAGCCGGGTTGAAGGCGCCGCGGTGCCCGCCGGCTTCCGCGCCCTGGGCGATCACGGCGTCCGCGCCGGCGGCCTGCGCTTCCTTCGCCTCCCCCAGCGTGGTCGCTGTCGCGAACCAGCGGATGCCGTGCTCTTTGCAGCGCTGCACGAATGCGGGCGGGAATACGCCCATGATGGATGACACCACCGTGGGTCGGGCCTGGAGCAGTGCCTCGCACTGGGCATCGAAATCGGGCAGGGGCGTATCCGCGGCGGAGGCCGGGACCTCGGGCCCCCAGTCGGCGAGAAACGCCCGCATCCGCGCCTCGGCCTCGGCATCCCGGTGCGGGGGCGGGTCCGGAATCCACAGGTTGAGCTGGAACGGCCCGTCGCTGCCGGCGCGGAAGCTGTCTGCCCACGACTGGATGGCGTCCGGCGACGAGACAAGCGCGCCCATGGCGCCCATGCCGCCGCCGTTGGCCACGGCAACGGAGAGCCCGACGGGGCAGGCACCGGCCATGGGTGCAAGCAGGATCGGCGCGTTCAGGCCGTAGGCATCACAGAAGCGCTCTGTGCGCTGGATCGGGGATGTGTTCATCCGGAGTCCCTCAGTCGCTGGAGACAGGTCTTACCCACCCGTTGCAGATGGTCGATGTTGCGACCGTTCCACACCTCCCGGGCGCGCGCATGGCTGTCTCCGTTCCCGTGTGTGTGATGACTGTAGCCCAACGTCACCTGTTGTTTCACGTCGTCCGGCCTGATGCCGAGGTGGTTCACGGCGCGCGAGGCTGTTCCGTCAGCGTGACACTCCGGGTGGAGCACCTCACAACACCTGGCAGATGGGTGACACAGTATCCACCCCGCCGTGGTGGGTTCGGTGTCTGTAACCGTCTGAACCAGAGCGAGGTTCTTTTCCTGGCACGGGGTGTGCTTTTCACCTCCCGACTTCGTTGCAACAAACCGCTTCGTGACACAACACAACGAGAAGCTCAGGAGGAGAGTATGACATTCGAACAACCCGGACAGCCCGGCTCGGTGGTGAGTTTCAAGGCCCGCTACAGCAACTTCATCAACGGCGAGTGGGTCGCCCCCGTCGCAGAGCAGTATTTCGAGAACGTGAGCCCCGTCACCGGAGAGGGGTTCTGTGAGATTCCGCGGTCCACGGCGGCGGATATCGACAAGGCACTGGATGCCGCCCACGGCGCGAAAGATGCCTGGGGCAGTGCCTCCTATGCCGAGCGTGCCAATGTCCTCCTGAAGATTGCCGATCGCATCGAGAACAATCTGGAGATGCTGGCGGTTGCCGAGACCTGGGACAACGGCAAGCCCGTGCGCGAGTGTCTGGTAGCCGATATCCCGCTGTGTGTGGACCACTACCGCTACTTCGCCGGTGCCATCCGTGCCCAGGAAGGTGGTATCAGCCAGATCGACGACAACACCGTCGCGTATCATTTCCACGAGCCGCTCGGTGTCGTGGGGCAGATCATCCCCTGGAACTTCCCCCTGCTCATGGCGACCTGGAAGCTGGCTCCCGCCCTGGCCGCAGGCAACTGCGTGGTGCTCAAGCCCGCGGAGCAGACCCCGGCGTCGATCCTGGTGCTCATGGAGCTGATTCAGGATCTGTTGCCACCGGGCGTGGTGAACGTGGTCAACGGCTTCGGCCTGGAGGCGGGCAAACCCCTGGCCACCAGCAACCGCGTGGCGAAGATGGCGTTCACCGGTGAGACCACCACCGGTCGCCTCATCATGCAGTATGCGTCCGAAAACCTGATTCCGGTGACCCTGGAGCTCGGTGGCAAGTCTCCGAACATCTTCTTTGATGACGTCTGCGACCAGGATGATGCGTTTCTGGATAAATGCGTCGAGGGCGTGCTCATGGCGGCCCTGAACCAGGGGGAGGTCTGCACCTGCCCGTCGCGGGTACTCATCCAGGAATCGATCTACGACACGTTCATGGATCGGGTGGTGGAGCGCTGGGGCCGGATCAAGCAGGGCAACCCCCTGGATCCGGAGACCATGATCGGTGCCCAGGCCTCCTCGGAGCAGTTGGAGAAGATCCTGAGCTACATCGACATCGGCAAACAGGAGGGGGCCGAGGTGCTGGCCGGCGGCAAGCGCAAGACGGTCGACAACTTCGAGAACGGCTATTACGTGGAGCCGACCATCTTCAAGGGGCACAACGCCATGCGGGTATTCCAGGAGGAGATCTTCGGTCCGGTGGTGTCGGTGACCACCTTCAAGGATGACGCCGATGCCCTCGCAATCGCCAATGACACTCTCTACGGTCTCGGCGCGGGTGTCTGGACCCGGGACGCCAATCGCTCCTACCGCATGGGTCGCGGCATTCAGGCCGGCCGCGTATGGACCAACTGCTATCACCTCTATCCGGCCCATGCCGCGTTCGGCGGCTACAAGCAGTCCGGTATCGGCCGCGAGAACCACCGCATGATGCTGGATCACTACCAGCAGACCAAGAACATGCTGGTGAGCTACGATCCCAGCCCAATGGGCTTCTTCTGAGACTGGCCGGACCAGTGGCGGGGGCTGCCCCGCTGCTGGTCAGTGGAGGTGATGATGGCTGCAATCGTCTCGCGTGTCACAGCCACCGATGCGGCGCTGGAGTTGATCGCGACATTGCGCAGCAAGCACGGCGATCTCATGTTCCACCAGTCTGGTGGTTGCTGCGATGGCAGCGCGCCCATGTGCTATCCCCTGGGCGAGTTCCGGGTGGGCGGATCGGACGTCAGGCTTGGTGAGATCGGTGGCTGCCCGTTCTACATGAGCGAATCCCAGTTCGAGTACTGGAAGCACACGCAACTGATCATCGACGTGGTGCCTGGCCGGGGCGGCATGTTTTCCCTTGAGGGGCCTGAAGGTCTGCGATTCCTTACGCGTTCACGTCTCTACACCGACACGGAGTGGGCGTTACTGGACGATCAGCCCGTTCCGCGGGGAGATTCCTGAAACGGGGGGTGACCGGATCTGAGCCGGCAACCGGCGTTGGAGGAGCGTTGACTCCTCCCTTTTTATTTCCGGAGAGGTGTAGTGGATGGATCATTACAGGCGGGGACTGCCGTTGCTAGCATTTGCCGTTGCCTCTGCGGTGCTGCCATTGACCGCCAGGGCCGACCAGGGGGCCCGGCTCGAACCGGTGGTCGTGACGTCCCCGCGCCTTGAGCGGGACCTGCATGACACGCCCGCGGCCGTGGGCGTGGTTGACGTGGAGGAGATCCAGCAGGGTCGCCAGCAGCTGCAGCTGGACGAGTCCGTCAATCGCGTGCCCGGGGTGTTCTTTCAGAATCGATACAACTTCGCGCAGAACCTGCGCCTGTCCATTCGTGGTTTTGGCGCCCGGGCGCCGTTCGGTGTCCGCGGCATCCGCATTCTGGTTGACGGTATTCCCGAGACACTGCCGGACGGCCAGTCCCAGGTGGATGCCATCGATCTGCAATCGGCCGAGCGTGTGGAGGTGATCCGAGGGCCGTCATCGGCGCTGTATGGCAATGCGGCGGGCGGAGTGGTGGACATCCGCACCATGGACGGGCCAGCCGAACCCTACGCCGAACTGCTCGGCACCATGGGCAGCTACGGCTTCCAGCGCTACGGCGTCATGGGCGGCGGGGAGCGCGGACCGTGGAATGCGCATATCAGTGCCTGGGACATGCAGTACGACGGTTACCGGGAGCAGAGCCGGACGGAGAAGCGTCTGGTCAACGCCAAGGCTCGCTACGACTTCGATGCCGACCGCAGCGTGACAACGGTGTTCACGGCCCTGGATCAGCCGGTAGGCCAGGACCCCGCGGGCCTGAGTAGAGATGCGGCACGGGAAGATCCCCGTCAGGCCCGTGATAGTGCCAGGAACCTGGACGCCGGGCAGGAGGTCGAGCAGCAGCGCATTGGCGTGATCTACCGCGACGGCGAGAGTATGCAGGGCGAATGGACGGCGCGGGCCTTCTACACGAACCGCGATTTCCGCCAGCAACTCCCGACCACGTTCATCCCGAGCCTGATCGCGTTTGATCGGGACTATTACGGGGCCGGCGCCGACTACACCGATCGCTACACGATTCTCGGTCGACCGGCCACGTATACCGCGGGTACGGAAATCGCGCATCAGCGCGACGACCGTCAGCGCGACGAGGTGGACCAATCCGGGAATCCCACGAACCGGACTCAGGACTCCATCGAGACCGCCACGTCTGCGGGGGTCTATGGCCAGACGGACATCGCCCTGCCCGCTGGCATGGATCTGACCCTGGGTGCCCGCTATGATCGGGTGCGTTTCCGCGTTCGCGACCGGCAGGAGGGCGGCGCCGCCTCCGGTACCCGCAATTTCGACGAGTTCAGCGCCGTTGCGGGCCTTGGGTATCAGCTCACCGCGGATCACCGGCTCTACGCGAACGTCGCCAACTCGTTCGAGACACCGACGTTTACCGAGTTCTACGATGCCACCTCGCCGGAGGAAGGGTTCGATCCGGGGCTGGATTCGCAACGGGCCACCAACGTGGAAATCGGCCTCAAGGGTTTCCTGGGAGCGCGTGCACAGTACGATGTGGCCGTGTTCCGGGTCGATACCCGGGATGAGATCGTCGTGACCGGGTCCGAGGACAATGCCAACGAGTTCGGCAACGCCGGTCGTACCCGGCGCGAAGGCCTCGAGGCGGCGATCGAGTTCTTCTTCACACCGCACCTTTCGCTCTCCGGCGCGTATACGGCATCCCGGTTTCGTTACCGCGATTTCGAAGACGATGGCGAGCAGTTCGACGGTAACCGTCTCCCGGGTCTGCCTGATCATCAACTATTCGGCGAGCTTGCCTGGCGTGATCCCGGTGGTGTCTATGCCATTGTCGATGCCCTGATCGTTGACAGCGTCTACGCTGACAGCGGGAATCAGGATCGGGTGTCAGGCTACGGCGTCGTTAACGCGCGGGTCGGTACCAGGCAGACCACGCGCACCGTGGAGCTGGAGACGTTCGTCGGGGTCAATAACCTGACCAACAAGGATTACTTCAGCAACATACGCATCAACGATAACGGCCGGAACTACTTCGAACCGGCACCGGAGCGGAACGTCTTCGCTGGCGTCCGCGCCCGGTTCTGACGCCGTGTTTCCGTGACAGTGTGCTGCCTTGTCTCGACGCGCCCGGCATGCATGCCGGATCGCGCGTACGGGGCGGTCCCGGTGGCGAGAAACAGCAAGGGTGAGCACGGCGAAGAGCAGCTGTGGCCGCGTGATCAGGGACACGGGTCAGGCTTCCATGACACCGGCACGAATGGCGAGACGGGCGAGGTCCGCGGCGCTGTCGGCGGCGAGTTTCGTGCGAATCAGCGTGCCGTAGTTGGCGGCGGTCTTGTAGCTGATGCTCAGGGTTGCGGCGATGTGCGCAACTTTTTCGCCGGCGGCAAGACGGCGGAAGATCTCGAACTCCCGTGGCGAGAGCGCGGCAAGGTCAGGGTCCGGGCGGAGCGTGGTTTCACCGCCGTGGTCCACGTCCGGGCCGAGGAACCGATGCCCGTCCAGTACACGCGTGACTGCGGTGACGAGGACGTCCGGGGCGCTTGCCTTGGTCACGTAGCCGGCAGCGCCGGCGTCCAGCGCCTTGGTCACGAAGCTCGGGCTGTCGTGCATGCTCATCACGAGGACTCGCTGGTCCGGTCTGCGGCCCCGGATTCGGGTCAGCGTTTCCAGGCCACTGATCCCGGGCAGCGAGAGGTCCAGCACCACAAGCGCGAAAGGGCGGTCCGCGCAGAGCCGGCAGGCCTGCTCCCCGGTCCCTGCCTCCAGAACCTCGCGGCATGTCCGTGCCTGCTCCAGTAGCCGTCGAAATCCGGCGCGAACCACCGCATGGTCGTCCACGAGGAGGAGGTTGCGCGCGTGGTCGGGAGTCAGCCTCGCCATGATGATTCTCCGGGTCGGGGCCCACACCCAAGCAAGACGGGTGCCATGGGGGGATCTCCGCCATCGCCGCGCGCTTTCCGTTCACGTCCTGGTGACACCGTTACAGCAGGGTGACAGTCCGTCACGCGCAGTGTGACGTTCCCGGTGCACTTGCCGCGGCCACCCCTCGTCCGCCAGGGCGGGCGCGGCCTGCTGAGCCCGCGTGCCCTGCAGGTTCGCTGTCCGGGCATCAACGGTGGCACCTCTCTTGCAAAGCCCCCCTTGCGACGCCCCCTCAATGAGGCGCACGTGGCGTACCAATGACAAGAAAGTATCCCGATTGTGGAGGAGTACCGACCATGAAGCTTTTGCGGAATGACCTTGCGGTGACCGGCGGTTCGTCGTCAGCACTCGTTCTCGCCGCGGCCCTCGTCAGCGGCTGCGCCGCGGCGGAGACCGCTGGCGCCGATGGCACCAACGGTGTCACCCAGAGCATGATCAACAACGATCACGCCCATAACGACCGTATCACCAGCTATGGCATGGGGCCCCACGGCCAGCGTTACAGCACGCTCGAGCAGATCAACCGCGACACGGTGGGTGATCTGACCCCGGCCTGGGCGTTCTCCTTCGGTGGCGAGCAGCAACGCGGCCAGGAAAGCCAGACGCTCGTCTACGACGGCAAGATCTTTGTCACCGGCTCCTACTCCCGCATGTGGGCTCTCGACGCCGAGAGCGGTGAGCTGATCTGGTCCTACGAGCACCGGCTCCCGGATGGCATCTCCCCGTGCTGTGACGTGGTCAACCGTGGTCCCGCCATTTATGACGACCTGGTGATCTTCGGCACGCTGGATGCGCAGCTCGTGGCCGTGGACATGGAAACCGGCCGCGTGCGCTGGCGCGACGAGATCGCCGACTACCGCGAAGGCTATTCCTATACCGCGGCCCCCATGATTGCCAACGATCTCCTGATCACCGGTAACTCCGGTGGTGAGTTCGGCGCCGTGGGCGAGGTTCAGGCGCGTGACCCGCGTACCGGCGAGATGGTATGGAGCCGTCCCGTTGTCGAGGGGCACGTGGGCATGCTGCCGGATGGCTCCGACAGCATGACCGGGGAGAAGAACGCGACCTGGGAAGGCAATACGTGGGAGCAGGGCGGCGGCGCGCCCTGGCTTGGTGGCACCTACGATCCCGAGCTCAACCTGGTGTACATCGGCACCGGCAACCCGGCGCCCTGGAATGCGCACTCCCGTCCCGGCGACAACCTCTACACCTCCGCGACGGTCGCCCTGGACGGCGATACCGGCGAGATTGTCTGGCACTACCAGACCACGCCCAACGATCACTGGGACTACGACGGCGTCAACGAACTGGTGCTGTTCGATTACGAGGACGAGAACGGGGAGGTGGTCAAGGCCGGTGCCAAGGCGGACCGCAACGGCTTCTTCTATGTCCTGGACCGTGAAACCGGCGAACTGCTCTCTGCAGAGCCTTTCATTGACAACATTACCTGGGCCGATCGCATCGACTCTGACGGCCGACCGGTGGAGACCGGCAACCGCCCGGGCAATCCGGCTGAAACGGACGGGGACCGGGGCGAGTCCGTGACCGTGGCGCCCGCCTTCCTCGGTGGCAAGAACTGGTCTCACATGTCCTACAGTCCCCGGACCGGCCTTTTCTATATCCCCGCCAACGAGTGGGAGATGGAGATCTGGAACGAGCCGGTCACGTACCGGCGCGGTGCTGCCTACCTGGGCGCCGGCTTCACGATCAAGCCGATCTATGACGACAAGGTGGGCGTGTTACGGGCCATGAACCCGCGCACCGGCGAGATCGAGTGGGAAGTCCCCAACCCGACGCCGATGTGGTCGAGCACCATGGCGACCGCCGGGGGGCTGGTGTTTGCGGGGACTCCAGAGGGATTCATCAAGGCATACGACGACGAAACCGGCGAGGTCCTGTGGCAGTTCCAGACCGGCTCCGGCGTCGTCGGTCAGCCTGCGACCTGGGAAATGGACGGCAATCAGTACCTCTCCGTGGTTTCCGGCTGGGGCGGTGCGGTGCCGCTCTGGGGTGGCGAGATCGGGCCGCTGGTCCGGCATATCACCCAGGGCGGGATGCTCTGGGTCTTCAAGCTGCATCAGTCCGCTGACCTGGCAAGCCACTAACGGAATGCTCCGGCCACCGGTCCCGGCCGGGCCGGTGGCCGCTCGACCCCGAGGAGTCTAGAGATGACACGACCGACCAACACGCTTGCGTTATTTGCCGCCGCGCTGCTGGGTGCCATCGCGATCGGCGTGGTGTACGGCCACGGAGACGTGAACCCGCAACCCGTTGAAACGGAGGGGTTGCCGGAGCTGGACGAGCGCAAACAGGAGAACCCTTACAGGGAAGCCGGTGGAGATGTCTACGAGACGGCCATCCGCATCGGTGAACGCGGCTACCAGGCCAACTGCGCCGCCTGTCACGGCCTCGGCGGTGTATCCGGCGGCATTGCCCCGGATCTGCGGCTGCTGGAGCCCGGTTTCGACGATGAGTACTTCATGAGCAAGGTGCTCGACGGTGCCCGTGGTATGCCTGCATTCGACGGCGTGCTGGATGACGAGGCCATCTGGGCCATCAAGTCCTGGCTCGACACCATGCACGAAGACGCCATGGAGGAACGTTATGGACGCTAAATGGCATAGAGCTGCCGCGGGTGTCATGGCGTCGGCCCTGCTGCTTGCGGCGCCGGCTTCGGCGGAGCGCATGGAACAGATACGGGAGTCCGGGCGCATCAAGATTGCGCTCTACAACGACTTTGCACCGTATTCCTGCGAAGCCCGGGATGGCGATCTCACCGGCGTTGACGCGGTCCTTGCGCGGGCTGTTGCGCAGGAGCTGGGTCTCCAGGCGGAACTGGTGGGCTTCGGCGCCGACGACAGCATGGATGCAGACATCCAGCAGCTGCGTGAGGACCAGGAGTACGACGAATGGCGCAATCCTGACAGGCGGGACCGGGCCCCGGACCTGATGATGCACGTCCCGGTGGACCCGGTCTTCGCCGACCGCAACCCGGAGTTCCAGTTCTTTGCCCCGTACTATCACGAGGACATGGCAGTGCTCTATGACCGTGACGAGATCGGTGATGTGCCCGACGTGGTCAACACGCCGGAGCCGTTCGAGGGCAGCCGTATCGGCGTGGAGATGTACACCCTGAGCTACATCTTTCTGACCAACGGGTTTGACGGTCGTCTACGCGAGACCACGGTCAACCACAAGAGCGTCTCGCTGGCGGTGGAGTCCCTGCTGGAAGGCAGCGTGAGTGCCGTCATGGCGCCACGGGGCGAGTTGCAGAGTGCCCTGGCGAGTTTCCCGGAGGTTAACGGTGCCCTGGGCATGAGCACGCTCGCGGACCTGTTCCGGACGGACCGTGTACGCAGCGAGTGGGATGTGGGTGTCGCGGCGCTGGACGGTAACCCGGAACTGGTCCGCGAGGTGGAGGCTGCACTGCAGGCGCTGCGGGATAACGGCACCCTTGAGCAGGTCTTCGCCGACTACGGCATCCGCTGGGTGGCGCCGGGTGGATCCGGGTTGAAGGCCATGTCGGGCGGTGATGGCCCGGTGGGCCTTACCCGTCAGGGGCTCGATGCCGAGCAGCTGTGCCGGAAGCACGTGCCTGCCGGGCTACTGTAATGGACGAGGCTGCGCTGCCGTCTTGCCGGAGGTGACGCCATGAAAGCGGTTCGTACACTCGTTGCGGGACTCGTGCTCGGTGTCGCGTGGACCCCCTCGGCCACGCTCGCCGGTGACGACCCGCTCCGCTCGCCGGGCTGGCATCTCATGGAGGACCGCTTCTTCCCGGATGCCGTGGTGGTGCATGACGACCGTGTCCGGGTCATGGCGCCTCCCGGTGCGGAAGACGCCACCGCGGTACACGGGTTCGTTCGCGTGGATGGCATTGATGACATCCAGCGACTGCTCGTGTTCGCGGACCTCAACCCCATCCCGCGTATCGTCGACATGCGGCCCCATCGGGCAGCGTCCGCAATCGGCTTCCAGTTCAAGGTGCAGCAGGCGACGCCGTTGCGCGCGGCCGTACAGACCGCTGACGGCACATGGCACGTGGGCGGCACCTGGGTGGACGCCGCCGGAGGCGGGTGCTCCGCACCGAGTATCGCCAGCGCCAACCCCGAGTGGCAGGACCGCCTGGGTGACCTGCGCGGCAGGAGCTGGCAGTTGGCCGACGGGCGCCAGCGGCTGAGTTTCTCCGTGATCCATCCCATGGATACCGGCCTGGCACCGGGCATCCCGCTGTTCTACGTGGAAGAGATCGGGGTTCACGGGGAAGACGGCGAACGCCTGGCCACCCTGGAGATCGACGCCTCCATGGCCGAGAATCCGGAGATCACGCTGGAGATCCCCGGCCAGGGCGTGGTGCGCGTCAGCGGCCGGGACAACAACGGCAATCGTTTCGCGGGAGCCTTGCGATGAGCCGGCCCTGGATGCCCTTGTTCGCGCTGGTGTGCTGTATCGGAAGTGCGAACGCCTACGATCTGCAACCCCGCGAGGTGGCTGACGGTGTGTGGGTCATTGAAGGGGCTCGGGAACACTTCACCCGTGAAAACCAGGGTGACATCGTCAACACGGGCTTCCTGACGACAGGGGCCGGCGTGATCGTCATCGATACCGGGCCTTCGCTCCGTTACGGTGAGGCCATGCGCGGTGCCATACGCGATGTCACTGCGGAGCCGGTGGTGGCGGTCTACATTACGCACCACCACCCGGATCACTTCCTCGGCAACCTCGCTTTCGAGGACGTTCCCATCATCGCGCTGCCCCATACCATCGATGCCATTGAGCGTGACGGCGATGCGCTGACGGACAACATGTACCGGATGGTGGGCGGCGCCATGCAGGGTACAGAGCCGTTGGTGCCCGACCAGGAGGCCAGCCCGGATGTCGACCGCTTCGGCGACCGGGAACTTGAGTACATCGCCGCTGGCGGGCACAGCGGGGAGGTTGCTGCCGACCTGGTGATCTTTGACCGGACATCCGGAGTGCTGTTTGCCGGTGACGTGGTTTTCCATGACCGGGCGCCGACGACACCCCATGCCGATCTCGACGCGTGGATCGCGGAGCTGGATCGCCTGGAGGGGGTCGACTTCCGGACGCTGGTCCCGGGGCACGGACCGGTGGCCAACGATGCCAGGCCGATCCGCCAGACCCGCGCGTATCTGCAGTGGCTGGATCGGCATCTCGATGAGGCGGCCGAGGCCGGCCTGCACGCCGCGGAAGTCATGGAGCTGGCCATCCCGGAGGCGTTCCGTTCATTGGCTGTGGTCGAAGCGGAATACAAGCGGTCCGTGGCCCACCTCTACGATGCGCGCCGCCGCAACCTGTTCGAACCCATGGAGGCGGATTGAGGTCCGCGGCGGCTGTTTTGGTGAGCGGGTTTCTCGTGGCATTGATCGCGATGCCGGCGACGGGCGAAGACCGTGTCCGGGAACTGGATTTCATCAATGACCACGGGTATCGAGAGGCGCGCTTCCGCGCACCGCTCCCGGACTGGCATCCGGAAGCGACGGTGCTGGATGCCGCTGCGCTGACGGATCTGATCCAGGGCCAGGACCCCCTGCTCCTGGATGTGATGCCGCGGATCGAGCCCGGTCACCCCGTGCACGTCATGGGGTTGCCGCCGGGCGCGCCGCGCGTCTCCCTCCCCGGAAGTGCGTGGTTGCCCAACGCCGGGCATCCGCGGCTGGATGCCCGCGTCGCGGACAGGCTGGAGCGGCTGCTTGAAGAACGGGTCCGATCGCGTGAGGGGGCGCGGCCGGTAGTGGTGTTCTGCGTGACCAACTGCTGGATGGGCTGGAACGCTGCGCGGCGCATTGCCCGTAGCGGGCATGAGGCCGTGTACTGGTACCCGGGTGGTGTGGACGACTGGGGCGGGCTGGGTGGCGACACCGAGGTGCGTACGCCCTTGATGGAGTAGGAGGATGAGCGCGTCTGGCGACCCCGTGACGCCGCTTGCGTACCTGTACGAGCACGGTGTGGGGGTGGAAAGAAACCGGCGCGTGCCGGTTTCTGGAGGGAAGCAGTAACTGGTTGATGACACGAAATAACGACGCTGCTAGCGTCAAAGACGGGCGTTGTCTATCGCCCGTCAGTCGCAATAGCGATCACAGGACCGTAAGAGTCCGTACAAGGAGGAGGGGCCATGGGGCAGACCGTGGAGCGGAGGACGAGCGCCCGGAGCGGTGATGCAGAACGAAGCGGTGCGTCTCTGAGCGAGCCGAAGGCGGTCAATGAGTCGATCATTGTCCGTTCCTGGGGGCGGTGCTGGGATGACTACCGGATCGATCGATCCACCCGATCCGGTCCCGCCGTAGTGGAGCAGCAGCGGCTGAACGAGCGCGTGGACCGATACGGTGAGTTCGTGCAACTGGCGCGCGCCGAGATGCACGCGCTGTATCAGCAGATTGCCGGCTCCGGGTATGCGTTGCTGCTCACTGATGCAGACGGGCTGATACTGGATTACGTGGGAGACCCCACGCTCAAGCGCACGTTCCAGTCAGCGGGATTGTGGCGTGGCGCGATCTGGAGCGAGGCGAACGAGGGTACCAACGGTGTTGGTACCTGCATCGCCGAGCGTCGCCCGGTGACTGTCCACCGCGACCAGCACTTCCGGAACCGTCACAATATGCTGAGCTGCTCCGGCGCACCGATTCTGGATGCACACGGGGAGCTGTTCGCGGTGCTGGACGCCTCGTCGGTCAATGCCAGGGACACCCCGGAGAGCCAGCTGCACACGCTGGCGCTGGTCACCATGTCGGCCCAGCTCATCTCCAAGTGCCGTTTCGTGGCGAGCTTCCCGGAAGGCATGATTCTGCGCTTCCACAGCCGTCCGGAGTATGTGGGACTCATCAACGACGCAGCCATGGCACTGGACGGTGACGGAAAGATCCTCGCGGCTGATCCCAATGCCGTTGCATACCTGGGCCTCGCGCATCGCTCGGATCTGGTGGGGCAGCGTATCGACCAGGTCCTTGATATCGAACCCGCAAACCTGCCGGAGCACGCCCGTCGACGTCACATGCCTTACTGGCCGGTGCGTTGTGTCAAACGGGGGACGCGCTATTTCGCCACGCTTGAGTACGGCGATCAGCAGGGGGTGCCGGGTGATCGGGTGCACAGGGCGGAGCAGGTGGTGCGCAGCAAGCCGCGTGGGCAACGCCGCCCGAGCCTTGAGGCGCTGGCCGGCCATGATCCGTCCATGCAGCGGCAGGTCGAGCGAGCGCGGCGTGTTGTCGGCCGTGGCATTCCGGTGCTCCTGCGTGGCGAGACGGGAACGGGCAAGGAAGTGTTCGCCCGCGCTCTGCATGGTGCCTGCGCGTGGTCTGAGGGGCCGTTCGTGGCCGTGAACTGCGCCGCCATACCCGAGAACCTCATCGAGAGCGAGTTGTTCGGGTATCAACCCGGCGCGTTTACCGGGGCCCGTAAAGGCGGCATGAAAGGCAAGGTGTTGCAGGCCGATGGCGGGACGCTGTTTCTCGACGAAATCGGGGACATGCCGCTGGATCTGCAGACGCGGCTGTTGCGGGTGCTTGAAGAGCAGGAAGTGGTCCCGCTCGGGGGTGAGGTGCCTATTCAGGTGGACCTTAACCTCATCAGTGCAACGCACTGCGATCTGATGGAACGGGTCGCCGATGGCCGGTTCCGGCAGGACCTCTACTACCGACTGAACGGGCTGGAGGTTGCGTTGCCCGCACTGAGAGACCGTCTTGATCGCCGGGAACTTGTTCGCGCAGTGCTCGCCGAGGAAGGGGGGGAAGGGGTCGTTGTCGAGGATGAGGCCATGCGGCGGATCATGGCCTGTGACTGGCCGGGTAATCTGCGACAGCTGCGGAACGTCCTGCGCACGGCGCTGGCGCTATGTGATGATCAGATCATCCGGGTGGATGATCTCAGTGCCGAGCTTGGTGCGCTTGAGCTGAGGTCGCTGAAAGGCACTGCCTCCGCGCGCGAGGAATCAGCCCTGGTGTCGGCCGAGCGGGACGCTCTCATCGAATCGCTGGAGCTGCATCGCTGGAACGTCAGCAAGACCGCCGCAGCCCTCGGAATGAGTCGCAACACCCTGTACCGGAAGATGCGTCGGCACGGGATTCAGCAGGACGAGCGCTGACGTGGGCTGGCTGGGTTCCGCGGCGAGGGGCGTCAGACCAGCGCCTGGGCGAGGCTGAAGACGACCACCCCGCCCACGACCGTCAGGGTGATGCTGCGGCTCGCGGCGGCAATGGCCACCACGGTGACCCCGGCGCTGACGTGTGGCCACGACCACGTGATGCCCGGGTCATCGCCCACCAGCAGCACCTGATCCACCAGCAGTGCCGCGATCACGGCCACCGGCACGTAGGTGAGCCACGCCTCCACCAGTGGCGGCAGGCGCATGCGGCGCGCCAGAGCCAGCGGCAGAATGCGCGGGATCACCGTGACCACCACACACAGGGCGATGGCCAGAAGGACCTCCGGGCGCAGGCTCATGCTGCCTCCTCGCTGCGACGTCGCCCCGCCGCCTGCTCGATGAGCACGCCGGCACTGGCCGCAACCACCGTGGTGAGCATCAGGTTGAGCGGATGGGGCTGCCAGCTGTCCAGGGCAATGATGATCACCCCGGCGAGACCGGCCACCGCGCAGCGGATGCCCATGCGCCCGCCGGCGCGGATCTGTCCCACCAGGAGCGCGGCAAACATGCCCGCCAGCGCGAATTCCAGCCCGATGGCCTCGATGGCGCCCGCCAGGGCACCCAGCAGGGCGCCGGCCACGTTGCCGGTAACCCAGGCGCTGTAGGCGGTGACGTTGAGCGCGATCATCCAGGCTGCGTACTGCAGCCGCTGGCCCATGAGGCTGGTGCCCAGGGCAAAGGTTTCGTCCGTGAGCTGTGCACCGATGACCACGCGTGCACTCAGGGGCAGGTGCTGCACGCGCGGCGACAGTGCGGTGGCATAGAGCAGGTGGCGGAGGTTCACCAGGAACACCGTTCCCACCAGCGTGACCAGGGCGCCGGCGTAGAGGTCCGCGAACACGAACTGCGCCGATCCGGCGAACAGCAACAGCGACAGCACGCCCACCTCCGCCGCACTTAGTCCGGCTTCGGCGCCGACGACGCCGGCCGCCAGGCCGATACCGGCATAGGCAATGGTAACGGGGCTGGATGCGCGTGCGCCGGCGAGAGCCGCCTGAGCAGTTGTCGTAGGTTGTTCCATGCCGGTCCTTTGCATTGGAAGGGGAAAGCTCGGAAGTATAAACAACCGGACATCCGTTACGGGAGAGGGCATAAGCTGACGGCGATGCCGTGATTGGGCTATATTGCGATGCAGCATTTATCGAGGAGAGGTTCATGGCAACGCGTGATCGCAAACTGATCGATCTGGCCCTGCAGGGGGGCGGTTCCCATGGCGCGCTCACATGGGGCGTGCTGGACCGGCTGCTGGAAGACGAGCGGCTGGAGATCGATGGCGTCAGCGGCACCAGCGCCGGGGCCATGAACGCCGTGGTGCTGGCCGACGGTCTGGAGCGCGATGGCCGCGACGGTGCCCGCGAGGCGCTGGCGGCATTCTGGCGCGCCGTGAGCCAGGCGGCGCTGTTCTCGCCCCTGCAACGCACGCCGCTGGACTGGCTCACGGGCAATTACGGCCTGGATCGTTCACCGGGGTATCTGTGGTTCGAGCACATCACCCAGATGGTGCCGCCCGCCATGCTCAACCCCCTGGGTGTCAATCCGCTGCGGGATCTGGTCACCCGGCAGGTGGACTTCGAGCGGGTGAACCACTGCAGCAAGACCAAGGTGTTTGTCACGGCCACCAACGTGCGCACCGGCCGCCCGCACATCTTCCGCCAGCCCGGGTTGACCGCCGACGCGGTCATGGCGTCGGCCTGTCTGCCGTTCATGTACGATGCGGTCACCATCGACGGCGAGGCCTACTGGGACGGCGGCTACACCGGCAACCCGGCACTCTACCCGCTGGTGGAGGACCAGGGCTGTCGCGATCTGGTGGTGGTGCAGATCAACCCGCTGGTGCGCGAGACATTGCCGCTCGGCGGGCGCGATATTCTCAACCGCCTCAACGAGATCACCTTCAACTCCAGCCTGGTGAAGGAGCTGCGCTCCATTCATCTGCTGCAGCAGCTCATCGACGCCGAAGGGCTCAAGCTCGAGAGCTATCGCGCCATGCGCCTGCACCTGATTCACGCCGAGAAGGAAGTGGAGACCCTGGGCGCGTCCAGCAAACTGAACGCCGAGTGGTCGTTCCTGACAACCCTGTTCGACAAGGGGCGTGCCTGGGCCGACCACTGGTTGACCGAGCACTTCGATGACATCGGCGAGCGGGCCACCTTCGACCTGGACCAGCTCTTCCAGGACTCCTTCCGCCCGGTCATGCACGACGAGGTTCGCGACGCGTCGAAGGGGGGCGACTCGTGATCGGCATACTGGCCATCGTCGTTTCGCTGGCGCTGCTCATCGTGCTGGCCTACCGCGGGCTCAGCCTGCTGATCCTGGCGCCGGCACTGGCCGCGTTCGTGGCGCTGGTATCGGTGGAGACGCCGCTGCTCGCCAGCTACACCCAGGTGTTCATGGGGTCGGCCGGCGATTTTATCGTGCGCTTCTTCCCCCTGTTTCTCCTGGGAGCGATCTTCGGCAAGCTTATGGAAGACTCCGGCAGTGCCGAGGCGCTGGCCCGGGCGCTGGTGGCGCGGCTGGGCGATGGCCGCGCCATTCTCGCGGTGGTGCTCGCCTGCGCCGTCATGACCTACGGCGGCGTGTCGCTGTTTGTCGTGGCCTTCGCCGTCTACCCCATCGCCGCGGCGCTGTTCCGTCAGGCCGATCTGCCCAAGCGGCTCATTCCCGGCACCATCGCCCTGGGCGCCTTCACCTTCACCATGACCGCGCTGCCGGGGACGCCGGCCATCCAGAATGCCATTCCCATGCCGTATTTCGGCACGTCTCCGTTTGCCGCACCGGGGCTCGGCATTCTCACCGGGCTGGTGATGCTGGTGCTGGGGCAGGCGTGGCTGAACTACCGTGCCGGCAAGGCGCGGCGCGCCGGGGAGGGTTACGGCAGCCATGCGGATGAGGCGCAACCGTCGGTGGACCGCACGCTGCGGGAGCGCGCCGCCGGCGAGGGCTTTGACGTGGCGGAGATCCCCCCGGAGGCGCCGCCGCGGGATCTGCCACCGCTGACCCTGGCTGTGCTACCGATTGTCCTGGTGATCGCCCTGAACCTGTTGTTTACCGCGGTGATCATCCCGGCCATGGAGACCGACTACCTGGCGGATCCCGTCTACGGCGCCACCACCATCGAATCGGTGCGCGGGCTGTGGTCCGTGGTCTCGGCGCTGGTGATCGCGAGCCTGGTGCTGGTGGCGTTGAACTGGCGCCGGCTCGCCGCGCTGACGCGCACTCTGGACGGTGGTGCCAACGCATCGCTGCTGCCCATCTTCAATACCGCCAGCCTGGTGGGGTTCGGTTCGGTGATCGCTTCGCTCACCGCCTTCGACATGATCAGCGCCTGGGTGACCACCGTCGGCGGCGACAACCCGCTGATCTCACTGGCCATCGCGGTGAATCTGCTGGCCGGCATGACCGGCTCCGCCTCCGGCGGCATGAGCATCGCGCTGGCGACGCTCGGGGATACCTATCTCGCCATGGGGCAGGCGGCCGGCATCGCACCCGAGCTTCTGCACCGGGTCACGGCCGTAGCCACGGGCGGGCTGGATGCACTGCCGCACAACGGTGCCGTGATCACACTGCTCTCCATCTGCGGGCTCACCCACCGCCAGGCGTACCTGGATATTGCCGTGGTGGGCGTGCTGGTGCCGATCATCGCCCTGGTGTTCCTGATCATGACCGGCACGTTTGTGGGGACGTTCTGATGCCCCGCCCGCCCGCCGGTCAGGCTAGAACCGGTACCGCAGCCCGGTGGTGAGGAAGTTCGAGCCGCCCGAGACGCCGTAGACGCCGAACATGCCGGAGCGGTGGTGCACGCGCGCCACCAGGCTCAGGCGCTGGTTCCCGGGCGGGCTGAACGCCAGCTCCGCGTGCATGTAGTGCAGCATGCGGCGGGACTCACTGTCGTTTTCTTTCTCCAGTGGTGGCCGCCTGGAGGCGAAGGACACACCCTGTCCGAATGCGGCACTGGTATCCACCCAGTCGTCCCAGGGAAAGTGGTTCCAGCGCACGGTCACCGCGACGTTGCTCTCCCACAGGGACTGCTTGCCCCAATGCCGCACGGCCTGCAGTTCCCCTTCCCAGGCCACGGGGCCGGGCCATTGGCCGAGATCCCGGGCAAGGATGGCTGCTCCGAGATAGGAGGCGCGCCGATGGCCGCCTTCCAGCGCCAGGATCTCCAGAAAGCGGCTGTCGTCGTACTGACCCACCAGGCCGGTGAGCGTCCAGGGGCCCGGCGTCTTGTTGGCGCCGGCCGGTACGCATGCAATCAGAAGCACCAGCGCCAACCCGGCAATACGCCGGCCGCCGCAGCTCCATGCGCGGATCGGTCCTGTTGTCGCCGGCCCGATGGTCGTCATTCGTCGTGTCAGTACTGCGTGTACACCTGCGGCTCACTGTCGGCGGCGGTGATCCGGTAGACGGTCCACGGCTCCTGCTGCTCTCCGGGCATACCGGGGGAGCCGACGGGCATGCCCGGGAGGGTAATGCCGCGGATCGGAGGGCGCTCGTCCAGCAGCTGCTCGATCACCTCAGCCGGCATGTGTCCGATGACCGTGTAAGGGCCGATATCGACTGTATGACAGCTGGCCATTGTCCGGTCAATGCCCAGCTCCCGGAAGATGGGGTTCATGGTGTCGTGATCCACAACCTCCACATCGAATCCCTGATCCTCCAGGTATTCAACGTAGACATCGCAGCAACCGCAGGTGGGCGTCTTGTGGACCGTGGCCGTGGTGGCCAGGGCGGCGCCGGGCAGCATCAGGACGGCGGTTACGGCCAGGCGTCGCAGGGTGTGATGATTCATGGTTGTATCCTCTTGAGAAATAACGGATTCAGGAGATCTTGCCGCCGAGCCGTGCCCGCTTGAGAAGCACCGAGTTGCCGATCACCGACAGCGAGCTTGCCGTCATGGCGATGACGCCGATCATCGGGTGCAGCAGCCCCACGGCGGCGATGGGGATGGCGGCCACGTTGTAGCCCCAGGCCCAGAACATGTTCTGCACGATCTTGCGGAACGTCAGCCGTGAGAGCTCCACGGCCTCCACCACCTTGGTGAGCTCGCCGCTGACCAGCGTGACGTCCGCCGCCTCGATGGCCACATCGGCGCCGGCGCCGATGGCAATGCCCACGTTGGCCTGCTTGAGCGCCGGGGCGTCGTTGATGCCGTCACCCACCATGGCCACGTGCTCGCCGTAGCGCTGCTGGAGCTCGCGGATGGCGTCCACCTTGCCTTCGGGCAGGACGCCCGCCTGGACCTCGTCGAGCCCCACCTCCCGGGCCACGGCCCGGGCGGTGCGCTCGTTGTCGCCGGTGACCATGACGCAGGCGATGCCCAGGCGGTGGAGCTCCGCGATGGCCGCCGCGGAGTCGTCCTTGATGGTGTCGGCCACCGCCACGATGCCGGCGGGCCGGTCACCGATGGCCACCAGCATGGCCGTCTTGCCCGCGTGCTCGAGTTCGGTGAGCTGCTCTTCCAGGGCGGTGACATCCATGCCTTGCTCGGTGAGCAGCCGGCGGCTGCCCACGAACACGCGCTCGCCGTCGAGTTGCGCCTCCACGCCGCGGGCGGTGTGGGACTGGAACCCGGTGACCTTGCCCACCTCCAGCCCACGCTCTTTCGCGCCCTGGACGATGGCATCGGCCAGCGGGTGGGCGGAGCCGGCTTCCACGGCGGCGGCTGCAGCCAGCACCTGTTCCTCCGTGAAGCCCGCGGCGGGCAGGGCATCGGTCAGGGCCGGCTCGCCCCGGGTGATGGTGCCGGTCTTGTCCAGCACGATGGCCTTGATGTCCTTGAGGCTCTGGATCGCTGCGCCGGAGCGGATCAGCACACCGCGCTCGGCGCCCATGCCCGAGCCCACCATCAGCGCCGTGGGCGTGGCCAGCCCCAGGGCGCAGGGGCAGGCGATGACCAGCACCGCGATGGCGGCGAGGATCGCCAGGACGATGGGCGGCTGGGTGGCGTCCACCCAGGGCAGGAAGCCTTCGCCCCACAGCAGGATGGGCTCAAGCGTGCCGCTGAAGGCAAGCCAGACCAGGAAGGAGAGCGCCGCGATGCCCAGCACCGCCGGCACGAACCGGGCGGTGATGCGGTCGGCCAGTTCCTGCACCGGCACCCGCGAGCCCTGGGCCTCTTCCACCAGGCGGATCACCTGCGACAGGAAGGTATCCTTGCCCACCCGTGTGGCACGCACCTTGAGCAGCCCCTGCTGGTTGATGGTCGCGCCCAGTACGGTGGTGCCCACCCCCTTCTCCACGGGCACGGACTCGCCGGTGGCGATGGACTCGTCCACGGTGCTCTCACCCTCGACCACCTCGCCGTCGGTGGGCACCTTCTCGCCGGGGCGCACGATCATCACGTCGCCGGCGCGCAGCTCCTTCACCGGGACCTCCACGTCCTCGCCGTCGCGCTCCACCCGGGCCGTCTTCGCGCCCATGTCCAGCAGCTTGCGGATGGCCGACGAGGCCTGGCCCTTGGCGCGGTGCTCCAGATAGCGCCCGAGCATGTGAAAGGCCATGATGGTGGCCGCCATCTCCATGAACGAGGTCATGGGGTAGACGAAGCCCACCAGGCCGATGAAATAGGGCGGCAGACTGCCCATGGAGATGAGCACGTCCATATTCAGGTGCCCGGACTTGAGCGAGCGCCACGCCGAGCGGTGGGTGGCCGCGCCGCCGGCGAGGAAGACCACCGGGAAGGCCAGCACGGCGACGATGAGGAGATACCCCGGGATCGGCTGCCAGAACATGTGGGGCATCATCAGCACCATGATCGCCGTGGTCGGGATCATGGCAATCCACAGCCGCCGCCAGGCCTGCTTCACGTAGGCCTCGTCGATGGCGGCGTCGTCGGCGTGCTCGTCCTCGCCTTCGGTCTCGACGGCGGCGACATCGTAGCCGGCACCTTCCACGGCGGCGCGCAGTGCTTCGCCGTCCGGCCCGTTGGCAGCAGTGGTGACGGTGACGCGGTGGTCCGCGATGTTGGTGCGGATGCCGTCGACGCCCTCCACGCGCTCGATGGCGGCGCGCACGATGCCGGCGCAGTGATCCGAGCCCATGCCCGGGACCACCAGTTTGATGACCGTGCTGTCGCCACCGGCGTCCACCCGGGCCACGTCGTAGCCGGCGGCCTCCACGGCATCGCGCAGCCCGTCGGCATCGGTGGCGCTGGTGTCGTAGCGCACGCTCACCCGGTGGTTGGCGATGTTGGTGCTCACCGACTGCACCCCGTCCAGGCGCTCCAGCGCGGCCCGGACGATGCCGGCGCAGTGATCCGAGCCCATGCCCGGGACGACCAGTGCGCCCTCGGCGGTGCTGTTCCTGCTGTCGAGTCTTGTGGCGTTTTCAGTCATCGACACGTAGTCCTGTGATTGATGAGATTTGAAATGCATGTGGGGGCGATTTGGGCTACCGGTCATGTCCGTGCCCCCCGCCGTGGCGGTGCATGAACAGGTGCATGATCAGGCAGCCGGCGAGCAGCAGGAACGGGGCGAAGCCGACGATGTGTTCCCAGTGGTTCGCTGCCAGGCTTCCGCCGACGAGGGCGAGACCGGCGATCAGGACCACCGTCAGAGGTGTCCCCAGGCGTTGCGTGATGCGCGTCCACATGTGCAGATCCTCCTTGCATGGCGGCTGGCGCCGGAGCGAGTATCGCTCCGCTCCCGGGTGTCACGCCGCTCCTGCGTGGCCTGCCGACTACGAGCTGCTGCGATGCTGTTCATGGTCACGGAATGCATTGGTTCAATCTCCCGCTAAAGGGAAGCGGCGCCGTCAGGCGCATTACTGCAGTAGGCTGGTGAATCAAAGGCGCAGACGCCGGGTCCGCAAATAGGTTGGGAGGGGTGGTCGGTGTGTGTCGGCCGTCGCCGTGCCGGGCAAACCGTGCAGGGTCGGGTGAGGCTGGGCGGGGCACTGAGCTGCAACTGCTGTAAAGCCATCACCGGGCGTTGGCAACTCCAGGTCACGAATGTCACTGACCAGGGCGGATGCGTTGCCGTGATGGCCGTGGTGATGGCACACGGGCGTGTCGGAAGGTCCGTGCGGGTGCACGTCCGACGCGTACTGACCGGAAAGCGCCTGAGCCGGCGCCGGACTCGCCAGTGCGACGGTGACCGGCAGCAGTATCAGCAGCACCAGCAACAGCCAGGAGCACCGGGCCGGTACGCCTCCCTCCAGGGTGCCATTGGGTTGCTGCGTCTGCATCAGGTGTGTCCGTGACGGTCAGGGGTGTACTGTCCACAGGATAGCAATGGGAGCAAGCAGGCAATTGATCCGGATCAAGATCGGATTAGTTGTCACCACTCGCTCCATGCCGCGCCGCCGGGTCGCCCGCCAGGTCGTCGATGATGGGGCAGTCGGGGCGCTGATCGCCGTGGCAGTGCTGCGCCAGATGTTCCAGGGTGCGTTTCATCGCTTCGAGTTCGGTGATCTTCTGCTGCAGCTCGTCGATGTGCTCCTGCGCCACGCGCTTGACCTCGGCGCTCGAGCGGCCCTGATCCCGCCACAGGCGCACGAGCTGCTCGATCTGCGCTGTGGAAAACCCCAGATCCCGGGCACGCCTGATGAAGCGCAGCATGTGCACTTCGGTTTCGCTGTACACGCGGTAACCGTTGTCGCTGCGAACAGCCGGGCCCACGAGTCCCACGCTCTCGTAGTATCGGATCATCTTGGCGCTGATGCCCGATGCGCGGGCTGCTTCACCGATGTTCATGATCCACTCCTTGTCGCCTGACCCCTCAGGTTACACCGCTCGCGAGGGGGCGCTCGACGTCGTCATTCGCACGTGCGGCAACGGGGTGATCGCGTTCATGCGAACGCGGGTGCTGTCGGCTTCCCGTACTTTGTAAGGCCATCGTAAGGTCGTACGCGCTAATTTGCGGCCGCGGAATAAACGGGAAGTACTAAAGGGAACAGGCGCTTAGGAGGCGGTATGCGCAAGAAGAGCATAACGACAGCGGGGATCCTGGCAATCGCGCTCGGGACGACGGGGTGTTTCAACGGAGGTAGCAGCAGCAACGGGGGCGACGAGATTGATCTGGACATTGTTCGCGCCCAGGAGGTCTATGACGGCGAGGTCGAATTGCAGGACACCGCAGATCTGACGGACGGTGACGACGCGGCGCTGGCGATGGATTTCGCCTACTTCGCCTATCTCCTTGAGACGGCCATCGATTCGTTCGAGGAAGTGACGCAGCAGAACAGATCGAACGGGAGCGAGACCGTAGAGGGGGACTGCGTAGGCCAGCCAAACGGTTCGGTCGAGGTGGAGGACGAGGCGTCGTTCGGGGATGACGGCACGAAGGAGGTCACGTCCACCTGGACCACCGACGAGGATGACGGCTATTGCGTCGAAATGCTCAGCCAGCGAGACGTGGCTGTGCGTTTCCATGGCGAGGTGACCCAGGTCACCGAGACGGACTCGCAGCACGAGAAGCGCGTCGGCGTCACGACCTACGAAGACTTCGAGATGGAGTGGGCACAACCGGAACCCAGCGACGACGATCCCCTCCAGGTCATCATCGATGGTGAGGATCACAGGGGGAATGTGCACGTGGGGAGCGAGCCGGGTGAGGATGGCGTCGAGAGTTACATTGCCATCGCCCTTGACGTCCGGCTTCCCGATCTGGGGGGTGGCGACGAGGTTCACGCCATCCTGCGGAACTTGCACATCGGTACGGACGTAGACAGCGTCATCGACATGGAACTCGCGTCGCCATTCATGGACGGTGCGGTGACCACCGATCAAGCCGGTAAGCAGCAGTTCTTCGATGGCACGTGCGACAGTGGGCCGCTTGCGCCGGGGCAGGACGCGGACAGAGGCCTTGTGACGATGATGGCCGGTGACAGCGAGTACGAAGCGGACCTCGCGGATGCGAGTCCGGGCTGCGGTGAGTTCTCTCTGTACGACAGCGGAAGCGGTCAACTCATCGGCGTCGATTACGACCTTCTGAGCCAGCTCCTCGACCAGTGATGGTGGCGAGCCGGGCTTGTGATCAGCTTATGACGCGCCCGCACCGCGGGACGTCATTCCGGCCTGGCCCGAGGGATTCCGCTCGGGCCAGATGCGGACCACTTGCCCGCACCAGCGCGCGTCCTGACTGTCCGTTTCACGGCCTCCCGGTTTGAACCGCGCGCGAGGGCGCGCTGGAGGTGACGTGTCCGTCGCTGTCGCTGCCCCCCGCCATCGGCGGGTGGAAACGCTTCAGCCGCAGGGCGTTGGACAGCACACAGACACTGGACGCGGCCATGGCGAAGGCCGCGAACATGGGTGACAGCAGCAGGCCGAGGGCCGGATACAGCACCCCCGCCGCCACCGGAATCAGGCTGGTGTTGTAGGCAAACGCCCAGAACAGGTTCTGCTTGATGTTGCGGATGGTGGCCCGGGACAGGGCGATGGCGTTGGGCACGTTGCGCAGGTCGCCGGAGATCAGCACCACCTCCGCGGACTCGATGGCGATGTCCGTGCCGGTGCCGATGGCGATCCCCACCTCCGCCTGGGCCAGGGCCGGGGCGTCGTTGATGCCGTCACCCACGAAGGCAACCCGGGCGCCGTCGGCCTGGAGCGTCTTGATGGCGTCCACTTTCCCGGCGGGCAGCACGTCCGCCACCACCTCGTCGATGCCCAGGCGCCGGGCGATGGCTGCAGCCGTGCGCTGGTTGTCCCCGGTGATCATGGCCACCCGCAGACCTTCCGCGTGCAGCGCCCGGATCGCCGCCGGTGTGGACGCCTTGATGGGGTCGGCCACGGCGATGACGGCGGCGAGGCGGCCGTCGATCGCGGCGTACAGGGGTGTCTTGCCCTCGTCCGCGAGCCGCATGCCGGTGTCGCTGAACGCCTCGGGAGCCAGCCCGAGCTCCTCCATGAACCGTGCCGAGCCGATCTGCACCGTCCGCCCATCGACCTGTGCGGTGATGCCGCGCCCGGGGTCGGCGTGGAACACCTGCGGTTCCTGCAGCCTGGCACCGGACTCACGGGCGGCCGCCACCAGCGCCTCGCCGATGGGGTGTTCCGAGCGCTGCTCCGCCGAGGCGATCAGGGCCAGGACCTCGGAGCGGTCAAACCCGGCGGCGAGCTCCAGATCCGTGAGCTCCGGGCGGCCACGGGTCAGCGTGCCGGTCTTGTCCAGGGCGATGGTGTCCGCGTTGCGCAGGGTCTGCAGGGCCTCGCCACGGCGGAACAGCACGCCCATCTCGGCCGCCTTACCGGTCCCGACCATGATGGAGGTGGGGGTGGCCAGCCCCATGGCGCAGGGGCAGGCGATGATCAGTACCGCCACGGCGTTCACCAGCGCGAAGGTCAGCGCGGGTGCGGGTCCGGCGAGCAGCCAGATGGTGAAGGTCAGCACCGCCACCACCATGACCGCCGGTACGAAGTACCCGGTGAAGCGGTCGACCAGAGCCTGAATGGGCAGCTTGGAGCCCTGGGCCTGTTCGACCATGCGCACGATCTGCGCCAGCAGCGTGTCGGCACCCACCTTGGTGGCGCGGAAGCTGAAGCTGCCGGTGCGGTTGATGGTGCCGCCGATGACTTCGCTGCCGGTCTCCTTCTGCGCGGGGATCGGCTCGCCCGTGACCATGGACTCGTCGATCCAGGAGCTACCGTCGATGATCTCGCCGTCCACCGGGATCTTCTCCCCGGGGCGGACCACGACCACGTCGCCGGCCACCACCTGGTCGATGCCCACCTCCACGGTGTCCCCGTCGCGCTGCACCCGCGCGGTCTTGGCCTGCAGGCTCAGCAGGCGCTGGATGGCCTCGCCGGTGCGCCCCTTGGCAAGGGCCTCCAGGTAGCGCCCGAACACAATCAGCGTGATGATGACCGCCGATGCCTCGAAGTAGACGTGCACCGTCCCCGCCGGCAGCACCTGCGGCGCGAAGGTGGCAACCACCGAGTAGCCCCAGGCGGCGCTGGTGCCGATCATCACCAGGGAGTTCATGTCCGGCGCGCGGTGGATGAGTGCGGGCCAGCCCTTGCGGTAGAACTGCAGTCCGGGGCCGAACTGGACCACGCTCGCCAGCAGGAAGAACAGGTAGTAGAGGTTCTGCTGGCCGATGGTGGCGTGCAGCGCATCGTGCAGGGGCGGGATGAGCATGGCCCCCATGTCCAGGATGAACAGCGGTGCCGTGAACAGCGCTGCAACCCAAAGGGAGCGCTTGAGCCGCTCCGCCTCGTCGCCGTGCCGGCTGCCGGCCTCCCGCGCGTGGGCACCGGCGTCGCTGATGGTGGTGGCCGGGTAGCGCTCACCCAGGGCGGTGATCAGGTCCTGCGGCGTGACCACCCCAGCCACCATCTCGACGGTGGCCTTGCCCGTGGCCAGATTCACGGTGGCGCTCTCCACGCCGGGCACCTGGTGGAGTCGGCGCTCCACGCTGCTGACGCAGCCGCCGCAGTTCATGCCGCCGACGGCGAGTTCCACCCGCTCGGTCCGGGGGTGGCCGTTGGTCGCGAGGTTGGTGTCGCGTCCGGTGGTCGATGTGGTGTGTACGCCCATGGTGTGAACCGCTGTGGCTGTATGGATGGATGGAGCTTAAACCTTCCAATAATTGGAAGGTCAATAGGGGGGCATGCGCTGGGTTCCCGACGCCTGTAGCCGCGTGCGGGTGTTGGTGCCACTTGGGATTCATTCGGTCGCAGAAGCGGCTTCAGCCGCGACTGTCCACACGCAGTTGCAGGAGCGGCGCAAGCCGCGACCGTTCCAGCACAGCGCGACACATGGTCGCGGCTCGCGCCGCTCCTACAACGCCCTTCATCGACTATGAGCCGCCGTGATGCTGCTCATGGTCACCGTCATCACCGCCACGCTCGCCGCCCATGCCGCCGCGCCGCTGCTGCATGCGCCCGCGCATCTGCTCCCGCTGCTCGTCGGTGAGCATGTCCTGCATGTCGTTCCGCAGGCGGATGCGATCGGCCATCATGTCGCCGTGGAGATCGGCCATGCGGCCGTGCAGTTCGCGCACGGCGTCCGGATCGGGCCGGTCGCTGTGCATGAGGGCGTGCATTTCCTCGCGCAGGTCCATCATCTCCGCCATGCGGCCGAAGTGCTGATGGCGGTGTTCGCTGCGGCGCTCACGCAGTTGCTCGCGCTGGTCATCATCCATATCCAGCCCCTGCATCATGCCCTTGCCGGACATGCCCATGCCACCCATCATGCCCATGCCTCCCTGGCCACCGCCGTGCATACCGCCGGAGCCACTGCCCATCATCGGGCAGTCCTGCATCATGCCGCCCTGGCCGCCGCCGTGCATGCCGCCGCCCATCATGCTCTGGGCACCGGCGATGCCGAGGCTGCCTGCTCCGACGAGCAGGGCCAGGCCGAGTGCTGCCTTGTACGTGCGATTCATCGTCATTTCAAAACTCCTGAGGCGGGTTCAGCCTCTGGTTGAGGACGCCCCCAGTCGGTCCTGTTGGCGCCGGAGAAACGCGCCCCGGTCGATCGGGGCGGCACTGCTCACCTCGTGAACAATGGCAAGCGGGCGCCGTGTGGCGCGGTGCTACAGGAGATGTGCGGGATCACACACGCAGGCGTTGCGTGAGCAGGTAGACCGCGACAGGGGGTAAGGCCTGGGGGGCTGGCGCCTCTGCAGCCATGGCTTGAGCGGGCGGCAGCAGACTGAGCAGCGCGCCCGGGTGGGGCCTCGGGGGGTCGCCGTCACCGGTTGGTGGCAGCTGCCGTCCCCGGTTGTCGTTGACCGCGGCAGGTGCCTGTGCGTGATGTTCCGCGTGGTCACAGACGGGCGTCTCCGGCACGCTGTTCGACGCGGCCAGGTGGACGGGGGCGGGTGCCGCGAGCACCAACGTGGCCGGGAGCAGCGTCAACAGGATCAGCAGCAACCGCAGCCAGGAACGCACGGTTCCCGGCTTGGTCCGTCCGGTGATGGCGTTGGCTGGCTGCGGTTGCATGGCGTGTGTCCACGAGCCCATCAGGGGATGCGGATCACACTACCCCGGTTGACCCGAATGCGACTTGACGCGCGTCAAGTCTGCTGCATCGCCCTGCGCGATGCCCCCGCGTAACTCCTGGGCGGCCGCCACCATGTTCTGCAGGGCGGGGCGCACGTCCTCCCAGCTGCGCGTCTTCAGACCGCAGTCCGGGTTCACCCATAACCGCTCCACCGGGATGCGCTCCGCGGCTGTGCGCATAAGCCGTACCATGTCCGCGGTGGCGGGCTGGTTGGGGCTGTGGATGTCGTACACGCCGGGGCCGATCTCGTTGGGGTAGCGGTAGTCCGTGAACGCCTCCAGCAGCTCCATATCCGAGCGCGACGTCTCGATGGTGATCACGTCCGCATCCATGGCGGTGATGGACTCGATGATGTCGTTGAACTCCGAGTAGCACATGTGGGTGTGGATCTGTGTGTCGTCGCGTACGCCGGCGGTGGCGAGCCGGAACGCGCCCACCGCCCACTCCAGGTACGCGGGGCGTTCGTCCGCCCGCAGGGGCAGGCCCTCGCGGAAGGCGGGTTCGTCCACCTGGATCATGCCGATCCCCGCCGCCTCCAGGTCGGCCACCTCGTCACGCAGCGCCAGGGCAATCTGGAATGCGGTATCGCGGCGCGGCTGGTCGTCCCGCACGAACGCCCACTGCAGCATGGTGACCGGCCCGGTGAGCATGCCCTTGACCGGGCGCCGGGTGAGTGACTGCGCGTAGCGGCTCCATGCCACGGTCATGGGCCCGGGGCGTGCCACGTCGCCGTAGATCACCGGCGGTTTGACGCAGCGGCTGCCGAACGACTGCACCCAGCCGAAGTGCGTAAACGCGTAGCCGTCGAGCTGTTCGCCGAAGTACTCCACCATGTCGTTGCGCTCCGCCTCGCCGTGCACCAGCACATCCAGGCCGACGGCTTCCTGCTCGTGGATGGCGTGGGCGATCTGCTCGCGCAGGAAGGTGTCGTAGGTGGCGGCGTCGATGCGGCCCTGGCGGTACTGGCTGCGCGTGCGCCGGATCTCCGCCGTCTGCGGGAAGGAGCCGATGGTGGTGGTGGGCAGTAGCGGCAGGTCGAAGCGCCGCCGCTGGACCTCGGCGCGGTCCGGGTACGCGCTGGCCCGCTGGAACGGTTCCGCGCCAAGACCGGTCACGCGCTCGCGCACGTCCGCGCGGACCACGCTCCCGGCACCCCGCCGTTCGTTGTGGATGCGGGTGCTCTCGGTGAGTGCGTCGGCGACGGCGCCGCGGCCCCGGTTCAGGGCGGTGCCCAGAGTGGCGAGTTCATCCAGCTTCTCGGTGGCAAACGCCAGCCAGCTGCGCAGCGTCGGATCCAGGTCCGTCTCGTGACGCAGGGTGACCGGCACATGCAGCAGCGAGCACGACGGCGCCAGCCACAGGCCGTCCCCCCGCGCCTCGTGGAGGGGCTCCAGCCCGTCCAGCAGCGCTTCCAGGTCGGCGCGCCAGACGTTGCGGCCGTCGATTACGCCCAGCGAGAGCACCCGCTCCCGGGGCCACCGCCGGTGGATCGTCTCCACTTCGTCGGCGCCGCGCACGGCGTCCACGTGCAGCCCGTCCACCGGCAGGCCAAGCACCGTGTCCAGGTTGTCGCGCAGGGGGCCGAAGTAGACGGTGAGCAGCAGCGATGGCCGGTGGTCGGCGTGGTGCAGCTGTGCGTACGTGCGCGCCACGGCGTCACGCCAGGCGTCGGGCAGGTCCGTGGCGAGAACGGGCTCGTCGATCTGCACCCACTGGGCGCCGGCCTTGCCGAGGGTCTCCAGCAGCTCGCGGTAGACCGGCAGCAGCGTGTCGAGCAGCTCCAGGGCGTCGGCGCCGTTGTCCCGCGCCTTGCTCAGGGCCAGGTAACTCACCGGGCCGAGGATCACCGGCTTGTACGGCACGCCCAGCTCCCGGGCGGTGCCGATGGCCTGCAGCAACGGCTCCGGGTTCAGGGAGAAGTGCGTGTCCGCCTCCAGCTCCGGGACGATGTAGTGGTAGTTGGTATCGAACCACTTGGTCATCTCCGCGGCGGCCACCGGGCTGCCGCTGGGGGCCCGACCGCGTGCCAGACGGAAATACTGGTCGCGCTCGCTGGCGGCGGTGCCGTCACGGACCCGCGCCGGCAGGTGGCCCACCAGGAAGCTGGTGTCGAGCACGTGGTCATAGAGCGAGAAGTCGCCCACGGGCAGCCAGTCCAGTCCGGCCTGGTGCTGGGTGATCAGGTTGTGACGCTGCAGCCCGGCCACTGTCTCGTCCAGCGCCCGGCCGTCGTCGTCGCCCCGCCAGTAGGCTTCCAGGGCGAACTTCAGCTCACGCTTCTCGCCGATGCGCGGGAATCCGATATTGTGAATCGTGCTCATGGTCTGTGCTCCTTTTGCTGATTCCGTTCATGAAGAGGGCACTCTAGACCGATATAAACATGAACAAAAATGGTAATTCTTGTTTTAGATTGTGAATTCATCTCATGTTGAGTGCCGGTTCTGCCGCTGCCGGCCTGCTGCGGGGTGAGCCGCCATCCAGTGCTCCTCTTCGTCCAGAAGGATCAGACGCGCAGGCGCAGGGTCCGCAGGTAAACGGGGAGGGTCGGTCGGGGATCGACAGTTCGGCTTAGCGATTGTCTGGACTCGATCTAAAGCGTACCTTGTAACGCTATGCATCGCGCCCGCTGGATCGTCATCATTGTTCTGATCCTGCAACTGCTCCTCGGGGGGGCGGTGCATGCGCATGCGCCCGATCTGCACGGTGCGCACGGGCACGCGGCCGAGTCAGCTCATGCGGATCATGAGCATGAGGGCAGCACCCACGATCACCACGACCACGCGGGCCAGTGCGGGCTCTGCGGGTCCTGCTCCGGTGCCGCGCCAGCGCCCATGGCCAGTACCGAGATCGAGCCCAGTGGCGAGCACTTCGCCGGTGCTTTGCCGGGGCATCCCCATCAGCGCATCGACACCCTTCTGAGACCTCCCAGACACCGCGTTTGAACGTGTGCGTGGCCGCGCGGGCAGCTGCCCTAGCTGCCCTGCGGTCGCATTCCCGATTCGTTCCAACGAGGTGACAGCATGTCCAGCAATCACGATGACCGGCATGACGATGCCGGCGGGGCGGCGACCGATCCCGTTCGTCGCCGCTTTCTGAAGACCGCGGGCGCCCTCGCCGGCGGTGCGGTGGCCGCCGCGCCCTTCGCCGCCTCCGGGCGCTCGCCGGAGGATTTCGGCGTGGCACCCCGGCACCTGCACGAGCCGGGCAAGGGCTCCATGATGTTCATGGAGGACCACGCCCACGACCATGATCGTCATATCCTCCCCGGCGCGCCCGATGACGTGGATTACCGGGTGTTCGACATGACCTTCGACCTGATCGAGCACGAGCTCCTCCCCGGGGTGAAATTCCCGGCGTTCGCCTTCAACGAACAGGTGCCCGGGCCGGTGTTCCGGGTGCAGGAGAACGACTGGATCGAGGTGAACGTCACCAACAACACCGAGGAGATGCACACCATCCACTGGCACGGGGTGGATCTCATCTACACCATGGATGGCGTGCCCATGATGTCCCATGACCCGGTGCACCCGGGGGAGACATTCACCTACCGCTTCCAGGCCCGCCCCCACGGCACGCGCTTCTACCACTGCCACTGGGGCACGCCGCTGCACATGATGTCTGCCCTGCACGGGGCGTTCATCATCGACTCCCCCAACGACCCCATCCGCGAGCAGTTCCCCTACGAGCGGGACTACGTGCTGGTGCTGGAGAGCTTCGATCTCGAATTCACCCGCGAGCACATCAACGAGGTGCTCGAAGGCATGGGGCAGGTGAACAAGCTCATGCGCGACGGGCGGCTGTCGGCGGCCACCCACGGTTTCTTCAAGCGCTACGAGGACTTCGTCAAGGCCATCGAGGAGGGCTGGCGGCCGCCGTACACCCGCGGCAACGCGCCCGGCGGCACCATCACGCCCAACTTCTTCGCCATCAACGGCAAGTCCTACCCGTCCACGGTGGGGGAGCACGGTCACCTGCGCATCCGCCAGGGGGAGTACATCCGCATCCGGCTCATCAATGGCGGCATCTCGGACCACCACATGCACCTGCACGGGCACCAGTTCTGGAAGGTGGCCGAGGACGGCAACCCGCTGCCGTATCCCATCAAGCTCAACACGGTGCCGGTGACGCCGGGCAAGACCGTGGACATCATCGTCTACGGCGACAACCCGGGGTTCTGGGATTTCCACGACCACAAGGAGATTCACAGCCGCAACAACGGCATCTACCCGGGGGGCATGATCACCATGCTCGAGTACGAGGACATGGGCGATCCGCCCTACGTGCCGTCCACCACCATCAACCAGTGAGGAGGTGCCGCATGAAACAGCATGCCCTGATGATGACCGGCGCGCTCCTCACGGTGGTGTTGCCGGCCAGTGCGTTCGAGATCGACCCCCACGTGCCGCCGGAGATCGTGATCGGCGGGCGCGGCCTGGCGACCGTGGATTTCGAGCAGCTCCAGCGTGTCGACGACGGCGCCACCTCCGAGGAAGGCGTCAACATCGATGACTCCAGCCTGCTGCTCGGGTTTGCCAAGCACCTGCACGACGACAACCACTACGGTTTCGGCGCGTTCGGCTTCAAGGCCCTGGGTGATACCGAGATGAACGAGAGTGTCTTCCTGCACCAGGCCTACGCCGGCGTTGGTGGCCGGCAGTGGGAGGCCCGCGCCGGGCGTACCGGCCTGCCCAACAATCTGGTGCGCTTCCCCACGGTGCGGGATGACGATCTGCTCGCCTACACCCACGTGCCCAACGCCCGCCTGGCCGGTGACAGCGACACGCTTAACCTCTACGGCGAGCAGGTGGCGGCCGACTGGTGGTTCACGCCGTATCTCGGAATCACCGCCGCCGCGCTGGCGCGGCCGGAGGGCGCGCCCGACAACCCGCGCTACGGCAGCTTCAACAGCGGCTCGGTGGGCCTGCACTACCGGGTGCCGGAGACCATGGATACCGACCGTGGACTGACTTTCGCGGGCCTGTCCGTGGACGTGCAGCCCTTCGATGAGCGGGATGGTCTGGACGATGGCGACCTGGTCACGGTCCAGCTCGGGGCGGGGTTCAACATCAGCGGCCACCCGGAGCGGCTCCTGCACCTGGACACCCAGCTCATGTGGAGCCAGGGCGAGGACTACGGTTCCCTCGAGAGTGGCCTCCAGCGGGTGCGCAGCGATGCCACGGCCGCCGTGGCCTCCCTGCGCTATCGTCACCGGCCCTACCTGCAGCAGCGCTGGCAGGCGGCGCTGACCGTGGCCGGGCAGGACTACGGCGATTTCGACAATGCCCGCCGCTACGCGGTGGCTCCCAGCTTCGCCTGGCGGCTGGGCAACGGCATCGATGCCGTGGCCCAGGTGGCCCACGAGCGCTACGAGGGTGACCTGCGCCGCGGCGTTGGCCTTGAGCACGAAACCACCGTGCAGTTCGGCGTCAGCATGCAGTTCGACCACACCTTCAACCAGTCCGTCGGTCGGCGCGACGACATCATCCACCTGGAGCACGACATGCTGCTGCCGGGTCCGAGTTTCGGAGGACACTGATCATGAACCGGAATCTACTGGCAACACTGCTGTTCGCCCTGGCCCTGGCGGCCTCACCGCTGGCCCTGGCGGAGAACGACCACGACCACGGGGACCACGGGGATCACGGGGATCACGGGGATCACGGGGATCACGGGGATCACGGGGATCACGGGGATCATCACCACGACGACCATGATGACCATGCCCATGATCACGACGCCGAGGAGGGCGAGGGTGCCTGGTCCTACCTGGAGCGGGACAATCCGGAGCCCTACGCTGCGGATGAGCGCCACGAAATGCTGCCGGTCCCACAGTTCGGCCACATGTATGTCCAGGCTGACCGCGTGGACGCGGACACCCGCTGTAATGCCCTGCTGGAGGCGTCACACGTGATGGTGGACCGGGAGACCCGGGAAGGCTGTGGCGAGACCGTCGAAGCCGACCATGATGATCACGACGATCATGATGACCATGGTGATCACGACCATCACGATCACTGAGACGCCCGTTAGCCCGGCCGCCCCGCGGGGTGGTCGGGCCCAAGGAGGAAGCCATGCTGCAGTCACTGCCCAACTGGCACCCGATTTTCGTTCACTTTACGGTGGCGCTGTTCTCCGTTGCCGTGCTGCTCTACATCGTTGCCCATTTCAGCCCTCCCGGGGCGTTCGGCCGCACGGTTCGCATGGCCGCCCGGGTCAATCTCGCCGTGGGCGTGCTGTTCACCATCGGGACGCTGCTCAGCGGCTGGTACGCCTACAACACCGTGCCCCACGACGCGGCCTCCCACGCCGTCATGACCACCCACCGCAACTGGGCCCTGATCGCCTCGGCCGCATTCGGGGTGCTGGCCATCTGGGCGGTGCGCTACTGGCTGCGGAATCAGCGCGAGGGCGGTGCGTTCGTCCTGGCGGCCGCCATCGCCGCCACACCGTTGATCGTCGCCGGACATTACGGCGGTGAATTGGTCTATGGTCACGGCGTCGGCGTGCAGTCCCTGCCGGACACGGACGGTCACACGCACAACGGCGACGATCACGACCATGATCACGACGATGCCCATGAGGACGATGACCACGGGCACGATGACGAGCATGGCGACGACGGTCATGATCATGATGACCCGGGCGAGAACGACGATCATGCCCATTGAGGATGTCTGTACCGCCCGTGATGAGCCACACTGCCCTTGGTGACCACGATCAACTGGCTTGTCGGGAGATACAGTAATGACGATGTTCGAGGGAATGGTTGGGCTGCATCTGGTCTGGATGCTCGTGATGGCGGCAATCGTCGTCGTCCCGTTCTGGCGGATCTGCAGCAAGGCGGGATACCCGGGCGGGCTCAGCCTGCTGATCCTGATCCCGCTCGTGAACCTCGGTTTCCTCTACTTTCTGGCGTTCTCCCAATGGCCGGCGCATCGTACGTTCAGGTAACGGCGCGGCGCGCGGCGGGCTCCGCGCCATGCCTGATCCGGGTCTGGCTCAGTGCTGTCGCCGCCATATGCCGCTTCCCGTCAGGCGGCCACGGTCGTGCGCCCGGTCGAGATCCTGGGCCGGCCCCTTGGGCACGATCAGTGTCGGGTTGATCGCCGGGTTGGTGTAGTACCCCACTTTGATGTGATCCAGGTTGACCGTCTCGCGCACGCCCGGCCACTGGTAGAGCTCGCGCAGGTAGTTGGCCAGGTTGGGGTAGTCCTCGATCCGCCGGATGTTGCACTTGAACGCCCCGTGGTAGGCAGCGTCGAAGCGCACCAGCGTGACGAACAGCCGCCAGTCCGCCTCGGTGAGATGGTGGCCGGCCAGGTACCGGTGTTCGGCCAGGTGCGCCTCCAGGCGATCAAGGGCGTCGAACACGTCGGTGACGGCCACGTCGTAGTGTGCCTGTTCCCTGGCGAAGCCTGCCCGGTAGACGCCGTTGTTCACCTTGTCGTAGACGAGCGCGTTCCAGGCATCGATCTCGTCGCGCAGCGGTTCCGGGTAGAAATCCAGGTCATTGCCGGTGAGATGGTCGAAGGCCGTGTTCAGGATGCGCACGATGTCGGCGGACTCGTTGTTCACGATCTGCCCCTGGTCCCGGTCCCACAGCACCGGCACCGACACCTTCCCCGTGTAGCCGGGGTCGGTGGCGGTATAGAGCTGGTAGTGACGGGAGACCGGCCCCAGACTGGGGCCGGCGTCCGCGGGGTGGGCGTAGGTCCAGCCTTCGTCGCCGAGCACGGCGTCGGCGACGGAGACTGGAATCAGTGCCTCCAGGCCCTTCAGCTTGCGCATGATGAGCGTGCGCGACGCCCAGGGGCACAGGTAGGCGACGAACAACTGGTAACGCCCTGCTGCGGCAGGACAGGCCGGGCGGCCGTCGGGGCCGGGCTCACCACCGGGCGTGATCCATGCGTGGAATCGGGTTGGTTCCCGTCGAAAGGCCCCGTCCTCGATCTCACCGTCGGCGATGTCGCCCTTGACCCATTGGCCGTTGACAAGTCCTGGCATGACCTTCCCCCCTCAGAAGCGCAGCCCGATGCGCCGGTCCACGGAGAACTCACCACCGCCACGCAGCAGCACTGCAATCGCCAGCACGAGCCACATCAGCGGATACTCCACACCGCCCTCGGTCCAGAAGAAACCGTAAGGCAAGTGAACGCTGAGCGCGACTGCAAGCAGTACGGCGACGGCCAGCGCGGCGGGGCGTGTCAGGATGCCAAGCACCAGGGCGAGGCCGCCAAAGAACTCCACCAGCCCGGCCAGCAGCGCGAACAGGATGCCGGGCTCCATGCCCAGGGTTTCGCCGAAGTAGGCTCCGGTGCCGGTCAGCCCGTGGCCGCCGAACCAGCCGAACAGCTTCTGGGCGCCGTGCGGGATGAGCAGCAGGCCGGTGGTGACACGCACCAGCGGGTAGGCCAGAAACGCCAGCCTGTCGGCGGTGCTCACGGTGGTGGTGGATGGGTCGATCGGTGTCGTCGTCATGGTTTCACTCCTTAGATCGTGTTCTCGGGTGTGTTCAGGTAACCGGAGCAAAGGATGACGGCGTTTCCTTTGGTGCGTAAGACGGCTAATGTGGAACGTATGGTTGACGATCTGGAAACGCTTGGCGGTTCTCTTGAGGATGTGCGTGCGTTCTGTGCGGTGGCCGAGTTCGGGACGGTCTCGGCGGCGGCCCGGCATACGGGCGAAACCAAGGGGGCCGTGAGTCGCCGTGTGTCCCGCCTGGAGCGCCGCCTCGGGGTGCGGTTGCTGGCTCGCACGCCCCGTGCCGTGACGCCCACCGAGGAAGGCCTGGCGTTTCATGCCAAGGCCAGGGACGCCCTGACCTGGCTGGATGAGGCGGCGGAGGGTGCCCGTCAGTCGCAGGCGGTGCCGCGTGGGCACCTGCGCATCACCGCACCGGTGGACTTCGGCATGGATGTTCTGCCCGAACTGGTCGCCCGCTTCCGTACCCTGCATCCGCAGATCACGGTGGAACTCCTGTTAACGGACGCCCCCATTGATCTTGCCGCCCACCGCATCGACCTGGCTCTGCGCGCCACCGTGGAGGCGCTTCCGGACATGGGGTACCGGGCCTCGGCGGTTGGCCGGTTCCGCATCGGGCTGTACGCCTCACCGGGCTATTTGAGCGCCCGTGGCGGTGCACCGGAAGCACCCCCGGACCTCGCCCGTCACGACCTTGTAACCAAGCAGGAGCTCGCCGGCGCTGTTCAGTGGACGTTGACCGACGCCCGGGGGCGCAGTAGCCAGGTGGTCACCCGGTCCGTGGTTGCGGCGAGTGACTATGCCGGTGTGCTGCGAATCGCCGCCGCGGGGAGCGGCATCGGGCCTGCGCCTGATCTTGTCGCCGCTGCGTTCGTGGCAGCCGGGGTCGTGGAGCCCGTTCTCCCGGCATGGCGTCTCTCCGAAGGCACGCTTTACGCCATAACCCTGGGCGGACGCGATGCGCCGGCGCGGGTTCGCGTGTTCCGGGATTTCATGCGGGAGCGCCTGGGTGCAGGCGGGTAACGTAACGAGCCGGTCAGGCGTCGGTGGCCCGTCTGGTCGGCCGGTGCCGCCGGTTACGCAAGTCCTCTTCGGATAGTTCGCCACGCAGGTATTGCTCGGCGGTCAACAGGAACAGGCGATGAAAGAGATCGTGCAAGGCCTCCTCGCGTTCCAGTTCGGCGAGGAGTTCGCCTTTTTCGGGATCCTCGGGCTCATAAGGCTTGCGATACTCCCAGACAAGGCGTAGCTCGTTGGAGGACGTATCCTTGATCTGGAGCACCGGGTTTCTTCCGTTGAGCTGAGCGATAACCTGGTATGGCATGGGTGCTGCTCCAATGTTGACCTGTTTCGCGAATGCGAATCATTATCATTCGCGGAGAGAGGTTCTCTGTCAAGCGTTTCCTCAAGGTGAACTCGTCCAGCGCTCCAGCACCGCATCGATGGCCTCCTGGTCCACGCTCTTCTCGTTGTCGCGGTGCGTGGCCGCCTGCTCGAACAGGGGGCGGATGATGGCCATGCCTTCACTATCGTCGGTGAGCCGGATTCCCGATTCGGCGTCGATCCGTTCCTGCCACGCCTGACGGACCTGTGCCCAGAAATCGCCGGTCGCGTCCCATTCGTCGTACACCGGTGAGAAATCGACGCCGTCGGTGAGTCGGTACTCGTTGAACCCGAACTCCCTTACCAGGGGGGCATCCACCGCTTCGCCATCGCGCCGGACCTTGGTGTTGTCCTGTTCGTGGGTCCATCCATCAGGGGTGATCGTGTGACGGTTCTCGACATTCAGTGCGTTGTAGTCGCTACGGGCGGTGTACTCCCGGCGCGGCAGGGGGCGCCAGGTGCGATCGGACGTCCAGGTGGACACGCCGGAGCGGTGATTCCAGTGCCCGGTGCCGCAGTAGCGCGGCGCGTCGCTGACTTCCCAGACGCACTGGGTCCAGGAGCCCTCGGCGAGATCCTCGGGGACCGGGCGCACCTGCCAGGTCTGGTCGGCGGTGAACTGGAGACGTTCCTGTGCTTCGAAATGCCAGTCCTGACGCCAGTGCTTGGTGACATGCTCGCCGTCCGGACCCAGAAGGATGTGCTGCAGCACGATCCGCTCCGGGCTGTCCTCGACAACGAGCACAACCTCGGTCGCGTGACTGTCCTGGTCGCCCTGGCGCTCGTAACCGGGTTTCAAGGGCACGGTCTCGCGGAAGTGGAACGCCACCTCGTACTCACCGGCCATCGCCAGGATGGCACGCCGGTCGCGCTCCTGGGATTCAGCGGTGTTCTGGATTGCCGCCAGACGGTCGTTGCCGTCTCCCGCCATCAGGTTGGCGGGGGATAGCAGTGCGGCAGAGAGCAGGCCCGCCGAAATCGCGTTGGGCCGAAAGGTAACAATACTGATCATTGACTCGCCTCCTGGGTACGCAGTCGGTGGGGTGCGTTCGGCATTCAACCGACAGCTGGCCGCTTGATGCAGCGCAACCCCGTTCAGTGGGATTTAAACGCGATTGCGACGCATTCGCAATTCCAGGAGTCAAACCGATACATCGTCCGATGCACTCAGGAGGGGTGCCGTGTCGGTTGCCCCGCGTCCTCCCGTCCTTCAAAGCCGACTGAGAGCAGGCAGTGGTGTTGACAGGCAGGCCGTTATCAGATGGTATTGCGAACAAGTCGTATTTGCGATCCATCCCGTGTTCGTGTGTAGCGTGATCAAATCGGAGGTGTCCATGTGGGGGCGTCAAACCTGTGCGTGTTGCGTCCTGGCTCTTGGTGCAGCTCTGGGTGTGGGGGCTCCCGTTGCGGTCGCGCAGGACGTGGGTGTCCAGTTCAGGGGGGATGCGCTTGATCCGGACCCGGGTGAGAGCAGGAAGCACAGGGAGCAGGTCGTCGATTTTCTGGCAGGTTTGATTCGCGAGGCGGCAACGGACTGTATCGAGCACGATCAAACACTCAGCGTCACTGTCAGTGGGCTTCGCCTCAGCGGGCGAGAACCCCTGCATGACAATCCGGAGCAGACGCGACGGGCATCCGCTACAGATTGGCCGCGCATGGACGTGGAATGGACCCTGAAGAATGCTCACGGCCATGTTGTTGCCAGCGAATCAGAAACGCTCACGGACCGGGAGTACCTCGAGAGGCATGCCATCCGTGGGTCCGCGCGCCCACTACCCGCAGAACACCACATGGTCCGGGAATGGGTCAGCCGCTCCGTATGCAGCCCCTGATCCGGTGACATGAGCGAACCTCCCGTAAAGCTCTTCGGTCCCCGTTGTGTCTATCTACGGTCACTGTCCATGGAGGTGAACGGCACCTCGCATCAGGAGAGCCCCAAGCCAACGGTGACATTCGCGTTTGATACGACGGTTACCTACCTTGGGGAGGCCGCGTATGAAGTCATATTGCGACTGCAAGTCGAGGGACATTGGTCATCCGGACCGTGTTACCTCTGTGAAGTGCATCAGGCGGGATTCTTCCTGATCCGCGGCTTTCAGGGGCGCGCCCTGGACGTGGTTCTGGAGGTCAATTCCCCCTTTCAGCTGTTTCCCTACGCCGCGAACGCGGCCAACACCTCCATCCGTCGGGCCGGCTTCACTCCTGAGCTTCCCGAGCGGGTGGATTTCGGTGTCTTCTTCCAGCGACGGCGTCTGCCGAGGCTTGAGGTGCCTCCCCGGGTGCCGCGGGTCTGACTTGGCGGCCCCCTCTCTCTTGGTGTAATGCAAATAACAATCATTCCTATTGTGATCCGTTTCGTGATGTCGTAGCCTGGCGACATCGTGTGTTGTGACGTCGCGACGTGTACGGAGCCGCCTTGCTCGGGCGGCACTCAATCTGTTGCTTAGAAGAGACTCACCGGAGGGTAAGACAGTGATCTACGTTGAAACCGACAACGGCGAGGGCGGGTCTGGTACCCACGAGCCGACGTGCTGCAAGGGGGCGGGGCTGCCCGCCCTGGATCAGTCCGATGGGGGGCATGGTACCGGTGCCTGGAAGATGCCGGTGGGTGTCATGGTCGGGCTTGCGGTAGGTGGCGCCATGACCGGTGCCCATGCCGACGAGGCTGAGTCTGGAGCCGAAGGTCTGGGTGCCATTGATGTGGACTTCCAGCCGGAACGCATGTCCAGCCCGAAGTATCCGCGTGATCTCGTCGATACGCCACGCATCGTAACCGTCCTGCCGCAGGACCTGCTTGAAGAGCAGGGTGTCACATCCGTGCAGGATGCCATGCGCAACGTCACCGGTATCAGTCTGCAGGCCGGTGAGGGCAATCCCCCCGGCGGCGATAATCTCAAGATCCGCGGTTTCAATGCCCGGGACGATCTCAACACCAACGGCGTCCGGGACCTGGGCAACTACTTCCGCGACCCCTTCTATGTGGACCAGATCGAAGTCGTCAAGGGGCCCAACTCGACGTACGGCGGCCGTGGCACGGCCGGCGGGAGCGTGAACTTCGTCACCAAGCAGCCGATGCCCTTTTCACGGAACCGTGTGCAGGTGAGCGCGGGCACGGACGACCTCCGCCGGGCAACGGCCGACATCAATCAGCCTTTGGATGACAACAGCGCCTTTCGCGTGAACCTCATGACGCACACGGCGGATATGCCAGGCCGTGACCTCGGCGAGGAGAATCGGCACGGCATCTACGGTGCCTACACCTGGGGTTTCCAGCGCGACACCCTGGTGACCCTGGACTACCTCCGGCAACGCCAGGACAACGTGCCCGACATGGGACTCCCCGGTGACCGGGAGACCCGGGAGGAGCGGGGCGGGGGAACCGGACGGATTCCCGGTGGCGTCGACTTCAGCAACTCCTATGGCCACCGGGATGACTACCAGCGCGTCGATGTTGAGGAAGTGGGGCTCGCCGTCGAGCACATCATCAACCGCAACGTGCAGGTGCGGAACCAGACCCGCTACAGCGCCGTTGATATCGATTCCGTCACCAGTTCGCCCCGCATTCGCACTACCGAGGACGGTTCTCTGGACGGTGCGCTCGGGATCGGGGACATGAAGCCCCGGGATCAGGAAGACCGCTCCATCGTCAACCAGACCGATTTCATCTTCGATTTCGAGACGGCCGGCCTGCGGCATGACCTGGTTGCAGGTTTCGAGGTCGGTCGCTACTCGCAGGAAAATCGCCGCCGCCCGGACGTCTCCGGCGACCTGGACGGACAGCGTGTCGATCTGTTCAACCCGTCCACGCGCCATCGGACGCGTCCGCAGGCGCCTTACGACCGTTCCACCAACAAGCTGGAAGTGGACGAACTGGGCCTGTACGTGCTCGATACCATCTCCTTCAGCCCGCAGTGGGACCTGAACCTGGGTGCGCGCTGGGACCGGGTCGAGGGAACCGCCAGCGAGCGCGGCCACGACATCGGCTACATCGATGGCGACGGTCAGTTTCAGCAGTGCTCGGCCGACCTGAGTGAGGACGGCTGCCGCGAGAACCAGGACGACATTACCCGCACGGACAGGGAGTTCAGCTATATGGCCGGGGTCGTCTACAAGCCCGCTCCCAACGGTTCCATTTATGCGTCCTACGGAACCGCGTTCGAGACCCAGTCCAGCTTTGATCGCGGCCTGGTTCAGCTTGCCGGCGGTGGCGCTTCCGAAGTTGCCGATCCGGAGACGTTCAACGTAGACCCGGAGCGGACCCGGACGGTGGAGCTCGGTACCAAGTGGGAGCTCGGTGAAGGCATTTCCGTGAACGCGGCGATCTTCCAGTCCGACAAGACCGATGCCGTCATCACCGACGACGATGAGGATCTTATCCTCGGCGGACGCGAGCGCGTTCGGGGTTTCGATTTCGTGGCATCTGGCCGTATTACGCCGCGGATCAACGTCCATGCGAGCTACACGTTCCTGGACTCGGAGGTCCGCAGGGGGGACAACGCGTTCCAGCGTGGACAGTCCCTGGGCAATACCCCTGAGCACACATACTCCCTGTTTGGAAGCTACGACCTGACTCCGGCCTTCACGCTCGGTGGCGGGCTCTACGGGGCGTCGAGCCAGACCAGTGGGTTGCAGGACGCGCCGCTGGATGAGCTCCGGGCGAACGGGGACCGTACGAACGTGGAAGTCGGCGGGTATACGGTGTTCCAGGCGTATGCACGCTACCGTGTTGACGACAATCTGCAGTTCCGGGTCAACGCCGACAACCTGACCGACAAGGACTACATCCAGCAGCTTGCAAGCGGCGGTGCCCAGGGCATCCCCGGTCCGGGGCGGAGCGTGGTTGGCACCGTCCGGTACGATTTCTGAGGTCGTGATGATTGTCTGTATCGATAACGTACTGACGCAGGAGGAGCTTGCCCACATGCGTGGGCAGCTCCTCCAGGGGGACTGGGCACACGGAATCAGCGCGGGACCCCAGGCCCGGCAGGTAAAGAACAACCTCCAGCTCCCGGATGATTCGCCGGCGCTGCCCGAACTGCGGCAGACGGTCATGCGAGCGTTGAACCGCAGTCAGCTGCTCGTGACCGCAGCTCTGCCGTTCAAGATTCTGCCGCCGAACTTCAACCGATACACGGGTGAGACCAACGCTTACGGGCTGCACACGGACAGTACGCTGAGGCCGTTGCCTGACGGCAGCTATCTGCGTACGGACGTCTCCGCGACGTTGTTCCTGTCGGGCCCGGAAGAGTATGAAGGTGGTGAGCTCACCATTGAGGACACGTACGGGCAACAGCAGATCAAGCTCCCTGCGGGGAGCATGGTCGTCTACCCCTCCGGTTCCATTCACGAGGTTCGGCCGGTGACCAGCGGGGAGCGATTGGGCTGTTACATGTTCATGCAGAGTCTGGTGAAGGATCAGGAGCAGCGCCGCCACCTTTTCGAGATGGACCGCTCACTGGTGTCCCTGAGAAAGCGTTACGGGGAGGGTGACTCGGACGTGGTTCGCCTCACGGGCCTCTACAACAATCTGCTCCGGCGCTGGTCCGAGTGCTAGGTGTACCCATACCGTCTCCCAACCGCCTCGCCCGCACGCCGGGCCAGGCGGTTGGGCATCAGGGTGCGGAGGCGTCGGTGTCGTTGCTCAACGGCACCGGATAGAACGTCAGAAAACTGATAGCGGTTTCGCTAACGGCGGGCCGGTTGATCTTCCATTTCCCCTGCAGAATAAGAAAATAAAAAGAGACATCCGGGGGTTGCGCCAAAAAGTGAACAACAGTACTATCCCCACCGCTTGAGGAACATTTAGCGAGGTAACAGAAAAACCCGATGGACGACCCTAGTAGTCGATCTTGGAACTCCGGGGATATCCGCGTGAGCGGATCGCGCCCGGCCGTACTGCCCGCCTGAAGTCCTCTGCCGCGCTCGCGGCATCCCTTCCAGGCCGGCGCATGGCCTGGTGCTCCCCAGAAATGAAGCGTCGCGGCAAGAGTCGCTGATTGCGCGCGTTTGCGTGTGATCGTGTCGTTGCCGTGACTGGACAGCGGTTTTTTCAAACCGGCTGACGGGATGTTTTTGTCTGAAGAATCCGGAGCGGTTTTTTCAGAGAAAGGCAGTGTCCGTTGGCCATGGAAATCCATTGCCTAATGGGAGCGAAAATCATGGCTAATGAAACGGTACTGAACGAAGTGGCCCGGGACGGGAGCCTGGCGCCTCGTGTTAATGAGCCCGTGGATGGGGTGATGAAGGATTCCTTCGTCCGGGTCCCCACCGGAGCCACTGCGGGGGAGACGCTGCGCAAGGTCAAAACCTATCCCCTGGATGATGTCGCCGCATCCGTTGTGTTCGTGGACGGCAACGGCGGCGGCTATGCCGGATTCGTCCGCCTCGGGGCGCTGGTGCGTGCGGACGAGGAGACCACGGTGGATCAGCTCCTGGAGGGGCACGATGTCCGGGTGAGCTCCGGGACGGACCGCGAGCAGGCGGCGCGGCTTCTCCAGCGGCATGATCTGGCGCTGCTGCCGGTGGTCAACGAGAGCCAGCGGCTGGTGGGTGTGCTGCGATTCGACGATGCCATGGACATTCTCGAGGAAGAGGCCTCCGAGGATGCGTACTGGAAGGCGGGCGTGGGTGATGTGCTGCACCACCAGGACGCCGTGCGCAGTGAAAAACTCACCCAGGGTCCCATCGGGTACACCCTCAAGGTCCGCATGGCGTTTCTGCTGGTCACCCTGGCCGGTGGCATGATGGTGGGCGGCGTCATCGATCACTTCGAGGGCGCGCTGGAGGCCCTCGTGGCGCTGGCGATCTTCATCCCGGTGATCATGGACATGGGCGGCAACGTGGGCACCCAGTCCACAACGATCTTCGCGCGCGGCCTGGCCCTCGGCCACATCGACCTCAAGCAGTTCTTCCGTGTGCACATGGTGCGGGAGCTCAAGGTCGCCGTCTGCATGGGTCTGGTGCTTGCCACGCTGGGCGGGATCATCGCCTGGGCCTGGCAGGGTGCGCCCAACGACATCCCCATGCTCGGGGTGGTTGTGGGTATCTCGCTGATGTTCGCCATCACCACCGCGTGCCTGCTCGGCTTCCTGCTGCCGTGGCTGTTGCTGAAGCTGGGTGTGGACCACGCACCGGGCGCGGATCCGTTCATCACCACCATCAAGGACTTCAGCGGGCTCGCCGTGTACTTCATGACGGCGGCGTGGTTGCTGCCGGTCACCCTTTGACGCGTACCATCCGCGAATGACGTCATCCGCCATGACCTGGCCATCGGGCCCCGGTGCCCAGGTCATGGTTGGATCCCTGAACGTTTCGAATCAGAGGACAACACCATGATCCAGAAGAATCAGAATGCCATCACCAACTGCACCGCCGCAGCCCTGTTTCTGGGCTTCAGCGGTGTGGCCAGCGCCCAGGGCGAGTTCAGCGTCGGGGTGTTCAGCGACTACATCGACAACGGCGAGTCCCGCTCCGGCAACAACGCCGTGGTGCAGGGTGCGTTCGAGCACAGCCACCACACCGGTTTCTTCGCCGGCACGGCGATTTCCAACCTGAGTAACGACTCGGGTGATGAGTTCCACGGGCACGAGATCGTACCGTTCGTGGGATACGGGTTCGCTGCCGGCCCGGTGGATCTGGAACTGGCCTACGAGTACATCGCCACGCCGGACGTCTCGGGCGCAACCTACGAGGGCGAAGCCATTCTCGGCGCCTCGGTCGGCCCCGTGTCTGCGGAGGTCGGCTACATCACCAATGCCCATGATCGCGATGCCGAGGGCAGTGTGGTCTATGCCATCGGTGCGGGCCACGAGTTCATGCCCGGGGTCAGCGTGGACGGCGCGGTGGGGTATGACGACCCGGACGACGAGAGCGGCACTGCGTTCTGGGAGCTGGGCATGAGCCGTGAGATGGACCAGGGCACGATCTCGCTCACCTACGCCTCCCGCGACGAGAGCGACGCCCAGAACCTGTTCGTCGCCGGTTTCAGCACCAGCTTCTGATCGAGGCAGTCAGGGGCAGGCGTCCCCAAGCGCGCGCTCCGGGGGTGTGCACCCTCGGGGCGTTTCTGTCACGGTAACGCCATAGTGCCGAGCTACGCTGCGGGCAGCGCATCGGTGCTCCCCCGCTGTGGAGGCATGGCAATGGATGTTCTCGACTCGGCGGCGCCACATCTCTTCACGGCTTCTCAGCTGGTAACAGCCGTGGTGCTGGGGGCCCTGATCGGCTACGAGCGCCAGCGGCGCCAGCGCATGGCCGGGTTGCGTACCAATGCGCTCGTGGCGCTGGGTTCCTGCGCGTTCGTGATTCTCGGCATCATGATGCCCGATGAGATCAGCCCCACCCGCGTGGCGGCTCAGGTGGTCTCCGGGATCGGGTTCCTGTGTGCGGGCGTCATCATGCGTGACGGGTTCAACGTACGCGGCCTGAATACCGCGGCCACGTTGTGGTGCTCGGCCGCCGTCGGCGTCCTGGTCGGGTCGTCGTTCTTCGTCGAAGGCACCCTGGTGGCGCTCACCGTGGTGGCGGCCAATACCGTGTTGCGGCCCCTGGCGTCGCGCCTGAACCGGGAGCCGGTCGACGAGCAGACGGAGTTCGAGGGGGTTTACAGCCTGCGCGTCGTGTGCCCGCCCGCCGACAAGGCGCATATCCGCGCACTCCTCATGCAGACCATGGATCAGGGGCCGCTGACCATCCGCTCCCTGCACAGTGCCGAGCAGGCGGAGGACCGCGTGGAGACCGAGGCGGAGCTGGTCGGTGTCGGTGAAAACAGCGCGGCAATGGAGCGTCTTGTCAGCCGCCTCAGCCTTGAGGACTCGGTGAACGAGGTGAGCTGGCGCTTCCTGGGAGAGAACCAGGTTCCAGCCCAGAACGTGCTCAGCCGCGAGGTGGAGCGGAAATGAGTCGTGTATGGGGCGGCTGGGGGCGTGACGGCACGGCGGTGGCGCTGCGCGCGCTACTCGAGCGCCGGGACTGGCGCAGGTTGGCAGAGTTGGTCGAGCCGCTGCCGCCGGCGGATGTTGCCTCGGTCTTCGCCGACGTCCCGGAGGTGGACTGGGTGTTCCTTTACAAGGTGCTGCCGGTAGACCACGGCGCCGAGGTGTTCTCCTACCTCCACCAGCAACAGCGCGAGCGCCTGTTCGGTGAATTGACGCCGCAGGAACGGGAGGCGCTGTTGGCCCGCTTGCCCGCCGATGATCTGGCGTTCTTCATCGCACGCCTGGACGCCCCGGAACGCGCCCGCAGCATGCAGCTGCTGGACAAACGGCGCCGTGCCCACGTTCGACGCCTTCTGCGCCATGCCCCCGGGACCGCCGGGCGCCTGATGACCACGGAGGTGATTCGTCTCCGCCGGGATCGCACCGTGGGGGAGGCGCGACGGCTGATCCGTGACATGGCAGGCCGCGCAGAAACCGTGGAAACCCTGGCGGTATCCGCCGCTGACGGGGCGTTTGCCGGCCTCGTGACACTGGAGGTGCTGGCGCTTGAGGGTGACGACACGACGCTGGCGGCGCTCGCCGCGTTGCCGCCGGCGACCGTCTCCGCCGACGCGTCCTGCGAGGAGGCGGCGCGACTCCTCAAGCACTACGATATGCTCGTGCTGCCGGTGCTTGACGACAACGGCCGCCTGCTCGGGCTGATCACCAGTGACGACGCCCTGGACGTCATGGAAGCGCTGACGACGCGCTCGTTTCATCATTTCGGCGGTGTGTGGCCCGCAGTCGCCTCCGTGCGCATGGCCGACAGTGTCGCGATGGCCCGCAGCCGCGTCGGCGTGCTCCTTGGCTGTGGCCTGATCGGGCTCGCGGGGGCAGGACTGCTGGCCGTCGCCCTGCCATACCTGCAGGCGTTCGTGTACAGCCTGTTCCTGCTGCCCGTCATCCTTGCGGTCGCGGGCAACGTGGCCATACAAACCGCCGCTTTGCATCTGCGCACGCCGGTTCCTGCAGGCGCCCGGGCCTGGTTCGCCGGGCTGCGCCAGGAGCTGGCGATCACTGTCGCGCTCGGGGCGACGCTACTTGGCGTCGTTGTGCCGGCAGCCTTCTGGCTGGGAGGCAGTGGCCTCGCGTTGCTGGCGGGCATTCTTGTGCCGCTGTGCGCCGCTGCCGGCGGCCTCGTCGGCGCCGGCGCGCCACTACTGCTGCGCCGGCTGGGCCTGGATCCGGCGTTCGCGGGCACGCCCATGCTGACCACGCTGGCAGATGTGCTCGCGCTCGGCCTGTTCCTGCTGGCGCTCGTAGGCATGTCCGCGTTGGGGGTAGGGTAGGCACCGGGGCCTCGCGACGTCAGGCCGGACAACGAGGGAAGGACGAACAGGCATCACGAACCGATTCCCATCAATCCAAAGGGGAGGACTCCAGATGGAGAAAACAGAACTGATCGAGCAAACCATTTCGCTGTACCGCGGTGAGCACTGGGATGCCCTGGACAGCCACCTGGAGCTGATGGCTGTCCAGGACATCGCAGAGGCGTTGACCGAGCTGGAATCCGGCGAGGCAACTGGCCTCCTGCAGCGCCTGCCGCAGGATCGCCGTCCATCGGTGTTCGCGTACGCGTCACCGGCCACCCAGCTCGGCATCCTCAAGGAGCTGGACGACGAGGACGGGCGCTTCATCCTCTACCACCTCCTGCCCGACGACCGTACCGCCGTGCTCGAGCGGCTGGAGCCGGACGATCTCCAGAGCATGCTGCGACTGCTCTCGCCGGAGAACGTCAAGGAGGCGCTGCGCCTGCTCGGTTACCCCGAGGAGAGCGCCGGGCGCATCATGACGCCCAGCTTCCTGACGGTACGGGCAGGCTGGACGGTGGAGCACGCCCTGAAGCATGTGCGCGAGCACAGCACTGCGGGAGAGACGGTCAATGTCGTCTTCGTGGTCGATACCCGCGGCGCCCTGCTCGGGCGGGTACGCCTGCAGGACTTCGTGCTCGGTGATCCCGGGCGGCGCATCGAGGAAGTCATGCGGGAGGATCCTGTCAGCGTGGTGGTCTCCGAGGACCGGGAGGAAGCCGCGCGGCTGATGAAGCACTACGACCTGGAAGTGCTCCCCGTGGTGGACCACACCGGGGTGATGCTGGGTATCGTGACCGTGGATGACGTCATCGACGTGGTGGAAGAGGAGGCTACCGAGGACTTCCACAAGATGGCCAGTGTCAGTGCCCTGAACTACAGCCTCAAGGACGCGCGACCGTCGCTGCTGTATCGCAAGCGGGTGGGCTGGCTGGTGCTGCTGGTGTTCGCCAACGTCTTCGGCGGCACGGCCATTGCCTACTTCGAGGAGACCATCGAGGCGGTGGTGGCGCTGGTGTTCTTCCTGCCCCTGATCGTGGACTCCGGCGGCAATGCCGGCTCTCAGTCCGCCACCCTGATGGTGCGTGCGCTTGCCACCGGTGACGTGCGCATGAAGGACTGGCTGCGGTTGTGGGGCAAGGAGCTGGGTGTGGCCATCGGGCTGGGCGCGACCATGGCGCTTGCCGTTTCAGTCCTCGGACTGTGGCGCGGCGGCACCGAGCTCGCGCTGATCGTTTCCCTGGCCATGCTCTGCGTCGTGATCATGGGCAGCATGATCGGCATGCTACTGCCATTCGGGCTGGCCCGGTTCAACCTGGACCCGGCCGCCGCCAGTGCGCCGCTGATCACCTCGATCGCCGACTTCTTCGGCATCCTGATCTACTTCTCCATCGCCACGGCGTTCCTCACGCTTCCGGGCTAACCAGGCGTGGCAGAAAGGCGTTCATGACAGCGAAGTGGAGCCGGTACACCGGCTCCACTTCGATCCCCGAACTCACCGGTGACCATGGAGCGGAATCGGCATCCGTTGCAGTGACTGGTTATGCGCTGGCGTGACACCCGGTCCATGAACGTCGTGGGGTGAAATGCCTGTCCCGCGTCACTGCCTCAAAGGCAGAGATTCCCCTCGGTTCTCCCCCGCCGGCAATAGTGCCGGGTTTCCACCCTCGTGGGTTGCCAGCAGCCGTTTGTTTCTTCCAGGGTAAGTTGGTGATCCGTGCCGGCGACGGCGTCGTCCTTAAAACCCCACCGCTGGACCAGGCCGGTGGCGGTGTCCTGATCGTGCCGGATGCGAACGTTGATGGTCAGGTCGTCGGATTCTTCCGACTCAATCAGACCATGGGAAGCCGCCCAGGCTTCAGTGGTTTCCCGCGGGTCGGTGCACCCGCTGGGCCTGGTCTCCAGGGCCGGGGTGTGTTCCCAGTCGGTCACCGCCGGTTCAAAGCCGAGATCAGCGGGTGCCCGCTCCAGGTAACCCGCCCACTCAGGCTGTACAAAGAAATCATCATCCGACTCATTCGCACAACCCGCAAGCAACAGCCCTACGAAAATAGCCATGAACAGTCGTCGCCGCAGACCCATCAACCGGCTCCTTACCGAGTCAGAATGGTCGCCTTCGCCGCATCCAGGTCGAACCGTTGTTCCAGGAAGTATCCGCGTGAGCGTGGCTCCACTTCAACCGACTGTCCTGATGCCATGAAAATAGCCAGGGCAGGCAGTGACTTATCATCAATGGAGTGCAGCGCGGGGCGAAGCTGATCAACTCCCCGTTGAGAATGATTCCTAGTCGACGTATTCTACGCCAACCTTAATGGACTCCCCCGGCGTTGTAAGGAAACAAGCAGATGCCCCAGCGACTCCCCCTCGTGATGGTCTGTTCTCTGGCCCTCTTTGCCTGCTCGGAACAGCCGGAAACTCTGCAGTTCAAGCCTGATGATGGCGAAAATCGTCGTTATCAGATGTTTAGCGAGATCTCTATTGAGGCAACCAGCTCGTATGGAAGCAACTCGGAGCGCGTGCGTAGCCATATGTTCATGGACTACGACGTCGAAGAGGCATCGTCTACCTACGATATATTGATGCAGCCCCGTTATCTACGGACGCGTTTCCGCCGTGGCAGTGGCGGGTTCAGTAGTACGGATGAACCCAGTTACGGGCAGGAAGAGCTGCACTCCTTGATGGAAAGCGGTTTCACCATGGTCGTGGATAAACAAAGTGGTGAACCCAGCGATTTCATTATTCATCACCATATAGACCGCCTGGAAGACGATGGATTTGATCCCATCGGCGAGCTACTGCAGGACGAAATCAGTCGTCCTGGCTATCCCAGCGGCATTCTGTTGGAGGTAGGCGCCACCCATGAGATCCCTTCCGACGATGATGTTTCCCCTGATGTCACTCTGACGGTGAAAGAGCTGCATGATGACGCCGTGACTCTGACCATGCAGGGGGAAAATGAGGAGGTCAAGCTTTACGGTTATATGCTGTTAGAGCGTGAAACGGGGTGGTTGAAACGGTCGGCTTTGATTGTCGATATGCCTTTGCAGCATGAATACACGGACGGCCATGTCAGAATGTTCGGTACAGTGATTCCGGCTGACGACTGGCAGTTCGGTGAAGACCTGGAGTTCTTCGAGGACGACGCACAGGGGTTCCCCATCGACACTTCGGCTCAGCCAGATTCCCTGGATGACATGGAGATGGCCGATGTGGAGAAAGTGTTCCCGACCCGCAGCGGAAACATCGATTATTTCGACAGCAGACTGACCCTAGAGTACGTACACGATGTGTTTGATAGCAATAGCCTGGGGCATATCGAAATAAGTGATTTCCAGGCGCTGGATAAGAATGGCGATGCTTTGGATATCACGCTGCATGGACTGAGTGCCTTCTCGTTTAATTTCGGTGACGGTGAGCCCATGCGGACGCATGTGGATGTATACCCGCTGGGCTGGAGCGATACGGCAAAGAAGCTGGAACAGTTAGGGGCAATTGAGGGGACCGTGAAACGTTTCCCGGTCACGCACGAGGTAGTGGACCTGCTCGTAGAGGAGAATGAAACCGTCCTGGAACATCATGGCGCGCGTGCGGTGCTCACGCCCACCGAGGAAGATGGCGTCTACCGGCTCAAGCTGGCGCATAGCGAAAACGCTTATTTCGGAGCAGCCATTGATGGCCCGAGTGACGGTATTGTCGAGTATGATCGCGCCGAGAACACGCCTGCATGGCTGGATGGCCGGGAGCGCGGTCTGCTTGAGGTGATACGGCAGGGGTACTACCCCAGAACGCATACACTTTATTTCGAAGACGAGCGCCCTGATGCGATCCGCTTGATGACTCATCTCATAGGGGATGAGCCTATGGACGAAAGTAAGGTGCGTTTCTATGACCCCGATGCCGCATTAAGCAATATCGAGCTGGAGCCCATGTCCAGTACGTACCTGTTTTTTGAGTATCCGGATTATGCGATGCCCTCGCACCAGGGGCTCGAGTTTCAGGTTGACAGCATTGATGAGGTGGAGCCGGTTAGTTTTGGCCGCCCGCAACTGTATCTGACGCTCACTCAGGAACAGGCTGCGTTGTGCGAGCTGGAACAGGCGTCGGGGACCAAGGAAGCAGGACGGGCGCTTACCTGGCGGGAGAATGACCCTCGTGGGCAATACGTGCAGCGGGAGTTGTCGCTACCCCAGGAGGTGGTGTACCAGTTGACGACCGAGGACGGGGTGCGGGAGTTCTTCTACGAGCATGAAGTGGCGCTCAGTATGGTGTGTGACGGTGAACCGGAATGGGAAACGTTGCATCTGGACCTGGGTGAGCATAGCTGGCTGGTAGAGGTGGCCGAGTTACTGGGGGATGACTGGGCGGAGGCCTATGGGGATATGCTGTTGGCGGATTTCCTGCGTCGTTACCGTTTTCTGGACGGAACGGGCGCCGCTTTGACGCTGGTACCGCCGCCGGACTTTGATGGGCAGCAACGGGCGGATTTCACACGTCTGACAGTGAACGAGTTTGTAACCCAGGAAGGCTTTCTGCGTATCGCCGGACGTGTGGACCGGATAGAGAAGCTGCAGGCCTCGGGGGAGGCCTTTACACGTGAATGGCAGCATCAGTTCCCGCCGCTGCCATCAACTGATGCTCCCCACCAGGGTTGAGCCGGGGGACATGATGAGACTATTGGCTATCGTGTTGGCACTTGTTCTTCCCGTTTCCGCAGCGGTCGCCGACAGTATATGGCTGGATGAAAACATGCGGCCCGTGGAAGAGGACGAGGCCTCTTTCGTCCTGGACGAAATCGTGGAGACGGATGAAGGTTACCGGATGCGGGCCAACTTTCTGTCGGGAGAGTTACGTTTTGAAAGTTTTCTCGACCAGGCAGATATAGCTGATAGTACGCTGATAGGCGATTATCGTCTCTACTTCCGGTCAGGGCAGGTGCGCCAGGAGGGGACCCGGGATGAGAATGGCCTGCATCAGGGAACTGTCATTACTTATCACGAGAACGGCAATGTAAGCTGGAAAGCTCCCTATAAGGACGACCAGGTGCATGGCCTGTATGTCAACTATTATGAGGACGGCAGTCTCCTTCGCGAGCAGTATGTCGAGAACAACGAGCGGCACGGTGAGTACAGGGCTTACTACCCGAGCGGCCAGCAACGGATGCAAAGCCATTATGTTGATGGCGATAAGGACGGTGTGGAAAAGCGCTGGAATGAAGAAGGCGTTCTGGTGGCGCTGAGAAATTACCAGGAAGGGCGTTTGCACGGGCTGTCGGAACAGTATTTCGATGATGGGCAGATAAGAACGCGTGGCCAGTATGATACGCGCACTCCGGTAGGCGAGCACAAAACGTGGTATGCCAATGGCGATCTGGCGAGTTATACGGTCTTCGATGACGAAGGTAATGAGGAGATCGCGCGGACATACTACGAGGATGGAAGTAAGGAACGCATAAAAGAGCCGGTCGATTCAGAGTATGGACCGGCAATGGTGACGGAAGAGTACAACGAGTCCGGACAGGTGCGTCGTCGGATCACCAGGAGCGACGACGGTCGATGGTCTCTAAGACAGCGGTACGATGCGAACGGGGACCTTATACAAAGGAGTGAAAGCCTGGACGGAAGACGTCACGGCCGCTCTTACACAGAGCGTTGGGATGGCGGCTACACCGAGGCGGAATCCTTTGAGGGGCAGTATCACGGCAAGTACGAGGAAGTCGACGGGGACGGCAACGTTGTGGCGTCGGGTTCCTATAAGCACGGAACGCGTGTGGGGGAGTGGTACCAGGACATAGGCCATCTTCAGCTCCATGAATATTATGACGAAGAGGGCAGGCTGCACGGCGAGCGCCGGGAGCTGGACGCGGACGACGAGTTGGTATTACTCGAGCACTATCGTCATGGCGAGCGCCATGGAGAGGTTCGTGGCTACAGGAACCAGGAACTCGTCGCGAAGGGAGAGTATATCGAAGGTCAGCGCGAGGGACCGTGGAGAATCCAGGGGAGTTATGCTCGCGATGGGGCGTTTATGGAAGGAGAGTTCTCCGCAGGTCGGCGGGTAGGCGAATGGCGCAAGTATTCCGATGAGGGCTATGTTGTCGGGATCGCCCAGTATGACGCGGAAGGTCAGTATGATGGTCGGCAGCTGACCTTTGAAAAGAACGGCGCGTTACAGAGAATGGCTGAGTATCAGAACGGCGTCCTTCACGGCGAAGAGCGCTATTATTTCCAGGGCGTGCTTTCCTCGGTACGCATCTATCGGGATGGTGATGTGATTGAAGAGAGATCGCCTGACGATATGAGTTGAACCCTGCCGCAACGGCCCGCGCTGGGCTCTTGCGCTGTATCACACCCCTGCGCCTGGCAACCTCCCCGGTTGCGGCGAGCAACAGTCCAAACGGCTTCGTCACCGATACGCTCTCGCCAGCGCGTCGGTGACGAAGGGTTCATCGTCCTGCGGCGTGTGCCGCTTGTCCCGGGATCCATCCAGCAACGCCGCTTGCCCAAGAAGGGAGCGCGCATCACGTTCAATGCTCCCTGGTAGTGCAAGGGGCGGGTGAATGCGACTTCGCCTGACCCGCCAGAAGTATTCCATCCACTTGTTTTGTAATTGTATTTGTCATCTTGAATACAAGATGGCATTTCATTTGCAGTCTCCTGTCCAGGGAATCAACGCCACTGGTAACAGGCTCGAGTGAGGCGCGATGTGCGTACCTCACGCCTAAGGAGATGACATATGGATCGCCGAACTTTCCTTCGTAACAGTGCTCTGCTGGCAGGAGCGGGTGCCGCTGTGCCCGTGTTCAAGCTGATGCCTGCGAAGGCAGTCGCTGCCTCCGGTGGCAGTCTGGTCGTTGCCATTGGCGATGGTCCCAACAGCATGGACATCCATAGAGAGGGCACCAACCGCCCGGCTTATGCGCTTGCGGTCAATCTCTACGATCGTCTGGTCACTTTTGGTCGCCAGGAGTTAGAAGACGGCAACTTTGCCTATGACTACAACACACTGGAGCCAGAAGTCGCGGAATCTTGGACTGTTGCCGATGACGAGATGTCGGTGGACTTCAAGATTCGCAAGGATGCGCGCTTCTGGGACGGGAGGCCGATTACGGCTCACGATGTCAAGTGGTCTTTCGACCGTGCAGTGTCTGTCGGGGGGTTCCCGACTACGCAGATGGGCGCCGGGTCGTTGGAAGATCCAGAGCAGTTCGAGGCGGTCGACGATGAGACCTTCCGTATTCACTTCATCCGCAAGAGCAAACTGACGTTACCCAACCTCGCTGTTCCAGTCCCGATCATCATTAACTCGGAAGTTGCCAGGGAGCATGCCACCGACGATGACCCCTGGGCGACGGATTATCTGCACCGTAACCCCGCCGGTAGTGGGGCCTTCAAACTGCATAGCTGGGATCCCGGCGTGCAGGTGGTCTATCAACGGAACGAGGACTGGATGAACGGCCCTGTTCCCGAGGTTGAGCAAGTCGTGCTGCGGGAAATGCCTTCAGCATCGACCCGGAGGGCTATGGTGGAGCGCGGAGACATCGACATCGCCATGGATCTGCCGCCCCGGGACGCCAGGGACCTGGTGCGTGCGGGAGAGGTCAATGTCGCCGGGGTGCCTATAGAGAACTGCTTGCACAGCGTCGGTCTCAACCTCGAGTTTGAACCGTTCAAGGACAAAAGGGTGCGACAGGCAATCGCCTATGCCATCCCGTACCAGGACATTTGGGAAGCCGCAGCCTACGAGCGCGGTGTCCCGATGTTCGGCGCGGACTCCTTCGAGCCGGCGACAGCGGAGTGGCCGCAACCTTTTCCCTACGATACCGACTATGACAAGGCACGGGAGCTTCTGAACGAGGCGGGCTACGGTGACGGTTTCGAAGTCCCGATCTCGTTGAACCTCGGCCTTGCCCATTGGAGTGAACCGGCGGCCGCGTTGATCCGGGAAGGGCTGCGGCAAGTGGGTATCGATGCGACTGTCGAGGAAATTCCCGGCGCGAACTGGCGCACGAGAGCGCTGGTGGAAAAAGAGTTGCCAATGCATCTGAAGAACTTCGGAGGGTGGCTTAATACTCCTTGCTATTATTTCTACTGGGCGTACCTGGAGGGCAACCTCTTTAACTCGATGAATTATCATAATGATGACGTGGCGCGCCTGGTTGATGAAACACTCCACATGGAAATGGACCACCCGGATTACGAAGACAAAATAAAAGAACTCATTGCGATTGCGTTTGACGAGGTTCCGTTGATTCCGCTTTATCAGCCGAACCTTGAAGTTGCCATGCAGCCGTCGGTGAGCGGCTACGAGCACTGGTTCCATCGTCGTCTCGACGCCAGGCCCCTGAAGCAGAGCTAAGAGAATCAGACGATGTCCTCCTCCACCCTGAAAACCGTGGGCCGGCGTCTTCTGGAAGCCGTGCCCACGTTACTTGGGATCATCCTCGTCACCTTCTTGTTGACGCGGGCTTTGCCGGGCGACCCGGCGGCATTCTACGCAGGCCCCGCGGCGGACGAGCAATCCATCGCTCAGGTGCGAACGGCAATGGGACTGGATCAGCCTCTGCCGGTCCAGTTCGGTCACTATGCCGCCGGGCTGATGCGAGGGGACTGGGGTGTCTCGATGAATACGGGGCAGCCCATCATCGAAGAGCTCCAGCGGCGTTTGCCTGCCTCTCTGGAGTTGACCCTTTACGGGCTGGCATTGGCAGTGCTTGTCGCGGTGCCGCTCGGTGTGCTTGCAGCGACTCGTCCCAACAGCTGGGTCGATCACCTGTGCCGTGTGCTGGTTACGGCGGGTGTCTCCATGCCCGTGTTCTTCACGGGCCTTCTGCTGGTCTACGTCTTCTATTACCAGCTCGGTTGGGCGCCCGCGCCGACGGGGCGTATGTCGCTCATGGCGATTCCACCGGACACGGTGACAGGGATGTTGCTTATTGACAGTATCCTGACGGCGAACGTCGAGGCCTTCGTCGACAGCCTGCGGCATCTGGCTCTACCGGTAATCACCCTCGCGCTGTTTGCCCTCGCGCCGATTGCCAGAATGACCCGAGGGTCGATGATCAGCGTGCTGGAAAGCGACTACATCCGCACTGCTCGTGCGAGTGGCCTTTCTCCGAGAACGATACTTTTCACGTATGCACTACGCCATGCGATGCTTTCCGTTCTCACTACACTTGGAATGGTTTTTTCCTTTCTTTTGGGTGCGAATGTTCTGGTGGAGCAGGTCTTTTCCTGGCCCGGTATTGGGTCCTTCGCCGTGAATGCTCTGGTTTCCTCCGACTATGCAGCGATACAGGGGTTCGTACTCTCGATGGCGCTTCTGTTCGTCAGCCTCAATTTATTGATCGACCTGCTTTATGCGGTTATCGATCCCCGCGTTGGAGGTGACCAATGATCATCTCGCGGAGCACATGGCGTCACACGGGCTACGTCTTGAGCGAAAACCCGCTCACGATCGTTGCGTTCAGCCTGTTTGCGCTGATCGTCTTCGTGGCGGTATTCGGTCCGATGCTTGCCCCCTATGACCCGTTGGCGAGTAGCGCAAGTCGACTACAGCCGCCGTCACTGGATCACTGGTTCGGAACGGACCATCTGGGGAGAGATGTGCTGAGCCGTGTTATGTACGCGACTCGGCTGGACCTCACGATCGCTTTGGCAGCTGTTGCCATGGGCTTCCTGGCAGGGGGCCTCATGGGGGCTATCGCGGGATTCTATGGTGGCTGGGTCGACAGCATCATCAGTCGTGGTATCGATACCATCATGGCGTTTCCCCTGTTTGTCCTGGCCATGGCGTTGGTTGCCATCATGGGAAACAGCGTGGAGAACGTTGTCTATGCGACTGCAATCATTAACACCCCATTCTATGCCCGTGTGGCTCGCGCGGAGATTGGTATCCTGAAAAAGAGTGGATTTGCCTCGGCCGCCAAGGTCGCTGGAAACACGGACGCAAGGCTTCTGGCGAGGCATCTTTTCCCTAATATCCTTCCCCCGTTGATGGTGCAGGTTTCCCTTAATATGGGGTGGGCCATTCTTAATGCCGCGGGACTGTCCTTCATTGGAGTCGGCGTTCAGCCTCCCACGCCTGAGTGGGGGATCATGGTGGCTGAGGGCGCAGACTACATTATCTCTGGCGAGTGGTGGCTCGTGCTGTTTCCCGGGCTGGCGCTCATGCTCGCGGTGCTCTGCTTCAACCTCATGGGAGACGGCATGCGTGACCTGGTAGACCCTCGGAGGCGGACGTGAATACACCGCTACTGAAGGTGAGCAACCTCACCGTTGATTTCAAGACACGCTCCGGTCAGGTCCATGCTCTGGAGAACGTTGGTTACTCGGTGAACAAGGGAGAAATGGTCGCGGTTGTAGGCGAGAGCGGCTCGGGGAAATCCGTTTCCGCATTTGCGGTCATGGGGCTACTTGATGCTGCGGCGCAGATCCGGTCTGGTGACATCCGTTTCGATCAGATGGACCTGCTATCCATGCGCGAAGAAGAGCTTGCCCAATTGCGCGGACGGGAAATGGCAATGATTTTCCAGAACCCGGCCAGCGCGTTGAATCCCATCCGAAAAGTGGGGCAGCAGATTGAGGATGTTCTCAGGCGGCACGGCCCGGTCAGCTCCCAGGACGCACGGGAGCGAGCCATCGCTGCACTGGCTCAGGTACGCATTCCTGCGCCGGAGAGACGCTATGATGCCTACCCCTTTCAATTGTCCGGTGGCTTATGCCAGCGCGTCATGATCGCGATGGCTTTGTGCTGCCACCCGAGGCTCCTGATCGCCGATGAGCCCACAACAGGGCTGGACGTCACCACCCAGGCAACGGTAATGGACTTGCTCGCAAGCCTGGGAAGTGAGCGAGATATGGGGACGTTGCTCATAACCCACGATCTGGCTCTGGCCTCTCAGTACGCGGACAGGGTTATCGTGATGCATGCCGGACAGATCGTGGAATCTGCGGAAACCAGGACACTACTGGAGTCGCCCAGACACCCGTATACCGCCGGCCTGGTCGAGGCGGCGCCAGGTGCCGCTCGCGGGATCGAGGAGCTGCGTGCCATTCCGGGAGGGATCCCGGATCTACGCGGTGACTTGCCACCCTGTCGGTTCGCGGGCCGCTGCAATCGTCACCTTGCATCTTGCGACGATCCCGGACCCACGCTGGAGCAGGTGACGCCAGATCATTGGGTCGCATGTCGGAGACCGCTATGAGCGCTTTGCTGGAAGTGCGCAGTCTTGAAAAGCTCTACCCGGTCGCAGGCGATCTGCCTTTCTGGTTGGAGCGGGCCAGGGCCTGGGCCAACCACAGGAAACCGCATCGCCCCCGGCTGCATGCTGTCGATGGCGTCTCGATCGAGGTTGCCGCGGGTGAAAGCGTTGGACTGGTGGGTGAGTCGGGTTGTGGCAAATCGACACTGGTCGGTTTGATCAACCGACTCATTGAACCCACCCGAGGGGCCATCTTCTTCGATGGCGAGGACATCTCGAAGATCTCTGTCGGGAAGTTCCCAACTCACCAGCGACGGGGCGATATCCAGGTCGTATTCCAGGACCCGCACGGGAGCCTCAATCCTCGCTTCACGGCGTTCGATTGCATCGCCGAGCCCCTGAGGAGGATTCGCGGTGCCTCGAATGACAACATCGCGGCGAAGGTTGAAGAGCTTGCCACGAGTGTCGGGCTGCCACTTGAATTACTGGACCGGTTGCCGCATCAGCTTTCCGGCGGGCAGAAAGCCAGGGTCAATATCGCCCGTGCTCTGGCGCCTGATCCCCGGCTGCTGATTCTGGATGAGCCGACTTCCGCTCTCGATGTGTCCGTTCAAGCCGTGGTCTTACAGCTGCTGACAGACTTGAGGCGGGAGCGGGGGATCAGTTACCTGTTCATATCACACGACTTGAACGTGGTTCGTCTTCTTTGCGAACGCGTCGTCGTGATGTATTTGGGCCAGGCAGTGGAAGAGGGGCCGGCGGACGAGGTGTTTCGTGCTCCGAAACATCCGTACACGCAGGCGCTTATTTCTGCCATACCTGCACCGAATGCTCAGCGTGACCCGAACCGGTTGAGGGCAAGAGGGGAACTGCAAAGCCCTATTGATCCCCCGCCCAACGCATGCCGATTTTACGGGCGTTGCCCGCGTGGGGACGCCTATTGCGGACAGGCGGCGCCAGGGTTCTCGGAAGTAGGGCCTGCACATCGTGCCGCGTGTCACTACGTCGCTGTTGATGATGGCCGGTCGGTCGTGACGGAGGGCAAGAACCCTTGAGACTGCGACATGAAGGCATGGCAGATGAACAGCGCCGGCCGTCCCGGAGACGCTCTCCCGGACGCCAGGCGGACAGGGTGTATGTGCGACTCAAGGAGTGCCTGTTCCTGGAGCCATGGGCTCTGCCTGGCATGAAATGGACGGAACACGGTCTATCAACACTGTTCGGGACAAGCCGTGCCCCTGTGCGTGAAGCCCTTCAGCGTCTGGTGCAAGAGCGGTATCTGGCCGCGCATTACCGCAACGGCTACACGGTCAAGGGGTTCAGTACGGAGATGTTCAAGGAGCTCACGGATGTGAGGATACTCCTTGAATGTCAGGCACTACGGTTGTCACGCGACCACCCCGCACTCACCGAGGAGCTCGAGACCCTTCGGCATGTATGGGAAGCCCCCGAGGAACGGGTGTCGTTCGATCACATGACCCGCATGAACCGTGAGTTCCATCTGAGCCTGGTGCGGCTTGGCGGCAACGAACAGTTGTCGAGGGTACATGCGGACGTGCTGGAGCGCGTCGAAGTGGTCCAACGGCTGGATTTCACTGCCCATGACAGAGTCGAGGCAACGTACCGCGAGCACCTCGGCGTCATCAATGCATTGGCCAGGGGGCAGACGGAACAGGCGGTGAGTGAGCTTACCGACCACATTCAGAAGTCCACTGCCGCCGTTAATGACCGAATGACGGATTATTTTGAAGCGCCCCCGACACCCAGGAGCCCCGGGTAGCCGGGCTGCAATCGTGCATCGTCACGGTCAAAAGGAATAGTCAATGACGTTCACAATCTCGGAATGCCTGTCTGCCTACCGTACTGGCCATATGACAGTGCGTGAACACGTTGCCGCCGTCATGCGAGCCATTCGTACAGACGATGCCCGCAACGTCTGGATCACCATCCTCAATGACGCGGAGGTTGAGCCGTACATCAAGGCGCTTGAGCACGCGGACCCGGATCAGCTGCCACTCTACGGGATTCCCTTCGCCATCAAGGACAACATCGATCTGGCCGGTATCGAGACCTCGGCTGGATGCCCGGACTACGCTTACGTGCCTGATCAGTCTGCTTTCGTGGTGCAGCGCCTCATCGACGCCGGCGCCGTACCCGTTGGTAAAACCAACCTGGATCAGTTTGCGACAGGCCTGGTTGGTACACGCTCTCCCTGGGGAGCGTGTCGTAATGCTCTGGATCCGGCTTACGTTTCCGGTGGATCGAGTTCCGGCTCGGCGGTCGCCGTCAGCCTCGGTCACGTCGCCTTCTCGCTTGGCACTGATACTGCGGGCTCTGGCCGGGTCCCGGCAGCGTTCAACAATGTGGTCGGCGTCAAGCCAACCCGCGGGTTACTGAGTGCGAGAGGGGTGGTTCCCGCGTGCCGCACTCTCGACACCGTTTCAATATTCTCTGCCACCGCCGCAGACGCTCAGAGGGTGCTGGAGGTGGCCAGCGTATTCGACCCGCACGATGCATTCGCCAGAGCGGACAGCGTGCCAAGCCTCGGGCACGGGCGCATCCTGACTGGGCGTTTTCGTTTTGGTGTCCCCAGAGAGGAGCAGCTCGAGTTCTTCGGTAACGCTGACGCGAGGAGGTTGTTTCAGGACGCTGTGCAACAGCTTGAATCACTCGGAGGCGTATCCGTAGAGCTGGACTTCGAGCCCTTCCTGCAGGCAGCCGAGTTGCTCTATGACGGTCCCTGGGTCGCGGAGCGCTACGCCGCCATCCGCGAACTGATAGAACACCAGCCCGAATCACTGATGGACGTGACTCGTACGATCATCGGGGGTGGCAGGAACCCGCTCGCAAGCGATGCATTCGAGGCAGAGTACCGTCTTACGGAGATAAAACGGGCAACCGAAGCCCACTGGGCGGATGTTGATCTCATGGTCACGCCGACGGCCGGTACCATCTATACCATTGATGCGGTCAGCGCCGCCCCTGTACAGCTCAACAGTAACCTCGGGTATTACACCAACTTCATGAATCTGCTGGACTACAGCGCGCTGGCTGTGCCTGCAGGTTTTCTGGGGAACGGACTCCCTTTCGGCGTGACCCTCTTTGCGCCGGCATTCTATGATCATGACCTGCTCGCCGTCGGCGACCGGCTTCATCGAATACAGTCTTTGCCGCTGGGTGCTACCGGACAAGCGGTCCCGGACGATGACCCGGTTGCCGCCCGTCACGAGCACACGGTGACAGTGGCCGTTTGTGGCGCTCATATGCGGGGTCTGCCGTTGAACTGGCAACTCACCGCGCGCAGGGCACGTTTCCTATGTGTCACGCGCTCCGCAGCCGAGTACCGCTTCCATGCACTTGCAGGCGGCCCACCATATCGCCCTGGGATGGTGCATGTCGGGGATGGCGGCGGCGCGGTGGAGCTGGAACTCTGGGAAGTGCCAGCCGATCAATTCGGGTCTTTCGTTGCCGGCATTCCGGCGCCTCTGGGTATTGGCAAAGTTCGGCTGGCTTCCGGCGACACGGTGCCAGGGTTCGTTTGCGAAGCGAGCGGTGCCGAGGGGGCTGAAGATATCACTGAACTTGGATCCTGGCGGGCGTGGCTTGAGACCGTTACCGAGGCGACTGGCCGTCACGGATAGCGGCCACTCGCAGTGACGCTACGACGAAAAAATGTAGTTTTTGATATCGGTAATGTTGTTGTTCGCTGGTCTCCGCTGGAAATTTTTAGCACTCTCTTTCGGCGGTAGATGTGCTGCTTATGTGAAGCAAACAAGAATTCCCGTACTTGATCCTTTTGATCTAATTAAGCCGTGTAAATATTCAGGCTAACGGTGAACGTGATCGCGCCGGTCAGGAGGCCCTGGCCACCTTGATGCGTTGAAAACACCATACCCGGGCGGCGCTGTCAGGTGGGTGTAACGTCCGGGTGATCAGAGTGTTACATCTGTAAAGGCGGACTGTTTCAGGTGTAACGCCGGTTGCCGTGCTGATCGATGCGCCGCCGGCCCCCTGGCTGGGTGGGGAGGCGCGGTAATGCCCCTCCGAACAGTACCTTGCGGGAACTGCCGACTGATGCCCGGCGATTGGCACGAGACCTGCTGACCCTTCGGGTGAAGGCCTGGCGAACAGGGCCATCAACGTGACGTGGAAGCCCCCGGGCCAGGTGCCTGTGGACCGGCGAATCACGCCAGTTAGAGGAGTGTAACTCATGCAACTGAACGGAAAGACGGCGCTGGTGACCGGAGGGGGGCGCGGTATCGGTCAAGGAATCGCCCTGGCTCTGGCGGAAGCGGGCGCGGATGTGGCCGTTGCTGACCTGGATACCGACATTGCGAGGGAAACCTCTGCTCGGATCGAGGCACTTGGCTGCCATAGCACCCCCTTTCAGGTCGATGTCACGGACTCGGGCTCCGTCAATAAACTGATCGGTGACGTGGTCAGCACCTTTGGTCAGCTCGATATCGCCGTCAACAATGCAGGAATCATCAGCATCAAGTCGGTCGACGCGCTCTCGGCCGAGGACTGGGATCAGGTCATGGCTGTCAATGCCAGGGGCGTCTTCCTGTGCACCCAGGCTGAACTGGGCGTCATGCGCCCCCGGCAGTTCGGCAGGATCATCAACGTTGCATCGATCGCTGGAAAGATCGGTTTTCCCGACCTCTCTCACTATTCCGCGTCCAAGTTTGCCGTCATCGGTTTTACCAATGCTGTCGCCAAGGAAGTCGCTGCCGAAGGCATTACGGTGAATGCGCTTTGCCCCGGAATCGTCGGAACGGGAATGTGGCGAGGAGAGGATGGTCTCTCCGGCCGCTGGCGACAGCCAGGAGAGAGCGAAGCAGAGTCCTGGGAACGACATCAGAAGACGCTCCTGCCGCAGGGCGTGGCGCAGACCCCGGAGGATATGGGGCAGTTGGCCGTCTACCTGGCCAACGCCGAGCATGTGACGGGACAGGCCATCGCCGTCGACGGCGGATTCTCATTGTGAGGTGACGAGATGAACAACACCATGAAAGCCGCAGTATGGTACGAGGCCAGGGACCTCCGGGTGGAAGCCGTCGACATTCCGGCCCTCGAGGACCCGCACCAGGTCAAGGTCAAGGTGGCTGCCTGCGGGATCTGTGGCAGCGATTTGCACGAGTATGCCGCCGGGCCGATATTCGTGCCCGTGGACGCGCCGCACCCGATGAGTGGTGAGCGGGCGCCGATCGTCATGGGGCACGAGTTTGCCGGCGAGGTCGTTGCGGTGGGAGAGTCGGTCACCCGCGTTAAACCGGGCGACCGGGTTGCCATAGAGCCCATTCTTTCGCCGCACCGGGACGGTGCCTACGTGATGGAACAGTACAACCTCACACCGCTGCTGGGCTTCCACGGGTTGTCCGGTGGCGGCGGCGGGTTCGCTGAATACACGGTGCTCGGTGAACATATGGTCCATCCCATGCCGGACGATCTCTCCTTCGAGCAAGGTGCCTTGATCGAACCTGCGGCCGTGGCGTTGCACGCTGTGCGGCAGAGTGGTCTCCGGGCGGGGGATACCGCGGCGGTTTTCGGGGCGGGGCCGATCGGCCTGATGGTCATAGAAGCCCTGAAGGCGGCCGGGGCAGCTGCCATTTATGCCGTCGAGGTCTCTCCATCCCGTCGCGCGAAGGCGCAGGAGCTGGGCCCGGTGGCGCTCGATCCGGAGAGTGAGCTTGTCCCTGTCCGGGGTATCTCCTGAGTCGGACGTGATGGAGCAGATGTCCATCATCCGGAAAAGACACCCTGCCTTACCGGGTATCGCTGCTTGCCTCCCTGTGGCGTGCGGCATGGGATACGTCGTCCCCGCCCGGCCGTTCACTCCGCCGTTCCGCCGTAATGGCGTTCCGGGGGCGGAAAGCCGCAGGATGTGCCGTCGGTTTCGCGCACGCGGTCTTCCCAGGGAAGGGTGTATCGACCTGCCACCAGGTCGTGCATGTAGGTGTAGGGGCAGTCCCGGGCTCCACCTTTCACGGCAACGTAGCCGCGATGGCCAAACTGATAGATGTTGTTCTCCACCCCCCAGATCTCCCGGGCTTCGTCCACCAGGTCCGGACGGACTTCGGCGGTGATGATCTCATCGGCAAGGCCGTTACCTTCGACCAGCGGAACGCCATCGTGGCCGACGACCATGCCTTCACCCATGGAGTTGAAGGTGCCATCGCTGCCTGCCAGACAGACGTTGGCCGTAACCATGAGATTGCAGAACGCATTGGCCTGATTCGTGATCGTCCACGAGTGGCGAATCGGGGCGGTGTAGCCGGCGGTGCGCAGCATGATATTGGCCCCCTTGTAGGCGCACTCGCGGGCCATCTCCGGGAACATGCCGTCATGGCAGATGATCAGGCTCAGCGTGGAGCCGTTAGGGCCCGGGCAGACGGGAATGCCAAGATTGCCCGGCTCCCATGGCTCCACCGGGACCCAGGGGTGGAGCTTGCGGTAAAAGAGCTGGATGGTGCCCTGGTCATCAATGATGATTCCGGTGTTGTAGGGCATCCCGTCCGGGTTGTACTCCATGATGGAGAAACAGCCCCAGATCTGATGTTCCCTGCAGGCGGCCTGGAACGACTGGACCTCCGGGCCGTCGCCGCGACACATGATGGCCGGATCCGTGTTCATGGACAGGCCGTGAAGGCAGTATTCCGGGAAGACGATCAGATCCATGGTGGGCATCTGGCGGCGTGCCTTGCCCACCATGTTGCACACCCGCCGGGTCTGCTCCTCCAGCTCCTCTGGTGTCTCCACACTGGGCAGTTGCAGTTGGGCGAGGCCGATCACCACGCCACGATCCGATTTGTTCAAACCACCGAGTCCACTCATTTGTTACTCCCGTTGCGGATACGTTTCCGTGGTGCCTGGATCAGTCCGACTCCAGGAATTCCACCTGCTGCGCCCAGATGATCAGGACCAGGCAGCCTGTACGGCTGAGCACGCTGTGACAGCTCCCGGGCGGGTTGACGATGACGCTTCCCGAGGGGTATCGGCCGTACTCGTCTTCCTGCTCGCCGGCCAGAACGATGATGTGTTCCGCGCCGGGGTGACGGTGGGCGGGTACCCGCGCCCCGGGTTCGTAGCGCAGGTAGGCGGCGGCCGGTCCTCCGTCTGGATCCCGGTATAGCCAGGCTGCCACGACGCCTTCGCGCAGGGGCGTCCATTCAATATCTGCGGGCGGGCCCTGCAGCCCATCGGGCAGGGATAGCTGCGTACTAACCGACATCAGTGACTCCTTCGAACGCCGACTCAAGGCGATCCAGTGGTGTTGCCCAGCCGACGATGCCGCCTTGCGCCACGACCATTTCCACGGTGATGCGTTTGAACTCCGGGATGTAACTGCCGGTGCAGTCTTCCAGTAACAAACAGCAGTAGCCGCGGTCGTTGGCCTCGCGGAGCGTGGTCTGAACGCAGACTTCCGTGGTGACACCGGCGACCAGCAGGTGCGTGATCCCGTGTTGCCGCAACCACGCGTCGAGCCCCGTGCCGTAGAAGGCGCCCTTGCCGGGTTTGCTGATGACGTGTTCGTCCTCTCTGGGCTTGAGCTCCGCCACGAAGTCGTTCCCCGGTTCGCCCTCGATGAGTATGCGCCCCATGGGCCCCCGGTCACCGATGCGCAGGCGGGGGGCGCCGCGATCGCGTTTTGCAGCAGGGCAGTCACTCAGGTCCGGCTTATGGGCCTCACGGGTGTGCACGATGGGCAGGCCGGTCCGGCGGGCTGTCGCCAGCAGGCGAGTCACGGGGGCGATCACGGCCTGCAGGGGCTCGACGTCGTTACCCAGGCTTTCACCGAAGCCTCCGGGTTCGACAAAATCGCGCTGCATGTCGATGATCACAACCGCGGTGCTGTGGAGAGGGAGCCGGAACGGGAAGGGACGGGCCTCAACGGTGAGTTCGTGCATCACCGCTGCCCCGCCATGGCCTGGCCGATCCTGGTCATGTCGGCATGTTCGCTGTCGGTCTCGTGGCCGATGCTGCCTTCGAACATCACCAGGATCCGATCAGCGAGCTGGAGCACCTCATCAAGATCTTCGCTGATGAGGAGCACCGCGGTGCCGCCGGCCCGGGCGTCCCGCAAGCGGTCGTGCACCTCCTCGACAGCCTTGAAATCCAGACCGAAGACCGGGTTCGCCGCGATCAGCAGCCGCACGTCCCCGGTCAACTCCCGCGCCAGGACCGCCCGCTGGACGTTACCGCCGGATAACCGGGCAATGGGAGTGTCCGGGCCGGGTGTGCTCACGCTGAAGCGCTGGATCAGCTCGCGGGCGAAGCTGCGCCTTGGCCTGCTACGGAGCCAGCCGAGAAAGCTCTGGGGTGGTCGGTCAAATGTCCGGAATGCCATGTTGTCCGCGACACTCATGCTACCCACGCAGGAGTTGCGCAGTGGCTCCTCGGGCAGGATTGCGATGCCATGCTGCACCATCTGTGTGCGCCGGGCACTGTAGGAAGCGCCGTTGACGGTCATGCGCCCGCCCTCCGGCTCCCGCTGCCCGGCCAGGACCTCCACCAGCTCCTTCTGCCCGTTGCCGGACACGCCCACGATACCGACGATCTCGCCACTGCGAACGCTCAGGGAGACATCCCGAACCGCGGGGACTCCCTCGTCGTCACGGCAGCGCATGGCGTCAATCTCAAGCACTGTTGCTCCGGGCGCGCGGTCGTCCCGTTGCACGCGGGCCGGTGGCTGGCGCTCGCCCACCATGAGCTCCGCCAGGTCCTCCGTTTCCAGTTCGGCGGTCGCGCCGCCACCCACGTAGGCACCGCCGCGCAGTACGCTGACGGACTCCGTGAATGCCTTCACCTCGCGAAGCTTGTGGGTGATCATCAGCACCGTGACGTCGCCCCGTCTGGTCATCTCACGTAGCAGACCCAGGACCTCGTCGGCTTCCTCCGGCGTGAGCACCGAGGTTGGTTCGTCAAGGATCAGGAAGCGGCGCTCCAGGTAGAGCTGGCGCAGGATCTCCACCTTCTGCTTTTCGCCGGCGGCAAGACTCGCCGCCGGCGAGTCCAACGGAATGCGAAAGGGCATGGTTTCCATGAAGGCGTGGAGTTCCTCGGTGGCCCGGCGCCAATTGATGAACTGGGGCGTATTCATCCGGGACATGACCAGGTTCTCCGCAACGGTCATGTGCGGCACCAGTGTGAAGTGCTGGTAGACCATGCCGACTCCCAGGGCCGAGGCCTCGCGGGGGTTGCGCAGTTGGCGCTCGCGATCGTCCACCAGGATGTTCCCGGCATCGGGTTGCTGGTAGCCGACGATGCACTTGACCAGCGTCGACTTGCCGGCGCCGTTTTCGCCCAGGAGGGCGTGGAAGCTCCCTGCGGGCACGCGCATGGAGACCCCGTCCAGGGCGGTGAAGTCTCCGAAGTGCTTGCTGACCCCTATCACCTCGAGGCTGCTGGCGCGCTGCGCTCCCGGGCCGGCGACAGGCGACTGTGCCGGGGCTGCGGATGCTGGGTTGGTCATGGTCGTTGTCTCCACCACGTCGCGGGCAATCGTTTCACGGCCGTGCATCCCCGCACGGCGTTGGCGGGTGATCGTTCAGCAGCCCGCAACCAGGGCTTCGGAATCGCTGACGCTGCCGAATACGCCGCCTTGCATCTTGATCATCTCGATGGCTGCCAAGTGGTTGCTCCGGTCCGTGGCGCCACAGCAGTCCTCGAGGAGCAGGCATTCGTAGCCCCGGTCGTTGGCCTCGCGCATGGTCGTGTGGACACACACGTCCGTCGTGATGCCGGTGAGGATCAGGTTGCGAATGCCCTGCGTGCGCAGGATCAGGTCCAGGTCGGTGGCATAGAACGACCCTTTCCCCGGCTTGTCGATCACCGGCTCGCCCTCCAGGGGGGTCAGTTCGGGGACGATTTCCCAGCCCTCTTCGCCGCGCACGAGAATGCGCCCGGCAGGCCCCGGATCACCAATGCCGGCGCCGATCTGGCGGGACCGCCAGCGCTTGTTCTCCGGCAGGTCGGAGAGATCCCGGCGGTGCCCCTCGCGCGTGTGGATCACCGTGAAACCGCCCTGGCGCATGTGTTCCAGCGTGCGCTGAATGGGCTTCAGCGGCGCCCGGGTCAGCGACAGGTCGTAGCCCATACGGTCCACATAGCCGCCCTTGCCGCAGAAGTCGGTCTGCATGTCGATAATCATCAAGGCCGTGTTGTCCGGCGTCAGCAGGCCGTCAAACGGCCAGCGGTAGGGTGTGGCGTCGATGTAGCACGAGGCCATTGGTTTTTCCTCCATTGCGGTGCGTCACGCCCTAGCGGGCGACACTTAACTCGCCCGGCGCGCCGCGCAGTGTGCGATGTCGCGAGCAGGCCAGGATCATGATTGCCAGGGTGAGCACGTACGGTGTCGCATTGAACAGGTAGTATCCCCAGCTCACCCCGACGGACTGCAGCGCCGGGCCGATCGAGCCGGCAGCACCGAAGAGTAGGGCGGCGAGCATGCAGTAGACCGGGTGCCAGCGGGCGAAGATGACCAGCGCGACGGCCATCAGGCCCTGGCCGCTGGAGAGCCCTTCGCTCCAGCCGCCGGGGTAGTAAAGGGAGAGGAATGCGCCGCCAATCCCGGCCATGGCGCTCCCCACCATGGTCGCGAGGATGCGCACTTGCACCGGCGAGTATCCCGCCGCCCGCGCCGCCTCCTCGTTATCGCCAACCATCCGCACGACCATGCCCCAGCGCGTGTTGCGGAAGAACAGCAGCATGAGAGGGGCAAGGACAATGCCGATGACGAACAGGGCGTTCACGGACAGCGCCGACTGCACCGCAGCATAATCGCTCCAGAATCCCAGGTTCACGGCGGGGAGCCTGGGGCCGGCTGCCTGGATGAAGGGTTTGCCCAGATAGAACGCCAGGCCCAGGCCGAACAGCATGATCGCGATACCGACGGCAATATCATTGACCCGTTTCAGGCTGCACAGCGCCCCGTGGACGAGCCCGAAGACCGCCCCGATACCGGCGGCGGCCGCCACGCCGATCCACGGGTTGCCGGTAATGAGCCCAAAGGCGAATCCCGCAAGAGCCCCCATCACCAATGACCCCTCGAGGCCGAGGTTGATGCGGCCACTGCGCTCGGTCAGGCATTCGCCCAGGGCGACGAACAGAAACGGCGTACTGGCACGGATGGCCCCGGCCAGGATGGCCAGTGGCACCCCCCACCACCCGAGGGCCTGGGCGAGTTCAATGACCTGTTCCTCGACAACTTCGGTTTGCTCGTCCATCAGCTTGTAGCCTCGCGGGTACGGAAGGGGTGGGGCAGGCGCAGGTTCCCCTGGATTGCCTCGCTCGCCAGCACGCAAAGGAAGGCGATGCCCTGGAAGACCTCCAGGGTCGCGTCGGGAAGGTCCATGCGGCGCTGAACCACACCGGTGCTCGCCTCCAGGGCGCCCAACAGTACGGCCACGAAGATGATGGCCAAGGCGTTCTGTCTTGCAATGAACGCCACCAGAATCCCGGTGAATCCGTAACCCACGGCCAGCGAGCTGTTGGCGGCACCGTGCACGGCCGCCACCTCGATGGCGCCGGCTAGCCCGGCGGCTGCGCCACCGAGGCCGCAGGCGCCCACGAGCACCCAGCCCACGTGGATGCCCGAGAGCTTGGCTGCACGCGCATTACCGCCGATCATTCGCATCGCGAATCCGAAGGTGGTGCGGTTGACCACCAACCAGGCAACGATGCAGGCAATTACCGCAAAGCCCAGCCCCCAGTGAATGCCGGTCGTGGGGATGGAGCCCAGCATGTTGGCGGCATCCAGGCTGTGGGTGGATGGGTTGTTGAGGCTTGCGGGGTCCCGGAGTGGCCCCTCCACCAGGTGGTTGAGGACGGCGATCCCGATGTAGGTGAGCAATAGGGTGCTGATGGTCTCGTTGACGCCGCGGTAATGCCGCAGGGCGCCGGCCATGGCGATCCAGATGCCGCCGGCCAGCGCGCCAGCCAGGAGCAGTCCCGCCTGCACGCCGAGAGGGGGCAGGCTTCCCTGTAGCGCCACACCGGCTACGGCAGCTGCCAGTCCACCAAGAACCAGGGCCCCCTCGCCACCGATGACGATCAGGCCCAGCTTCGCGGTCAATGCCACGCACAGCGCCGTGAGCATGATTGGCGCCGAGCGCTGCAACGTGTTTTCCCAGGAGAAGCGGCTGCCGAAGGCGCCTTGATAGATGTTAACGAACACCTCTGCCGGGGAGATGTTCTGCACCAGGAGAAAGAGGCTGAACAGCACGGACGCCGCCAGAAGGGCAAGGACCGGCGGCAGGGCCGCCGATCCAGCCATGAGCAGGCGTTGCATTGGGGAGCGGATCCACATCGCGGTTAGTTCCTTACACCTTCCACGAGCCAGTCCATCCGCTCCAGCCAGGTGTCGCGCTGTTCGTGGGACTCGCCCTCGGCGATGACGGTATTGCCCTGGTTGTCCTTCAGCGGGCCACGGAAGATGACGAACTCGCCGCCCTCCATCTTCTCCTTGATCTCGTCGGCATTACGCCTGGCGCCATCGGTGACCGCCGGGCCATACGGAGAAAGCCGCACGAAGCCTTCGGCCAGACCGCCGCGCAGGAAATGTTCCGGCGTCTCGCCAGCGAGTACGGCCTCGACCATCCGTCGGTAGGGGACTTCCCAGTTCCACTCCGCGCCCGTGAGGTAGCGCTCAGGTGCAAGATCGGCCTGGCTGGCGTGATAGCCACAGAAATACACCCCGCGGCTCTCACACTGCTCGGCGATGACCATGGGACTGTCTACGTGGCATGTGATGACGTCCACGTTCTGATCGGCCAGCCCGTTGGTGGCCTCGGCCTCGCGCGTTGGCAGGTGCCAGTCCCCGGTGTAAAGCACGCGGGTCTGGATTTCCGGGTCCACCGAGCGCGCGCCCATGGTGAAGGCGTTGATATTGCGCAGCACCTGGGGGATCTCCCGGGCCGCGATGAAGCCAAGGCGTTTGCTCCGGGTCATGTGGCCGGCAATCACGCCGTTCAGGTACTGGCATTCATCGATGTAGCCGAAGTAGCTGCCGGCGTTCTCGGGGTCACTTTCCTCCCAGAGCCCGCCACAGTGCCGGAACACCGTGTCCGGGTAGCGCTCGGCGATGCGGGTGACATGTGGGTCGTAGTAGCCGAAGGAGGTGGCAAAAATGAGGTTGACGTCGTCGAGGTTGATCATGCTTTCCATGGTGCGCTCGACGGCGACGTTCTCCGAGACGTTCTCTTCCTGCAGGACCGTTACGCCAGACATGTCCCGGATTGCGCGTGCGCCGCTGGCATGTGACTGGTTGTATCCATAGTCGTCCCGGGAGCCGACATAGATGAAGCCAACCCGCAGATCGCTGGCGTGGGCGAGATTACCCATCCAGACCCCCGGCATGGCCGCAGCCAGGCCAGCTAAACCGGTACCTTGGATGAACCTGCGGCGGGAGATGCCGTTGCTTTCACTCATTTCTAGAACGCTCCTATGAGGCTTTCGGGGCTGGGCGCCCGTTCCTGGACATGACGCGGACTGATCACGGAGCTGCAAGCGGGGTGCCAACTTGTATTCAAGATGGAATTAAAAGTGTAAAAACAGTTATTTGCGTGTTTGCTTATGCCTTCTTGACGACTCCCCGGCCACGATTGGCGCACCAAATTGGTGGGTGGTTTTCCTGGGTGCGCGAAGGTGGTGCAGGCTGGTTCTTCCGGAGGGGCGGGTGTTCATCGGGTCCAGTGAACGAAGCGAATGACCATGGCGATACCGTCCCCGTCCAGCGACGCTGGCACAGGCGAGTGTTATCTTGTACCATTTTCGCCCTGGTTACTGCTTGAACGCATTCTGCCAAGGAAAGGACTCCTCCGATGCAAGACTCCCCGGTCAGCGACCTGGCTGTTGTGTCCGTGTTGTTTGCCTCCCTCGCCCTTGGCGTGGGTTCCTTCGCCTACGCGGACGACGACGCCGAAGGGTCGGAACCCACCCGGCTCACGCCACTGTTGATCGATGCTGCTCCGGACACCGCCGGTTACCGCAGCATGCAGACCACTGGCGCCCTGGGCATGCCGGCGGATACGCGGGATGTCCCCCAGTCCGTCGGCGTCGTGACCCGAGAGACTATCGAGGACACGGGATCCAACCGCGTCTACGACGCGCTCAACTTCATCCCCGGCACATCGGAGCAGAACGATTTCGGGGGGATCTGGGACAGTGTCGCCATCCGGGGGTTCGAGGGAGACGAGAACCGCGGGCCGGTTTTCCTCCGCGACGGCGTGCGCGCCAACCGCGGGTTCAGCTCCCGCCAGGACAGCGCCAGCGTCGAGCGTCTGGAGGTGCTCAAGGGTCCGGCGTCGGCGTTGTTCGGTCGTGGCGATCCGGGCGGTGCCGTGAACATCATCACCAAGCGCCCGGAATTCGAACCCCGCCGGGAAGTGACGGCGTCGGTCAACTCCGAGATGGCCCGCCGGGGTTCGCTGGATGTGACCGGCCCTTTTACCGATAACGTTGCCTATCGCCTGAACGCGGTGGTGGAGCGCGGCGACACGTTTCGCGACCGGGTCGACGAGGAGCGCTACGTCCTCGCCCCCGCACTGACATGGCGGATCAGCCCGAAGACGCAACTGGACTATGACGGTGAGTTCTCCCGCCAGGACCGCCCGTTCGACCGTGGCATTCCCGCCATCGACGGGAGCTTCGGCACTGTGCCCGTCTCCAACTTCTACGGCGAGCCCGATGATGGCACCACCACCACCGACAACGTCGCCAACCGGCTGCGTCTGAACCACGACCTCAACGCCGACTGGTCGACCCAGTTCACGCTCTCCCATCAGTACAGCTCGCTGGACGGGTTTTCCACGGAGCAGTTCTCGCCGGAAGGTGACCAGCTGCCGAGGCAGCGTCGTTTTCGCGACTTCGAAAGCAATGACCTGGTCGGGGTTGCCGAGCTGCGCGGGTGGCTGACCACCGGGGCGATCCAGCACCAGATTCTGGCCGGTGTGGAAGCGTCCCGGTTCGAGCAGGACTACCTGATGCAGCGCTCCAATGTCGATGACGACCCCAACTACATTGACATCCATAACCCGCAGTACGGTCAGACGCCGCCGGAGTTCGATCCCGGTCAGCGCGATGACCGGGAGACAACCGAGAACACGCAGGCGCTGTATCTCCAGAACCAGATGCATCTCACTCCGGAGTTCCGGCTGCTGCTGGGCGGCCGCCTGGACCACTTCGAGCAACGTGTGCGGTTCGACGAGTCCCACCTCGGCGGCAGCGACAACACCCGGCTCAGCCAGACGCAGACCGCCTTCAGCCCCCGGGCCGGGGTGACATGGGATGTGCATGACACCACCACGGTGTTCGCCAGCGCGGCGCGCTCCTTCGACCCGAACAGCCGCGTCACCGAGGACCCCGACGGCGCGTCCGAGACGCTCGACCCGCAGACCAGCACGGCCTTCGAGGTCGGCACCAAGAGCCTGTTCCTCGATGGCCGTCTGGGGCTGGATCTGTCCGTGTTCCGCATCCGCAAGGAGAACGTGCCGAGCACCGCCCCGGAAGAGAGCGAGGTCACCCACGTCAGTGCCGGGGAGGTCGAGAGCCGTGGCTTCGAGGTGGACGTGAACATGACCATCACGGAGCAGTGGCGTGCCTCCATCAGCTACGCCTACACCGATGCCAGGGACCTCGCGGACGGGGAAGACATCCAGAGCGATGTCCGCGTGCGCAACGTGCCACGCCACAAGGGCAGCCTGCTGACGCGCTACGACTGGACGTTCGCGGATGACCAGAGTCTGAGCCTCGTCGGCGGCCTGGTCTATGTCGGTGCGCGCCCCGGTGCCCGGAACGACGAGGACTTCGAATTACCGTCCTACACCACCACACGACTGAGAGGGACCTACCGGCCCATGCCGAACCTGGACCTGACGCTGAACGTTGAAAACCTCTTCGACGAAGAGTACTACCGCAGCTCGTTCTTCGATGCCTGGGTGACGCCCGGTGCCCCGCGCACGGTGACCGTCCAGGCGTCTTACCGATTCTGACCCGGAGCGGGGCGCCACGTCCGTCGACACGGCAGGTGGCGAGCGCGGCCCCTGGTTCCACGGGGCCGTGCGTCTCCTTCCCGGGGGTCCGGCCCATCGGGTAAACAATCACGTTCGACGCTGGCCCGGTCAGGTTGCCGGGATCACCGTCGTGAGATCAGAACCATGCATCAGAATTTGTGCCGTTTGTATTCGTCAGTGCCTTCCCTCCGGACCGCCGCCAGGGTCGGCAGCTGTCTCGCCGTCGCCCTGTTGCTGTCCCTGACCAGCGCTTGTGCACCGAACCAGGACCCGGATGTGCTCACCCTCGGTGGCCCGTTCGAGTTCACCAGTCAGGACCCGGCCCGTGACGGGTTCGTCTACACGCGCATGCAGGTGGCGGAAAGCCTGCTGGAAGTGGATGCCCGGGGGCAGCTGCAGCCCGGCCTCGCCACCGACTGGCAGGTGAGCGACGACGGCCTGCGCTGGACGTTCGAGCTGCGCGAGGACGTGGATTTCCACGACGGCGCGCACATGGATGCCGAAGCGGTCGTCCATGCCCTGCGGATGGCGCTGCGCAAACCCGGTGCCATCAACACGGCTCCCATCGACGATTTCAGCGTGGACGGCCCGTACCGGGTGAGCGTCCATCTCAGCGAGCCGTTCCGGCCCCTTGGCGCCATCATGGCGCACTTCACAAGCGTGATTCTCTCCCCGGATTCCTACACCGACGAGGCCGCCGTCCCATGGATGTACGGGACGGGGCCCTATCAGGTCGCAAGCTTCGACCCGCCGCACCGTATCGAAGTGAGCCGCTTCGATGATTACTGGGGCGAGAACGCCAATATCGGCAGGGCCATCTACCTGACGGGCCACCGTGCGGAGAGCCGGGCCCTGCAGGTCATGGCCGGCCAGACCGACATCATCTACACCCTGGACCCGGCGAGTCTCGACCTGCTGCAACGCCAGGACGATGTGCATGTGCACTCCGACACCATCCCGCGCACCATCCAGATCAAGCTCAATTCCGGTCACCCGTTCATGGCCGAGCGTGATGCCCGCCGTGCCATGAGCCTGGCCGTGGACCGCACCGGCATTGCCGAGCGGGTGATCCGGGTCCCCGGAACGGAGGCCAACCAGCTGGTGCCGGCGTCACTCACCGACTGGCATGTGGATGAGTTGCCCCCGCTGGATCACGACATCGACCACGCCCGCTCGCTGTTGACCGACCTTGGCTGGGAGCCGGGCCCGGATGGCGTTCTGCGCCGCGACGGTGAACGCTTCGAGCTGCGCATGACCACCTATGCCGACCGCCCCGAGCTGATCGTGGTCGCGACCGCCATCCAGGCCCAGTGGCGCACCATCGGCATCGACCTGGAGGTCACGGTCGTCAACTCCAGCGGCATCCCCCGGGAGCACCACGAGGGCACGCTCGAAACCGCCCTGGTTGCCAGGAACTACGGCAATGTCGCCGACCCCCTGGGGGTCTTTCTGGCGGACTACGGCAATGGCGGCAACGGTGAGTGGGGCGCCATGGGCTGGGAGAGCGATGAAGTCCCCCGCTGGCTGCGGCAGATGGTCGCCACCACCGACGACGACGAATACCGGGAGCTGGCGGAACGCACCGCGCGCCTGCTGGTGGAGGAGATGCCCGTCATCCCGGTGGTGTTCTACACCCAGCAGACGGCGCTGTCGGACCGCGTGGAGAACTTCAGTTTCGACCCCTACGAGCGCAACTACCGCATCTCGGAAATGAGCTTCCCGGAACAATGATTTCACTACTACTGAAAAGACTGGGCCAGGCGGCCTTCGTGGTCTGGAGTGTGGGCACGGTGAGTTTCATCCTCATGCGCCTGATGCCCGGTGACGCCGCCTTCCGCATCGCCGCCGGACGCTATGGCTACGACAACGTCGATCTCGCGGCAGCCGAGGCGGTCACCGCCGAGCTGGGGCTGGATCGCTCCGCCTGGATCCTGTACCTGGAATGGTTCTACGACCTGCTGCGCTTCGATCTCGGTCACTCCATGGTGAGTGGCCTGCCCGTGATGCACGAGATCGGCCATTTGCTGGGGTATACCCTGGTGCTGGCCGCTGTGGCGATTGTCATCGCAGCCCTCCTGGCCCTGCCAATCGGTATTTATGCGGCGATCCGGGCCAACAGCTGGTTCGACCGCCTGTCCCTGTTCGGTTCGTCCTTCCTGCGGGCGCAACCGGTGTTCGTGATCGGCCTGGTCCTGATCCTGCTCTTTGCCCTGGAGATGCAGCTGTTCCCGGTGGCCGGGTTTGATGGTCTCAACTACGTGGTGCTGCCCGCCATCAGCCTCGCCCTGGCGCTGGCGGCGGTGTCCAGCCGGGTGATCCGCCACAGCGCATTCGATGTGGTGCAGTCGGCGTTCTTCCGCTTCTCCCGCATCAAGGGCCTCAGCTACCGCCAGAGCTTTGCCCGCCACGGCCTGCGCAATTTCGCCCTGCCGGTCGTGGCCTTCATGGGGATTCAGTTGGTGAGCCTGATTGAAGGGATTGTCATGATCGAGTCGCTGTTTTCCTGGCCCGGGGTCGGCCATGGCCTGGCCCACGCGATCTTTGCCCGGGACGTCCCCATGATCCAGGGGGCCGCCCTCGCCATGGGACTGATCTTCGTGGGGCTGAATCTGCTGGTGGATATCGCCTGCTACCTCATCGATCCGCGCGCGAGGGGCCAGGCATGAAACAGACCCTCATGAATCTCAATCGCGGTCAGAAAGCCGGTGCCGCCATTATTGGCGGGCTGGTGGTATTCGCCCTGCTGGAAGGCCTGCTGCACGGTGCGGACCCAGCCCTGCAGAACCTCGACAACGCCTTCGCCACACCGGGCGTCGATACCCCTCTCGGCACGGATCAGTTCGGCCGCAGCATGCTGGCGCGCATGGGTGCCGCCGTGCGGCTGTCGATGCTGCTCGGCCTGCTGTGCGTGCTGACCTCGGCCACCGTGGGCGTGGCACTGGGCGTCCTCGCCGGCTGGCGGCAGGGCGTGACCGACAAAGTGGTGTCGTTTTTCGTCAACATGCTGCTGGCACTGCCCGGTCTGGTGTTGATCCTGCTGTTCGCCGCCGTGGCGCCGGGGTCCTTGCTGATGCTGTACATCGGCATCTCTCTGGTGCTCTGGGTGGAGTACTTCCGGGTCGTCCGTGCGGTGACCCGCACCGTGGTGAGCTCACCGCAGATGCAGGCCTCCCGGATGCTTGGCTTCGGCTGGTTCTACTGCTTCCGCCGGCATGTCTGGCCGGCCGTGGTGACGCCGGTCCTCACGCTGGCGGCCTTCGGCGCGGCCAACTCCATCCTGGCCCTCGCCGCAGTGGGGTTCGTGGCCGTCGGGCTGCAACCGCCCACGGCCGAGCTCGGACTGATGATGGTGGAGTTGTTCCCCTATTACAGTGATGCCCCCTGGGTACTGGCCCAGCCGCTGATTGCCGTATTCCTGCTGGTGTTCGGCCTCAACCTGCTGGCAGGGAGGAACCGCTGATGGTCCCCGGCATCGAGATTGAGAACCTGTCCGTTTTCGCCGGCGATGACTGCCTGGTGGAGAACCTGTCGTTAACCCTGAATCGCGGCGAAAGGCTGACCATTCTCGGAGAGACCGGAGCCGGCAAGAGCATCCTCGCACAGGCCGTCATGGGCCTGTTGCCGCCCGGAATGACAACGCAGGGGCGGATCCGGATCGATGGCAGGGACCTGCGGGATCTGGATGAGGACACCCTGCACCAGCTCTGGGGGCGCACCATTACGATGCTGCCGCAGGAGCCCTGGCACTCGCTGGATCCACTGATGCGGAGCCAGCAGCAGGTCGCCGAGGTCTACGAATGTGTCCTGGACCAGAGTCGATCCGTGGCGCAGCAAAGTGCACACAGGGATCTCGACGGCGTGGGGCTGGCGAACGACGGCGCCAAGCTTCCCGGCGAGTTATCGGGTGGTATGGCGCAACGACTGGCGTTCTGTGCGGCCACGGCGGGTGGCGCGCGGATCATTCTTGCGGACGAACCCACCAAGGGGCTGGATGCCAGCAAACGGGACTACGTCGCCACACTCCTGACCCGGCAGGCAGACGACGGCGCCGTTCTGACCATCACCCATGACATCGACGTGGCCCGGCAACTGGGCGGCAGGATCATCGTGATGCGGCACGGCCAGGTCGTGGAGGAGGGTAGTGCCGGGCAGCTGCTGGCCGCGGCCCGGGCCGAGTACACCCGGGAGCTGATGGCGGCTTCTCCCGCCTTGTGGGAGTCGGTGGATAAACATGCGGGGCGTCGTCTGCGGCAGCAGACCCCGGTCATCCAGGCCCGGCAGCTGAGCAAGGTGAGAGGCGGAAAGCGACTGTTCCACGAGCTGGATCTGGATGTCTTTCCCGGGGAGGTGATCGGCGTTACCGGCGACAGTGGCTGTGGCAAGAGCACCCTGGGCGACATTCTGCTGGGGCTGCTCCCCCCCGACACTGGCACGGTACAGCGTGCCGAGGGCATCCCCGGGCACAAGTACCTCAAGCTCTATCAGGATCCGCCCGCAGCCTTTGCCCCCGGGGTGCCCCTGGGGCGGCTGTTCGATGATCTGATCCAGCTGCATGGGCTGGACGCGGACAGACTGCCGCCGTTATTGGAGCAGATGCGCCTCGCTCCCGAACTGCTCGAGCGCCCGGCCGGTGACGTCTCCGGCGGCGAACTCCAGCGCCTCGCCATTGCGCGTACAATGCTCCTGGAGCCGGTGCTCCTGTTTGCGGACGAGCCGGTTTCCAGGCTCGACCCCATCACGTCGCGCGATATAATCCTGATGCTCGGGGAACTCGCCAGAACACGGAACTACGCCGTTCTGCTGGTCAGCCACGACCCGGTACTGGTTGACCGGGTCTGTCACCGGGTACTCCGGCTCGATTAGGGAACCACAGGGACGATCCCGGTGCCCGGTAAGGGCGCCCGCGATACCGGGGCAGTCTTTAATTTGCCGATCAACAGTAGGGGCAATGCCTGTGGAACATGATCCAGAGCGTGGCAGCGATCACGACACCGCGGCCGACACGGGGCTGGCGTCCGCTTACGAGAGTATTGCGAGCAGGATGCAAGGCTTCCTGTACCGGTGTCGGCACGACGAGCATTACACCATGCTTGTCATGAGCGGGCAGACCCGCCTGCTGACAGGCTATGACGCCGAGCAGCTCATCAACAATCGCGTCGCCTCGTACGTGTCTCTCATCAGCCCGAAAGATGCCGAAGCCGTCGATGATGCCATTGACGTGGCCCTGCAGCAGGGGACGCAGTGGAATGTGGATTACCGGATCGTCGCCTCGGACGGCGTCGAGCGCTGGGTGAACGAGCAGGGCGGCGGTGTCCTGGACGCCGAGGGCCGTGTGGTCTACCTGGAGGGTGTCGTTACCGACATCGGCGACCGGAAGGGGGAGGAGCGGCTACGCCAGCAACAGATGGAAGAGATTGGCGATATCAGCGGCAAGATCATCACCGATACCCAGCAGATCCTGCATACGCTCAAGTCACTGCGCATGCTCAGTCTTAACGCCAGTATCGAAGCGGCGCGTGCCGGAGAGGCCGGCCGTGGGTTCGCAGTGGTTGCCGACCAGGTCAAGGAGCTTGCATCAGAGACCGGCAGCTCCGCGGAGTCCATTACCTCGCGCATGCGCGAGCTCGAGGAGGCCCTCAAGAGGGTGTGACCGCACCGATACCGGGCGTGCGCCCCTACGTCGGGCGCGTTGGCGCCCGGTGGTTTGCCTGCGGAAGGAATTCTCGCTGACACCAAACGAAGAAAACCCGCCCCTGGGCTGGCCTGCAAACGGCCTGCAGTTTCGCCAGTAGGGACGGGTTTCCGGTAACGGCTCTGGTCAACCGTTGGTTTGTATGGTCGGGGTGGCAGGATTTGAACCTACGACCCCTGCCTCCCGAAAGCTATCAAACCATACCGAAAAACAAGCGCTTACACAATAAAGTGTCGGCCAATCAGTTGTTTGCAGTTACCCAACGTTACCGCGCATTACCGCGTATGACAAGTTTTTGCCCATGCAGTACTGCATGAGTACTGCATAAACCTTGGCGTCCCATGAAAGCTGGGAGGGCCGAATACCGGTTCCTGTTGCCGCGGATCCCTTAGAGGGGAGTAGACGGCAAAAAGGACCAAACCAATGCACGAACAGTCACTCCTCACGACGCAAGAGCTGGCGGCCTACCTTGGGCTGAACCCTGGAGCGATCCGGACAAGACTCTGCCGGGGTCAGGACCTTCCTCCCTATATCAAGCTGGGGCGCGAATACCGATGGCGGCCGGCGGACGTCGACGCCTGGCTTGAGAACAGGCTGGAGTATCCGGGCACTCAATCAGCGAAACCACCCAGAGAGAGCAGGAGCCGCGGAGGGCGCCCTCGAAACTCCTCGCTTGGGTGAACTCCGCAAGCGAGGAAGGAGTGGGGCAGCTCGCCGCGAAGGTGAGACGCTCTTACCAAGCGGGCCGCGCCCCGACCGACTTAACCGACAGCTGACATTGGGTTGACACCTAACGTTTCGCATCACCGGCAGAAAAAAGAAGAGCCATGAAGGAGCGACGCTTTTTTGCTGGCAGAGTGCATGCGATTTTCAGAACATGCCGTTTTCTTGGTTCTGAAGTAGGTCTTTGAGGACTTGAGACCCGTCGAGCATCGGTATTGGAGATGTTGCAGCCAATGAGCATTGCGGCAATTTCTTGAGTAGAAATTTGCTTTGCGTCGCAAAGTAGGCGAAGAGCTCGTCCTTCGGCCCGTCTTTATTTTCCGAAAGGAGGTGTACTCTGAATTGCATGACGTCCTCAACCTCGGTAACCGAGCAACAGTTGATGGCAGACCGACCGTTGAGGTCCTCAATATTGAAGCGAAAGTAATGGATCAAATTGTCGGGATTTAATCTTGCCGCAGCCTTTTTCGAAAGACGGAATCGAAAATAGACGCAGTCGTCAATAACGTCGTATTGGTATGGAATCCGAGACTGTCTCCGCAGCAAGATTATGATGAGGCGATTGATCCGGTCGAACTGGGCAGCGGTTCGGGTGACGCCCTCGACCATGGCCTTTGACTTGCGAATAGTTTCCGTATGTTTGCTGCGAAGTTGAGGCGGAGTAGTCGCAAGAATTGGGCGCGGTACACCTTTTTTTAATCCTTCAATATTCGGATTTGATGAAGAATATAGGTCGATTTGCTTAAGCGCGACATCAAGGGCATCAATGGAAAATATTTCTGTTCGTCCGTCGCCTTCTTCATAGAGAACGGCATATTGCGACAACAAGAAGTGAAGACACTTCTCCAGTTCGAATATCAGTCTCGCCGGTGCGCTCAGGTAATAGGACGCCTCGTAGTCAGCCTCTCCCCACCAACGTTTTAACGCTTGGGTTCGGTTATGAATGTCATTAGCCTTGCCAATTTTTATGGCTCGACGTTCCGGGAATATCAGGATATAAAGATTTGTTGTCTCTACCATAGCTGCGTGCTCCAACAGAGAGTAGAAGCGTCGTCAAGGCAATTCAATAACCGTGACGCAGTCATAGCACCCCACTGTGAATGCGGAACTGTGCTTTGTGTTATCGATCTACAGAAGATTAGCGTGGTTAAGGCTATAAAAGCCAATCAATCATTTGGTGGCGCGTCGTTACTCCCTTTGGTCGGGAGAGAAGACGCTGGCGGATGCTGGGCCAATGGCAGCTCAGGGCCAGCTTTGCGACGCGGAGCGGACGGTCGCGCTATGTACATCAATGTCTGTTCTCGGCTGGACGATCGTGCAGCACGAGCTTCAGGAAAGGGGACTGCTGACACCTGCAAACGCCTGACCGACGACATGCGTATAGATCTGCGTTGTCTTGACGTCCTTGTGACCGAGCAATTCTTGGACAGTTCGTATATCCGTGCCCCGCTTGAGGAGTTCCGTCGCGAAACTATGCCGGAAAGTATGGCACCCGGCTGGCTTCGAACAGCCAGAGAGCTTCACGGCCTTGCTAACGGCCTTCTGTACGGCGCTGATGTGGATGTGATGACGAACGATGCTGCCCCACTGGTCTTGGCACAGCGCGTCCGACGGAAAAAGCCACTGCCAATGGACCGACCTGCCAGCGTTGGGATACTTTCGCATCAACGCGTCAGGAAGGCTCACGGGCACCGAGTCCCTATCGCCCTCGGAGGCGTGACGCGCACAAATCCCGGAAACACGGGTTCGCAATGGCTCGAGCAAAGTCGCGGGTAATAGCGTCGTGCGGTCCTTGCCGCCCTTGCCATCGCGCACGGTGATCATGCACTGCTCAAAGTCGAGATCCTTCACCCGGAGCCGCGCCGCCTCGCTCACCCGGAGGCCTGCACCCACCGTACATCAGGGACCTCATTAGATCGTAGGGAGCCTGGAGTTGACCAATGACGGCCATGGCTTCGCCGTGGCTCAATACGGTTGGTAACCGGCGCGGGCGCTGAGCGCGGACAACTTCACCGATATCGCTGAGCGGACTCTCCAGAACCTTCCCATACAGGAAAACCAAGGCGTTCAAAGCCTGGTTCTGGGTCGAGGCGGCAACCCCTCGCTCTACAGCAAGCCAGGTCAGGAACGCCTGTACGTCGGCCTTGCCGAGTTCACGGGGGTGGGACATGTTGTGGAACCGAATGAAATACCGGATCCAGTACCAGTAGGTCTTCTCGGTTCTCGGGCTGTAGCGCCGCGTGCGTATGACATCCCTGACGACATCCCGCAGTCGACGCGGCCGCTCCGGCGTGTTCATTGGTTGGGTGGCCTCCATGCCAACTGGCTATTTGTACAGTATGATTACGGCACGAAAACGCGCCGTCAAGTGATTGGTGGCCCCGCATGCCCTTCCCGCGGTAACCTCCCGAAAGAACAAGCAAAAGCCGCGGGGCCGAAGCCCGTAACGGTGGATATGCCGCCGTCACAGTGATCCAATCACCGTGACGGCGGTCCATTCACTGTTATAGTGTCGACATTCTGGGAGTTTAAATGAGAGAAGATTGGGTCCAAGATCTTCGGAGATACTTCTTTAGCTACCGTCAGAAAGATCTCAACGTAGAGGCTGCGATACAACTGAAAAAACAGCATATTCCCAAAAGTCTCTACAAATACAGATCAGTAAACGAGTATGCCTTAAGCAACCTCAAAGAAGACTCTGCCTGGTGTACGCACGCTGCTAACTTCAATGATCCTTATGACTCGTCCTTGTGTTTTGACTTTAGTAGCGACTATATGGACTCCCTCTTACTACAGTCCATAGAAAATCAGACGAGTGGTGAAGGTGATAATTTCTTCACTGAAGACAATATGAATATCTTGTCGACCTCAGATGATCCACTCAAGGCAATGATAGAGCTAGCCGCCAACCATAAAGGTTCATCTGTAACACCGGACATGGTCGATAAGCTATATGAGGTGTGTAAAGGTTTCACTGATAATAACATCATTGAAATGAACAGAAGGTTCAATGCTGCAATTAAGCAGGGTTATAAGATCTGTTCATTCAGCCAGCGTATGGATTCGATGCTTATGTGGTCCCATTACTCTGCCAACCACACTGGTTTCGCGATTGAATATGATTTTTCTGAGCTGCCTGTTACGGATATCAGGTCAAGGTGCTTATGGCCTGTGCTGTATGATGATGAGCTGTTTGATGCATCCGATTTTTTTATGGAGCAAAGCCGGGCAGGCTCTTTCAACAACCTTTTCGGAATAATATCGGCAATTCACAAGGCAAAAGATTGGAGCTATGAGCACGAATGGAGGCTGATCTTGCCAATGAGTCCCAGTGATCCGCCGATGAACTATTCTGTGCCAGTGCCTAAGGGGGTATACCTAGGATCCAAAATATCCAAAGAAGATGAAGAAAAAATAGTGGATATCGCAAGAACTAAAGGCATCGACGTGCACCGAATGCGGTTGTCACATAATAGATTTCAGATGATACCTGAGATCGTAGGCTGAGTTCGGGGCCATAACAATGCCAGGCACAGCGACGGCTTTTCCGTTGCGGCTTTGCCTCCACTACAAAGCCGCGCGTGCTGGCGGCGTTAGCTGGTTCGATTGCTGAAGTTCATGCTCGCTGGAGGTGAATCATTGGACGAAAAAACTGGAGAAGTACCAGATGACTTCGCCAAATTAAGACGAAAGGTTCTGGATGCGTTGGGTGATATCAAGCCAGCGGGTAAACCTCGATCGGATCATGAGCCGAAGGCACTGATGCTGTCATCTACAACAAGAGGCAGTAAGAGACTCCCTCCTTATTATCTCGTGTACTTCATGTTCGTCGATTTCCTTCAGTTTCCTAGGATGGGGGCGTGGGAAAAAAGCGCGTGGACTGTGCCAATCAGGTACCAGGACAGACTCTACGCAATAGAGCACCAAAAGATGGGGCTTCGAATCTGTGCTCCAAATAGAGATCCTGGTGCTCGCATGAGCGGTCGCCCGAATGAGCAACAGGAAGAAGATTCGGATTTGATAGCGAATAAAATACGGAAAGCTGTAAATTTGGCAGGACCGTATTTTGACTGGCGCGCAAAACAAGAGGCCAAGGGCAACAGGCTTAACGTACTCAACCATAGCAAATGGCTCTTCGAGCGTTACCAATTTTTCAAAGATAAATTTACAGAGAAAAAGGCTGAAGCGGAGAGACAGAGTGCGGAGCTAAGGCAAGAAAAGGATTCCTCTGATCTCCAGTCACTGCTAAGAGCGCTCAATTCAGGTGTTTTGGAGCTCGCTTCTGAAACTGATTGGATAGGTCAGGCTGCCGTCGATGCATTTTTTAGCTGGTCTGAGCATGCGTTTATTCATGTTGCGATACTGAGGGGGCGTATAGAGAACGGATATCAAGTCGCCGATATGGCTACGGCTAACTGGAAAGAGAAATTTCGAGCGGCATTAGATTTAGATGATCCTTGCTTTAAGGATCATTACGATAAGCTCCTGCTGCTGCGGGTACAGATGAGAAACTTCATGGCCCATGGTGCTTTTGGTAAACGTGGGGAAGCATTCTCATTTCACTCGGATGCTGGGGCAGTTCCGGTGCTTTTGGCTGAAACCGGAGCGAATCGTTATTCATTCAGTGGGGCGCCTGCTTTTGATGAGGTGGAGGCAATCAGAAATATTGATTCCTTCTTGGATGATTTTTGGTCAAGTTATTTGTCGCCCGTGAGATCGCATCTTTTTAGCACCGTACCAAGCATACTTACTTTTGTTGCTGATTCTACATACTCAAAAGCTATGCGCTCAGATGAGGCTATGTCAGAACTTGTGGAATACCTCGAGAATCAAATGGATGCAGCAGCAAACATGGATTGGTGAATATTGGATGTTCTCTATTTCGCCAAGAATCAGCTAACAATGGCTGTTGTCGGACGTACCTACGCTGCGCTCCGGAACGCCGCAAAGCCAAGCGTTATTCACGATTGAGCTACGGGAGGAGTTTTGGCAAGTCTTCAAATCAAAGTGAGCTATCATCATGGAACTGCTGAGGAAGGTCGGCTCGACCTTTATGATGCAGGTGTTTCGATTCAAGGGTTTGCTAGAGCTCTCGCAATAAGCACCCATGCTTTAATCAATGATGGCGAGATCCGCAAAAGAGCCAACAAGGCTACGGGGGCGGAGATCTATATCAGCCCGTCCCGGCGCGGCAGCTTCCAAGAAATTATCACAGTTGTTCTAAGCTCCGATGCTACTTCAATAATTGGATATAGTGTGGCTGGGGCTGCTCTTTGGGATCTCGTAAAGTGGACATGGTCAAAAGCAGTCGATATTGACTATAAGCCGGAAACTGCAAGGGTACGAAGGCTAGAAAACCGAAAAGAACCATTTATCGGCGAGATCGAGGAGGCGCTAGAAGTGCCTCTCGAAAAATTTCATCGCCCTGTAAAACAAAATCGCGATGTTGTGATCGCTGTAGGCCGAAATCGAACCCACGACCGAATGCTATTCAACTCCGAGACTCTCGATGCCGTTTCCCTGCAATACGACAATGAAATCATTGCTGGGATTGTTGGCAATGTTACTCGGTATAACATCCTCTCGGGTTTCGGAAGAATGTATGTTGACGAACTTGATAAAACAGTTTCTTTCATGCTGACGGACAACGTTCCAGCCAAGCAAAAGGAGCATCTGACTTGGTCCATGGATCAGGCAAATCGTGACTTAGGGGGGAAGATTAGCTTTGACGCCACGAAGGTCCTGTCTGCCAAAGGAGCGATCAAACGTTATGTCATTGAGGAAATTCGGCGCATTGAAAATGACTAACAATCGCAGGCACAGCGACGGCTTTTCCGTTGCGGCTGCGCCTTCACTACAAAGCCGCGCGTGCTGCGGGCGTTAGGCAAGCAAGGATCGGAAATGGTTTCAGATTCAAATAATGACAAGTGTGAAGTTTGCGCAGACCAGTTGGCCCAAACCATTCCATCAGGTGGATTTGATGGGATCCATCAAAATTGTCCAAGATGCGGTGAGTTCAAGATTTCTGGTACTGCATGTTCACTAATACGCCAACCTCATGGAAAAGAGCGCCGCGCTAAACTGTCGGGCTGGGTTAGAACCCAGAACAGAAATGGCACAGTACCAATGATTACTTCTGACACTTTGCAAAGGATTGCGGACTCGCCTCTTCCGTCAGTTGTTGAAAGAGCCTACGGCATATTGCTTGAGGCAGAGTCGGGTATGAAAGGGCTTGGCGAGAGCTTCAATATTCAAGAGCCGCGTTTCTTGGCTGCAACGTATTCGTCTGATAAGAATGACGTACACTTTCTGCTGAGCATGCTAAAAGATCAACGGCTAGCGGAAGCCAAAACCTTAGCAGGCGGTTGTGAGATTCTCCCAGGGGGCTACATGAGGCTTGAAGAGCTAAAGGGCAAGATGTCAAGCTCTATCAAGGGCTTTGTAGCTATGTCATTTCAACCTGATCTGGACGCAATCTATTCAAATGGCTTTCAGCTTGCTCTTGTTAATTCTGGCTATGAGCCAACGAGAATGGACAAGGTTGAACACATTAACCGGATCGACGATGAAATTATCAACCAAATAAATACTTCAAGATTTCTCGTAGCCGATTTTACAGGACATCGGGGCGGTGTTTATTTCGAGGCCGGTTACGCCATGGGGATTGGTCTCCCAATATTCTGGACATGCAGGAAGGATGAGATGTCCGGTCTTCATTTTGATATCCGTCAGTTCAACTGTATTGACTGGGAGACTGCAGAGGAATTAGCGCAAAGGCTTCAGTCTAGGGTTGAGTCCGTAATTGGCAAGGGGCCAAGATAAACTTATGCCTAACAAATTCTTGCAGTCGGACAATAATGCACTGTCATGTACTTTGCTTGCGCAAAGCCCACGCCAGTGCATTATTGCCGCTGAAGAAAGGCGTTAGGCGTGGAGGAAAGGTTCTATTCTATGGACAATCATGATGTGATGGGAAGGCTTACGACGCCAAGAATGAAGAGTCCTGGTGAGCCCCCCAGAGAAATCGAAATGTCGTCTGATGATGAGGAAATAACAGAGGGCTCGCTGGAGCAGTTAGATCAATCCGGGCTGGATACTGAGGACCTCTTTAAGGTTTTCGATGACTGGCAATCCAAAAAAACATTAACTTCAAAGCGAATATTTGTATCGACATCATCCCTTGTGGCAGCCGCTTCTTGGATAGGGATTGACTATACGAAACTCACCCTGTTTGGCCTCGAGGTCGCTGATGGAGCTCCTGCGCGGTTTCTGATTTTTATTGTTACGGCTATCGTTGTAAGTGGAATATTTTACGAAATTTCTCGGAGAATAGACCTTTCTGTGAGAAGGGCAAGAATCGCACATGTCGATCGGGATTTGAAAGAGCTTAATGAATCGTTTAAAGCGCTCCAAGGTGTAATGGAGAGGAATAATGTCGATTCCATCGTTGATCTGTACTTTGATTTCCGGTCGTCTCTTATAGAAAACTCCAAGCACAATGCGATAGATGTGTTTAGAGCCATTGAATTCTATGACAGCCATTTGACTCGTGCCGGGTACGGATTGCGGATTGTAACAATTGGAGAGCAGGCTGTAATTTACTTGATAGCTCTTTATGCGATTATCGCTCTTATACAAAGTTTATAGCGATTTTCGCCTAACAAAAGCTTCAACACGGATCGGCTTTTCCGCTGATGACCTTGCCCGGATGAATTGGACACGTTCATGCGGCCAGTTACCCAGAGCGTTCGGCAGGTGAGTCCAAGCGGAATATGTATTAGGAGAAAGCTATGGTGGTTCTCGGCGTCGAGTTCTCAGCAAGCGACATGAACTATGTGGCCATCCGCTCGGATGGCAACAGCTACGAAATCATGACCTCAAACCGGATGACGCTCGGCGGAACTCGTGATCGTAATGCACTAGTGGCGTTCCAGGATGCAGTTAAGGCCGTGCTTAATGATGTTGATCCGGATATATTGGCAATCAAAGGGAAGCCGGAGTCCGGAAAAATGCAGGCGGGCGCTGCATCACTCAAGATGGAGGCGATTTTGCTCGCGAACACACCTTGTGCCGCCGATTTCGTGTCCGGGCAGCGCATTAATCAGACGGACGACGAGGCCCCGTCGCTGTACGCCTACCTTCAGCCAGCGCTAAGAGCAGCGATCGCAGCTTTCCGGAGGGAAATCGGCTAGAACTTATGTGCGACTATCCTGAGGAGATCAAAGACGGTCTTGCGGCCCTGGAAACAGACTACCGGGATTTTCAAGAGAACAATCGCGGCGCGAACGGCTTCCTATTCTTCGCAGAGAACAGAATCTCTGGTCGATCCGTGGCTATAAAATTCTATTGCGGCGAACCGGGAGAGCGGCAGCATGATGAGCCAAGGCAGTTGGCTGCTATAAGTTCGCCCAATGTACTGCCAATCCTAGACGCACGGATGGTATCGGATGAGTGGGGGTACTTCGCTACGCCTCGTTGCCTCGGTGGGGACTTGGACGATCTCATTGAGGGCTTTCCAAGTGTACATTGCGCGGTTGACGCCGCAATCGGCATTTGCCGAGGTGTCAGCGCGATACACGCAGAACGGATGGTGCACCGAGACCTGAAGCCGGGGAATATTGTCCTAGACAGAGGAGCTCCGCGAATCGCCGATTTCGGCAGTGTCCGCGCTCTAGACGAGGGGGAAGAGACGACACATGCGTCCGGGCATAGTGTTTTGTATCGCCCGCCGGAGTCGTTCGGCACTGACACTTATGGGAGGGGCGGTGACGTATATCAGATCGGATTGATAACGTACCAGCTGCTCGGGGGCGCGTTGTCATACAATCCGGAGGCCTACCTGAATAGGCGAGAATGGAAGGAATATCAGGAAATTGAGGATCAGGTAGATCGTTCGTTGTACGTCGATGGTGTCATCGAACGGCGCGCATGTGCGGGTAGATTGCTAGACCTTTCGACCTTACCCCCATGGGTTTCCGGTGCCGCCAGACGGTGCTTAAATAAGCTAACCGAGCCGGATCCCAGTAAACGCATCTCTACCGTCTCAGAGGCAGCAGCGAAGCTCACGCAGGTAAGAGCATCAATGCAGGACTGGTGGTGGGATGCAGGGAGTGCCTATGTGACACACGGGCAGACCCGAATCGAAGTTAGACCCGTTGGCGATGGGAGCTATGAAGCATTTCAGATAAAGAATGGAACACCCCGGCGCGTTCGGGGAAAGCGAAAGGGAAGTCTCCAGCAGGTGGTGCAGCAGCTTCGTTGAGCGCTTGCCGAACAAGGCGTTCAAGCCGACCGTGTATAGCGCTGCGCACTTTGCACGGCGGCTTAGCTTCGGCGTTCAATCGCTTTGCAGGTCAAGGGGTAATTTAAGCGTGGGAAAGAAGACTCCAAACCCCACTCCAGATGACGCTACCTGGTTTGATCACCAACAGCTTCTTTTCTGGCTTCAGGCTTGTCTAAGGGATGCTGAGGTATATTTATCGTCGAGCCGGGCCTCCAAGACGGCATTTGATAAAATGTTCTCCGGCGGCTTCAAAGCCATGGCGCAGTACAAGGACGAGCATCAAGAGCACTCTGATCAACAAAGGTTGGATGCATATCATTTTATAGTTGTTACTGGGAAATTGCTCCGGCTGCTGAAAAGAGCACAGCATCTCTTTCCCGCTATTCAGCCGCCTTAAAGCAGAGCTAAGCATCTGCTTTCGGAAGGTAAGGAACTGCGTGACATGATAGAACATTCCCACGGAAATGACGGGTATCTCGCAGGTGGTGGGAATCACCCTGATAGGTTTGTGCGCGATGGTGCGCCAAAGCCAGGCATTACTGCTGACGCCACCTCAACGATTTTTGATGAAAATGGTCACTGGCTGGGGGGTCGACTCTGCGGTGAACGTGTGTTTGAGGAAGTTTCGGACATCTATGAAGAAGCAAAGAAAATCCCTCCGCCTGCTGATGATGGCTGTGGAGAAGCAGATTGAAAAAGGCAATTAAATTCGCTCCCTGCGGTCGCCGGACGCTCGTTCCTCGCGCCGTTTAGTGCGAGTGGTGGGTGAATAATGACCTATTTGCATGCAATCAGTCTGGCCGATTTCCTGCCCTGTAATAATTTTGCAATCGCTGGACGGATTTGGTCACCGAACTATCTAGCTTCTATTGAGCCAGGCTTGGGGGCAGTACATAAGCCTGTTGAAAATTTCTCGATCGAAGACCTTCGCCAAAACGGTTACCAAGGTGGGGCTGTTTCCCCCAGAAGTGCAACGATCTTGATCAAAGCGGCCATGTTGCGACGAAGGCTACACATGGTGGATGGCCACGGGAATGAGATCCTCGTATCTGCACAGGAAAAGCAGAGGATTCTGGAATTGTCGGAAGCAGAATTATCGTTGGAGCAATTGAGGAGATCTGATTACTCAGACAAAGTTAGTCGACTGTCATGCCTTTGGTTAGCGGATGCAAACGACGAGGGAGCTAAACACATTAAGAGCATGCTTGGAGACCAGGTTTATATGGTCAGCGTTAAAATCTCTAACCAGCTTGCTCTCTCGAAGGTGAACACACACTGGTTTGATGAGTTTATCAGGACGGGTGATATGGACTGCGCACATCGTTATTGGGCCGGGGATGGAGCTCCACATGGAGGCAGGTGGGAGTATCTACTTGATGGGGAAATTGTGATTTCTGACCCAGAGCAGTTGGAATACATTCGAAGTTATGGGAGTAAACTGCCATAAGTCACCCAACAATCGGCTGCACAGCAACCAGTTTTCCGCCGCTTCGCGGCTCCAAACCGGCGCGTGAGTCGGGGGTTGCTGGGAATCAAAGCGGACGCTCGAGGATTCAGGCGTAGCCGGCCGCTTCGGGTCGGCAGTCGGCCGGTCGCTAGTTGCGAGTGCGTTCCAATATCGGTGGCGTGTCATGACGAGGCATCGACCGTAAGGTAAACTCAAGGAATGAACGTTGACCTCGACACGTTAACGGAGGCTGCGTCAGCCGGTGATATTACGACGCTCTCGGCTGGCCTTAGGACGACGGCCAGCGATCTCGCTGCCGCCATCGGCGCAGAGGAGGCGCAGCTGGTCCAGCCTGGGCGTCCAAGCGATCAAGTCACCCAACGGCTGGAGGCCCTGACGCGCATCCTGACAACGACCCAGCCCTGGGCGGGCTCGTGGGGCGATGCGTGGCACTGGTACCGAAACACGCCGATTAGCGCCCTGGGCGGCGTCAGCGCCGCAACTCTCGTGGCCAGCGGTGAGTCGGACCGGGTTGAGCAGTATCTGGCCCACATCGGTGATGGCGGGTATGCTTAAAACAGCATTCCGGTGACAGACCAAGGGGTTCATTATGGAAATGGCGCCCGTATTGCTTGTAGCCTTCATCGTCGCAACGCTCGTCGTCGTCGAGAAGATCGCCGATAAGCAGGCCAGAGAGAGGAAGCGAGCGAAGGCTCGCGATCGGTGAGGCTGGTCCCTCTGCGGGCGGTATCTTGACTGAGGCTTTCACTCCTTCGCTATAACGTCGGCTTTGCAACGAGGTCGGCATGTGTGGCCGCTATTCGAACTATGCCCCTCACTCCCGGGTAACACGCCAATTGCGCATCGACGTAGATGAGGTCGGTGACCAGGGGGCTCGCTATAACATCCCACCAGGCACACAGCAGCCGGTAGCAATGACGGTCGAGGGAAGGCGGGCGCTCACTCAGCTCCTATGGGGGTTCCGGCCGAGCTGGGCTGATGAAGGCAAGCCTGCTCCGATCAATGCCCGGGCAGAGAGCGTCGCACGCAGTTCGTACTTCCGCTCGGCGTTCGCTAATCGTCGCTGTCTGATTCCGTCGAGCGGCTGGTTCGAGTGGCAGAAGACCGAACACGGGAAAGTGCCGTACTTCATCCACACCGCGGACGATGATCTCCTGTGTTACGCGGGCATCTATGAGCCTGCAACCGAGACCAGACCAGCCTCCTTCGCGATCATTACCCATGGAGCGAAGGGCGAACTGGCCTCGGTTCACGACCGCATGCCGCTGGTGTTGGCTCCGTCATGCTGGGATGACTGGCTCGACCCTTCCCTGACGCGTCGTGAGGACATCAAGGCGGCAACGCGTTCCATCGATATCGGCGAACTTGCGATGCACCCCGTCAGCACGCGGGTCAACACACCGAAGAATGACGACGCCTCGCTCGTCCAGGCGATTGCTTCCTGAGAAGGCCGAACCACCGCCAAACCCGATGAGACCGGGATGCTTCATCAAGGAGCGATGGAACGTTGGAACACCCATGTTTCCATCGGGTGTTCCAACGCATCTGGTGTGTTCCATGCCTGTTGCCATCAGCGCTTCATGCTCGATGCATCATCACTATTCGTGACGCATCCGTCGCACCCATCCGGGATACCGAAGTCTGGCGGGAACCGGCCCACGATGGACACGTTTCCAGTCCTTTCTCGCCAGATCGACAAACTTCTTGGCGTCGTTGCGAATCCCACGAAAGCCAGGAACATGGGCCAACGACCAGGCCAGTTGACGCATGTCCTTACGACGCTGTTCAGGATCAGGCTGTCTGACTGCGTTGTGGATTCGTTCCCGCCAGGCCTGGCGGCGCTCCTGTGTCATACACCAGGTCCAAGCGCCGTCGCGCCGTAGCAGTTCATAGTCGGCCCATTGGTTGGCTTTCAACGGAATCTGTATGCGGCTGTCACGCAAGAGCGCGTCAGCCGGGCTCTCCAGAACAGTCATCGGGTGACCCGGCTCCGCCAGAAGGAGCCACTGTGCGTGGTCGGCATCTTTGGCTGCATGAATCACCAACCATTCCCGAGGCACATCGTGGCGGCGCATTCGTCGCCGCTGCGCCTCATCAGCCGCAGTCCCATAATTGGCCGCGAACTTGGCACGCAGTCGTGGGAGCCGCTCAACTTTGACGGTCCCGCCCACCCACTGGACGTAGCCCCGTGAGACCAAATCCAGCGTGCGCTGCATGAAGCTCGTCTTGTATTCGAGGGGCTGGTCCGGGATCGGGCGTGTTCTTGCGGGCTTTGCTGACATCAAGGATCTCCCTTGTTGTGGGCTTACCCAACAAGGGATCCCCGATAACACCTCCCAGGGATGGTGATGACGACAAATAACAGGATGTTGGCGAGCACGATGCGAGCGAGCCGCATATAAGAGATTCCATGGCGCGCCAAATTCGCGCCTCCACAAGCCCAGGCACAGCGCGTCGAACGACGCGACTGTTGCCGGGGATCCCTTAGAAGGTAGCCGCCCCGGGTTGCCACCCCGGATTCGTTCCGGGGGCGTCCCCCGGAGCTGCTGCCGCGAACAAGTCGCCAACTTGTTTGCGCACCTGCCGTCGCGCAGTGCCCTTAATCGGGCTCGCTGCGTGGCAACGGGCGCTGGAGGGTGAAACTCCCTCCTTCGACCCGATCCAGTGGATCGGAGCCCGTGAGAGCGGGTTGGGCGACGCGGAAACGGGAGCTCGGGCGACCGAGTCAACCCTGCAACTTCGCGAAAGGCGGTATCAGGCCGCCCCGGGGGGTGCACGAGAGTGTATTACCCGTGCCGCACACGTGGGCTTCACGCACGGTCGGAAACGGCCGCGAGTCCCAGAGGAGAAATCTGGATGGGACGGCACTCAGACGGGCAACCGACTGAGGTCGATGCATAGCTCAAGCGTGTAACGGCGTCCGAAGAGGATGCTGTGCGGAGCATGTCACAGCCGTGAGCGTAAGGCTCTGGCCATGGGCGATGACCTGCACTGGGAGTACCACAGCCGCTTTGGAATCTCGGGCGTGGGAAAACCGACCAGGACGGTCGGCGAGGCGCACAGCGTCAGATATCCAGTGGAGTGAGACCAGCGGCGGTGACATGCGCAGTAGCGAGTTGCTAACGCGGGAAGGGCTACGGACTGGCGGGGGTGGCACCCTGCTTGCTCGTGCCTGAGGTCGTGAAACGTCAGATTCGCGAACAGTGCGGGATCGGGCGTCTGGTCTTGGGCCTTGCAGTCGGCATGGTAGGCGTTGCGTGCCCGTATCAGAATGCGGCGCCACGCGTTGCGAATCGCTTCAACGGAGTAGGGGGAGACGTGCTCTCCTGCACTCGCGTCCCTTAGCCGGGCGAGCGTCTCGGATGCCCGCCTGGTGAGTAGAATCTCGCGATCGTGTCCGTTCTTTGTGTCCTTTAGAAGGGCGTAGCCTTCGTCCTCGAACACGTGACGCCATTCCAGACGTGTAATCTCGCTGCGGCGCATCCCCGTCTCGATCGCGAGGATCAGGATAGCCTCCATGGACGTGTTGCGAGCGGGGTGGTTGTGATAGCCCGGTTGCCGTTCAGGGAGAGCGGCTTGCAGGAGGTAGGCTTCTTCAGGGCCGCGGAGTCGGCGATCGCGGGCATCATTGGACTTTGGCTTACGAATCCGCTTGACCGGGTTTTCTCTCAGGTCGTACCCCCAGTCCTGGATGGCCGCTTCGATGACGCGGCTGAAGAGCCCGAGCTCCTTCTTCACCGTGCTGGGTTTAACCACATCCAGGCGGTCGTCGCGCCAGTCCGAGAGCTGGCCCCGATGAAGTTCAGCGAGCGGCACGTTGCGCATCGGGTGACGGCGAATCCACCGCTCCAGTCGGCCCGTATCAGACTCACCTCCCTTAAGGGTGGGGCAGATGTCGGTGATGTAGCGGCGACAGGCATCCGCCAGCGTGAACGCGCCGGCGTCCTGCGGGTTGGCCTTAAGCTGCCGGCGGATCTCGCCTTCATGGTCCCGAAGCCAGACCTTGGCCTCGCGCCGGGTGTCGAAGGTCTGTGTGTGATTGTAACGTTTGCTGTCGTGGGGGTTCTTGACCCGGATCTGGATCTGGTAGACGGCCCGGCCGTCCGGTCCTTTGCGCTTGATGATGGTTCCCATGGAACCCTCCCATATACAGGTGAATACAGAAGGGAAGGGATCCTCGATAACACCAAACGCAAAAAACCCTTCACCTCCCGGTCCTGCAAACGTCCTGCATAGGTCCGCGAAGCGAAGGGTTTTCGGCCAACGACGTCGGGAAGTCGTTGATTTGTATGGTCGGGGTGGCAGGATTTGAACCTACGACCCCTGCCTCCCGAAGGCAGTGCTCTACCAGACTGAGCTACACCCCGATAATGCAATTCCGGCGCGTCAGTAGTCGCGCTCCACGCTGAATTTGGCCAGTGACTCCATCGACGTCCGGTAGGGCGACTCGGGCAGGCACCCAAGACTGGCGATGGCTTTTTCCACTGCCTGTTCAGCGAGGGCGCGAGTATAGGTGATCGCGCCGGTCGTTTCAATCGCTTCGAGAATCGCGTCGATATCGTCGCGGCCGCCCTGCTCGATCGCCTTGCGGATGGTGGCGGCCTGTTCCGGTGAACCCTGGCGCATGGCGTGGATGAGCGGCATGGTCGGCTTGCCTTCCGCCAGGTCGTCACCCACGTTCTTGCCGGTCGCGGCGGCGTCGCCGGTATAGTCCAGGGCGTCGTCCACGAGCTGGAATGCGGTGCCGAGCTGGCGACCGTATTCGGCCAGGCCCTGGCACACCGGCTCGGGCTGATCGGCGAGCACGCCACCCAGTTGTGCGGCCGCTTCGAACAGTGTCGCCGTCTTGCAGTAGATCACCCGGAGGTAGTTCTCTTCCGTGGTGTCGGGCTCGTTGACGTTGAGCAGCTGCATCACCTCGCCCTCGGCGATGGTGTTGGTGGTGCGCGCCATGATCTCCATCACCGGCATGCGGCCGACGCTCACCATCATCTCGAACGCGCGCGAGTAGAGGAAGTCGCCGACCAGCACGCTGGCCTGGTTGCCCCAGAGTTCGTTGGCGGTGGCCTTGCCCCGGCGCCTGGAGGAGGAGTCCACCACATCGTCATGGAGCAGCGTGGCGGTGTGGATGAACTCCACCACCGCCGCCAGCTCTCGGTGGGCCTCACCTTCATAACCGCACGCGCGCGCGGCCAGGAGCACCTGAAGCGGGCGCAGGCGTTTGCCGCCGCTGTTGATGATGTAGGCGCCGAGCTGGTTGATCAGGACCACATCCGACCGCAACCGGTCCTGAATGAGCCGGTCCACCGCCGACATGTCCTCCGCCATCAGCGCGCGGATATCATCTATGGTCATGGGGGTCTGCGGGTGAGCTGCGTGGGCCATCCGGCGAGCCGGTCTCCGAGGGTCGCCCGACAGGCGACGTGTTAGCGGAGCCTTACACTAGGTGCGGCCCCTTGGGGTGTCAAGTGACGGTTCAGTTTGACCTTGGTCGGTACAGGCGCTATTATCTCGCGCCTTCTCACCGCATCTATGTAACGCGAATTCAGCGACGGAGAGTTAACGGACCATGTACGCCGTGATCAAAACCGGAGGCAAGCAGTACCGCGTCTCCGAAGGGGACATCCTGCGCGTCGAAAAGCTTGACGCCGAGCAGGGGGCATCCATCGAGTTCGACCAGGTGCTTCTCGTTTCCGACGGAAATGACGTGAAGATCGGTACCCCGGTTCTGGACGGCAGCAAGGTCAAGGCCGAAGTGACCGACGCCGGCAAGGGTGACAAGGTGCGGATCGTCAAATTCAAGCGCCGCCAGAACTACCGGCGCATGAAAGGGCATCGTCAGCCCTACACCGAAGTCAAGATTACCGGTATTTCCGCAGGCTGATTTCCAGGAGCAGCAAATGGCACATAAAAAGGCAGGCGGTAGCACGCGCAACGGCCGCGATTCCGAGTCGAAGCGCCTTGGCGTGAAGCGGTTTGGTGGCCAGGAAGTCGTGCCGGGTAACATCCTGGTTCGTCAGCGCGGCACCCATTTCCACGCGGGTGAAGGCGTGGGCGTTGGCCGCGATCACACCCTGTTCGCGAAAGCGGGCGGCAAGGTGGTGTTCGAGCGCAAGGGTCCGCGGAACCGCAAGTTCGTGAGCGTTCGCAGCCACTGATTGCGATCACAATGCGACGCTCCGGAAAAACCCCGTCTTCGCACGGGGTTTTTTGTTGTCGGGTATTCCCCGTTTGCGTTCATAATGCGGCAGTTGGTCAAGGCTGAGCGACGTCTCCCATGAAATTCCTCGATGAAGTCACCATCCATGTGGCCGCCGGCAATGGCGGTGATGGCTCTGCCAGTTTCCGGCGGGAGAAATTCGTGCCCTTCGGCGGCCCCGATGGCGGTGATGGTGGCGCGGGCGGCAGCGTGTGGCTGGAGGCCAACGAAGGGCTGAACACCCTGGCCGATTTCCGGCATCAGAAGCGCTTCCGTGCCGAACGCGGCGAGAACGGCATGGGCAGCCAGCGAACCGGGCGCAGTGGTCAGGATGTGACCATCCCGGTGCCCATCGGCACGGTCATCCGCGTGCGCGAGACCGGCGAGCAGCTGGGCGACCTCACCGAGCACGGCCAGCGCCTGCTGGTGGCGAAAGGGGGGCGTGGCGGCCTCGGCAACCTGCATTTCAAGAGCTCCACCAATCGCGCGCCGGAACAGACCACGTCCGGCAAACCCGGCGAGGACCGCCACCTGGAGCTTGAGCTGCAGGTGCTGGCCGATGTTGGCCTGCTGGGGATGCCGAACGCGGGCAAGTCCACGTTCATCCGCGCGGTGTCGGCCGCGAAACCCCGCGTCGCCGATTACCCGTTCACCACCCTGCACCCGAACCTGGGCGTGGTCAGCGTCGGTCCGGACCAGAGCTTCGTTATCGCGGATATCCCCGGGCTGATCCGTGGTGCGTCCGAAGGGGCGGGGCTGGGGGTGCGGTTTCTCAAGCATCTCAGTCGCACCCGGCTGCTCCTGCACCTCGTCGATGCCGCGCCGATGGACCCCCAACAGGACCCCATCGACGATGCTGTCGGCGTGGCGGAGGAGCTGGCGCGGTTCAGCCCGGAGCTGGCGCGCACGGAGCGGTGGCTGGTGCTGAACAAGCTGGATCTGCTGCCCGAGGACGAGCGCGAGGCGTGGAAGCAGGAGCTGGTCGAGGCCATGGGCTGGGACGGGCCGGTGTATGCGATCTCCGGCCTCACGGGAGACGGAACGCGCGCCCTGTGCATGGATGTCATGGCACGCCTGGAGCGGATGCGCGAGGACGCAGATGAGGCCGGCGCATGAGTGAGCGACAGGATGGAGAGGCCACCCGGAAATGGGTGGTGAAGGTCGGTAGCGCACTGGTGACCAACGATGGCCGGGGGCTGGACGGGACCCGGATTGCGGGCTGGGTGGACGAGCTGGTGGCGCTGCAGAAGGCCGGCATCCAGGTCACCCTGGTGTCGTCCGGTGCCGTGGCCGAAGGGATGCAGCGTCTGGGCTGGATGGCTCGGCCGCGGGAGCTCTACAAGCTTCAGGCCGCCGCTGCCGTGGGCCAGATGGGGCTGGTGCACACCTACGAGGCGGAGTTCCAGAAGTACGGTCTGCACACCGCGCAGGTGCTGCTCACCCACGACGACCTCAGCGACCGGCAGCGCTATCTCAACGCACGCACCACCCTCCGTACGCTGCTGGAGCTTGGCGTGGTGCCGGTGGTGAACGAGAACGACACGGTCGCCACGGACGAGTTCCGGTTCAGTGACAACGACACCCTGGCCGCGCTGGTGGCCAACCTGGTTGAAGCCGAGCAGCTCGTCATCCTCACCGACCAGGATGGCCTGTTCGAGAGCGACCCCCGGGAGAACCCCGACGCGCAGCTCATCGCCGAGGGCGACGCCGGCGACCCGGAGCTGGAACGGCTCTGTGGTGGTGGCGCAGGCCAGTACGGCCGTGGTGGCATGCTGAGCAAGGTGCGCGCCGCCGCACGCGCGGCACGCTCCGGTGCAGCGACGGTGATCGCCTCCGGGCGTGAAGCAGGGGTGCTGGCGCGTGTGCGCCAGGGTGAGCCCGTGGGCACGTATCTGCGTCCGGCGCGGGAGCCGCTGGGGGCGCGCAAGCAGTGGCTGGCCAGCCAGATGACGGCCAAGGGGCGCCTGTGGCTGGATTCCGGCGCCGTGCGCGTCCTGCGCGAGTCCGGGAGCAGCCTGCTGCCGGTGGGGGTGACCGCTGTTGACGGGCGGTTCTCACGCGGCGAGATCGTGGCCTGCCTGTCCCCCGAGGGGCGGGAGGTGGCGAGAGGGTTGGTGAACTACGACACCAATGAAGCGCGGCGCATCAAGGGCGCACCGAGCGCGCAGATCGAGGAGCTGCTTGGCTACGTGGATGAACCGGAGCTCATCCATCGCGACAACCTGGTGCTGACGTAGCCGGACTGCACACACAAATACCGCCGAACCCCGAGGGGAACGGCGGCATCTGCAGCGTACGGAACAGGCTCAGCCCAGGGCGCGGATGTGCGCGTTCAGGCGGCTCTTGTGCCGTGCGGCCTTGTTCTTGTGGATGATGCCCTTGTTGGCCATCCGGTCGATCAGCGGCACGGCAGCCTGATAGGCGTCCTGCGCCTTCTGCTTGTCACCGGCCTTGATGGCCTTGATGACACTCTTGATCTTCGTGCGCATCATGGAGCGACGCGACTTGTTATGCAGACGCCGGGCGTCGTTCTGGATGGCACGTTTCCGTGCTTGCGGCGAGTTAGCCAAGGTTTAAGCTCCTGACGATCTTCATCAAGTTCCGGAAAGGGCACGTAATATGCGGATTTCGGGGCGCTCTGTCAACCGGATTTCGCGCGCCTCCATGTCCGCGGGCGGGGCTGCTATGATCGCGGGCTTTCGGCAGGGATCAACCCGGCCGCGGTGAAAGGAGGCATTGGCTTGACGAAGGCATGGATCACCAGTCGGCTCCGCCGGCGGGAGCGCGACGCGGGGAGGGCGTCGTGAGCCTGTTCCGCTCCACTGCCGTGTTCGGTGGCCTGACCATGGTCTCCCGCGTGCTGGGCCTGGCCCGGGACGTGGTGATTGCCAACGTGTTCGGCTCCAGCGCGGCCACCGACGCGTTCTTTGTCGCCTTCAAGATTCCCAACTTCATGCGCCGGCTGTTCGCCGAGGGCGCCTTCTCCCAGGCATTCGTGCCGGTGCTCTCGGAGTACCGCACTCAGCAGGACCAGGCAGCCGTGCGTGCGCTCGTGGGCCGTGCCTCCGGCACGCTGCTGCTGATTCTGCTGGTGCTCACCATCGCCGCGGTGCTCGCTTCGGATTACCTGGTGATGCTGTTCGCGCCCGGGTTCATGGATGATCCGGAGACGTTCGGCATGGCCGCCGACATGCTGCGGATCACGTTCCCCTATCTGTTGTTCATCTCCCTGGTGGCGTGTGCCCAGGGGGTGCTGAACACTTACGGCCGCTTCGGTCCGCCCGCATTCGCGCCGGTGCTGCTGAACCTGGTGCTCATCGCCAGCGCCTGGTGGTGGACGGCGTGGTTCGACGAACCCATCAAGGCGCTGGCCTGGGGCGTGTTCATTGCCGGCATTCTGCAGTTGCTGCTGATGCTGCCGTTCCTCCGTGCCGTGGGCATGCTGACGTTGCCGCGACCGAACTGGCGCGATTCCGGGGTGCGGCGGATCATGCGCCTCATGCTGCCGGCACTGTTCGGCTCCTCGGTGGCGCAGATCAACCTGCTGGTGGACACCATTCTCGCGTCGTTCCTGATTACCGGGAGCGTCAGTTGGCTGTACTACTCGGACCGGCTCATGGAGTTCCCGCTGGGCGTGTTCGGCGTCGCCCTGGGCACGGTCATCCTCCCGCGGCTGTCCAGCGAGCACGCCGCACGCTCGCCGGAGCAGTTCTCCCGGACCCTGGACTGGGCCCTGCGCTGGGGCGTACTCATCGCCACCCCGGCCACGGTAGGGCTGGCGGTGATGGCCGGCCCGATCCTGGCGACGCTGTTCCAGCACGGTGCGTTCACCGCCGCCGATACGCGTGCGGCGACGCTCAGCGTCATGGCCTACGCCATCGGGCTGCACGGGTTCATTCTCGTCAAGGTGCTCTCGCCGGGGTTCTTCGCCCGTCAGGACATGACCACGCCGGTGAAGTACGCCGCCGTCAGCATGGTCTGTAATATGGTGCTCAGCATTACGGCGGTCATGCTGCTCATGGATACCGAAGTGGGGCACGCGGCCCTGGCGCTCGCCACGGGCATCGCCGCCAGCCTCAATGCGGGCATGCTGTTCACGGGGCTGCGCCGGCGCGGGGTGTACCGGCCGGGCGCCGGCTGGGGGCGGCTGCTGCTGCAGGTGGGGCTGGCGTCTGCGATCATGGGCGGCGTGCTCCTGTTCGGCATGGCCGACCTGCAGGCGTGGATCGATGGCACCCTGCTGGAGCGGATCGGCGCACTGTTCGGCTGGTTGCTCCTCGGTATGGCGCTGTATGGTGCGAGCCTGCTGCTGCTGGGGCTGCGGCCGCGGACCCTGCGGGAACCCTGAAAACGAAGAACACCGCCGGCGCGCGTGACGGAACGGGAATGGTATGGAACTGATTCGCGGGCAGTACAATCTCAAGCCGCACCACCGGGGCTGCGTGGCGACCATCGGTAATTTCGACGGCGTGCACCTGGGGCATCAGTGCATTCTCAAGCGGCTGCGCGAAGCCGGAGACCGCCTCGGCCTGCCGACGCTGGCCATGAGTTTCGAGCCCCACCCGCTGGAAGTCTTCCGCCCGGAGGAGGCGCCTGCCCGGATCACGCCCCTGCGCGACAAGGCGTGCGCACTGGAGACCGCCGGGGTGGATCGCTTTCTCTGCCTGCCGTTCCGGCCGTCCCTGTCGGGCATGGCGCCGGAGACGTTCATCGAGGATCTGCTCCTGCGGCGCCTGGGCGTGCAGTTCCTGATCGTGGGTGACGATTTCCGGTTCGGGCATCGCCGTGCCGGCGATTTCGCCACCCTGGAGGCGGCCAGCCACGCGCACGGTTTCGAGCTGGAGCGCACACCGACGTTCGAGATCGACGGTGCCCGTGCCAGCAGCACACGGGTGCGCGAGGCTCTGGAGCGGGGCGATCTGGTGCTGGCCGAGCGGCTGCTTGGTCATCCGTATCAGCTCTCCGGGCGCGTGGTGAACGGGGACCGCATCGGCCGCGAGCTGGGCTTCCCCACGGCCAACATCCGGCTGCGCCGGCGGCCGACCATGGACGCCATCCTGGTGGCGGATATCGACATCGGCGACGGCGCCGGCCCGCGCCCCGGGATCGCCAGCATGGGCACGCGGCCCACGGTGAACGGCACCCGGGCGCTGCTGGAAGTCTACCTGCTGGATTTCAGCGGCGACCTCTACGGCCGGCATCTCACCGTGACCTTCCGCCACTGGTTGCGCGGCCAGGAGCGTTACGATTCCCTGGACGCCCTGCGGGAGCAGATCGCGCGGGATGTGGATGATGCCCGCGCCTGGTATCACGCACACGGTGTACGCCGTTCTGCGACGGATGCCTGAATCGTCCGCGCGCGCGATCTGATAAACTTCCCTGTTTGGCGGAATTTGCTGGATAGAGTGGAGCGAGTGGACCGGTGAGCGACTACAAACACACCCTGAACCTGCCGAAGACCGACTTCCCCATGCGCGGGAATCTGGCCAAGCGTGAGCCGGAGACCCTGCAGCGCTGGGCGGACATGGATCTCTACGGCACCATCCGCCGCGAGCGGGCAGGGCGCGAGACGTTCATCCTGCACGACGGCCCCCCGTACGCGAACGGGGACATCCACATCGGCCACGCCGTCAACAAGATCATCAAGGACATCATCGTCAAGAGCCGCACCATGGACGGCTACGACGCGCCCTACGTGCCGGGCTGGGACTGCCACGGCCTGCCCATCGAGCTCAAGGTGGAGCAGGACGTGGGCAAGGCGGGGCAGGATGTCTCCCTGCGCGAGTTTCGTGACGCCTGCCGCGCCTTTGCCATGCGGCAGGTGGAGGGGCAGCGCCGCGATTTCAAACGCCTCGGCGTGCTCGGCGACTGGGATCGCCCCTACCTGACCATGGCGTATGGCACCGAGGCCAACATCCTGCGGGCGCTGGGCCGCATCATGGGCGAAGGCCACATGGATCGCGGCTTCAAGCCGGTGCACTGGTGTGCCGACTGCGGCTCCGCCCTGGCGGAGGCCGAGGTGGAATATCATGACCACACCTCGCCGGCCATTGACGTGCGCTTCACCGTGGCGGACATCGAGGACTTCGCCGCCCGCGTCGGCATCGACGCCGGGCTGCTGGGCGGCCTGCGGGTGTCCATCCCGATCTGGACCACCACGCCCTGGACGCTGCCCGCCAACCGCGCCGTGGCGCTGCACCCGGAGCTGGACTACCGGCTGGTGCTGGTCGAGCGCGAGGGCGAGCGGGAAGCCCTGCTGCTGGTGGATGGCCTCGACGAGGCCGCCCTGGGCCGCTACGGCATGACCGAGGTGGACGAGCTTGCCCGGTTGCCGGGTGCGCCGCTGGAGCGCGTCACCCTGAATCATCCGTTCCTGGAGCTGCAGGTGCCCGTGGTGCTTGGCGAACACGTCACCACGGATGCCGGCACCGGTGCCGTCCATACCGCCCCCGGTCACGGTCAGGAGGACTACGTGGTCGGCCAGGCCTACGGCCTTGATGTGGTCAATCCGGTGGGTGACGATGGCCGCTTCCTGCCCGACACCCCGCATGTGGCGGGGGAGTTCGCCTTCGACGCCAACAGCAGCCTGGTCAGCCTCCTGCAGGAGCGCGGCGCGCTGCTGGCGCATCAGCGCTACCAGCACAGCTACCCCTGCTGCTGGCGCCACAAGACCCCGATTCTGTTCCGGGCAACGCCCCAGTGGTTCATCAACCTGGAGCAGGCGGGTCTGCGCACCAACGCCCTGGGCGCCATCAGCCAGGTGCGCTGGATGCCGGCATGGGGCCAGAGCCGTATCGACGGCATGGTGCGCAACCGGCCGGACTGGTGCATCTCCCGGCAGCGCAACTGGGGCGTGCCCATCGCCCTGTTCGTGGACAAGCGCACCGGTGAGCCCCATCCGGAGACGCCGCGTCTGCTGGAAGAAGTGGCGACCCGCATGGAAGCCGACGGCATCGACGCCTGGTACGACCTGGATCCCGCCGATCTGCTCGGCGCCGAGGCGGATCAGTACGAAAAGGTCCGCGACATCCTCGACGTCTGGTTCGACTCCGGCGTGACCCATGCCACCGTGCTGGAGTCGGACGAGCGCCTGCGCGTGCCGGCGGATCTGTACCTGGAAGGCTCGGATCAGCACCGGGGCTGGTTCCAGTCGTCCCTGCTCACCTCCGTGGCCATGCGCGGCCATGCGCCCTATCGCAGCGTGCTCACCCACGGCTTCACCGTGGACGCCGACGGCCGCAAGATGTCCAAGTCCCTGGGTAACGTCATTGCTCCCCAGGAGGTGATGAACAAGCTCGGGGCCGACGTGCTGCGGCTGTGGGTCGCCTCGTCCGACTACAGTGGTGAGCTGGCTGTCTCCGACGACATCCTCAAGCGCACGGCCGATGCCTACCGCCGCATCCGCAACACCGCGCGCTTCCTGCTCGGCAATCTGGCCGGGTTCGACCCGGCGACCGACATGGTCAGCCCGGAGCGCATGCTGCCCTTCGACCGCTGGGCCGTGGATCGTGCCCTGCAGGCGCAGGACGACATCGTGCGCTGCTATGACCAGTACGAGTTCCACCGCATCTACCACCGCATCCACAACTTCTGTGCGGTGGACATGGGCAGCCTGTACCTGGACGTGACCAAGGACCGGCAGTACACCACGCCGGCGGACAGCCTGGCACGGCGCTCCTGCCAGACGGCCATGTACCACATCGCCGAGGCGCTGGTGCGCTGGATCACGCCCATTCTCAGCTTCACCGCCGACGAGATCTGGCAGCATCTGCCCGGCGAGCGCGGCGCCACGGTCTTCACCGCCGAGTGGTATCAGGGCCTGTTCGAGCTGAGCGGCGAGGACGGGTTCGACCGCGCATTCTGGAGCGGCGTCACCGAGGTTCGCGAGGCGGTGGCCCGGGAGCTGGAAGCCCTGCGTGCGGATAACCACATCGGCGCCTCCCTGGATGCCGAAGTGGATCTCTACTGCGAGCCGGAGTTGCTGGCACAGCTGCAGCGCCTGGGTGACGAGCTGCGCTTCCTGCTCATCACGTCGGAGGCGCGTCTGCACCCGGCGTCGGACATGCCCGGCAAGGCCGCGCGCGCCGAGCTGGAGCAGGGCGGCACCCTGGGCATCGTCGCGGTGCGCTCGGGCCACGAGAAGTGCACCCGCTGCTGGCACCGCCGGCATGACGTTGGTGCCTACGCCGCCCATCCCGAGCTGTGCGGGCGGTGCGTGGCCAACGTCGATGCCGACGGCGAAACCCGCAACGTGGCCTGACCATGCGCCGGTTCGTGCCCCTGTGGCTCCTGGTGGCAGGCTCGGTGGTGGTGCTCGACCAGGCCACCAAGCTGCTGGCGGACGCCTGGCTGGATTACCTCCAGCCGGTGGCGCTGCTGCCGGTGCTCAATCTCACCCTCAGCTACAACCCCGGGGCGGCGTTCAGCCTCCTCGGTGATGCCGGCGGCTGGCAGCGGTGGCTGTTCACCGGGTTTGCGCTGGTGGTCAGCGTGGCGCTGGTCATCTGGCTGCGCCGGTTACCGCCGTGGGATCGCTGGCAGACCTGGGGGCTGGCACTGATCCTGGGCGGCGCCGTGGGTAACGTGATCGATCGCATCGCCTACGGCCACGTGATCGATTTCATCCACGTCTACTGGCGTGACTGGCACTACCCCATCTTCAACGTGGCGGACTCCGCCATCACCGTCGGTGTGGTCCTGATTCTGATCCACGCCTTCTTCCTGGACGACCGTAAGCAGCCGTAGGGTGGACCTTCAGGTCCACCGTGACCGCACACACGACGATGGTGGACCTGAAGGTCCACCCTACGGGTCCTGCGGGTCCTGCGCATGCGCCAACGGCCGGCCGCTCGCACGCCCCGGAATTCCTTTTGTCCCGATCCGCCGCACCCACTACAATGGCGCCTCGAAGCGCTTTTCTGGAATGACTGCCATGCCCCGTATCCTGCTCGCCAACCCCCGCGGCTTCTGTGCCGGTGTCGACCGCGCCATCATTATCGTGGAGCGGGCGCTGGAGAACTTCGGCGCGCCCATCTACGTGCGTCATGAAGTGGTACACAACAAGCGCGTGGTGGACGGCCTGCGTAGCAAGGGCGCGGTGTTCGTGGACGAGGTCCATGAGATCCCGGATGGTGCCACGGTGATTTTCAGCGCCCATGGTGTCTCCCAGGCCGTGCGGGACGAAGCGGCCGAGCGCGGTCTGCGTGTGTTCGATGCCACGTGCCCGCTGGTGACCAAGGTCCACCTGGAAGTGGAGAAGCACGCGCGGGAGGGCCGCGAAGTGGTGCTCATCGGCCACGACGGCCACCCCGAGGTGGAAGGCACCATGGGGCAGTATGTGGGTGACCGCTCCGACGAGGGCGGCATCTACCTGGTGGAGAAAACGGAGGACGTGGCCACTCTGGAGGTGAAGAACGCCGCCGATCTGGCCTTCGTCAGCCAGACCACGCTGTCCACCGACGATACGGCAGAGATCATCGAAGCGCTGCAGGCGCGATTCCCCGCAATCCAGGGCCCGCGCAAGGACGATATCTGCTACGCCACCCAGAACCGCCAGGACGCCGTGAAGGAGCTCGCGCAGCAATCCGACATGCTCATCGTCGTCGGCGCCCGCAACTCATCCAACTCCACCCGCCTGCGGGAGCTGGGCGAGCGCATGGGCATCCCTGCCTACCAGATTGACTCGGCCGAGGATCTGCGTGAAGAGTGGGTCCGCGGTCACGAGCACATTGGCCTGACAGCAGGGGCGTCGGCGCCGGAAGAGCTGGTGACCGAAGTGCTGGATCGCCTCCAGGAATGGGGCGTGGAAAAGCCCCGGGAACTCGCCGGCCGCGAAGAGCAGGTCGTCTTTTCCCTTCCGCGTGACCTTGTCCGCGCAGGCAAGGAACGCGCCGCCACCTAGCCAGCCCGCACCCCGATGCCCGTAGGGTGGACCTTCAGGTCCACCATCGCAGCCTCCAGACCAAGCCGCCAGCCGTAGGGTGGACCTTCAGGTCCACCAAAGAAGCCCCCAGACCAGACCGACAACCGTCGGGTGCCCCGTCAGCACGCGTTGTTCTCTCCGTCTCGGGCCACCCGCATCCTCCCCGAAAATGCCAGCACCATCCCCCGCAGGACTTCTCCTTCGGCATTGCATGCCGTGAATGTCCCGTTGGATGCACGCGCATCCCCAAGGGGAGAGAAGCGCACCGTGTCACTCACGAACTGGTTGGTGGTGATGTACGCGCCGGTATCAAGCCCAGGACTGATCGACAGAACACGGCCGCCGTGGTCGCACCGACCATCGGTTTCGGCGTTGCAATCCCGCCTATTGGCGGGGTCTTCGAACACGATCCACCCCTCGCTCCACCGCTCACCTGCCAGGCAGGCCGAGCCGTCGGTGCTGCGGCAGGCAGTCACCTGCATCCCGTTTCGTATCGCGTACTCGCGAGCCTGATGCAGCCCGGTGCGAAGGTCGTTCAGACTGGCCTCGCTTCGCTCGTGTTCAATGAGACCGGTGAACGAAGGGATGGCAACACCGAATAGTATTGCCGCGACGGCCAATACGATCAGGAGTTCCACCAAAGTGAAACCCGAGTGAGATTGCCGTTCCATGGCAATTGCGCTCCAGAGGTGATGTCCTCGCGGGCGTACGTTATGTGCGTCAGTCTCGATGTTCTGCAGAGCCCCGGTATTGCGGCCCTACCAGCAATTACTTGTATTCCCGTCCACTGCGCCCCGCTGGCCGGTGTGGGTTAGCGTAAGTGCGCCGCAGTCATCATTGACTTGCGCCCCATCGGGTTGGGCCCGCAGCTCGAACGTATTGGGCCCCTCGTTCTCATCCACGCTTTGCAAGGAGTAGAAGTCGGTACTGTAGTCAGCAGGGTCGATGCAAAGGCCATCCCCATCCATGTAGGACTGCGTCTGCGTGTAGCAGCGTTCCAGGCTTTGCGCAGCCTGCATGAGCGCACTGTGGGCGTCCGCACGTCGCGTGTTCTCCACATGATTCTGGTACGCCGGGTAGCCGATGGTCGCGAGTATGCCAACGATGGCGACCACAACCATCAGTTCAATCAGGCTGAAACCTCTGGTAGGCGTCCGTGTCATTTCTATTCACCGTTTTTTCTAATGGGCTTGCGCGGAATGGGGCACGTCAGCGGATCTGGCGCCACGTTCTCCACGAGTATCCGGACCGCTCTTCATCCGGCATGTCGTCCCAGATTTCTCCGTCAGAGCCGGCTGGAATCTTATACTCCCGACCCTGATCGGGGTCGTCCGGGGCCGGCTCCATCACGCGAGGCTGAGAAGGAATTCCCACCGGCGACCGGATGCCACTCGTTGGCAGGCTCCCTTCGCTGGTGTCCGCGAAGCTTTCTTCGCCGAATCCGTCGCCACTTAGATCCCACGGGGAGCGCTCAAGCCTTTCGCCGGTGAATGCGTTGAATTCCATGATCCATCCGGTACCGCCGCCGGGCTGACAGGGGTCCTCATCGGCAGTGGGTATCAAGGTCGAAAAGACGACCCGGTCACCTCCGCGGACCAAGGCTCCCTCGGTTACGCGCTCTCCTTCAAAGCCTTCGTTCGGGGAGACCAGATCCATTACCCAGCCGCGTTCGCCTTCAAGCGTATTGTCGGTGGTCGCCCGCAGTTCGAAGCCGAAGTCGTCACCTTCCCAGAAAATTTCCTGTTCCAGGAGTTGGTCCCTGGAGGGCAGGGCCGCCTGATCATTATCGCGGATACCGTACAGACTCTGGATATATGACTGGTCGACGTTATCGTCTCCGACCGCAAAGAACTGACCAGTGCCGAAGAAGATGCCGAGTTCGCCGCCGGACCCTCGGGCAAGTGCCGGCCGCGCGGTAATCGGCTGTCGACCCTCTTCGCCAGCGGGCACGTCCGTCTGGAAGAGTGGATCCTCATTGAGAAAGCCTGGTGCATCCCAGCTCCCAGGGTTCTGATCAGTAAGATCCAGGCGCCACAGATTGCCCTGAAGATCACCGGCATAGACCCGGTCTGCCCGGAAGTCGCCGTTCATGTCCGCGGTTACGGGGCTGAACATGCCGTTGTCGTCCGTGTTGCTCTCACCCTCCGGTATCCATGTGTTCAAGAGTTCACCGGAGACCGTGTCCAATATCAGGAAACCAGCCCGGCCGTCCTCGCTACCCGGCCCGTTCGGTATGATCGTGATCCAGTCTCCACTGGGCGCTTTGGCGAGTACGGGATCACCGATTACCGCTCCAAGAAGGTCTGAGTGGCTGTCGTCGATTTCCCAAAGCACCTCCCGGGAGTCGATATCGACGGCCATCACTCCGGAGCCACCGCGACCCTGGGCGACGACAGCGATACGGCGCCACGAGCCCCTGTCGTACACATGGCCCAACTGCGGGGAGCCATCGAGTACGTATTCTCGCGAGTGGTCCGGATCGGTCAGGTTCGTCAGCTTGCTATAGACACTGTTGGGCACGACGCTGAACAGCTCCGTGCCGCCTTGCGACGAGCAGGGGATGCCGTTGGATGCTCCATTGCTGTCGCAGGGCAGGCGACCGTCGAATGCGTGTAGTTTTCCGTCGTTGGCCGCGACCAGGACCTTGGGAGAGGTGTCCTGCCAGGATTGCCGGGCTTCTGCGTACGAGTCGCCGCCGCTGTCGAGTTGTGAATACCCGAAGTTCTCGCTGTGGACGAACAGCGGCTCCGAGTGAACAATATCGCCAAGCAGGTTGATGCGGGAACGCAGATCGTCGGCGCCGACGCCTTCGTTCGAGGAATCTCCGCGCAGCCATGCCACACGGTCCGGACCACGGTCGTCGTTGGCGTCGAGATAGGCTTGCTGCGGTTCGCCAAGGTTGTCGTAATCGAACGTAGTCGTGGTGCCTTGGGTCCAGGGGTCGTCGCCGTCCGCCTCTTCGTCTGGAACCCAGGTCAGAATCTCCCGGGCTGGAGCGGACGGGAGTTGTGACTCCGCATCCCAGGCAGGAGAGTCAGATACAAGGTCGGCGTCCTCGCCCGTTTCTTCCGATTGGGGATTGGAGACTCTGAACGCCTGTAATTCGCCAGACCAGTCGCTGGCGTCGAAGCCGGCCTGAAAGATCGCAGCTCCCGCCTGGAGGCTTGTCGTGTTGGCTGCCACGGCGCCAGCACTGCCCTGAGCTTCTTGGACAACCTGAGAAAAAATCTGGTTCATCGCTGCATCCAGACCTTCTTCACTGGTCGCGTCAAAGGCCGAGCCTGTTCCGCCGGCTTCAGCCAGAATGTCCAGTGGATTCGACTCGTCGGTAACCGCACTCAGACCGGGAGGAAGGGCAAAGCCTACAATGTAGGTGGATACCCCCTCGCCGAATTCCTCCTCCGTGTCTTCGTAGAACGAGCGGATAGCTTCTTCAGCTTCCTCAAGAGCGAGATCGAAATCATCGCCACGTTCCGTTCCGTCGGCGCTTACCGAGGGCAGCCCATCCGTCACCCAGATTGCGGCGTTGACGTCGCAGCTTTCAGGAATATCAGGCGTGCCCTGGGGTAAAGGGTTTCCCTGTGCGCTGCCGAAGTTCTGCCTTTCACCAAGGAAGTAATCGCGCGCCGTGCGCATGGTGCCCTGAAGCGGGGTCAGCCCGGAGGCGATCAGGGGCCATTCTGGATCCACCATGGGGTTGCCGGAGCCATCCCAGTCGTGCCGTTGCGGTTGAAGTTTGGTGCGAATCTGGTCCCAATGATCAGTGTCCACGGAACCATCTGCATTGGTTCCTCCGATGGGGACGTGCAGATAGCCGAGACCTGGGGATGTCGTGGAGCGCCACTCCAACTGATTCATCTGCAGGAATGCTGCGCGTTGACCCCAGGAGTCGATGTTTCTCTGGCGCTGGCTGTCCACCAGAAATACCTGAAACGACCCCGCTTCGTTTCCAAGCCACAGGCTGCTGTCGGTATCAAACTGTCCGTCGCCGGGATTCCATGTCTGCAGCGATTCGTACGCTGTCATGTTGTCGAAGTCGGCCCCACCCGGGTTGTTGCGCCAGTAGAATTCCGTACGGTCAAACTCCGGTACGCCGGCGGCGCCATCAGCGCCCGTGTTCCAGAGGTATCCCGGGACGCCATCGTTGAAAAAGATCCAGAGGTTATCATCGGTCGGATGAGGGACGCGGAACCGTTTGGTATCCGAGTCCCAGGAACCATCGAAGTCTTCGTCCCAATCGCCTCCGAGCTCATCGTCCTGGCTGAAGCGGACGTCGATTGCGCGTTCCACCAAGCGCCATCGGACAGTACCGCCGTCGTTGAAATCGTCGCGGGTGTTGCTAGCCGGTGCCTGCTGGTAGGACAGCAGCCCCAAGTCTATGAGGCCCTGATAGCGGTCGACCAGGTCAAGGCCAACGCGTTTGACGATGCTGGCCTTGCTGCCCGGGTTTCGGGCGCCGGCCGGGCAGTGGTCTGCATCGGGGTCCCGGTCGAAGTCAATGTCGGGTTCCAGGTCGGGGCCTGGCTGGCAGGCCGGGTCATCCCGGTCCATCGCCAGGCGCCCGTCAGGTCCTTCTTGCATGCTCTCCGAGGTGTCTGGAATCAGGAGGATGTTAGGTGGTTTGCCAGGACCGGTCATGAACAGCGGTTTTTGGGCAATCTCTGCGTGCGCCAGCGACGTACTGCCGAGGCTCATCACTGCAGCCGTTGCTGCAAGCCTGCTGAGCTTAAGCGCAGAGTCCGTGCTGCTGAAATCCCTGGACATTTTCGATCCCCTCATCCTGATCTGATGACCACCCGGTCGCGTTTGCATGTGTCGATGGCCTGCGAAGGTGCGACTGAGTCTGCAGGGCCTGGTTATCTGCGGAACTCGGTCTGGAGTACCACAACCGCTTCGGTGGAACCGCCGACCGCGCGCGCCGTCACCCGGTAGCGGCGATCATCCCCGAGTGGCCGGCCTTCCAGATCTGCTTCAGGTGGAAATTCTTCGATGACATATTGGGCAGGCGCCGCTAGTTGGAAATTACCCGATGCTTCCGGAGTGTATTCGAAGCCCTGATCCAGCCGATCCTCCCAGCTGTCGGAGGTTGGGTCCTGAAGAGCCATGCTCCGACTGAATTCCCGCTCCGCTTCACGCAATGCGCCTTCGGCGGCCTGAAACGCCATGTCACGATCCCGCAGGTTGCCGGCCATTCGCTCCTCGAGCGTGGTGCCCCGCATGGCGAATACGCCGATCAGCGTCATCACCGCCAGGAGCACGAGCGATACCACCAGTACGGCGCCTCGTTGGGCATTCCAGCGCGGCTGGGACATGCGCGGAGCCGGGTTCTTGCGAGGCGCTTTCGGTAAACGCGATGTCATGGCAGGCGATTCCTCAGCGAGACGGTCGAAACTGCGAGTTGACGAATCCGTCGATCGTTGAATTGCAGCGTTTCCTGGCCGAGCATGTCGTACGTGGTACCGCGGGCCTCTGAGAGCACTTCTTCGCTGCGTACGAGAACCGCAACGCGAATACTCAGAACGGCCTCCCAGTCATTCACGTCGCCCGCCTCCTCGTAACGATCCACCTGACCGTCATTGGAGGTGTCGATGCCATAGGCGAACGTCATCGCTTCGATGTTTTCAACGATCTCCAAGGCGTCCCCACTGCTGCGTCGCATGTAGAGTGAGGGGGTCCCCTGGCCGTTCGTGCCGATATAGAAAGCCCTCTTCGCGAACCGGGCGACTTGGGATTCTTCGTTGTAGTTGTTGTCGATCTCGTTCCAGTTGTGTGGGTCGTTTTCCTGGGCGTGATTGATGTTGATGGTGCCGCTCGCCTCGCCCGCCGTGGTGTTGATGACCCGAAACACGTCCGCGGTCTCGCAATCCGTCACCATGACGAGGTCCCCCTGGTCGATCTCCGAGGGGTTCCCCGAGATATCGAAGTTACCGCCCTGGAAGCTCTCGTCTGCAGCGTTCGTGGAAACCCCTTCAGCGTGCATCAGCCGGAGTGCAGGCGTGCCTGCTACGAGGTTACCCGGCTCGTCACTGCCCCACAGATCGGCGGCGCTGTCGACCCCGTGAACAGCGCGGGCCAAGTCCAGTGATCCCCCGTTCACGGGGAGCATGCCTGCGTTGGATGCACGCAGGCGCACATCCAGTTCGCTTACCGTTTGCTGGCCGGTACACAGCGAGTGTCCGCCCATGCGTATGTTGCGGGTCAGGACTTCCATTGCGAAGCGGGCGTTCTCCTGCACTCGGGACAGGCCTTCCTGAGCACGGTTGGTTGCGGTGGTACCAAGATAGATCTGCACAACCCCGGCCATCAGGATCAAACCGATCAACATCGCCACCATCAGCTCGATCAGCGACACGCCTTTGGTCCGGGACTTTCTCAGGAAATTGCCCTTCATAGGTGTGTCACCGTGGTAAAGCTCTGTAAACGCTGATCGTCGCCTTCGTCCAGGCGTGTGTTGACCCAGCGTATGGTGATTTCAGCGCGACCGTTCCCGTCGACGTTGACGGATGCTCCGCACGCCTGCTCGCCGCCGTCCTCGCCGCAGCCGGTCTCACGCGTTCCCGGGATAACCGACTCCATTTGACGCAGCCATTCCGCGCGATCAAAGTCCGTCAGTGAATCTCCGCTGAAATCGTCGCTGCTGTTGGAAAAGGCCACCGAGTAGCGATTGTCCAGAGCGTCATCACGGTTGGCCCGCATCCGGTCGAACATGTCGTGAGCCAGGAACGTCGCCTGAGACACTTGAGCGGCGGACTGATTGCTCTGCAGACTCGCGGTTTGCAGGCCGGCCAGCCCCAGCAGGCCGATGGAGAGTACAAGGAGGGCGATAAGCACCTCGAGCAGGCTGTAGCCTTGTTGGCGCATTAGCATGGTCCTCTCTCTGACCGGATGCTGCCGCCGGCAGTGATCGTGATCGTCCTCTGCATGTCCCCGAAACAATCGTCCAGTGGAGTAATGTTGAAGGTGATGCGGTCTGCGTCGAAGCCGCGTGAACCGTCGCCGAGGAAATTCACTTCCTCGGCGTCACCTGTAATGTTGACCGAATCGGAGCCATCAAAAACCCGGAGAGGTTCACCGGAGTCATCTAGCATCACGCGGAAGCCGTTTCCCCACTCTGAACCGACAGGCTCAACGGTAACTTCGGCGTTCTGACGCACGGCCTCGCTCCGCGCCGTTGAAAGGGCAGTCACCAATTCATTGGTCTGGGTTGAGATCTGACTGCTCTGCATCAGGTACTGGAAACCGGGGATGCCCACGGTCAGCAGCACGCCCATGACAGCGATGGCCACCATCAGCTCGATCAGTGTGAATCCCTTCTCCTTATGCATGGCCCTATCTATATCCGGTGGTTGCGCGCGTGCCTACCCGGCCGGCGACGGGCTGCCGTTTACGGCAGACGAGCGGTTACGCGGTGGCTCCCTCGGGAATCAGCACCATACTTAATCTGCATCAATTCGCCGCGGTGAGAGGCTGGTCACACTACGGCGTATTCACTGCGGAGGAGGACGACAATGACTGAATCGATCAAGACCATCCTGGTGCCCGTTGACGGCTCCCGTCACGCAGCGGCAGGCGCCCGGTATGCCGACCGCCTGGCACGCGCCCTCGGCGCCAGTGTCGAGCTGTTGCACGCCTTCCCGGAATCACCCCGCGCGCTCATGGAGCGGCTTGGCAATACGGTGGAGCAGGCAGTGGTCTCGCGCATGACCGAGGACGCCTTCGAGGCCATGCGCGCGGACAGTGCGTCGCGCGCCTTCAGTCGCGCCCGCAGCCTGTTGCCGGATGATGCCGTGGCCATGACCGAGCGGACCCTCGCGGGGGACCCTGCAAATGCCGTGGCCACGCACGCCCGGGCCAGCGATGCCCCGATGATCGTCATGGGACGCCGCGGGCTCGGCCGGGTGCGCGAGTTTCTGCTCGGCAGCGTCAGCGAAGGGGTGCTGTACAACGCCACCTGTCCGGTGACCGTGGTGAGCGACGAGGATGACGTCGCCGGCCGCGTGCTGGTGGTGCCGGTGGACGGGTCCGACCCCTCCATGGCAGCGGTGCGGCATGCAGCCATGCTGGCCGGGAGCACGGGCGCGGCCATCCACCTGCTGCACGTGTTCCCCAGTTCGCCGCGGGAGATTCCCGGAGTGGGCGGGAGCATGGCCGAGATGGCGGGCATTGGCCCATTCTCCGAGCACAGCTTCAGCAAGCTGGCGGATGAATCGGCGGCCAAGGCGTTCGCCCAGGCGCGCGAGCGCATCGGCACCGCCGGCATCGAGGTTGTGGACGTCCGCCGCGGTGGTGACCCGGCCACGGCCATCAACGCCTACAGTCGCGAAGTGGGCGAGGGCGAGGTCATCATTGGCGCCCGCGGCCTCAGCCGGCTGGAGAACTTCCTCATGGGTAGCGTCAGCCGGCGCGTCGTGCACGGTGCGCACTGCCCGGTCACGATCGTTCACTGATCGGTGTAACGGTCTGCGGCGGTTTCCGGACGCCGTCGCAGACCGTATCCCCCGCCTTTACCATCTTCGGCCGCATCATTGCCTGATTGACATAGTGTAGGAAAGACACTAACGTCGTCCGACGGTGTAACACTGGAGTCATCAGCGGTGGCGGACGGGACGATGACAGGCCTGGCGACGGACGTGGTGGTCTTTACCATCCGCGATCAGTGCCTGCGCGTGCTGCTCGTGCGCCGCAGCGGCGAGCCGTTTGCCGGTCGCTGGGCGCTACCGGGTGGCATGGTTCCCGCCGATGAAGCGCTCGATGACTGCGCCAACAGGATGCTCGGTGAGAAGACGGGTGTGCGGGGCGTCTACCTGGAGCAGCTCTACAGCTTTGGTGCGCCCCGTCGGGATCCGCGCGGCAGGGTGGTGTCCGTGTCCTACTACGCGCTGGTCCCCCCGGAGCGGATCGCCCCGTTTGCCGATGGTGACGATCAGCTCGCGTGGATGCCCGCCGGAGCGTTGCCGGAGCTGGCCTTCGACCATCGGGACATCGTCGAGCTGGCCCATCGTCGGCTGGCGGCGAAACTGGATTACTCCAACATTGCCCTGCAGTTCATGGGCGAGCGGTTCACCTTGAGCGAGCTCCAGTCGGTTTACGAGACCATCCTCGGCGAACCCCTGGACAAGCGGAACTTTCGCAAACGGGTCAGGAACCTGCCGTGTATCGAGGATACCGGCGAGTGGTTCCGCGCCGGCAAGCACCGGCCGGCCCGGCTGTTCCGCGTCACCCGGTCGGACCGGGTGGAAATCATCAAGTAGGCAGCGGCCTGCGGGTCGGAGGTTGATGGCATGAGCAAGGTACAGTCGGTCGAGGCGGAGGCAGCACCGGTCCGGTTTTTCCGGGAGCAGCCGTTTACGGCCAGTGAACAGCTGGGCGCAGGCGAGCGCGAGCGGCTGATGGGCCGGATTCGCGAGCAGCTGCGCGCTCAGGACGCCGTGCTGGTGGCGCACTACTACACGGCGCCGGACCTGCAGATCCTGGCGGACGAGACCGGCGGCATCGTCTCCGACTCCCTGGAAATGGCCCGTTTCGGCTATGAGCATCCGGGGCGGACCGTAGTCGTGGCCGGCGTGCGCTTCATGGGCGAGACCGCCAAGATCCTGAGCCCGGAGAAACGGGTGCTGATGCCGGATCTCGAGGCGACGTGTTCGCTGGACCTGGGCTGTCCGCCGGACGAGTTCGCCGCATTCTGTGACCAGCACCCCGACCGCACCGTGGTGGTTTACGCCAACACCAGCGCGGCTGTGAAGGCGCGCGCGGACTGGGTGGTGACCTCCAGCATCGCCGTGGACGTCATCCGGCATCTGCACGAGCGGGGCGAGAAGATCCTGTGGGCGCCGGACAAGCACCTCGGTGGTTACGTGCAACAGCAGACCGGCGCGGACATGGTGTTCTGGGACGGCGCCTGCATCGTCCACGAGGAGTTCAAGGCCATCGAGCTGGACAAAGTGCGTGCGGAGCATCCCGATGCCCGCATCCTCGTCCATCCCGAGTCGCCGGCGGGTGTGGTGGCCCAAGCTGACGTGGTCGGCTCCACCTCCCAGTTGCTCAAGGCCGTTCAGACCATGGATGCGCAGACCTTCGTGGTGGCCACCGACGCGGGGATTTTTCACAAGATGCGGGAGGCAGCACCCGACAAAACGCTGCTGGAGGCGCCCACGGCGGGGCGCAGTGCCACCTGCAGCAGTTGTGCGCACTGTCCGTGGATGGCCATGAATGGCCTGCGCAGCCTGGCCGGCACCCTGGAAACCGGCGCCAACGAGATTCACGTGGACCCGGGCGTGGCGGAACAGGCGCTGGTATCGCTGGGCCGCATGCTCGAGTTCGGACGCAGCCGCCAGCGGACCGTGGAGGGGGCGGGCGACGCCTGATCGGTTGGGCGAGGTGTCCCCCGAAACGGTGGTGGACCTGAAGGTCCACCCTGCATGAACCTCCGCCGTCGGGGCTCGCCGTAGGGTGGACCTTCAGGTCCACCAGTAAACAACCAAAAAAAAACCACCGGCCGGAGCCGGTGGTTCTGTTACTTCACTGGGAGACGGGACGATTACCAGTCGTCGTCGCCGTCATCTTCTTCCCAGTCGTCCCACTCGTCTTCCTCTTCCTCTTCGGTGTCCCAGTCATCGTCCCAGTCGTCTTCGGCGTCGTCATCCTCGAAGTCGATGGTCTCGGACTGGCCCTGGTCCGCATCGTAGTCGGAGTCGGTCTCGAAGTCGCCAGCCTGGGCGAAGCCGCCGAGACCAAGACCCAGTGCGGCCAGAAGAATCAGCATGTAGTTGCGAAGTTTGGCGATAGCAGACATAGGATCCTCCTTCGTCTTGCCTTGGAGCCCCCCGGTGTCCGGGGCGGCGTCAGAAAAATCGATCTCGGGTGGAATGCGCGGCGCGATCAATTACCAGTCGTCACCGTCGTCTTCCCACTCATCATCCCACTCGTCTTCCTCTTCCTCTTCGGTGTCCCAGTCGTCGTCCCAGTCGTCTTCGGCGTCGTCATCCTCGAAGTCGATGGTCTCGGACTGATCCTGGTCCGCGTCATAGTCGGAGTCCGTCTCGAAGTCTCCAGCCTGCGCGAAACCACCAAGGCCAAGGCCCAGGGCGGCCAGCAGGATCAGCATGTAGTTGCGGAGTTTCGTGAGCGCGGTCATTTAAGACCTCCTTTCCGTTTGCGAATGACATGATGTGATGTCTTGCGCCCAGACTCTTGCAGGGTGCGTGCCAGGATTTTAATTAACAGGAAAAACAGCAAGATATAAAAATCTGACCATTTCCTGTACAGCGTGAAGGGTGTGCGCTCATGTCACATGCGCCCGACCCGCACGCTTTTTGTGACGCGCTTCTCACAAGTTCCGGGTGTCCTGTCGGGGAGTGGCGACGGAATTGCGATGTATTGTCGATGTACAAGTGCTGTACACTTCAATCAATCGATAACCGCCGTTGCAGGAAATGACGTCATGGAACAATTGATCGGGCTTGTGGAGCGTGGGGTCGTACCGGATTCGCTCGTGCGCGCGGGGATCCGCCGACTGTTGGCGGAGCGGTTGAAGAGCGAGGAAGAAGGTGGCTGCGAAGACCGCCGCGAGCGCATGCACGCGTTGCTGGAGTCGATGGCCTCCAGTCCGGTGGCTCTGGCGACCGATACCGCGAACGAACAGCACTACGAGCTGCCGGCCGGGTTCTTCCAGGCCGTGCTCGGGCCGCACCTGAAGTACTCCTGCTGTCTCTGGACAGAGCAGACGCAGACCCTGGCGGACGCCGAGGCCGCCATGCTCGCACTGACGTGTGAGCGGGCCGGCCTGGAGGACGGGCACGATGTGCTGGAGCTCGGCTGCGGCTGGGGCGCGCTGTCGCTCTGGATGGCGGAGCATTACCCGCGGAGTACCATCACCGCCGTCTCCAATTCGGCGTCCCAGCGCAAGTTCATTGAGGCGCGACGGGACGAGCGGGGATTGCGCAACCTCACGGTGATCACTGCCGACATGAACGACTTCGACACAGAGCGCGGGCGCTTCGACCGGGTGGTGTCGCTGGAGATGTTCGAGCACATGCGCAACTGGCAGGAGCTGCTGCGCCGTGTGCACGGGTGGCTGCGCCCGGGCGGACGCCTGTTCTTCCACGTGTTCTGCCATCGCGACCTCGCCTATGTCTTCGAGACCAGCGGCCCGAAGGACTGGATGGGGCAGTACTTCTTCACCGACGGTCTGATGCCCTCGGCGCCGATGCCCCTGTACCTGCAGGAGCATCTGCGGCTGCGGCGTCACTGGCAGGTGAGTGGCCGCCACTACGAGGCCACCTGCAACGCCTGGCTGGCGCGCATGGACGACGCCGACGTGAAGGTCCGCGCGGTGTTCGCGGAGACGTACGGCGATGACGCGGTTGACCAGTGGATCAACCGGTGGCGCGTGTTCTTCATGGCGTGTGCGGAACTGTTCGGATACCGCCAGGGGAACGAGTGGTTCGTCTCGCACTACCTGATGGAACGTCCGGCGCAGCCCGGCGAGGAGGCGTCGTCATGAGCACCGGGGCAGCCATATTGCTGGGGCTGGTTGCAGCGCTCGGGCTGATGCTGCTGGTATGGCTCGCCAGCCTCCAGCGCCGGGATGCCAGCCTGGTGGACCGGTTCTGGGGGGCGGGATTCGTTCTGCTGGCGTGGGTGTACTGGTTCTCCGCCGGCCTGCCGGCGGCGGGCCTCGTCATGGTGCTGCCGGTCACGCTGTGGGGGCTGCGCCTGTCCGCGTATCTGAGTTGGCGCAACTGGGGCCATGGCGAGGACTACCGTTACCGCGAGATGCGCGACAAGCACGGCAGCCGCTTCCCGTGGGTCAGCCTGTGGACGGTCTTCATGCTGCAGGGCGTACTGATGTGGCTGATCGCCATGCCGTTGGTCCACGGCGCAAGAGTGCCGGGAGGGGATGCCCTGATTGCGCCCTTGGCCGTGCTGGGGCTCGCGGTGTGGGCGTTCGGATTCGTCTGGGAGAGTCTTGCCGATGCCCAGCTCGCCCGCTTCAAGGCCGAGCCCGAGAACCGGGGCCGGGTCATGGACCGTGGCGTCTGGCGATACAGCCGCCACCCCAACTACTTCGGCGAGATCGTGCTGTGGTGGGGTTTCTTCCTGATCGCCGCGGCAGCCGGCGGTTGGTGGACTGCCGTGAGTGCGGCCTTGATGACGTTCCTCCTGATACGCGTCTCGGGCGTGACGCTGCTGGAGAAAAAGCTCAACGAGACGCGCCCGGAGTACCGGGACTACGTGGCCCGCACCAACGCACTCCTGCCAGGGCCCCCGCGGCGGGCAGGTGAGCCTCCGGCCGCCTGACAGGGCAGGTGGCTTTCATATGCGGTTGTGGCATGTAGATAGGTATTTTCATTCTTTTTCTGCCTGAGTGGCTGGCGGTATCGTGTTCAGCGTTCACCGGGAATTCACCCAACGGGAAGAACCATGAGCAATAGCCAAGCCACAGTTGCACCGCTGCCCGAAGGCCAGGATATCGACCTGGCTGGCGTGAATGCCGAGCTGGAGACAGCCAGCGCGGAGGAGCGCGTGCGGTGGGGGTTGCAGCAGTTCGGGCAGCGCATCGTGCTGTCCTCGAGCTTCGGCGCCCAGGCGGCCGTCTCCCTGCACATGGTCACGCAGCAGCGCCCGGATATTCCGGTGATTCTTGTTGATACCGGGTACCTGTTCCCCGAGACCTACCGCTTCGTCGACGAACTGGTGGAGCGGCTGGATCTCAACCTTCGCGTATACCGTTCCGAGCTCAGCCCGGCCTGGCAGGAGGCCCGCTACGGGCGTCTGTGGGAGCAGGGCATTGACGGTATCGAGCGCTATAACCGTATGAACAAGGTCGAGCCCATGCAGCGGGCCCTGCGGGAGCTGCGGGCGGAAGCCTGGTTCGCCGGGCTGCGTCGGCAGCAGGCCAGCAGCCGCGAGGGGCTGGACGTGGTGACGGAGCAGAACGGCCGCTTCAAGGTCCACCCGATCATCGACTGGACCGATCGCGACGTCTACCGCTACCTCACCGCCAACGACCTGCCGTACCACCCGCTGTGGCACGAAGGGTACGTCTCCATCGGTGACGTGCACACCACGCGTCGCCTGGATGACGGCATGACCGAGGAAGAGACGCGCTTTTTCGGCCTCAAGCGTGAGTGCGGCCTCCACGAGGACGTCTGAGCGCGGCCCTCAGTCCAGCAGCAGGCGGACCGAACCCGTCTGCTCGAAATCCCGGCTTCCCCTGAAGAAACGGCCGTACTCCACCGAGCCGGTGATGGCGTAGTCAAAGTTCCGCTGCCCGCCATGTACCATGCGGATCAGTTCCGGCAGGCTGCTGAGAAGCTGTGAGCGGGCCTCGATCTCCACCATGGTGGTCTCGTTCCCCGCCACCGTGAACGCCTTGTCCGACGACCCGTCCGCGAAATCCAGATCGGCCACCTGCAGGTCATAGCGGATGGCGCGCACGGGCAACGATTGGCTGTTCGGGTTGTCGACTGCAAGGGTGAGCATGAACCGCTGCTGGGTCATTCCCAGCTCCAGCACCTCGATGCGCTCCAGCCGGAACTCCGGGTCTTCCAGTTCCGGCTGGAACAGGCTGCAGCCGGACAGGGTGACCAGGGTTGCCAGCAGCCAGGCCAGCAGTGGCCGTCTGGCAGCTGTCATCCAGCGGGCGTGTAACATTGGCGGATCCTCTGGCGGGCATCATGGGCATGTCAGTCACGCTGACGGATGGCGAAAGCTTACGCCAGTGCGCAGGACTCTGGCGAGCCGTCTCCAAAGGGCAACGAACCTCCGGGAAAGGTGGCATGAACCGGGCGCAGAACACCATCATCGCAGGAACGGAAACCGCGTCGCCGGTCGTGCGGGCGCGGCGGTTGTGCAAGCGCTATGGCGACACCGAGGTCGTTCGTGGCGTGGATCTGGACGTGCGGCCGGGTGAGTGTTTCGGTCTGCTCGGGCCGAATGGCGCGGGCAAGACCACCACGCTGCGCATGATGCTCGGGCAGACCCCACCGACCAGTGGCGAGTTGCATGTGCTGGGGTACCCCGTGCCCGAGCAGGCGCGCACGGCCCGGAACCGCATCGGTGTCGTGCCGCAGATGGATAACCTGGACCCGGATTTCACCGTCCGGGAGAACCTGCTCACCTACGCCAGCTATTTCGGTCTCAACGGGGCCGCCCTCGGCGAGCGCGTGGATCAGTTACTGACGTTCGCCAATCTCGACGGGCGCACCCGCGAGCAGATCCAGGCCCTCTCCGGCGGCATGAAGCGCCGCCTGAGCCTTGCCCGCGCGCTCATCAACGAGCCGGACCTGGTGGTGCTGGACGAGCCCAGCACCGGGTTGGATCCCCAGGCGCGGCAGCATATCTGGCAGCGGCTCAATACGCTGGTGGAACAGGGACGCACGCTCATTCTCACAACGCACTACATGGAAGAGGCGGAGCGCCTGTGCGACCGCCTCGCCATTATCGACCACGGCACCATCATCGCCTGCGATTCGCCCCGCAACCTGGTGGCCGCCCACATCGAGCCCCATGTCATCGAGCTGCGCGGCCACGATATCGGCGACTGGCAGACGCGCGGTAGCGCACTGGCCGCGCGCGCCGAGCGCGTGGGGGACACGCTGCTGCTCTACACCCGCGATCCCGAACCCCTGCTGCAGGCCCTGGGCAGTAACCCCGACCAGCGCTACTGGCACCGGCCGGCCGGGCTGGAGGACGTCTTCCTGAAACTCACCGGCCGCGAGTTGCGGGATTGATGGAGTCCGACCACCCATGAACGATGCCCCGGCCACCGCCTCGTCCGCCGTACCCGCCATCTCCACCCGTTTCCTCGCGGTGTGGCGGCGGAATCTCCGCGTCTGGCGCAAGCTGATGCTGCCGTCCATCTTCGGCAACTTCGGTGAGCCGCTGCTCTACCTGCTGGCGCTGGGCTATGGTTTCGGGCGGCTGGTGGGCGACATCGGCGAGCTGCCCTACATGGTGTTCCTGGCGTCGGGCATCATCTGCTCCAGCGCCATGAACACGGCCAGTTTCGAGGCGCTGTACTCCGCCTACACGCGCATGACCGTGCAGCGCACCTGGGGCGCCATGCTCGATGCGCCCCTGACGGTGGACGACGTCGCCCTGGGCGAGATCAGCTGGGCGGCCACCAAGGCATTGATCAGCTCCAGTGCCATTCTGGTGGTGGCGGCGCTGCTCGGGCTGGTGGGCGGCTGGCAGGCCATTCTGGTGCTGCCTGTCATCCTTCTCACCGGTTTCTGCTTCGGCGCCTGCGCCATGGTGATCACCGCCGTCTCGCGCAGTTACGACTTCTTTCTCTACTACTTCACGCTGGTGATGACCCCCATGCTGCTGTTGAGCGGGGTGTTCTTCCCGCTGGATCAGCTGCCGCCGCTGGTGGCGCAGGGGGCGTTCCTGCTGCCCCTGGCCCACGCCGTGGAGATCGTCCGGCCGCTGATGCTGGGTGGCTGGCCGAGCAGTGTGGTGCTCCACCTTGCCGTGCTGGCCGGCTACGCGCTGGTGGCCTTCTGGGCGGCCACGCTGATTCTGCGCCGGCGGCTGATGAGCTGACCGTCTCCGGGAGACAGCTTGCAAAACGGGTGCATACGAAAGACAGTGTGCGGCGCCGCTACAACAGTTGGAAACGGACCCCATGACTGAAACCGATACCGCTGCGCCGCCCCGGCACCGCTGGCCCGGCCTGACCCTGGCGTTGATCGCGGGGGCGCTCAGCCCGGTCGCCTATGCACCCGTCGGCTGGTGGCCGCTGGCGTTCGTCTCACTCGCCGTGCTGTTCTACCTGGTGTCCGGTCCGGAGCGCGGCTGGGGGCGGATCGCCTATGTTTGGGGGGTGGCGTGGTTCACGGCCGGGGCCTTCTGGATCTACCACAGCATCATGTTCTACGGCGGCGGGTTCTGGGCGGCAGTCATCTTCTGTGCCGTCCTCGGCCTGCTGTTCGGTCTGATCCCGCTGTTCACCGTGTGGCTGTGGCGGCAGGTGCGCCCGGCGAGCGATGCCATCGCGTTGCTGATCGCCATGCCGCTGGTGTGGGTGCTGGTGGAGTGGGTCCGCAGCTGGCTGCTCACCGGCACCACCTGGCTGCAGCTCGGCTACAGTCAGACGGACACCTGGCTGAACGGTTTCGCACCCGTTGCCGGCTCGCTCGGCATCAGCCTGCTGGTGGCCGTGGGTGCCGGGGCGCTGGCGTGGGCCGCCCGTAACCCCGTGCAGCTGCGCACGTTCCCGGTGGCACTGGGGTTCGTGCTCGTCTTCGTGGCCGGGCTGGGGCTGCGGCAGGTGGACTGGACCGATCCGGCGGGGGAGCCGCTCGACGCGGCGCTGCTGCAGGGGAATATCCCCCAGGACGTGAAATGGGACCCGGACTACCGGGATCTCACCATGTCCCGCTACCTGAATCTCACCGCCGATCACTGGGGCAGCGATCTGGTGATCTGGCCGGAGACGGCCGTGCCCATGTATCAGCACCAGGCCAGCCGCGAGTATCTGGCGCCCCTGGCGGACGAGGCCGGTGAGCGCGGCACGGACGTGCTGCTGGGCATTCCCACCTACGACCCCGACTCCGGCCATGTCTACAACAGCGTCATGGCCCTGGGCAGTGACATCGGCTTCTACCACAAGCGCCATCTCGTGCCCTTCGGTGAATACGTGCCGTTCCGCGATCAGCTCGGGCCGCTGCTGGATGTCTTCGGAGCGCCACTGGGCGATTTCAATGCCGGCCGTTCCGCCGCGCCCATCCGTGCCGCCGGCCAGAATGCCGCCATCTCCATCTGTTACGAGATCACGTTCGCGCCCGTGGTGGCGGCCTCACTGCCGGAAGCCACCTATCTTGTGAACGTCAGCAACGACGCCTGGTTCGGCACCACCATCGGCCCGCACCAGCACCTGCAGAAGGCGCGCATGCGCGCCATCGAGTTCCAGCGGCCGCTGCTGCGCAGCACCAACAACGGCATTACGGTGGCGGTGGACGAGCGTGGCCGGATCACCGATCGTGCACCGCAGTTCCAGCCGGCGGCGTTGACCGCCACCTTCCAGCCCCGCGCCGGCAGCACCCCTTACCTGTTGTGGCTTGACTGGCCGCTGGTGGTGCTAAGTGCCGGTGGGTTGGTGCTGTTCGCGGGCTGGCGCTGGCGCAGCGGGCGTCACGCCTGAGGCCGTTACGTCGTCTTGCGTTTCTTCCGGGGGCGCACGGTCTCCGGCTTGATCTCGGCGGTCTTCACCCGGTTCTCCTGGGTCTGGACGATGGTCACGGGAAAGCCGTGGATCAGCATGCTGGTGCCGGGCTCGGGAATGGACTGCAACTGCTCAAGGATCAGGCCGTTCAGCGTTTTCGGGCCGTCGGTGGGGAGGTCCCAGTCCAGGGCGCGATTGAGTTCGCGCACGCTGATGTTGCCCTGGGCCAGGTAGGCCCCGGACTCCAGCGGCCGCAGGTAGCGTGAGTGGGCGGCGGGGTCGGTGGTGAACTCGCCGACGATCTCCTCGAGAATGTCCTCCAGCGCCACCAGCCCCAGGATGTCACCGTACTCGTCCACCACCATGCCGATGCGCCGGCGCTGGCGCTGGAAGTTGACCAGCTGGGTGTGCAGCCGCGTGCCCTCGGGGATGAAGTAGGGCGGTTCCAGCCGCTCCAGCAGCTGTTCCCGGTTCAGGCGCCGCTCCGTGAGATCCGAGACCACCCGGCGCAGGTGCAGAATGCCGTGGACGTCATCGATGCTCTCGTTGAATACCGGCACACGGGTGTGCTGGCTGCTGCTGAGCTGGGCCACGATCTCGTCCCAGTCATCGGTGACGTCGATGCCCACGATCTCGTTGCGCGGGATCATGATGTCCTCGACGGTCGCCTTCTCCAGGTCGAGGATGTTGAGCAGCATCTTCTGGTGCCGGCGCGGAATCATGGCGCCGGCCTCGTTGACCACCGTACGCAGCTCATCCTGGCTGAGATGGTCTTCCTCGGTCTTGCGCGGATCCACGCCCACCAGTCGCAGCAGCCCGTTGGCGACGACATTGACCACCCAGACCAGCGGGTAAAGCACCTTGAGCAGTGCGGTAAGCAGCCATGACGCGGGAAAGGCGACGCGTTCCGGGTGCAGGGCTGCGAGCGTCTTCGGTGCCACTTCGGCGAAGATCAGGATCACCAGGGTGAGCAGCAGCGAGGCGGCACCGATGGCCCCCTCGCCGTAGAGCTGCAGCGCGATGACCGTGGCCAGGGACGCGGCGAGGATGTTGACGAAATTGTTGCCCAGCAGGATGACGCCCAGCACCCGGTCTGGCCGCTCCAGCAGTCGCGAGGCCAGCCGTGCCGAGCGCCGGCCGTGCCGGGCCAGATGGCGCAGCCGGTAGCGGTTCAGGCTCATGAGCGCCGTCTCCGAGCTGGAGAACAGCGCGGAGAGCACGATCAGCAGGGCAAGAATGCCGAACAGCGTGCCCAGGGGGAGGTCACTCACGGATGCCGCCTCGCGGAATGCCGGACCGGTGCCATGACGTCATCACCCGCGGCCGAGAATCAGTTCCAGAACCAGTTTGGTGCCGAAATAGGCGATCAGCAACGCGGCAAAGCCGCTGACGGTCCACCGTATTGCCGTGCGGCCGCGCCAGCCATAGCGCCAGCGTCCGGCGAGCAGCGTGGCAAACAGCAGCCACGCGGCGATGGAGAAGGCGGTCTTGTGCACCAGGTGCTGCGCGAAGATGTCGTCCAGGTACAGGGTGCCGGAGCCCAGGGCGATGCTCAGCAGGATGAACCCGAGCCACAGCATCTGGAACAGCAGCTCCTCCATCTCCCGCAGGGGCGGCAGCGCACGCACCAGCCCGCCGGGGTGGCGATGGCGCAGGCGGTGATCCTGCCAGGCGAGCACCAGTGACTGCACCAGGGCAATGCTGAGCACGCTGAAGGCGAGCACCGAGCTGATCACGTGGACTTCCATGCCGGCCGGGAAGGTGGTCATGGGCGCTCCGCCGTCGCCGACGGCCAGATTCACCAGTTGCAGCAGGGCGGCCACGGGCAGGATGAAGATCATCAGGTTCTCCACCGGACGGCGCAGTGCGCCCAGCAGCACGATCAGCGTCATCATGGCCGCAACCAGTGACGCGGCATTGAACAGCCCGAAATCGAGCGCCGCGCCGTCACCCAGCTGTTGCGACAGGGCGGCGCCGTGGGCGAGCACGCCGATCCAGCCCGCGGCGAGGAACGCCGGGCGCCACGGCGCGCGCTCGGCGCCGGATGCCAGCCGCCAGGCAAAGCCGGCGCCGGCGGCCAGGTAAAGCGCGACGGAAAGCAGGGTTGGCAGCATCTGATCCATTGGCGGTGCTGGAGGTCCGTGGCAGGCAGAAAGGTCGGCAGCGGCCAAAGGCCGACCGGTGGATCATCGCACAGATGGTGGGCGCGGCAAAGGCGCCGGGCGACGCCGCAGCGATTGATCGCCGGCGGGTCAGGCGTTACCTTTGCCTGTTGATTTCCCCACTTCACTTACCGCGGGGCGAGAGGCCACGGCATGTTTCAGAACCTGAGCGAGCGCCTCGATGGCGTGATGAAGCACCTGCGCGGGCAGGGGCGGCTCACCGAGGAGAATATCCAGGACAGCCTGCGCGAAGTGCGCATGGCGCTGCTGGAAGCGGACGTTGCGTTGCCCGTGGTGCGGGAGTTCATCCGCGACGTCAAGGAGCGCGCCCTCGGTGAGGAGGTGAAGAAGAGCCTCACGCCGGGTCAGGCCTTCGTCAAGATCGTCAAGGACGAGCTGGTCCGCGTCATGGGCGAGGCCAACGACGCCCTGGATCTCAACGTCCGGCCGCCGGCCGTGGTGATGGTTGCCGGCCTTCAGGGCGCGGGCAAGACCACCAGCATCGCCAAGCTCGCCCGCTACCTGCGCGAGCGCGAGAAGAAGAAGGTGCTCGTGGTGAGCTGTGACGTCTACCGTCCGGCGGCCATCGACCAGCTGGAGACCCTGGCGGCGGAAGTGGAGGTGGAGTTCTTCCCCTCCAATAGCGGCCAGAAGCCGAAGGACATCGGCAAGGCGGCCCTGGAGCATGCCCGCAAGCAGTTCCACGACGTGGTGCTGGTGGATACCGCCGGTCGCCTCCACGTGGACGAGGCCATGATGGACGAGGTGGGTGAGCTGCACCGGGTGATCGAGCCGGCGGAGACGCTGTTCGTCGTCGACAGCATGACCGGCCAGGACGCGGTGAACACCGCCAAGGCCTTCAGCGACGCGCTGCCGCTCACCGGCGTCATTCTTACCAAGACCGATGGCGACGCCCGCGGCGGCGCGGCGCTGTCCATCCGCCACATCACCGGCAAGCCCATCAAGTTCCTGGGCACGGGCGAGAAGACCAAGGCGCTGGAGCCGTTCCACCCCGACCGCGTGGCCTCCCGCATTCTCGGCATGGGTGACATGCTCAGCCTGGTGGAAGAGGTGGAGCAGGGCGTCGACAAGGCCCAGGCTGACAAGCTTGCGAAGAAGCTCAAGAAGGGCAAGGGCTTTGATCTGGAAGACTTCCGCGACCAGATGTCGCAGCTCGGCAAGATGGGTGGCATCGGCAGCCTGATGGAGAAAATGCCGGGCATGGGCGGCATGGCGGACAAGGTGCAGGGTCAGGTGGGTGACAAGGACGTGAACCGCCTGGTTGCCATCATCAACTCCATGACCCCGGCCGAGCGCCGCCGGCCCGACATCATCAGTGGCTCCCGCAAGCGCCGCATCGCCACCGGCTCCGGCACCCAGGTGCAGGACGTCAACAAGCTGCTGAAGCAATTCAAGCAGATGCAGAAGATGATGAAGCAGGTGAAGAAAAAGGGCGGCATGCAGCGGATGATGAAACAGCTCGGCGGCGGTGGTGGCGGCGGTTTTCCTCCGGGCGGTGGCATGCCCCCCGGAGGCGGCCTCCCCCCGGGCGGCGGATTCCCCCGCTGACCGAAACCGCCGTGCCGTAGTGGCCTGGTGGACCTTCAGGTCCACCAGGCCCCAGGCAGAAACCGGAGCCTCGCCGTAGGGTGGACCTTCAGGTCCACCAGGCCGCAGGCAGAAACCGGATCCTCACCGTAGGGTGGACCTTCAGGTCCACCATCATGGCACCCGGCCCCGGCGCCTCAGTGCTCCCCCTCCGGCCCCAGCACCTTGCGCCGCAGATAGCGGATCCCCAGAAACGCCGAAACCACCACCACCGGCACCGCCGCGCCCACGGCCAGGTTGACGTTGAAGTCCACGCCGGCGCTGTGCAGGCCGTGGAGCATATAGTAGATCAGCCCGGAGCCGTAGTAGCTCATCACCAGCACCGACAGCCCCTCGACCGTCTGCTGCAGGCGCAGTTGCAGGTCGGTGCGCCGGTTCATGGACGCGAGCAGGTCCCGGTTCTGCCCCTCCAGGGCGATGTCCACGCGCGTGCGCAGCAGGTCCGCCGCCCGGGAGATGCGCCGTGCCAGCCCCTCCTGTCGCTCGACCACCGATTCGCAGGTGCGCATGGCGGGGCGGAACCGCCGTACCATGAACTCGCCGATGGTCTGCAGTTCGCGGATGCGCACCTCCCGCAGGTTCTCGATGCGCCGCTGCACCAGCCCGTCGTAGGCGCGCGAGGCGCTGAGACGGAAGCTGTTGCGCGCCGTGGTCCGTTCCAGGTCGGCGGAGAGCGCGGAGATCTCCTTGAGCAGTGACTGCTCGTTATCCAGGCTGGAACTGCGGGTGATGCGCCGGGTAATGGTCTCCAGCTCCTGCTCCAGCCCCGTCAGCAGGGCAGTGGTCTGGCGTGCCGTGGGAAACCCGAGCAGCGCCATCAGCCGGTAGGTCTCGATCTCCAGCAGGCGCTGGATCAGCCGCCCGGCGCGGCGCGGTGCCAGCCCCCGGTCCTGAACCAGAATGCGGCCGTAACCGTCGCCGTGCAGCCGGAAGTCCGTATACACCCGGGCGGCACCGTCCGCCACCTCGCTGCCCGCCACGTTCTCGGTGTGAAAGATCTCGGCCAGTTCGTGAACCGGCCGATCCGGCGAGTCGGGTCCTTCGAAGGTCAGGTGGACGGCGACGATCAGCTCCCCCGGAATGGTCCGCAACCAGTCACCGGGAACCGCCTCCAGGGCAGGGTTGGTGAACGGGTTTGTAGGGTCGTCGGGGACGCCGCTGGTAAAGAAGGTGTAGGTGGAGAACTCCGTATGCCGTTCCCAGCGCAGCCGGAAGGCGCCCAGGTCCACGCTGTGGTGCGTGGAGTCCGGGTCCGGTGGCGTCTGTTCCAGCGCCTCGCACAGGGTCGTCACGCAGGCCAGGTCCGCATTGCCGTCTTCACTGAGCATGGCCAGATGCGTGCCGCGCAGCGGGCCGCTCAGGCTCTCGAACGGGCGTGCGTGAAGTTCGGCCGCGATCTCCCGGCGCTGCGCGTGCTCCTGGAGGCCGCCGGTGGCCGCCACGTCGGTTTCGTTGCTCATTGTTGTTATCCCCGGGGCTTGGCTCGGCCTCATGGTCCGCCAGCAGGGCCTCATCGGCAAGCCCTACCCGGCGAGCAGGGAGTGGGTGCCCGAGAACAGCAGGCGCAGGGCCAGCACCGTGAGAATGACGTTCAGGATGGTGTGGAATCCGCGGTTGCTGAGCCCGCTCAGGGCGACCCGCCCCAGCACCGTCCCCACGAATCCGGCGGCCAGCATGGCCGCGAGAAACGGCAGGTAGGGGGCGAACGCAAAACCCAGCAGGCCGAACACGCCGATCTTCAGCCCGTGCTGGATCACCATGCACGCGGAGAAGGTGCTCACGTGCACGTGGCGGTCCAGTTGCATGGTGCGCAGCATGGCCGCCACGAAGGGGCCCGTGGCGCCGACGAACAGCGTCACCAGACTGGTGATGGCGCCACCGGCCGCGATCCGCGCCCGCGAGCCACGGCGCAGGGTCGGTTTCGGCCCCCAGCAGGCCCACAGGATGAAGGCGCCGAGTGCCAGCTCCATCCATCCCATGGGCAGGCGGATCAGCACCTGTGACCCCGCCAGGGCGCCGATGACGCCGCCTGCGGTGAACGCCAGCACCATCGGCCAGCGGATGTCCCGCAGTCCCAGGGCCATGCGCCCGGCGTTGGAGCCCGCCTGAATCACGCCGTGCAGGGGGATGACCGCGGTCACCGGCAGGTAGACCGTCATGATCCCCAGCAGCAGGACGCCGCCGCCGGCACCGAAGGCCGCGGTGATGAATGACGTCAGCAGGCTGCTGGCGAGCAGCACGGCCATGCTCCAGCCCGACAGGGCCGCGGGGATCAATTGTGCCCAGAGGTCTGCAAAGAGGTCCGCAATCACGTCCGACTCCTGTTTGACCGGCAGGATAACCGAGAACACCGGGGGGAGGCTTTGGGCCTTCGGGGGCGCTTGTCGCGTCAGGCGCGGACGCATAGACTCGCCTGTCATGAGCACGAGCAACCCGTTCGATCCCGCCAACTTCACCCGCCGCATTCCCGAAGGCGATGACCGTGAGCGCCTGGTGTGCGACGACTGCGGTTTCATCCAGTACGAGAATCCCAAGATCGTCGTGGGGTCGGTGGCGTACTGGGGCGACCGGATTCTGCTCTGTCGTCGCGCCATCGAACCGCGCATCGGGTACTGGACACTGCCCGCCGGTTACCTGGAACTCGGCGAAGACGTGCAGGTGGGGGCGCGCCGTGAGGCCTGGGAGGAAGCGCGCGCACAGATGGAGATCGAGCAGTTGCTGGCCGTCTACACCATCCAGCGGATCAGCCAGGTGCAGCTGATCTACCGGGCCCGGCTGACGTCGCCCGAGGTCTCAGCGGGCCCCGAGTCCCGCGAAGTGGCATTGTTCCACCCCGATGAGATCCCCCGGGACGAGATCGCGTTCCCCACGGTGCACTGGGCGCTGGCGCACTTTCAGGAGACCCGTGACCACACGGCATTCGCCCCCCGCCAGAATCCGGAAGGCGGGACCGGCAACCTCACCGGCGGGCTGTGACCCGCCCTCGCGTACTGCAAAAGGAGTTCATTGATGTACTGTCCCCAGTGTGGAGCCTCCAACGCCGATGACGCCCGCTTCTGCGAAAAGTGTGGTGCGCCACTGGATGCGGGGGAGCGGCGCCTGGTGGCCGAGGAAACGGGTTTCTTCGGTGACGGTCCGGCCGCCGGCATTGCCTACGGCGGCTTCTGGCGCCGCGTCGCCGCGGCCCTGTTGGACATGCTGGTGCTCATCCTGCCGCTCACCGTGCTGCAGATGCTGCTGGCGCCGGGCACGCTGGCGGGAGAGCAGCCGGCCGGCGCCGGGGCGCACTGGTGGACCTGGTGGGATACGTTCAACCTGGTGGTCGGCTGGATGTACTGGGCGGGGATGCACAGCTCCAGCTATCAGGCCACGGTGGGCAAGATGCTCATGGGCATGAAGGTCACGGATCTCGAGGGCGGGCGCATCTCCTTTGCCCGGGCGACCGGCCGGTATTTCGCCGAGATCCTCTCCGGCGTGCTGCTGATGATCGGCTACATCATGGTTGCCTTCACCCGGCGCAAACAGGGGTTGCACGACATGATCGCCGGGACGCTGGTTGTCCGGGTGTCATCGTAGCGGAGGCCGCGCCATGACGTTCCGCAACGACCCCGTGGACGTGGACGCCCTGCCGGCCTTCGAGCGGGTTGCGTTGACGCCGGTCTCGACGCGGTTCGCGCCTTACAGGGTCATTGCGACACTGGGCTTCTGGGGGCCGCTGACGCTGATCGTCCTGCTGACCCCGCTCTGGGCCTCGGTGCCCCTGCCGGCGCATGCGGCCCTGCTCGCGGCGGTGCTGGTGGTGGCTGCGAGCGCCGCGGTACTGTCCGCTCTGGAGGCCCGGCGACGCGCCTTCGCCCTGCGCGAGGAGGACCTCATCCATCAGGCCGGGCTGGTGGTGCAGCGGACTACCGTCCTCCCGGTCTGCCGCATCCAGCATGTGGAGACGGCCAGCGGTCCGCTGGAGCGTGTGTTCGGATTGATGCGGCTCACCTGTTTCACCGCCGGCGGCACCAGTGGCGATCTCGTGCTGGCGGGCCTGCGGCCGGAGACGGCAGAATCGCTGCGCCAGCACCTTCTGGAGCGCATCCGTGCCCGGGATGGCCTCACGACCCCGCCGCCCGAGGATGGCCCTCTTGACTGAGGCGGTGGCGGCGGGCTGGCAGCGCCTCTCGCCCTGGTCCGTGGTCTTTCTGTTCGTCCGCGGAGTGCTGCAGTTCGTGCGCGAGAACGTGCCGGTGCTGCTGGGTGCCGGCGCCGGGGTGGCGGTGATCGAGCGGATCGGTGCCACCGAGGTGGTCCTTGCCCTGGCGGCACTTCTGCTGATCGCCGCGTTGTTGAGTCTGGTGTACTACCGCCGCTTCCGCTTCCGGCTGGATGACGACGTGCTGCTGGTGCAGAAGGGGCTGTTCGAGCGCACCGAGCTCAAGCTCTCCGCAGGCCGGATCCAGCACATCAGCCTGGAGCAGCCGGCGTACATGCGTCCGTTCGATATCGTCCGGTTCAGTGCCGCCACCCCTGGCGGCGTGACCACCGAACTGGAGCTGCCCGGGATCCGGCGCCCGCTGGCGGAGTCGTTGCGGCAGGCTCTGAGCAGCGGCGGCCCGGTGCCGGACGGTGATGGTGCCCCGGCCGGCACGCCGTCAACAGAGGTGGTCTTCCGGCTCGGTGCCCGCGGCCTGACCCTGCACGGGCTGGCCAGCAACTCCGTCTATCTGTTCGCGGCCTTTCTCGCGCCGGTGCTGCAGCCCCTGGAACGGCTGGCACGCCAGCATCTGGACACACTGGGTGATTCCGCCGGGGTGCGGATGGTCGTGGAATCCCCGTGGATTGCCGGGAGCACCATTCTGGTCGGCCTGGTCGCGCTGCTCATGCTGGTGTCGGTGGTGGTGGCGTGGTTGCGTTTCCACGGTTTTACCCTGGTGACCGAGGGCGACCGCTACGTGCAGCGCAGCGGGCTGTTCAATCGCCAGGAGCAGGTCCTCTCCGCGCGCAAGCTGCAGTCCGTCGAGTGGGTGCAGACCGCACTCGGGCGCCTCCTGGGGCGCGGGTATCTGGTCTGCCGGCAGTACGGAGGCCTGCCACGCGCCGCGGACCACGCCGGACAGGGGTTTCTGATTCCCGGGCTCGGTGTCGCCGAGGGGCCGGCGCTGGCGCGGGTGTTCTGGCCGCAGCTTGCCCTGGAAGGCGACTATGCCCGGGTCCACCCCCGCTACCGGCGTGCCATGGCCGTGCGTTTCGCGCTGGTGCTGCTGGCGGTTGTCGGGTTCGTGTCCGCCAGCGCCGGCCAACCGTGGTGGCTGCTGGCCGCACTGGCCGTGCCGCCCCTGGCCTGGACGTTGGGGCACCTGCGCTGGCTGGCCGTGGGCTGGCGCGTGCATGACGACCACGCCTTTATTCGCACGGGGCTGCTTGGGCGGCGCACCTCCGCCTTTCCACTGGGCAACGCCCAGGCCATCCGCTTGCAGCAGAGCTGGTTCCAGCGCCGGTGGGGGGTAGCCACGCTGCAGATTACCCTGGCCAGTGGCCCGGAGCGGATTCCCTGGGTCGACCTTGCCGAGGCCACCGCGCTGGCGAACCGCACGCTGTTGCACGTGGAAGCGCCACCGGGCGACCATGCTCTCCAGTCCGGGCGCGACTGAGCAGGCGCACCGGGCGACCCCGGCCCCAAGCCGGCGTCGCGTGTTCACGCAGGGAGTCCGCCCATGCCCGTATCATCCCACTACACCCCCGACAGCCGGCACGAGCAGCTGGGGCCCGCCTTTTACGATGCCGTGGAGGCGGCGCCGTTTCCGGATCTGCGGCTGCGTTTCCGCAACCAGCACTGGGCCGAGCGTATCGGGCTGGGCGCGCTGGACGAGACGGAGTGGCTGGCGCATTTCGGCCGCTTCGAGCCGTTGCCCGACAATCTCGCGACCCCCCTGGCGCTGCGCTATCACGGCCATCAGTTCCAGACTTACAACCCCGAGCTGGGCGACGGGCGTGGTTTTCTGTTTGCCCAGCTCCGGGACGAGCGGAACCGGTTGCTGGATCTTGGCACCAAGGGCTCCGGGCGCACGCCCTGGTCCCGCGGCGCCGACGGCCGCCTGACCCTGAAGGGCGGGGTGCGGGAGGTCCTGGCAACGGAGATGCTGGAGGCGCTCGGGTGTTACACGTCCAAGAGCCTCAGCCTGATCGAGACCGGCGAGGATCTGCTCCGTCACGACGAACCGTCGCCCACCCGCTCCTCGGTGCTCGTGCGGCTGAGTCACAGCCATGTGCGCATCGGCACGTTCCAGCGGCTGGAGCGCCTGGGCCAGCGCGACGAGCTGCGCCGTCTGGTGGACTACTGCATCGAGACCTACTGGCCCGAGGCCGCCGACGAGCCGGATCCGGTGGCCGGTCTGCTGCGTTGTGTCGTTCGCGCCACGGCGGACATGACCGCCGAGTGGTGGGTCGCCGGTTTCGTTCACGGCGTGCTCAACACCGACAACGTGGTCATCACCGGCGAGAGCTTCGATTACGGGCCGTGGCGCTTTCTGCCCCACCTGGACCCCTATTTCACGGCGGCGTATTTCGATCACATGCGGCTGTATGCCTTCGGTCGTCAGCCCGGCGTCATGGTGTGGAACCTGGAGCAGCTTGCCCGCAGCCTGGCGCCGCTCAGCCAGGCCGCCAAGCTGCAGGGCCGGGTGGGGGCGTTCGAGACCCGTTTCGACGAGGCCGTGGTGACGCGCACGCTCACCCGCCTCGGTCTGCAGACGCCCGAGCCCTGGAGCGAGGCCCGCGCGCTGGTGGGACACTTCTACGAGGCCATGGAGGCGAGCCACATCCCGTTCCAGCGGCCGTTCTTCGACCTGGTCGGCGGTGCTGCCCCGGAGCGCCTGGAAGCCAGTCCGGAGGCGTCCACATACCGCTCCGCGCACTGGTCCGGGGTGATCGATGAGCTGCGGGCCTGTGATCCCCTGCCGGGTGTCGCCACCGTGGGCGAGGCGGCCTACTGGCAGTCTCCGGAGCCCATGGCCATGCGCGTGGACGAGGTGGAGGCGATCTGGAAGGCCATCGCCGATGACGATAACTGGGAACCGTTCACGGACGCCATCGACGCCATGCGTATGATGGCACGCGCGCACAGGGATCTCGGGGTGGCCTGGCGCTGACGCGAGGGAGCCCTATGGATACGGATGAAGTGATCGCGCGGAACAACGTGCGAATTGTCGGTGAGGGCGAGCGGACGCTGATGCTGGCCCACGGGTTCGGTTGTGACCAGACCATCTGGCGGCGTCTCCTGCCGTGGTTCGAGGCGGATCATCGCATCGTACTGTTTGACTACGTGGGCTCCGGCGGCTCCGATGCCGGTGCCTACGACCCGCGCCGCTACGGCCGCATCGACGGCTACGCCCAGGATGTGGTTGAAATCTGCCGGGCGCTGGACCTGCGGGAGGCCGTGCTGGTCGGTCACTCCATCAGCGCCATGATCGGCCTGAGAGCGACCATTCGTGCGCCGGAGCATTTCTCCGGCCTGGTGATGATCGGTGCCTCGCCGCGCTACTGCAACGACCCGCCCGGATTCACCGGCGGGTTTGACCGTGAGGACATCCTCAGCCTGCTGGACATGATGGAGCACAACTTCGCCAGCTGGGCCCGCATGCTGGCGCCCACGGTGATGCAGAACCCGGAGCAGCCCGAACTCACCGACGAGCTGGCGCACTCCCTGGCCGCGAATACGCCGGGGATAGCGCGGGAGTTTGCCGAGGTTGCCTTTCTCTCCGACAACCGTGACCTGCTGCCCCGTGCGACAGTGCCCTCGCTGATCATCCACTGCACGGATGATGCGCTGGCGCGGCCGGAGGTGGGAGAGTATCTGCAACAACACACGCCCGGGAGCACCCTGCGCATGATCGAGGCCAGCGGACATTTCCCGCACGTGAGCGCGCCCGAAGCGACCGCATCGATCCTGCGGGACTATCTCCGTGCGCCACCCTCCCGGAACGGGCGCTGATCGGCCGGCGGCCGACCTCCCTGGCCGAGGTTGATGGAATGGGAACCGACGGACGACTGGATAATGTCCCTTGCGGAATCGCGCATCTGGATGCCGGCGACGTGGTGCTGGGGGCCAATGCCACCCTGGCGCGGATGCTGGGGTGTGACGGGCCTGATCGGTTGATGGGCCAGCGCCTCACCGCGTTCATGGACGCGCCCAGCCGCATCTTTCACCAGACGCACATGCGCCCGCTCCTCAAGCTGCAGGGGAGCGTCAGCGAAGTGTATCTGCGGCTGCTGAGCACCACCGGCGAGCCGGTCCCCGTCATCCTCAACGCCCGCCGGCGCGCCGGGGAAGAGGATGTGGTGGATTACGCCATCCTCGCGGCGCCCATGCGCAGCGACTACGAAAGCGAGCTGGTGCAGGCCCGGCGCGAGGCCGAGGAGGCCGCCCGTGCCAAGGAGCGCTTCCTGTCCACCATGTCCCACGAGTTCCGCACGCCGCTGAACGCCATCATCGGTTTCTCCGATCTGCTGCGTGCCGGCCATGCCGGGGAGATCAACGCCGAGCAGAAGGCCCAGCTGGGCTACATTCACGAGGCGGGGCGTTACCTGAACACCCTGGTGAACGACATCCTGGGCTATACCCGCATGGGCACCACGGAGCTGGCGATCAACCTGACGCGGTTGCCGGTGGCCACGGCACTGGAGCGTGTGGAAGCGCTGGTGGGGCAGGAGTTCGACCGTTGCGGGGTGAATTACCGGCGCGAGGATGGCCCCGCCGGTGTGTGTGTGACTGCGGATCCGGACCGGATCCAGCAGATTCTCATCAACGTCCTCGCCAACGCCGCCAAGTTCACGCCACCGGGCGGCGTCGTCACCGTGCGCTGGGAGGAGCGGGGCCGCCAGGTGCTGATCCACGTTGCCGATACCGGGCCGGGGATTCCCGCAGCCGACCGGGGCCGGATCTTCCAGCCGTTCACACAGCTCGACAACGACGACAATGCCGTGCGCCGCCGCGGTGTCGGCCTGGGCCTGGCCATCAGCCGCGAACTGGCCCAGGCCATGGAGGGAGACCTCACGGTCGTCAGCGAGGAGGGCGACGGGTCCACGTTTACCCTCAGCCTGCCCCTGGCCGCCGGTCAGTCGCCGTCCTGACGTGTCCACAGGGGGCGTGCGGCGAGCAGCCCGAGCAACGGACCCGGCAGCAGCGCAATCAGCAGATAGGCGGGCTCGACCCGGAACTGCAGCCACTCCAGGAGCATCAGGCTGCCGATGCTGATGGAGAAACCGATGCAGTTGGTCAGCGTCAGCGCCGAACCGACAATGTCCACCGGCGCATGGCGGGCGTTCAGGGCGGAGAACTGGGGTGAATCCCCGGCGGCGGTGATGCCCCAGACCACCACGAATACGGCGAACAGCCACGGTGGTGCCGCGAGCATCAGCGGCGACAGGAGGCAGCACAGCGCCGAGGTGCCGAGCTGGGCAATGGCCACCCGGCCACCACCGAACCGCTCCACCAGCAGGCCGCCGGCGGCGCAGCCCAGAGCGCCGACACCGATGAAGACAAAGGCCGCCATGGACAGGGCCTGGCCCTCCAGTCCATAGGCCATGAACCACACGGGAATGAATGCCCAGAGCGCGTACAACTCCCACATGTGGCCGAAATAGCCCATGACCGTGGCGCGAAAGCGGGGAACGCGGAAAGCGCGGAACACGCCGGCAAAGCGGACGGCGCCGCTGCGCTTCAGGTTCGGGCCCTCCGGTACGCTGCGGGCGATCACCCCGGCGACCACCGCCAGGGCCGAGGTGCCAAGGATCACGGCCTGCCAGTCCCAGGTGACGCCAACGGCGCTGATCAGGTGGGCCGAGGCGGTTCCCAGCACCAGTGCGCCGACCAGGAAACCCAGGGCCCGACCGAGCCCGCCGCCGTACCAACCGGCCGCCATCTTCATGCCCACCGGATATACGCCGGCGAGCGAGAAGCCGACGATGAAGCGCGCCACGAGGACGGCGCCGAACTGTTCCGGGGCCAGCAGCACGCTGGCGTTCGCGCCGGCGCCCACGAGCGCCGAGAGGAGAAACACGTTGCCCGGGTGAAATCGGTCGGCAATGGCCAGGAGGGCGAAGCAGAGGGTGCCGGTGATGAAGCCGAGCTGGACCGCCGTGGTGACGATGCCTTCGCCGCCATCCGTGCCCCAGGCCTCCTGCAGATCGCCGATAACGGCGTTGGGCGCAAACCACAGGCTGGTGGCGAGCAGCTGGGCAATAACGATGGCGGGCAGCAGCCACCGGGGTGGTGTTGTATCCATGGGCGATCCGCGTTGGCGCCGCCCGTAGAGCGGCATTACTCCTGGTGCTGTCGCATGACCACGTCGGGGCGGAATCCGCAGATCAGCGCCCCCCAGTGCCGGTCCTGCAGCATGATGGGCAGCGAGAGATCGTTCAAGACCTCTCCCGTATCCCGCAGGTAGGTCTGCAGCAGCAGCGGGTCGGTGTTGCGTGCGCGACGGATTTCCGTGTCGTTGTCGGCGAAGATGCGCTGGTGACGGCTGCGCGGCACGTCGTGCTCCGGGTCGCCGGTGGTCGGCTCCGAGACGTTCGAGTGGTGGATGGCCGCGTAACCGGCGCGGTCGATGATCAGCATATAGGCACCGCCCGGGATTGCATCCCGGCCGGCGTCGATCATGTCCTGAAAGCGGCGGGAAAAGGCCTCGGTATAGGCGGTGGTGTATTTCTTCGGGTTGCCGTCGAACACGCACTGGTAGTCCTGGTCGAACAGGTTGACCCCCTCGGCCAGCATCGCCTCCAGCGTGCGCTGGATGTGATCGCGGTAGGTCGTCGCCGTGTCGAGGATGCTCTCCAGGGTCCCCTCGCCCAGCCGATAGCGGGCCAGCAGCGCCATGCTCCGCTCCGATGCCTCGCGGAGCGTGGCGGAGAACGCGGCGGACTCGCGCATGGATTGGTGCACCTGCTGGCCCAGGTCGCGGATGTCCGTGCTGCGGGCATGGATGTCCTGGTTGGTGACCGTCAGCTCCTCGATGGAGGTGCCGATGGCGATCAGCTCGCCGTGGGCGTTCTCCAGCGCGTCCACCATGCCGGCAAAGGTGTCCGTGGCGCCGCCCACGGCGATTCGGGTCTCTTCCGCGTACTGGCGCATCTGCTCGCTGCCGGCCACGGTCTCCTGCACCTGGGTATCCATCTCCGCGACGATGCCGTCGATCTGGCTGGTGGCCTCGTGCACCTTGCTGGCGAGATCGCGGACTTCCTCGGCGACCACCGCGAAACCGCGGCCCGCCTCGCCCGCCCGGGAGGCCTCGATCGCGGCATTCAGGGCGAGCAGGTTGGTCTGGTTGGAGAAGCCCTGCACCAGGTTCATGATCGAGCGGATCTGTCCGGCGCTGTCCGTGAGCCGGCCCACGGTCTCCGCGAACTGCTCGAAGCGCCGGCTCATCTCCGTGATGCGGTCCGAGGCGTGGCCCAGCTCGTCCCGGGAGCTGCGCACCTGTTCCAGGTTTTCGGCGTTGTTGGCGGACATCACGTTGCTGCGCCCGGAGATGTCCTCCAGCGCCCGGGTGGTCTCTTCGCTGGACTGGAAGATGAGCTGGGAGTAGGACTCCTGATCCTCGGCCCGCTGCTCGGCGCTGCCGGTGGTCTTGCGCAGGCGGGCCGCTTCCACGGCGATATCCAGCGCGCGGTAGCGCAGGTCGCCCAGGGTCTCCCGGAGCTGGGCCACCACCTGCTCACTGGCCGAGTCCACGCCGGCGAGATCGGCGCTGTCCTGCGACAGGTCGCCACTGAGGTCGCCGCCGCTGCCGTGGATGCGGTCCAGCCCCGCGCGCAGCTCGTGTACGGCACGGTCCGCGCGGGTGCCCCAGAGGTGGATGGCTGCGGCCGCGATCAGCACGCCGGCGCCGAGCGTGAGCACCGCGATGACGCCGGTGGGCATCAACCCCATGGCGATACCGCCCAGAGCAAGGGCGTGCAGCAACAGGAGTACTGCGGCAAGGGTGATCAGGCGTGTGCTGAAGGGACCATGCACGGTATCCGTCCTCGTCAGGCCGTCGGGTAGCGTGGCGCGCGTCGGCGGGGTTGGTCACGGCCGACTGCGCGTGTCCCCGGACGTGTCGGCCGGCCACCGGAAAACTTGACCCTGACTAGGGTCGGGACTGCAAGCGCTGCAGCCGCCAGACGGCGATGGCGGTCACTGCCACTGCCGGCAGCATCAGCAGATTCAGCCAGGTCCAGCCGACGTTGTGCAACAGCAGCCCCGACAGCAGCGACCCGACCGCCACCAGGGAGAACACCACCAGGTCGTTGGCGCCCTGGGTCTTGCCCCGTTCCGCCGGCGTGTGGGTCTGGGTCAGCAGCGTGCTGCCGCCGACGAACAGGAAATTCCAGCCGATGCCGAGCAGGATCAGTGCCGTGAGAAAGTGCGTGAAGGTGGCGCCGCTGACGGCGACGACCACCGAGGCCACCAGCACGGCGCAGCCGGTGAGCAGCATGTTGCCCAGGCCGAAGCGGGCGATCAGGTGGCCGGTAATGAACGAGGGGGCAAACATGCCGAGCACGTGCCACTGCATGACCATGGCGGCCTCGCGCATGCCGAAGCCCTCGGCCTGCATGGCCAGGGGCGTGGCGGTCATGACCAGGATCATGATGGCATAGCCAACGGCCGCGGTGATGAGTGCGACCCGGAATGCGGGTTGCCCCGCGATGTCGGCGAAGGAGCGGGTCACGGCGTCCGGGGGTGGTTCGCTGGCCGCGGGCACCCGCAGGAACGCGAGCAGCCCGGAGCCCGCCAGTGCCAGTGCGATGATCACGGCGTAGGGGCCGGCGTTGGGGGCGGCGGCGAACAGGGCGGTTGCCTGGCTGGCGTTCCAGGGCCCGAGAAAGGCGGCGATGACGCCGCCGGCCATGACCAGGGAGATGGCACGGCTGCGGAAGGCGTCGGAGGCGACATCCGCGGCGGCAAACCGGTAGTACATGGCGAAACCCTGGTAGAGCCCGAGCAGCAGGTTGCCGAGACAGAACAGCCAGAAGCTGGAGACGACAATGCCGGCCACGGCGATCGCGCCGCCCAGGCCGCCGCCGCAGATGGCGCCGATGAGAAAGCCCGGCCGGCGGCCGTAGCGTTTCATGAACAGCGAAGCGGGCAGGGTGAAGGCCACCGTGCCCACCATCATGGCGGCCACCGGCAGGGTGGCGAGCGCCGGCGTTGCCGCCAGTTGCTGGCCCACCAGCCCGCCCAGGGTCATGACCGTGATCGACGTGATCAGGAACAGCGCCTGGTTGATGGCGAGAATGGCGACATTGCGTTTCTCGCCCGCCGGCGCTGCCGTAGTCAGTTCACTGGTCTCCGTTTGCTGGTGTGATGCGGATGAGTTCGCCATCGGCGTGGTCCGTGAGCAGATAAATCGCGCCATCCGGGCCGACCCGGACATCGCGCATGCGCCGGTCCAGGTCCTCGAACAGCCGGCTGGTGTCGGTGACCGTCGTGCCGTCGAGCTGAACCCGGATGATGCTGCGTGCCACCAGCCCGGCGATGAGCAGGTCGCCATCCAGCTCCGGGAACGCCTCTCCCCGGTACTGGGCCATGCCGGCGGGCGCGATGGCCGGGGTCCAGACGTACACCGGGTCTTCCATGTCCGGGAGCGAGGTGTGCGGCGTGATGCGCGCACCGGAGTAGTCCACGCCGTGGGTGGCCACGGGCCAGCCGTAGTTGCCGCCGGGGGTGAGCACGTTCAGCTCGTCACCGCCGCGGGGGCCGTGTTCGTGGGCCCAGAGGCGGTCGTTGTCGGCATCGCGGATCACGCCCTGGACGTTGCGGTGGCCGTAGCTGAAGATCTCCGGGCGCGCGTCGGGCGCCTCCGCGAACGGGTTGTCCGCCGGCACGTCGCCATCGTCCGTGAGGCGCAGGATGGTGCCGGTGTGGTTGTCCAGCCGCTGCGCGTCTTCGCGGTAGTCGAAGCCGTCACCGTAGGTGACCAGCAGGGTGCCATCGCCCGGGAACAGCAGGCGACCGCCCAGGTGGACCGGCGTGTCGCGGGTGGGCTCGGCGGTGAAGATGGTCTCGATGTCCGTGAGCCGGTGATCGTCCAGGCGCCCGCGGATGACGCGCAGGGTATTGGCGCTGTCGCTGCCGTGGGCGAAGCTCAGGTAGATCCAGCCGTTGTCGTCCCAGTCGGGGTGGGGCTGCACGTCGAACAGGCCCGCCTGGTTGCGCACGTAGATGTCCGGCAGCCCCGCCACCGGATCGTCATGCAGGGTGCCGTCCTCGATCACGCGCAGGCCGCCTTCGCGCTCGGTGACCAGCATGCGGCCATCCGGCAGAAAGGCCAGTGACCAGGGGTGGCGCAGATCGTCGGCGATGGTCTCGCGCTGATGTTCGGGGCTCGCTGCTGCAACGGATGGCATGATGACAGCCAGAGCGGTTGCGAGCGCGGCGGCCAGTACGCGCTTCGGGGGCATTCGTGCGACCCTGTGGCAATCGGGAATTGACACCATAGCAGCATACTGACGACTCTGTTTACACCATGACTGGAATGAAATCAGCAGTGCGGTACGGAGTGGCATGGATCGGTGCGGTGGCCGTGGCCGCTGTGCTCGGCTCTATCGTCCAGAGCCAGTTCAGCATGGCGGCGATTGTCTCACTGGGTGTCGAGGTGACGCCCGCCCAGTGGCTGGGCGTGACCGTGCGTGACCTGTTCGGCTTCGCGCCGGTCTGGGCCCTGGTGGTGGCGGCGGCACTGCTGCTGGCGTTCCCCGTTGCCGGTCTGCTGGCGCGTCGGGCGCCCGATGCGCGCATGGCATTGTATTTTCTCGCCGGTGGTGTCGGCGTGATGTGTGCCCTGGTGATCATGGCCGCCGTACTGCCGGTGACGCCGGTGGCGGCTGCGCGCAGCCCGTTCGGCATGGCGCTCATGGCGTTGGGCGGCGCCGTGGGCGGTGTGGCTTTCGCCCGCTGGACCGCGGCGCGCGGGTAGGTAGTGGCCATGGCGGCGGTTGCCGGCATGGCCCGTGCGTCCTGACCGAGGTTGCCTGACATGTCCACGTTCGAACACCGGCTGCAGCAGTTCGATCCCGGGGTCATCTGGCTCGACGACAACAACCACGTGGTCGGCATGAACGGTGTTGCCAGCCAGATCCTGGGGGTGGCCGTTGGTGAAGTGCTCGGCCGGGAAGTGCTGCAGCTGCACCCGGAGAAAAGCCGCGAGAAGATCGCCTGGCTGCTCGATTCCGCCCGCCGCACCGACGGCTGTCCCGCCCGGTCGCCGCCGCCCATGACCATGATGATCAACATCCCGGACCGCGTCCTCCTGATCAAGCTGTCGCGGATCTTCGGCACCGGCGGGGAGGCGGTGGGGGCCTGCCTGGTCTTCTTCGACGTGACCGACGAAACCTCCCGGGAGGCGCTGCCGGACGAGGATGTGGAGCGGCGGCAGCTGTTCAAGCTCCCGGTCTACAAGCACAACCGGGTGATGCTGCTGGACCTCGCGGACGTGGTCTACCTGAAGGCGGGCGGCCATTACACCGAAGTGGCCATGGGCGGCGAGCACTACCTGTGCAATCTCTCCCTGGCCGACCTGCAGGGGCGGCTGGACCCCGCCCGCTTCCTGCGTGTGCACCGCAGCTACATGGTCAATCTGGCGCACGCCGTTGCCCTGGAGCGCGAGCAGGAGCAGCACCTGCTGGTCATGCAGGATCCCACCGAGTCGCGCATCCCCGTCAGCCGCAGCAATGCGGCACAGGTGAAGGGGCTGTTCGGCCTCGCCTGACATTCACGCACCCAGACTGCCGTTCATGTCGCCAGGGCCGCCATTGGTGCAGGGGCGCTTGCGGCCCGCCCGTCCGTGTCTTGTACTCGGGAGCAGGGCGGCTGCGGCCGCCGGGAGGAGGCGCCGGGCTCAGGCCCGGCGAGGCTCGAGAACGACACCCCAAGAGGTGCGCGCATGATCCCTGGCAACTTCGAGTACCACTCGGCCAGCGGAGTGGACGAGGCCGTGGCGCTGCTGGCCCGGCATGGTGACAGCGGCAAACTGCTCGCGGGTGGCCACAGTCTGCTCCCCATGATGAAACTGCGGTTTGCCGAGCCCGCCCATCTCATCGATCTGAACGGCATCGCCGAGCTGCGCGGTATCAGCGAGGAGGGCGACTTGCTGGTCATCGGCTCCATGACCTCCGAGAACGCCCTGATCGACTCGGCGATCCTGCAGCAGCGCTGCCCCGTGCTTCCCGAGGTGGCACGGCTCATCGCCGATCCCCAGGTGCGCAATCGCGGCACCATCGGTGGGGACGCCCTGCACGGCGATCCCGGCAACGATCACCCCGCGGTGCTCATGGCGCTGGAGGCGGAGTTCGTGATCCGCAGCGCGGCCGGCGAACGCCGGGAGCCGGCCAACGGCTTCTACCTGGGGCCATACCTGACGGCACTGCGCGACGACGACCTGGTCACCGCCATCCGCGTCCCGGTCCCGGCCGCGGATCACGGCTGGGCCTACGCCAAGTTCAAGCGCAAGACCGGGGATTACGCCACGGCCGCGACGTGCTGCCTGCTGGAGATGGAGGGTGACACCTGCCGGCGCGCGCGGATCACGCTGACCAACGTCGGCCCCACGCCCCTGCGCGCCGAAGACGCGGAAGAGGTGCTGGTGGGTCATACGGTGGACGCTGCCGCCATCGAACGTGCGGCGCAGGCCGCCATGAGCATCTGCGAGCCGGCGGCCGACCTGCGCGGCAGCCCCGAGTACAAGACGCACATGGCCGGCGAGATGACCCGTCGCGCCATCACCACCGCGCTGCGGCGCACCAGGGGGGAGTGAGCATGGGCAAGCACGCCGTCACCGTGACCATCAACGGGCAGTCCACGGATGTGGCCGTGGACAGCCGCGAGCTGCTGATCCACACCCTGCGCGACCGTCTGCGCCTGACCGGCGCGCACATCGGCTGCGAGACCTCCCATTGCGGCGCCTGCACCGTGGATCTGGACGGCGCCTCGGTGAAGTCCTGCACGGTGCTCACCGCGCAGTGCCAGGGCGCCGACATCCGCACGGTGGAGGGCCTGGCCGGTGCCGACGGCCTGCATCCGCTGCAGGAGGCGTTCTTCCAGGAACATGGACTGCAGTGCGGTTTCTGCACGCCGGGCATGCTCATGCGCGCCTACCGCTTCCTGCAGGAGAACCCGAGCCCCACGGCCGAGGAGATCCGCCACGGCATGGCCGGTAACCTCTGCCGCTGCACCGGCTACCAGAACATCATCAACGCGGTGCAGGCGGCGAGCGGCAAGATGAATCAGCCCGAGGCCGAGTCCGCCGAATAGGCGTGCCGCCGGTGGCATTGAATCGAGGAGGAGGCGTGTTCCATGGCGATAACCGCTGACGAGCTGGAGCGTAACGAGCGGCTGGGCGGGGTTGGCTGCCGCCGACGGCGTGCCGAGGATGCACGCTTCATTCAGGGCAAGGGCAACTACGTGGACGACATCCAGCTGCCGGGCATGGTCTACGGCGACTTCGTCCGCAGCCCCCACGCCCACGCCCGCATCAAGGCCATTCACAAGGACAAGGCCCTGGCCATGCCCGGCGTCCACGCCGTGCTCACCGCCGAGGACCTGGCCCCCCTCGGACTGCACTGGATGCCCACCCTGGCCGGCGACAAGCAGATGGTGCTCGCCGACGGCAAGGTCTGCTTCCAGAACCAGGAAGTGGCCATGGTCATCGCCGACGACCGCTACATCGCCGCCGATGCCATCGAGATGGTGGAGGTGGAGTACGAGGAGCTGCCGGCGCTGGTGGACCCGCACCGCGCCATGGACGACGATGCCGTGGTGATCCGCGATGATCTGGAGGGCCAGACCGAGGGCGCCCACAGCAAGCGCATCCACCACAACCACGTGTTCACGTGGGACGTGGGCGATGCCGAGGCCACCGACAGGGTGTTCAGCGAGGCGGCGGTCACCGTCAAGCAGGACATGCTCTACCCGCGGGTGCACCCCTGCCCGCTGGAGACCTGTGGCTGTGTCGCGTCCTTCGACAAGGTCAAGGGCGAGCTCACGGTGCACCTCACTTCCCAGGCGCCGCACGTGGTGCGCACCGTCTTCTCCACGCTCTCCGGCATCCCCGAGAGCAAGGTGCACATCAACGCCCCGGACATCGGCGGCGGGTTCGGCAACAAGGTGGGCGTCTATCCCGGTTACGTGGTGGCCACCGTCGCCTCCATCGTTCTGGGCCGGCCGGTGAAGTGGATCGAGGACCGCATCGAGAACCTCTCCACCACCGCCTTCGCCCGTGACTACCACATGACCGGCGAGCTGGCCGCCACCGAGGATGGCCGGATCCTCGGGCTGCGCGCCTACGTGCTTGCCGACCACGGCGCCTTCGATGCCTGCGCCGACCCGAGCAAGTGGCCAGCCGGCTTTTTCAACATCTGCACCGGCAGTTACGACATCAAGACCGCCTACGCGCGGGTGGACGGCGTCTACACCAACAAGACCCCGGGTGGCGTTGCCTACCGCTGCTCGTTCCGGGTGACGGAGGCGTGCTACTTCATCGAGCGCATGATCGACGTGCTCGCCGTGAAGCTCGGCATGGACAAGGCCGAGATCCGCATGAAGAACTTCATCCAGCCGGAGCAGTTCCCCTACCAGTCGGCGCTGGGCTGGGAGTACGACAGCGGCGACTACCCCACGGCGTTGCAGCAGGTCATGGACGCCTGCGATTACCAGGGCCTGCGCCGGGAGCAGCGCGAGAAGCGTGAGCGCGGCGAGATCATGGGTATCGGCCTGTGCACTTTCACCGAGATCGTCGGCGCCGGGCCCACGCGCAACTGCGACATTCTCGGTGTGGGCATGTTCGACAGCGCCGAGATCCGCGTGCACCCCACGGGCAGCGTCATCGCGCGCATGGGCACCAAGACCCAGGGGCAGGGCCACGAGACCACCTACGGCCAGATCATCGCCAGCGAGATCGGCCTGCCCTCCGAGAACATCATCATCGAAGAGGGCAATACCGACACCGCCCCCTACGGCCTCGGCACCTACGGCTCCCGCAGCACGCCCGTGGCCGGTGCCGCCACGGCGCGCGCCGCGCGCAAGATCCGCGACAAGGCGCAGAAGATCGCCGCCCACCTCATGGAGGTGAGCGAGGACGATCTGGAGTGGACCGGCGAGGGCTTCCGGGTGAAGGGCGTGCCGGATCAGGTCACCGACATGCCGAAGATCGCCTGGGCGGCCTACAACAACGTGCCCGAGGGCATGGAGCCGGGGCTGGAGGCGGTGGACTACTACGACCCGCCCAACATGACCTACCCCTTCGGCGCCTACCTGTGCGTGGTGGACATCGACCGCTACACCGGCGAGACGGCCATCCGCCGCTTCTACGCCCTGGACGACTGCGGCACCCGCATCAACCCCATGATCATCGAGGGGCAGGTGCACGGTGGCCTGTGCGAGGCGTTCGCCGTGGCCATGGGGCAGGAGCTGCCCTACGACGGCGCCGGCAACATCCAGGGCGCGTCGCTCATGGACTACTTCCTGCCCACCATGGTGGAGACGCCTTACTGGGAGCTGGATCACACGGTGACCCCGTCGCCGCACCATCCCATCGGCGCCAAGGGGGTGGGGGAGTCCTCCCACGTGGGCGGCATTCCCTGCTTCTCCAACGCCATCAACGACGCCCTGGAGCAGTTCGGCAGCGGTCATGTGAACATGCCGCACAACGCCTACCGCGTGTGGCAGACCCTGCATGCCCTCAAGCTGGACCAGCGGCCGGAGGCGGCCAACGTGGTGCCGTTCGAACCGAAGCGCCGGCCGCCGACGGGCGATGCCGCCGGTGGCTCCGCCGCGGCCATCAGCTCCCCGGACAAGGGTGGCAGCAGCAAGGGCATGGAGGTCACCCTGGATCGCAACTACCCGCTGGACGTGCCGGCGGATGCCGCCTGGGCGCTGCTGCAGGACGTCAATCAGGTGGCCTCGTGCATGCCCGGTGCCGCCATCGTCGAGCAGACCGGCGAGAACACCTACCTGGGCGAGATGAAACTCCGGGTCGGCCCGGTGACCTCCAGCTTCAAGGGCGACATCGAGGTGCTGGGCATCGACCCGGATCGGCACGAACTGCGTATGGCCGGCCGGGGCGGCGATACCAAGGGCAGCTCCAGCGCCACCATGACCCTCACGGCCCGTATCGAGGACAGGGGGCAGGGCCACTGCGAGCTGGTGGGCAGCACGCGCATCGAGCTCAAGGGCAAGCTCGCCTCCTTCGGCGGGCGCATGCTCGAGAGCGTCTCCGACCGCATGCTGCAGGACTTCGTGGACACCTTCCGCAACCGCGTCGCCGCCCAGGGCGAGGGCGCGGCCGCCGAGGAGGCGCGCCGCCGGCTCGATGAGGGCCCGAAGGAGATGAACGCCCTGGCGATGCTGTGGCAGATGATCAAAGGGCTGTTCGGGCGCAAGTGAGGCGCAGGTGATGCTGGATCCCGCAGCGTACAGGCAGCGTCTCGCCGAGGCCGGTTACGTGGCGGAGCCGGCCCTGGCGGCGACGCTCTCCCTGTCCGACCGTCTCGGCCGGCCGCTGCTGCTGGAGGGGGAGGCCGGCGTCGGCAAGACGGAAGTGGCCAAGGCCCTGGCCGCCGTGCACGACTGCCGCATGATCCGGCTGCAGTGCTACGAGGGGCTGGACGCCCAGACCGCCGTCTACGAGTGGGACTACCAGCGCCAGCTGCTGGCCATCCGGCTGCTGGAGGCCGAGGGCCGCAGCGGCCCCGAGGCCGAGGACGCGATCTTCTCCGAGCGCTACCTGCTGCGCCGGCCGCTGCTGGAGGCCATCAGCCAGCCCGAGCCGCCGGTGCTGCTGGTGGACGAGATCGACCGCGCCGACGAGGAGTTCGAGGCGTTTCTGCTGGAGGTGCTGGCGGAGTTCCAGATCACCATTCCGGAGCTGGGCACCATCACCGCCACCAGCCGGCCGCGGGTGTTGCTCACGTCCAATGCCACCCGCGAACTCTCCGACGCCCTGCGGCGGCGGTGCCTGTACCACTATCTGGACTACCCCACGGCGGAGAAGGAGCAGGCGATTCTGCGTGCACGCCTGCCGGAGGTGGACGACGCACTGGCCCGGCAGGTGGTGCGGTTCGTCCAGTCCCTGCGTCAGCAGGGCCTGCGCAAGGCGCCCGGTGTTGCCGAAACCCTGGACTGGGCGGCGGCGCTGAACGGGCTGGGCGTGGAGCGGCTGGACGCGGACCCGGAGACCCTGCTGGAGACGCTCTCCTGCCTGGTCAAGACCCGCCAGGACCGAGACGCGCTTACCCCCGAACAGGTGAGTGCGCTGGCGGCGGGGGCGCGATGAACACGCCGGCGACCCGGATCACGCCGGTCACGCGGGGCCTCATGGGGCTGACCCGGACCCTGCGCGCCCGGGGCTGGCCGGTGGGCATCGAAGAGCAGCACGATGCCCTGCGCATCGCCGAGACCGTCGGTGTGGATCACCGCGAGCAGCTGCGCGACGCGCTGCGCGCCCTGTACTGCGGGACGCCCGATCAGTGGCGGGAGTTCGATACCCTGTTCAGCGACTACTGGTTTCCGAAGCGCGGCACGCGCACTCGGGCCAGCGGCCCCGGCGGCGGGCTGCAACCGGTGCCGGGGCGGTCCGGGGGCGAGCCGCAGTCGCAGCCGGACAGAGCCGGCGACGACGGCAGCGAAGATGCCGAACCCGGTGGTGCCCGGGAAGGGGCGAGCCGGCGCGAGGGGCTGGGGCGCACCGATTTCCGCCACCTGCACGACCCGGCGGAGCGTCGCGCCCTGGATGCACTCACCGACCGCATGGCGCGGCGCTGGAAATACCGCCTGCGGCGGCGCTGGCGGGTCGTGCGCAAGGGGCGGCATCTCAACCTCCGGCGCACGCTGCGCAACAGTATCGGCCGGGGCGGTGTGCCCGTGGATCCGGTCTGGCAGCGCCCGCGGCGGCAGCCGCCGAATCTCGTTCTGCTGGTGGACGCCAGCCGCTCCATGAACCTCTACAGTTACCGGTTCCTGCGCTTCGCCGCCGGGGCGCTGACGGCATTTCCCGGCTCCGAGGCCTTCGTCTTCCACACGCGGCTGATCCGCGTCACCGACGCCCTTGCCGAGCCCGCCGCCGAGCGCATGGGCGAGAAGCTCGCCCTGGTGGCGTCGGGCTGGAACGGCGGCACCCGGATCGGGGACAGCCTGGCCGCATTCAACCGCCAGTACGGCGGGGGCGTCCGGCGCCGCACCGTGGTGGTCGTGCTCAGCGACGGGCTCGACACCGGCGATATCGACGTGCTCACCGGTGCCCTCGCCGAGCTGCGTCGCCGGGCCGGACGCCTGATCTGGCTCAACCCGCTCATGGGGCGCCAGGGCTACGCCCCGGAGGCGCGGGCCATGAAAGCGGCGCTGCCTTACCTGGACCGGCTTGCGCCGGCGCACACCCTGGAGAGCCTGATGGCGCTGGAGCAGGACCTGGTACGCCTATGAGGGACACCGATGATCAGCAGTGACGACGTCTTCAGCCACCTGCAGCGGTTTCGCACTGAGGGCACCCCCTGCGCCCTGGTCACGGTGGTCCGGACCCTGGCGCCAACCTCCGGCAAACCGGGATCCCGAGCGGTGATCACCATGGCCGGTGCCGTGCACGGCTGGATCGGCGGGGGCTGCGCCAGCGGCGCCGTGCTGCGCGCGGTGAAGGACGCCCTGGCCGACGGCGAGCCGCGCCTGATCCGCGTCTCACCCCCGGGGAGCAGCAGCAAGGGAGAGGATGGCGTGATCGATTTCGACATGCGCTGTGCCAGCCAGGGCACCGTGGACCTGTTCATCGAGCCCATGCTGCCGCCGCCGGTGGTGCGCGTCCACGGCAGCGCGCCAGTGGCCCGGCATGTGGTGGAAATGGCGACCCGCGTCGGGCTGAGTGTCCAGGTGCTGGCGCCGGATACGGACGCCGCCAGTTTCCCGGGTGCCAGGCGGCATGCGGCGGGTCACGACGTCCCGGCCGAATGGCCGTCGGCCCGCTGGTCCGTGGTGGCAACCCAGGGGCAGGGCGACCGGGCGGCGCTGGAGGCGTCCATCGGCACGGGCGTCGAGCGGATCGCGCTGATCGCCAGCCGACGCAAGCGGGACGCCCTGCTGCGGGACATGGAGGAGCGCGGCGCGTCCGCCGAGGCCCTGGCCCGTGTGCACGCACCGGCGGGGGTCAACATCGCCGCCCGCACGCCGGAAGAGATCGCCCTGTCCGTGGTGGCGCAACTGGTGGAATGGCGGCGGAGCGGCGTGGAGGGGGCCGGTGTCGGGCGCGATGCCGGCGCGGACAGCTGCTGCGGGCAGGTGTCGTAAGCGGCTGACGTCGAATCCATTCCCGACGCCGGTGTCACGGCGGTATCATGGCGGGCTCATTCACCAGCAATGCCATGGAATCGCGTTCGTGCCCAGTCCCCGTCCTTCCCGGCCCCGCATCGGTCTCGCCCTCGGCGGCGGCTCCGCCCGGGGCTGGTCGCATATCGGCGTCATCAAGGCGCTGGCCGAAATGGATATCGAGCCCGATCTGGTGGCCGGCACCTCGGTCGGCGCCATTGTCGGGTCCATCTACGGGCTGGACGCCCTGGAGGCGTTCGAAGAGTGGGTGATGCGCCTCAGCCGTCGCGACATCATCGGCTACATGGATCTGGGGTTCTCCAGTGGTGGCTTCTTCGAGGGCAAACGGTTGGTCAAGACCTTCCGCGAGCATTTCGGCGAGGCACGTTTCGAGGATCTGCGCCTGCCCCTGGGCGTGGTGGCAACGGAGCTGGAAACGGGGCTCGAGGTCTGGTTGCGGGACGGCGGGCTGCCGGAGGCGGTGCGCGCTTCCATCTCGCTGCCGGGCATTTTCACACCCGTGCAGCACAACGGGCGCTGGCTGGTGGACGGCGGGCTGGTGAATCCGGTGCCGGTCTCCCTGTGCCGGGCCATGGGCGCGGAGCGCGTGATCGCCGTGAGCCTGAATGGTGACCTGGTGGGGCGGCACATCCGCCGCCCCCGTCAGCCGGAAGTGGAAGAGGAGGCGGTGGATCCCAACTGGATGGACCGCCTCTCCGCCGGCATCCGCGAACACGCGCCCTGGCTGAAGGTTCCGCCCATGCCGCAGTTGCGCGGGGGCGATCCGACACCGGGGCTGCTGCAGGTGACGGCGAACTCCATCAACATCATGCAGGACCGCATCACCCGCAGCCGCATGGCCGGCGATCCGCCGGACATGCTCATCTCGCCGCGGCTGTCCCACATCGGCCTGCTGGAGTTCGACCGGGCCGCCGAGGCCATCGCCGAGGGCGAAGCCGCCGTGCGCCGCATGGCCCCGGCGCTGCAGGACCTGTTCGAGGTGTAGAACGAGGTGAGTTCGTGGATGGTGGATCTGAAGATCCACCCTACGCCCGACACCGCCTCCACGCAGGAATCCCGCAGGCATAGGGTGGACCTTCAGGTCCACCATCCCGGGCACATCACCCCAACCGGCACCGCAACTCGTAGGGTGGACCTTCAGGTCCACCATCCCGGGCACATCACCCCAACCGGCACCGCAGCTCGTAGGGTGGACCTTCAGGTCCACCATCCCGGGCACATCACCCCAACCGGCACCGCAACTCGTAGGGTGGACCTTCAGGTCCACCATCCCGGGCATATCCCCCCAAACCGGCATCGCGGCTCGTAGGGTGGACCTTCAGGTCCACCATCCCGGGCACATCACCCCAACCGGCACCGCAGCTCGTAGGGTGGACCTTCAGGTCCACCATCCCGGGCACATCACCCCAACCGGCACCGCAGCCCGTAGGGTGGACCTTCAGGTCCACCACCACGATCTCCGCCTCACTCCCGGAATCCGGGGTACTGCTCGTCGGCGATACGCAGCAGGCCCGGCCAGGCGAGCTTGGCGGCGCCGCCGAGCATCTGGCCCTGCTCCCGGGTGGTATCGATGGCCTGCTGGTCCGGCAGGTGGTGCGGGCCGTTGCCGGCGCGCACCTGGATCTCGCAGGCGCGGGTGAAGAAGTACAGGTAGATGAACGCCTCCGGCACCGTCTTGCCGGCGGTGAGCACGCCGTGGTTCCAGAGCATCATGATGTTCTTGTCGCCCATGTCCCGGATCAGCCGCTCGCGCTCGTCCAGGTTCAGGGCCACACCCTCGTATTCGTGGAACGCCAGATGCGCCTGGCAGAGCATGGCGGTCTGGCTGAGCGGCTTGAGCCCGCCTTCCTGGGCGGAGACGGCCATGCAGTTTGGCTCGTGCAGGTGCATCACCGCGTGGGCGTCGTCCCGCGCCATGTGCACGGCGCTGTGGATGGTGAAGCCGGCCGGGTTGATCTTGCCTTCGCCATCCTTGTCCACGGCGTTGCCATCCTTGTCCACCTTCACCAGCGACGAGGCGGTGATCTCGTGGAACAGGTAGCCGTAGGGGTTGAGCAGGAAGTGGTGCTCCGGCCCCGGCACACGGCAGGAGAGGTGGGTGAAGATGAGGTCGTCCCAGCCGAAGTGGGCCACCAGCCGGTAGGCTGCGGCGAGCTGGACGCGCACGTCCCACTCGGTGAGCGAGTCGAAATCGGTGTTCAGTGCGGGATCACTGGTTTTCATGTCCATGGTGTTCTCCTCGTCGGGGCCCGCCGGTTCATAGCCAGGCGGGTTCGGTCGTCAGCGGGGTGTCCTCCACCTGGCGGAGCAGATCCGCGTGGTAGTGGACCTTGGGCAGCTCCACGTTGAAGAAGTAGCGGCACGCCGCCAGCTTCCCCTGGTAGAACGCCCGGTCGTCATCCGTGGCGGGTGTTGCGTCTGCCGCGGTGATCCCTTGCCGCAGCCACAGCCAGGCCATGACGATGTGCCCGGTCATCTCCAGATAGTAACTCGCGTTGGCCAGGTAGCGCTCCTGATCGCCGGTCTCCGCCACCGTAGCCAGTGCCTGGGTGGTGTCACACAGGGTGTCCAGGGCGCGCCGCAGGGCATCGGCGTGGCCGGCCATGGCTGCCGGGCCGCTCCGGTCCACGTCGTCCGCGGTGCGGCGCATGGCGTCCACCAGGCAGCGGAATGCGGCGCCGTCCTCCTGGCGCACCTTGCGGCCCAGCAGGTCCTGGGCCTGGATGCCGTGGGTGCCCTCGTGGATCGGGTTCAGGCGGTTGTCGCGGAAGTACTGCTCCACCGGGTACTCGCGGGTGTAGCCGTAGCCGCCCAGGATCTGGATGGCCAGATCGTTGGCCCGCAGGCAGTAGTCCGACGGCCAGGACTTGATGATGGGCGTGAGAATGGCCAGCTGCCGCGCCGCGTCGGCCCGTGCGCTGGCGTCCGGGTGGGTGCGTTCATCGTCCACCAGGGTGGCGCAGTACAGCCCCAGGGCCAGGCCGCCCTCCACGTAGCTCTTCTGCGCCAGCAGCATGCGGCGCACGTCGGCGTGCTCCGCCAGCAGCCGCTGCGGCGTGGTGGGGTCCTTCTCGCCGGGCGCGCGTCCCTGGCGGCGCTCCAGCGCGTAGTCGCGGGAGTGGAGGTAGCCGCCGTAGCCGAGCATGACCGCGCCCAGGCCGACACCGATGCGCGCCTCGTTCATCATGTGGAACATGCACTTCAGGCCGTCGCCGGGGCCACCCACCATGTAGCCGACGCAGTCGCCGCTCTCGCCGAAGTTGAGCATGGTGGAGGTGGTGCCGCGGTAACCCATCTTGTGGATGAGCCCGGCGAGTTTCACGTCGTTGCGCCGGCCCAGGCTGCCGTCGTCGTTGACCAGGTACTTGGGCACGATGAACAGGGAAATGCCTTTCACCCCCGGCGGCGCGTCGGGCAGGCGTGCCAGCACCATGTGCACGATGTTCTCGGAGAGTTCGTGGTCGCCGGCGGAGATCCAGATCTTGTTGCCCTGGATGCGGTAGCTGCCGTCGTCCTGCGGCGTGGCGCGGGTGCGCAGGTCGCCCAGGGAGGAGCCCGCCTGGGGCTCGCTCAGGCACATGGTGCCGAAGAAGCGGCCGCTCAGCATGTGCGGCGTGTAGCGCTCGATCTGCTCGTCGCTGCCATGGGCGAGGATCAGGTTCGTGGCCGCCACGGTCAGGCCGATGTAGGCGAAGGTGCCCACGTTGGCGCCCTTGGCGATGGCGGTGCAGGTCTGCGCGATGGTCGCCGGCAGCTGCATGCCGCCGCGGTCGAAATCCTGGGCGGCGGCGATCAGGCCGGTATCGCAGTACACGTCCAGCGCCTGCTTCACCTCCGGAATGGTGGTCACGGTGTCGCCGTCGAACTCCGGCTCCTGGAGGTCGTTCTTGCGGTTGTGCGGGTAGAGGTGATCCACGGCCACGCGGTGCGCCGTCTCGATGGCGGCGTCGAACGTCTCGCGGTTGTGTTCGGCGTAGCGCTCGCGCTCCGTGAGCCGTTCCACGTCCAGCAGTTCGTAGAGGAGGAAATCCAGGTCACGGCGGTTGACGATGGGGCTGTTCATGGTGGTCTCGCGCAGTGGGGTGGAGTAATCCGTCGGAGCCGTGCGACAGCGGCTTCAGCCGCGAGATGATGGCTCGCCTGTATGGCCGCAGCCGGGCTTCGGTCAGGGGGCGCCGGTCGGGCAATCCGGTCACGGACACGCCACAAGTACTTCCCTGTAGGCTCGTCTCCAGCCGTCCATGGCTGGAGACGGTCCGTGACCGGATCACCCGACCGGCGACCGAGGCATTCGCCCGGGTATGCCCTTACGCCGTCTTCGGCACGTCCATCTGCGCCGAGAACCGGTCCAGGTGCGCGTCGGCGTCCCCGAACTGGTTGTCGATCATGGCGATGCGCTTGGCGAAGTGGGAGAGGTTGTACTCTTCCGTCATGCCAATGCCGCCATGCAGCTGGATGGACTGCTCGGAGACGAAGCGGCCGCCCTTGCCCACCTGGTACTTGGCGGTGGAGACGGCACGGCGCCGTTCGACGGCGTCGCCGCCTTCCAGCTTGGCCGCGGCCTTCATGGTGGCGGAGCGGGCCTGTTCCAGCTCCATGCGCATCTCCACCATGCGGTGCTGCACCGACTGGAAGGCGCCGATGGGCATGCCGAACTGCTTGCGCTGCTTGATGTAGTCCAGGGTCAGGTCGCAGGCCACGGTCATGGCACCCACGGCCTCGGCGCACACGGCAAAGGCGCCGCGGTCCTGGGTGAGCTCGATCAGCTCCGCGGCCTTGCCCTCGGAGCCAATCAGGGCGTCCTCGCCCACCTGTACACCCTTGAGCTCCACTTCGGCGGCGTGCAGGCCGTCGATGGTCGGGTAGCCCTGGACGGAGACGCCGTCGGCGCCGGCGTCCACCAGGAACAGGCTGATGCCGTCGGCATCCGTGGCGTTGCCACTGGTGCGTGCGCTCACCACCAGCTTGTCGGCGCTGTCGCCGTGCATGACCACGGACTTCTGTCCGGTCAGGGTGTAGCCACCGCCGCTGCGCTCGGCGCGGGTGCTCACCTGGGTGTTACTGTAGCGGTTGTCCCGCTCGCCGTGGGCGAAGGCGAGAATCAGCTCGCCGCCCACCAGGGGCTCGAGCACGGCCTCCTTCTGGGCGTCACTGCCGGCATCGGCGATGAGCTGGCCGGCGGTGACCACCGAGGCCACGTAGGGCTCGAGCACCAGGCCCTTGCCGAAGGCTTCCATGACCAGCATGGTCTCGACGGCGCCGCCGCCGAAGCCGCCGATCTCCTCGGGGAAGGGCACACCGAGCAGGCCCAGTTCCGCGATCTGGTTCCACATTTCGCGGGTGAAGCCGCCGGGCGCCTGCATGTACTCGCGGCGCTGTTCGAAGCCGTACTGATCCTGCACCAGGCGCTCCACCGTGTCCTGGAGCATGCGCTGTTCGTCAGTCAGAGAAAAATCCATGGTGTTTGCTCCGTAAACCGTGTGTCCCGCTCAGAGGCCCAGAATCATCTTGGAGACGATGTTCTTCTGGATCTCGTTGGAGCCGCCGAAGATGGTCAGCTTGCGGTTGTTGAAGTACGTGGGCGCCGCGGACAGGCAGTAGTCCGGCGCCACGGCGTCATCGGTGCCTTCGTCGCCCAGCGCTTCGGGCTGGAACGGCAGGGCGTACGGCCCGACGGCCTGGCGGATCAGGTGGTAGATCTCCTGGCGGATCTCCGTGCCCTTGATCTTGAGCATGGACGCTTCCGGCCCGGGGGCCTGACCATGCTGCACGGCGGCGATGACGCGCAGGTCGGTCATCTCCAGGGCGTCCAGCTCCATCTCGATCTGCGCCACGCGGGAGCGGAAGGTGGTGTCCTCGATCAGCGGGCGGCCGTTCTTCTGCTCCTTCGCCGCGATCTCCTTGAGGCGGCGCAGCTCCATCTTGCCGCGGCCCACACCGGCAATGCCGCTGCGCTCGTGGCCGAGCAGGAACTTGGCGTAGGTCCAGCCCTTGTTCTCTTCACCGACCAGGTTGTCCGCGGGCACCTCCACGTTGTCGAAGAAGACTTCGTTGACCTCGTGGCCGCCGTCCAGGGTGATGATGGGGCGCACGGTGATGCCGGGGCTGTTCATGTCGATGAGCAGGAACGAAATGCCTTCCTGCTTCTTCGCCTCGGGATCGGTGCGCACCAGGCAGAAAATCCAGTCGGCGTACTGACCCAGGGTGGTCCAGGTCTTCTGGCCGTTGACGATGTACTTGTCCCCCTTGCGCTCGGCGCGGGTCTTCAGCGAGGCCAGGTCGGAACCGGCACCCGGTTCGGAGTAGCCCTGGCACCACCAGTCGTCGCTGGAGAGAATGCCCGGCAGGAAGCGCTCCTTCTGCTCTTCGCTGCCGAAGTTCATGATCACCGGGGCGACCATGGACAGGCCGAAGGGGATGATCGGCGGCGCGCCCGCCAGGGCGGTTTCCTCGTCGAAGATGGCCTTCTGCACCGGGGTCCAGCCCGGGCCGCCGTGCTTCTTCGGCCAGCCGGGGGCGGCCCAGCCCTTCTCGTAGAGGGTTTTCTGCCAGTTGACCAGGTCGTCCTTGGTCAGGTGCTTGTGGTTGAGCACCTTCTGGCGCACGTTCTCGGGCAGTTTCTCCTTCAGGAAGGCGCGCACTTCCTCGCGGAAAGCCTCTTCCTCGGGGGTGAAATTGATGTCCATGACTGATTGACTCCAGGCAGTTGAGACCCGTCTTTAAAGAAGACCCCCGGCGGCACGGTGCCGCCGGGGGTTGTGGTTTCAGGGGATCAGCAGACTTCGAACAGTCCGGCTGCACCCATGCCGCCACCCACGCACATGGTGACGACCACGTATTTGGCGCCGCGGCGCTTGCCCTCGATCAGCGCGTGACCGGTGCAGCGGGCGCCGGTCATGCCGAACGGGTGGCCGATGGAGATGGAACCACCGTTGACGTTCAGCTTCTCGTCCGGAATGCCGAGCTGATCCTTGGAGTAGAGCACCTGGGAGGCGAAGGCTTCGTTCAGCTCCCACAGGTCGATGTCGTCCATCTTCAGGCCGGTGCGCTCCAGCAGACGGGGCACGGCGTAGATGGGGCCGATGCCCATTTCGTCGGGTTCCAGGCCGGCGATGGCAAAGCCGCGGAAGATGCCCAGGGGTTCGATGTTGCGCTGCTCGGCGAGCTTGCCGTCCATGACCACGCACGCCGACGCGCCGTCGGAGAGCTGGCTGGCGTTACCGGCGGTGACGAACTTGTCCGGGCCCATCACCGGCTCCAGCGACTGCAGCCCTTCCAGGGTGGTGTTGGGGCGGTTGCACTCGTCCTTGCTGACAGTGCGGTTCTCCGTCCACGTCTCGCCGGATTCCTTGTCCTTGAAGCCCTGGACAACGTCCATGGGCACGATCTCGTCGTCGAAGTAGCCCTTCTCCTGGGCGGCGGCGGTGCGCTGCTGGCTGCGCAGGGCGTACTCGTCCTGGTACTCGCGGGAGACGCCGTAGCGCTCCGCGACGATGTCCGCCGTCTCGATCATGGAGAGGTAGATGGCCGGCTTGTTCGCCTTCAGCCACTCGTTGTGCAGGTGGGTCTTGTTCATGTTGGCCTGGGCCAGGGTGATGGACTCCACGCCGCCGGCGGCCATCACCGGCACCTTGTCCACCAGCACCCGCTGGGCGGCCATGGCGATGGTCTGCAGGCCGGAGCTGCAGAACCGGTTCACGGTGGTGCCGCCGGTGGTGATGGGCATGCCGGCGCGCAGGGCAATCTGCCGGGCGATGTTATGGCCCGTGGCCCCCTCGGGAATGCCGCAACCCATGATGAGGTCCTCCACCTCGGCCGGCTCCACACCGGCACGCTCCACGGCGTGCTTGAGCGCGTGGGCGCCGATATCGGCGCCATGGGTCATGTTGAAGGCGCCACGGAAGGACTTTGCCAGGGGCGTGCGGGCGGTGGAGACGATAACGGCGTCGGACATGATGTTCTCCTGATTCGGCTTGCCGTTTGAACGGTGACTGACTACGCGTGGCCGAACGCGCCGGAACGACCGTACGGGAAGCGCGCCAAGCCGTTGTTGTGCATGGCAACATAGGTCCTGGGGGCCGCTTCCCATCAGATGGGTTTCAGTATAGGGTGTTCGCTTTCAGAAGCAAAATTTTTAAAACTGGGTTTCGCAAGGCGGAATCAAAGCAGAGGAGAAAGCCCGTGCTGGTAGTCAACGGTCTCGATGAGCTGAGGGCCCAGAGCGGCAAGGACCTGGGCAGGACCGACTGGGTGACCGTGGATCAGGCGCGTATCAACGCGTTTGCCGAAGCCACCGGTGATCACCAGTGGATCCACGTCGACGAGGCGCGCTGCCGCCGGGAGTCCCCCTACGGCCAGACCATTGCCCACGGTTTTCTCACCATCTCGCTGCTGCCCATGCTGGCCCAGCAGCTGCTGGAGATTCAGGGCGTCAGCGCGCGCATCAACTACGGTCTGAACAAGCTGCGGTTTACCGGCCCCGTGCCCGCGGGCGCGCGCGTGCGCCTGCACCAGGTGATCAAGGACGTCAGTGATCGCGACGACGGCAGCGTTCAGCTCACCGCCGACGTCACCATCGAGGTGGAAGGCCAGGACAAGCCGGCGTGCATCGCCGAGTCCGTGAGCCTCTGTCTGCCCTGATGACGGCGCTGCACAGCCGGCGGACGGCGGCGTCAGCCCGGCCGTTCCGCACCCAGGCGCTCTGCCAGCGCCGCCTCCAGGGTTGCGTCGTTGCGCTCCAGTCGCAGCGGCGAGATGGCGATGCGGTTGTGGCGCAGGGCCTCGATGTCCGTGTCCGCGGCGGTCACCCCCGAGTAGTCGTGCTGGAAGGCGAACCAGTAGTACGGCTTCTCGCGGGTGTCCATGCGCGCCTCGATACGCACCCCGGCAATGGACCCGCGGCCCTGCCGGCACACGGCCCGGCCGCTGACGGCGTCCGGGGCGATGGCGGGGAAGTTCACGTTGAAACACAGCTCCGTGCCCCACGGCCCGGCCGCCAGGTCACGGATCAGGGCCGGTGCGTGACGCAGCGCCGTGCCCCATGGCACCGGCTCCGGGCTGTGGAAGGCCTGACTCAGGGCGATGGCCGGCACGTTCATCACCAGCGCCGTCATGGCGGCGCCGAGGGTGCCGGAGTAGGCCACCGAGTCGCTGACGTTGGCGCCCCGGTTGATACCCGACAGCACCACCGCGGGCGGCGCATCGCGCATCAGGTGCTGGGTGGCCATGAGCACGCAGTCGCTGGGTGTGCCGGAGACGGCGTAGTGCCGGTCGCCCAGGCGCCGGCAGCGGACGGGCTCGTGCAGGGAGACGCTGTGGGAGCTGCCGCTCTGATCCCGCTCCGGCGCCACGATCCAGACCTCCTCGGCCACGTCCCGGGCGATGGTGGTCAGGTGGGCGAGGCCGTCGGCGTCGATGCCGTCGTCGTTGGTCAGCAGGACGCGGGGCAGTTTCGCCGTCATGGGCAGCTCCTCGGTTGGGGGTGGTCGGCGGCACAGTATGCGTGGATGGCGCCGTGCGGGCCAGCCGCCGGCAGTGCATCGACAACAGACAGACACGCCGGGCTGGTGTCGGCCCGTGTTGAATCAGCGAAGGGGAGAAGAAGCGATGATCGATCTCAAAGACAAGGTTGCACTGATTACCGGGTCCAGCCGCGGCATCGGCAAGGCGATTGCCGAGGCCTACGCCGCACACGGCGCGAAGGTGGTGATCTCCAGCCGCAAGGCAGAAGCCTGTGAAGCGGTGGCGAAGGAGCTCACCGACAAGGGTCATGAGGCCATCGCCGTGCCCTGCCATATTGGCATCAAGGAGGAGCTGCAGAAGCTCGTGGACGCGACCATGGAGACGTGGGGGCGCATCGACATCCTGGTGGCCAATGCCGCCACCAACCCCGTCTACGGCCCCATGAGCGAGCTCACCGACGAGGCCTTCGACAAGATCATGAACACCAACGTCAAGAGCACCTGGCAGCTTTGCAACATGGTGCTGCCGCAGATGGCGGAGCGAAAGAACGGTTCGGTGATCCTTCTCTCCAGCATCGCCGCCCTGCGCGGCAATACGGTCATCGGCTGCTACGGCATGTCCAAGGCCGCGGAAGCGTCCCTGGCCCGCAACCTGGCGCTGGAGTGGGGGCCGTCCAACATCCGCATCAACTCCATTGCCCCGGGGCTGGTCAAGACTGATTTCGCCAAGGCATTGTGGGAAGATCCGGAGCGGCTCCAGCGCGTGGAGAACCAGACCCCGCTGCGCCGGATCGGCGAGCCGGAGGACATCGCCGGTGTGGCGCTGTTCCTGGGGTCGCGCATGGGCGCTTACGTGACCGGCCAGACCATTGTCGCCGACGGCGGCGAGACGGTCTCCGCCTGAATCACCGCTCAACCCGCCCGCTCGCCGGGCGCCGATGCATGGGGACGACAACGGAATGAGTGAAGAGACACAACAGCTGGTGGACGTCCTCGACGCCCACCGTTTCGACGAGGCCGGCCTGCACGCCTACCTGCGCGAGCAGCTGCCGGAGGAGTTCGGCGGCGAACTGGCCATCAGGCAGTTCCAGGGCGGGCAGAGCAACCCCACGTTTCTGCTGGAGTCCGGCGGCCGCCGCTACGTGCTGCGCAAGAAGCCGCCGGGCAAGCTGCTGCCCTCCGCCCACCAGGTGGAGCGCGAGTACCAGGTGATGCGCGCCCTGCGCGACACCGACGTGCCCGTGCCGGAGATGTTGCTGCTGTGCGAGGACGACGCCATCATCGGTACGCCCTTCTACGTCATGCGCTTCATCGAAGGGCGGGTCTACAGCCATCCGGCCCTGGAAGAGGTGCCGAAGGCCGAGCGGCGGCCCATCTTCGAGGCCAAGGCCGACGCCATGGCGCGGTTGCACAACGTGGACTACGCGGCCGTGGGCCTGGCCGATTTCGGCAAGCCCGGTAACTTCCTGGGCCGCCAGATCGGCCGCTGGAGCAAGCAGTACGAAGCGTCCAAGACCGGTGACAATCCGTCCATGGACAAGCTCATGGCCTGGCTGCCGGAGAACATCCCGGCGGGCAGCGACGAGACCACCATTGCCCACGGCGACTTCCGCCTGGGCAACCTCATGCTCCACCCGGAGCGCCCCGAGGTGGTGGCCGTGCTGGACTGGGAGCTGTGCACCCTGGGCCACCCGCTGTCGGATCTCGCCTATTGCTGCATCCCCTACCACCTGCCGTCCGGGTTGCCCGGTATCCGCGGTCTGGCGGATCTGGATCTGGGTGAGCTGGGTCTGCCCACGGAGCAGGAGTTCGTGGACATGTACTGCCGGAAGGCGGGCCGTGACAACGGTATCCAGGACTGGCCGTTCTACACCGCCTTCGCCCTGTTCCGGCTGGCGGCCATCCTCCAGGGCGTCTACAAGCGCGCCCTGGACGGCAACGCCGCCAACGCCGACGCCCTCAGCGTGGGCGAAGGGGCCACCATCCTGGCCGATGCCGGGTGGAAAGAGGCGCAACGGCTGCAGGGGTAGGGTTGGTATCGGCGGACCTGAAGGTCCGCCCTACGTCGCCGCGCAGGGGCCGTCGCCGTAGGGTGGATCTTCAGATCCACCAGCCGCCGTCGCACCGCAGGATGGTGGACCTGAAGGTCCACCATCCTGCGCTTACGCCCGCTGAAACCGTGGCCGTAATCGTTGGACCGGACCGTAGGGTAGACCTTCAGGTCTACCAAATCCCTAGCTAAACACCCGAGAAACCCGCCTCAATGTTGCGCAAATGCAACGTAATAATGTTGCATCAAAGAAAGAATGTTATATAATTCCATTTTCCGGCCAATCCCGTGGCCCGGAACTGCATTCCTCCACCACCGAACAACGCGAGCATGAGGGCAATCATGAAGCGAGCATATCTAACCCAGGGCGTTGCCGCCGCGGCGGCACTGCTGCTCGGCTCGGGCGTCGCGATCGCGCAACAGGATCAGCCCGCCGAGGGCGCCACCCAGCAGGACGCCATGGACGCCCAGGGGGGCATGGGCGCCGGCATCGGGCCGGGCTCCAGCGAGCGCATTGGCGCCGGCACCGCCTTCAACCCCTCCATCTCCGTCATTCTCGATGGTGTGTACAAGAACACCTTCAGCGGCGACGCCCACGACCCGGGCGGTTTCGATGGCGGTCACAGCCACAGCCACGGGCATGGCCACGACCACGGCATGGAAGACGGTTTCCAGCTCCGCGAAACGGAGTTCGCCTTCGAGGCCTCGGTGGACCCGTACTTCGACGCCTTCGCCATGCTGGTGATCGAGGGCACGGACACGGTGGACTTGGAAGAGGCGTACATCACCACCACCAGCCTGCCCTGGGGGCTGCAGATCAAGGGCGGCCGGTTCCTCTCCGACATCGGCTACATCAACAGCCAGCACCCCCACGAGTGGGACTTCGTCGACCGGCCGCTGGTGAGCGAACACCTGTTCGGCAATCACGGCATCCAGGAGACCGGCGTGCAGCTGAACTGGCTGCTGCCGACGCGGACCTACCTGAAAGGCGGGGTTGAGGTGCTGCAGGGGAGTACCTCAGGGATTGCAAGCTACCAGGGCGAGTCGTCTGCGCGTGTGGCTACTGTCGATTACGACGGCGGGGACTTTGCTCGGCAGAGAACCGACGAACAGCACCTGCCCTTTGACGATGCGTCCGGGCCCCGGTTGTTCACCGGCTTCCTGAAGTGGGGGCCGGACCTGGGCTATGACCACGCGGCGCAGTTCGGGATCTCGGGGGGGTATTCCAGGTCCTTCCAGGACATGGAAGAGCACAGCGAGGGACTGCGGGTTGATACCTGGGATGGTGATGCTTGGTTTGCTGGCCTGGATGCGGTCTACAAGTATGACGCTGCTGGCTACTTGGGACACGGAGATCTGGTTCTTCAAGGCGAGTACTTCTATCGCAACATTGATCTGGATTATGCCTACTTCAACAGCGATAGGGCGAATAGCGCCTATCAAGACTCCGGTGCCTCTGGGGACTGGGCAAGGAACACGGTCTCGGCAGACGGCACATCCGGCCGTTTCCAGCAGGATGGCGCTTACCTTCAGGCGGTCTACGGCATCGCGCCCCGCTGGCGCACGGGTGTTCGGGCGGAAGCGCTTGGTATTGCCAAGAATACGGCCTGGAACGACCGTGACGAGGGCAATGGTTTCGACGATTTCGACACCAGCTATCGGTACTCCCTGAACACCACGTTCTACCCGTCCCACTTCTCGTACTTCCGCGCACAGTTGAACTATGCGGACTATGCGAGCGAGGACCCGGGCGGTGACCGCCACGACGAGTGGAGCGTCATGCTCCAGTACAACATCAGTATCGGCGCGCACGGCGCCCATCCGTTCTAAGCGAGGGAGCAGAGACATGCTGAAACGCGCACTCATCAGCAGCGCACTCGGCGCGGCCCTGGCTGCCGCGCCCGCGGCGGCGGAGGCCCTGAGCATCGCCGCCACCACCTCCAACATGGGCATGCTCGCCAAGCACGTGGGCGGTGACCACGTGGAGGTGACCACCATGGCGCCGCCGGACCGCGACGCCCACTACCTGGAGGCCCGGCCCTCCATGATGTCCGCCATCCGCCGGGCCGACCTGGTGGTCTCCGTGGGCGCGGAGCTGGAAGAGGGCTGGCTGCCCGCCGCCATCCGCGGCGCCAACAACCCGGGCGTCCGGGCCGGCACCAGCGGCTACTTCGAGGCTGCGGCCCAGGTGGATCTGCTCGGCACAGGTGGCGAGGCCGACCGCTCCCGGGGCGACGTCCACCCGGCCGGCAACCCCCATGTGTACCTGGACCCGATCCGCATGGGTGAGATCGCCAAGACGCTGGCCGCGCGCATGGCGGAGATGGATTCCGCCAACGCGGACACGTACCATGCCAACGCGGAAGCATTCGCCGAGCGTGCGGACGAGTACGTGGACGAGTGGCGGGAGCGCGTCGACGGCGCACCGGGTGTGGTGCTCTACCACGATGACGCCACCTACCTGCTGGATCGCCTGGACGTGGCCGATCTGGGCTTTCTTGAGCCGGTCCCCGGCAACCCGCCCACGGGCTCGCACCTGCGCGCACTGGTCAGTGAACTGGAGGGTAAGGACGGGGTCATCATCCGTTATCCGTATCAGCGCGAGGACCACGTGAACTTCGTGGCGGAGCAGCTTGGCTGGCAGGCCTACGAGCTGATGCCGGGCGTTCAGGTCGACGGCACGGCCGACGACTACTTCGAGCTGATCGGCGACTGGGTCGAGGTGATTGCGTCCCCCATTGAGTAATGACGACACGTCTGCTCACTGCTGAAGGCCTTCGGGCCGGTTACGAGGGGCCCGTGATCGGGCCCCTCGATTTTTTCGTGGGCGCCGGCGAGGTGGTCGGGCTGTCGGGCCCGAACGGCTGCGGCAAGTCCACCATCATGCGCGTGCTCACCGGTGAGGCCACGGTCTTCTCCGGCCGCATCACGCGCAGCGATGGCCTGCGCCTGGCCTACCAGCCCCAGACCGGCTTCGACACCGGCGAGACGCCCCTGCGCGTGCGCGAGGTGCTGCGCCTGATGGACGTGGACGCGGCCACGCTGCCGGAGCGGCTGCGGGCGTTGCTGGATGTCCGCGTGGACCGCCTCAGCGGCGGTCAGCGGCAGTTGCTCATGGTCTGGGCGGCGGTCGGTCATCCCGCCGACCTGTTGCTGCTGGACGAACCCACCAACAACCTCGACCCCGACGGCGAGGCGCTGCTGGCGGAGACACTGGGCACGCTGGGGTCGCAGCGGGGCGCCCTGGTGATCTCCCACGAACAGGACTTCCTGCGGCAGGTGGCCCACCGGCTGGTGGAGGTGGCGTGATGGAGTGGGACCTGCTGATCGACCCGCTGTTCCGCCTGCCGTTCTTCACCGGCCTGGTGTTCGCCGCCGTGCTGCCGGTGCTCGGGCTCTACCTGCGCATGCGCGACGAGTGGCTGGCGGCGCTGGGCTTTGCCCATCTGGGCGGCGCCGGGGGCGTGATCGGCAGCCTGCTGGGAGTGCCGCCGCTGATGGCCGCCCTGGGCGTGGCCGGTGGCGGTGTGGCTGCCCGCGGGCTGGTGCGGCGCACCGGCAACGACCTCTACGCGGTGATGATTCTGGCCGGCTGGGCGGCGATGATCCTGGGGGCGCAGTTCAGTCACCACGCCCGTACCCTGGCGCAGACCCTGGTGGACGGCCAGCTCTACTTCACCAGCACCGAACACCTGCTCACCGGTATCGCCTTCGCCCTGGTGTTCGCGGCGCTGATGCCGTGGCTCTCGCCGCGGCTGCTGCGGGCGCGCCTGTTCCCGGGCCACGATCGCGCCAACGGCCGCAGTGTCGCGCTGCTCGGCCTGGGGTTCAGCATCATGGTCGCCGTCGGGGTGGCGCTGGCCTCCATGGCCATGGGCGTCATGGCCGCGTTCGCGCTGATCTTCGTTCCGCCGTGGGTGGCGTTCGCCCTGGCGCCCGGCTGGCGGGCGGCGGTGGTGCTCTCCGCCGTGGTGGGGGTGCTGGCCTACGTGGCGGCCTTTGCCTTCGCCCTGCTGGCAGATCTGCCGTTCGGCCCCGCCTTTGTCGCCATCGTCGTGGTGCTGGCCCTGCTGCGGCTGCTGGTGCGCCGCACGGGCTAGACCGGCCCGGAGCCCTCAGCGGCCTTCTTCCCAGCTTGAGCGCGTGGTGGGCGCTTCCGGGTCGCCCGGCGGCTGGTCGAAGGGCGTCAGGGCCAGGAACTGCCGTAATTGCGCGCCTGCCAGGTCGTGACGCTCGTTCATGCGCAGCACGTTGTAGAAGTAGTAGTGACGCCCTGCGTCCACGTAGCCGTGGGCGTCGTCCTCCAGCGCGGCCAGGTACGGGTCCTCGGCGGGTGGTACCTGCTCGGCCAGGTTCTGGTAGAGAAAACCCAGGCGCGAGCCGGTCATCCACGTCTCCTCGCCGGCCTGCACCAATCTCTGGCTGCGTGGCGCCTGGTATTCCACCACCGGCCGGTCGTGGGTGTTCAGGGGCGCCTCATCGAACAGCCCGCTCAGGGAGACGTTGCCCGCGTAGAAGCGCAGGTTCACGGCCTGCAGCAGGTCCTCCGGCAGTGCCGGGTTGTCGGCCAGGCTGCGGCCGTGTGCCACCAGGGCGTCGGGATCCACGGTGACACCCGCCTCTGTCCCCACCAGAGCGATGATCGAGCCGTCGGCGAACAGGTCGCCCCGCCACATCACCACCTGCGGGAACACGGCGTCCATGGTGCGGGCGATGGTCCCCAGCTCCTTTTCCGTGAGCTGGTACAGGGGCAGCCACTGCACGAACAGGCCGCCCTCGGCGAGGCGGGCGCGCCCGGTTTCGTAGTGTTCGCGGGTATAGAGGTTGCCGGTTCCCGCCTTCCAGGGGGTGAACAGGTCGCTGATGATGAGGTCGTAGTCGGTGTCGGCGTGGCGCAGACAGTGGTGACCGTCTTCCGCGCGGACCGTGGCCCGGTCGTCGTCGAACAGCCCCTGGTTCCAGGGTGCGAAGTAACGCTCCGCCAGCTCCACCACCTCCGGCAGGAGCTCGCAGACGTCCACGCGCTCCACCGGGAACAGCAGTGACGTGCCTGCCGTAATGCCCGTGCCCATGCCCAGATAGAACACGGAGCGGGGCTCCGGGTGGGTCATCATGGGGATCAGGGTCTGGTTGCGCTCCGACTCCAGCGCGCCGGTGCCGCCCAGGGTGTAGAAATTGTTCACGCGGATCAGGCGGTGCTCGCCGCGCTCGATGACGGCGGCGGTGGCGTGGGTGCCCTCGATCACCTCCAGCAGCCGTTCGTCGGCGTTCAGGGTCGTGGCCGCGGGCCCGGCGGTGCGGAAGGCGATCAGCGCGGCCACGGCCGCGACAATAGGCGTTGCGTAGATCACCCTGTGGGGCCACGGGATCGGCTCACGCAGGATCAGCGGGAGCATCAGCGCCGGGTAGAGTGCCGCCAGCACCAGCAGGCTGCCGCTGACCCCCAGCCAGGGCAGCAGCAGAAAACCGGCGGCCAGCGAGCCGATGATGGCGCCGGTGGTGTTGGCCGCCACCAGCCGGCCCAGGATCTCGCCGGGCTCCGGACGGGCCGCCTCCATCAGCCGCAACAGGTAGGGCAGGGTGATGCCCAGCAGAATGCCCGGCAGCACCATCACCAGCAGTGCCACCACCGAGACCGCACCCAGGTACTCCAGCCACGAGGCGCCGGCGCCCACGTAGGCCAGCCCGCCGGTGACGGCGTGGAACGCCCACGGCGATGCGGCGATGACCGCTCCCGACGCGGCCAGGACCAGCAGCAGGAGCTGGCGTGGTGCCGGTGCGCGCAGGCGCGCCAGGGCGTTGGCGGTCAGGGAGCCCAGGGAGAGTGCAAGCAGAAAGGCCACCAGCACCACCGCATAGGTGTACACGGAGTTCTGCAGCACCTGGGCGAACAGCCGCGTCCACAGCACCTCCACCCCCAGGGTTGCAGCGCCGGAGACGAACGCCACCAGCGCCACCAGGCGCGCGGGCAGGCCTGCGGAGGCAGCTGCAGCGGTATTGCTTCGGGCGTTGCGGGGCTGTTCCGCGGCCGCCTCCTGCGGGCGTGTGCCGGTTGGCGCCAGGACCACCCCCATGGCCAGGCCGATGGCAGCGAGGCCCACGAACAGGTCGAGGCCGATGGCGAGCAGGTAGGCACCGCTGAAGCCGAGCAGTGGCGGCAGCACGAACCCGGCGGCCAGGGCGCCCAGGGCCGAGCCGAAGGTGTTCAGGGCGTACACCGCCGTGCCGGTGGTGGCAAGCCGACCGGTGATGCGCACCAGGTGCTGCCCCATCATGGGCAGCGTGCCGCCCATGAGAAACGCCGGCGGAAACAGGACAATGGCGCCGAGACCGGCGCGCAGCGCGGTGGTGGCCCAGGCGGTATCGCCCGCGGCCGCGTTCAGGGCGGGGTAGATGATGTGGTAGAGGTCGATGAGCACGAAGTGGCCCACGGCGGTGGCGGCCACGCCCAGCTCCAGCAGGCCGAAGACCTTCAGCGGCGAGCGCACCCGTGGCGCCAGCCGACCCCAGAACCAGCCGCCCGCCGCCAGGCCGGCAAAGAAGATGGCGATGGCCAGCGCCGCCGCCTGGGCGGTGTTGCCGAACAGCAGCCCCAGTTCCCGGACCCACAGCACCTGGTAGACCAGGGCAGCGAATCCCGAGAGCAGGAACAGGCCGGCGGTGGCGGCGAGAACAAGGCGTGGCATGAGGCTCGAGCAGGCTGCTGTGTGAGCGCGTTATTTTATATCATTGCAGATCTGACCGCATTCCACCGCCTGGCTCGCGGTGCGCCCCGCAGGTGCGGCTACTTCTGGTACTTCTCCTTCCACTCGCTGTAGGGCATGCCGTAGACGATCTCCTTGGCCTCGTCGTAGTCCATGGCGATGCCACGCTCCTCGGCGGCGGCCTTGTACCACTTGGAGAGGCAGTTGCGGCAGAAGCCGGCCAGATCCATGAGGTCGATGTTCTGCACGTCGGTGCGCTCGCGCAGGTGACTCACCAGGGTGCGGAAGGCGGCGGCTTCCAGTTCGGTGCGGGTCTGTTCGTCGATCTCGGCCATGGTGCTCCTCCCGGTTTGTGCGTGCCCGGGGATTGTAACAACCTCCGGGGCTCAGTCGTCGGCGGCGCTGCATTCCCGGCGAATCGTCTCCCGGGTCTCCCGGAAGGCGTCGGCAAAACGGCTGTCGGCATCGACCGATGCCACGGCGTCGGCGGCAAGCGTGCCGGCTTCGTCACACTTCCCGCGTTCCAGCATCAGCATGGCGAGGTTGTTGCGCAGTACGCCGGCGTGGGATTCCGCCTCGTCCAGTCCGCGTCGTGCGGCGTCTTCGGCCGCGTCCGCGTCGTCCTGGCCGTAGTGGAGGTTCATCAGCGCCACGTGAAAGCCGCCGTGCTCCGGCCAGCGGTCCCGGCCACTTTCGTAGGCCGTGGTGGCGGCATCGGTGCGGCCGCTCTCCTGCAGATCCAGGCCGGCGCGTAGCCAGTTCGCCGGCGCGGCGGTGGCCGGCAGGTGGTCGGGCTCCACCACGACGATGGCCCAGTTGTCGCCCCGGTCCCAGGTCCGGCGGAAGCGGTCAAGGCCGGTGAGCTGCCGCTCGTGTTCGCCGGAGCGCAGGATGTACTCGTGATCCTGCGGGTCGTAACCCACCACCACGGCGTAGTGCCAGACCGGTGCCCAGCCGAGCCCCAGGTTCTGGAACACCAGCACCGGATTGCCGGCGTGCAGCTCCGCCAGGATGGCGTCGTGGTTGCCGCGGATGCGGTAGGGGATACGGTCGCGGGCGCGGGTCTGGGCCTTCATCTCCGTCTGCAGCGTGCCTTCGCGCTCGGGGATGAACAGCTCGGGTTTCAGGTCCCCCGGCGTGGTTTCGTAGCCGCTCCAGACCAGGGTTTCGGCCAGCGCCGCCGGGCCGCACTGGAGCGCTTCCTGGGGGAAGTAGGGCACACCGGTGAGCTCCACGCCCTGCGGGGGGTCGCTGAAGGCGTCATCCGGGTCGATGGCGGTAAAGCTGGCGCAGCCGCCGAGCAGCGCGGTTGCGAGGGCGGCGGCCGCCAGCAGGGGGCGGCCGCCGATGGGCAATGGCACCGGAGCGCTCAAGCGCCTACTCCGTCTGATCGCCATCCGGGAAGTCGTCATTCTCCGGCGTCTCGATCTCCTCCATGTCGGCGAGATCATCCACTTCGTCCTCGGCGCGCTGGGCCAGGAAGAAGTTGACGTCGTCGATGGTAGAGCCGTCGATGGCGGAGCCCACGGCCACCTGCAGCTGCAGGTAGTTGAGCAGATAGTTGTAGCGTGCTTCGGCCAGGTCGCGCTGGGTGGAGAAGCGGTCGCGCTGGACATTGAGCACGTCCAGGGTGGTGCGCAGCCCCACTTCCAGCCCGCGCCGGGTGGAGCGCTCCGTACTCAGGACCGACTGCAGGGCCTGTTCGAAGGCGCTGATCTGGCGCAGGTTGGAGACCAGGTTCAGGTAGGCCGACTCCGCTTCCAGGCTGGCCTGGCGACGGGCGTCGATGGACTCCTCGAAGAAGGCGTCCCGCTCCGCCTGCGCCTCGCGGGCCTGGGAGGTGGGGCCGCCGCCGGCGTAGAGCGGCATGGTCAGGCGGATGCCGACGGTGGTCTGCTCGCTATCGAGTTCTTCGCCCGCGAAATCGGGCCCTGGTCCTGCACCCTGCTGACCGAGTTCGCTCTGAAAGTTCCGCGAGTAATTGGCCACCAGGTCGACTCTGGGATACCGCTGCCCCTGCACCCGCTCCACTTCCGTGCGGGAACGCTGGAACTCGCCCTCGGCCAGGCGCACGTTCAGGTTGTTGCGCTCCGCCCGCTCGGTCCACACTTCAGGTGCATCGGGGGAGGGGGGCTGGGCGGAGAAGTCGTCCCGCAGGCCCGCCAGTTCCCGGGGTGGCTGGCCGATGACGCTGCGCAGGTTCTCCCGCGCCACCTGCAGGTCGTTCTGGGCGCGCAGGCGCTGGGCCTCCACCTGGTCGAAGCGGGCGCGGGCCTCGTCCCGGTCGGTGACGGTGCCGCTGCCCACTTCCAGGGCGCGCTCGGCCCGGCGCAGCTCCGACTGCACCGCTTCCAGCTCCGCCTCGGTGAGGCGCAGGTTGTCCTGGGCCAGCAGCATGTCGAAGTAGGCCTCGCTCACGCGCAGGAGGATGTCCTGCTGGCTGGTGGCGTACTCCAGGCTGGCCTGGTCCTGGAGGATCTCCGCCTGATCCGCCAGGGCGAAGCTCTCGCGGCGGAACAGGGGCTGGGTCAGGGTCACGCCGGCGTTCCAGCTGTGGTAGTCGAAACTGTTCCGGCCCTGATCGCCGATCTCGGCGTTTTCCCAGTTCTGGTTGGCGCCCGCCTCCAGGTTGATCTCCGGCAGGAACAGCGCCCGTGCCTGGGGGCCGAGCTCCTCGCTGGCGCGCAGCCGCGCCTGGGCGGCGCGCAGCCTCGGGTCCTGCTCCACCGCCAGCCGATAGGCTTCGCTGAGGTCCATGCGCTCGTTGGCGGCGAGGTTCTGGCTACCGACGAGAAGGGCGCCACCAAGGCCGGCAGCGACACCAAGCCTCCAGATGAGTGCACGCATTGGGTGGTTACTCTCCATGAACGAAAGGGAACGGCTCGGGGCGCCAATCCGTTATCGGCGTCAACCGTCAACGATAAGCCGGATGACGGTCAGGGGCAAGCCGACCGCGCGGTCAGTGCCGGTGCGGGGTTCAGTCCCCGGTGGTGCGGTGGGCGTCACGGCACGCCGGGCAGAAGCCGTTGATTTCGATGGTCTGGGAGTTGACCTGGAAGCCCAGCTCTTCCGCCTTGCTGGTCAGCACCTGGTAGACGTCGCCGTCATTGAGTTCGGCCACGGCGTTACAGCGCTGGCAGATCAGGAACTGCCCCACGTGCGGGCGGTGGGGGTCACCACAGCCCACGTAGGCATTGAGGCTCTCGATGCGGTGGATCAGCCCTTCTTCCAGCAGGAAATCCAGGGCGCGGTAGACCGTGGGCGGTGCTGCACTGCGACGCTCAGCCCGCAGCATGTCCAGCAGGTCATACGCCTTCATGGGCTCATGCCGCCGCCAGATCAGCTCCAGCACGCGGCGCCGGATGGCGGTCAGCCGGACTCCGTTTTCCGTGCACTGCTGTTCCGCGCGCGCCAGTGCGTCGTCCACGCAGTGGTCGTGGTCGTGATCGGCGTGCTTGAACGGTGTGACGATATTGGTGCCCATGCGGCGTTCCTCGCTTACGACTTGCAACACTATAACATGTGTGCGATGAGAGGGCAGACCGGTGGATTCGTGTCGTACTCGGTGCGGGTTGGTGCCGCGCGGGCGACATGGTGCGTACTTTCTGTACAATACACTTGTGTCGTGTCCCGGACGAGGGCACGGCGTCGGTGGGCCGTTATGCCGGTCTTGATTGCCTGCGTCGACGTGGGCAATTTGACACGGATCAGACCCTTATCTATGCTCACCGGGCCTAAACGAAACACGATTTCGCAGAGCGGAATACCGATGCCGCCTGCCGGGACCCGATGACGGACGGTTCGACCCGGCGGCCGCTTACACCCTTTGCTCGCCAAGCGCACAATGCAGAACGGAGATGTTATGAAGATTCTGGTGCCTGTGAAGCGCGTGGTGGACTACAACGTGAAAGTCCGCGTCAAGGCGGACGGCAGCGGCGTAGAAACCGCCAACGTCAAGATGTCCATGAACCCCTTCGACGAGATCGCCGTCGAAGAGGCGGTGCGGCTCAAGGAGAAGGGCGTCGCGGAAGAGGTTGTCGTGGTGTCCATGGGCGTGAGCCAGTGCCAGGAGACCATTCGCACGGCGCTGGCCATGGGCGGTGACCGCGGCATCCTCGTTGAAACCGACGACGAACTGGAGCCGCTGGCGGTTGCCAAGCTGCTCAAGGCCGTGGCCGAGAAGGAAAGCCCGGACATGGTGATCCTTGGCAAGCAGGCCATTGACGACGACGCCAACCAGACCGGCCAGATGTTCGCCGCGCTCATGGGCTGGGGCCAGGGCACGTTTGCCTCCGCAGTGGAGCTGCAGGACGGCAAGGTCCAGGTGACCCGCGAGATCGACGGCGGCGCCGAGACCGTCTCCCTGAAGCTGCCGGCGGTGGTCACCACCGACCTGCGCCTCAACGAGCCGCGTTACGCCAAGCTTCCCAACATCATGAAGGCCAAGAAGAAGCAGCTGGACACGCTGTCGCCCGCCGACCTGGGCGTGGATACCACGCCGCGGCTGAAGACGGTGAAGGTGTCCGAGCCGCCGAAGCGCCAGGGTGGCGTCAAGGTCGCGGATGTGGCCGAGCTGGTGGACAAGCTCAAGAACGAAGCGAAGGTGATCTAAATGACCATTCTCGTCGTAGCAGAACATGACAACGCGCACCTGGCGTCGTCGACGCTGGGCACCGTGAGCGCCGCCAAGGCCATTGGCAGCGACGTGCACGTGCTGGTTGCCGGCAAAGGCTGCGGTGCCGTGGGTGAGGCCGCCGCGAAGGTTGACGGTGTGACCAAGGTCCGTGTTGCGGACGCTGCCCATTACGAGCACGGCCTGGCCGAGGACCTCGCCAGCCTCGTGGCGCACATGGCCGGGGATTACGGCCACGTGCTGGCCCCGGCCACCACCTTCGGCAAGAACTTCATGCCGCGGGTCGCCGCGCTGCTGGATGTGGCCCAGGTCTCCGACATCACCGCGGTGGAGTCGGAAGACACCTTCACCCGGCCCATCTACGCCGGTAACGCCATGGCGACGGTGCAGGCCACCGACGGTACCAAGGTGATCACCGTGCGGCCGACGGCGTTCGAGCCGGCCGCCGCCGAGGGTGGCTCCGCCAGCGTCGAGCAGGTGGACGTGCTGGATCACAGCGCCGTGGCCGACTTCGTCAGCCAGGAGCTGACCAAGTCCGACCGTCCGGAGCTGACCTCCGCCAAGATCGTGGTCTCCGGTGGCCGCGGCATGGGCAGTGGCGAGAACTTCAAGATCCTGGAAGAGGTCGCCGACAAGCTCAACGCCGCCCTGGGCGCCTCCCGCGCCGCGGTGGACGCCGGCTTCGTGCCCAACGACTACCAGGTCGGCCAGACCGGCAAGATCGTGGCCCCGGACCTCTACATCGCCGTGGGCATCTCCGGTGCCATCCAGCACCTGGCCGGCATGGAAGGCTCCAAGGTGATCGTTGCCATCAACAAGGACGAGGAGGCCCCGATCTTCGAGGTGGCGGACTACGGCCTGGTGGCGGATCTGTTCGAGGCCGTGCCGGAGTTCTCCAAGGCACTCGACTGAGCGCCTGCCGGAACCTGCGGTATGCTGACAGCGGGGCGCCCAAGGGTGCCCCGCTTCTGGTTGGGCGTAGGGCGGACCTTCAGGTCCACCAAGCCGGAGTCCGGCCTCGAGGCACCGTAGGGTGGACCTTCAGGTCCACCATGTCTCGCCCCTACTACCTCGGAGCCCCGCCATGCCCGCCGTTCTTGACCACATCCGCGTACTGGACCTCAGCCGCATCCTCGCCGGCCCCTGGGCCGGGCAGCTGTTCGCCGATCTGGGCGCGGAAGTGATCAAGGTCGAGCGCCCGGGGCGGGGTGACGACACCCGGGGCTGGGGGCCGCCCTACCTGAACGACGCCGGGGGCACCCCGGCCGAATCCGCTTACTATCTCTCGGCCAATCGCGGCAAGCAGTCCGTGGCCATCGACATCACCCGTCCGGAAGGCCAGGCGCTGGTGCGGGAGCTGGCGGCGCGCAGTGACATCCTGCTGGAGAACTACAAGGTGGGCGGGCTGGCCCGCTACGGGCTGGATTACGCCAGCCTGCAGGCGGTGAATCCCGGGCTGATCTACTGCTCCATTACCGGCTTCGGCCAGACCGGCCCCTACAGCGAGCGGGCCGGTTACGACTTCCTGCTCCAGGCCATGGGCGGGCTCATGAGCATCACTGGTGCACCGGATGCAGACGGCGGCGAGCCCACCAAGGTGGGCGTTGCGCTGACCGACATCCTCACCGGCATGTACGCCACCGTGGCCAGCCTCGGCGCCCTGGCGCACCGGGAGCGCACCGGCGAGGGGCAGCATATCGACCTGGCCCTGCTGGACGTGCAGGTGGCGACTCTCGCCAACCAGGCCATGAACTACCTGGTGGGTGGCCAGGTGCCCGGGCGCATGGGCAATGCCCACCCCAATATCGTGCCCTACCAGACGTTTCCCACCCGCGATGGCTACCTGGTGCTGACCGTGGGCAACGACGACCAGTTCCGGCGGCTGTGCGAGGCCATGGGCCGGCCCGATCTGCCGGCGGATGCCGCCTACGCGACCAATGCCGCGCGCGTTGCCCATCGCCAGATGCTGATCCCGGAGCTGGCCGCCGTGTTCCGTACCCGGGCCACCGATGACTGGCTGGCCGAACTGGAGGCCGCGGGCGTGCCGTGCGGCCCGGTGAACACCATCGACCGCGTTTTCGCCGACCCGCAGATCCAGGCGCGGGGCATGCAGACGGCCACGGAGCACCCGGAACTGGGCCGCGTGCCGGCGGTGGCCAACCCCATCCGCTATTCCGCGACGCCCCTGGACAGCAGCCGCCCGGCGCCCCGGCTCGGCGAACAGACTGACGCCGTTCTCCGCGACGTGCTGCAATACTCCCGGGAGGCCATTGCGGGACTGCGGGAGAAGGGCGTGATCGGCTGAAGGCCTCCCCCGGTTTCCGGCCGTCGATACACACTTTTTGCCGCGGCCATGCGCGAGCCCGGCCAGCGGGGACTGGAGGTGGTGCCGTGATTGATCTGGATCGTGATGGCCCCGTTGCCATCGTCACCATGAACCGGCCGGCGCAGCGCAATGCGCTGTCCACCGGGCTGACCGTGGCCCTGGACGAGGCGTTCGCCTCCCTGGAGGACGACCCGGAGGTGCGTGCCATCGTGCTTACCGGCGCGCCGCCGGGATTCTGCGCCGGCAGCGATCTCAAGGAAATGGGGCGCTGTGACCCGCAGGAGCTCGCCGAGCACCAGCGTCTGCCCGGGGGCATGACGCGGCGGATCGGGCTCATGGACACGCCGGTGATCGCTGCCGTGGAAGGGCACGCCTTTGGCGGCGGGTTCGTGCTCGCGGTGTGCTGCGACCTGGTGGTGACCGCCGAGGACACCATCTGGAACCTGGCCGAGGTGCCCAACGGATTCCTGCCGCCGTGGGGGCTGTCCACCCTGGCGGCGCGGGTCGGGCCGGTGACCGCCCGGCGTCTCACCTGGGGGTTCGAGCGTTTCCTGGGCGCCGATGCCCTGCGGCTGGGCGTGGCCGACTACCGGGTGCCGTCCGGCGAGACCCTGTCCAACGCCATGGACATCGCCGGCGAGTTGGCCGCACTGCCCGCCGGGCCGGTGGCCGCCACCAAGCGCTTCTTCCAGCCCATGATCCAGGACGGGGCGGAGCCGTTCGACGCTGCCGCGCGCCGTGTCTTCGTGGAACAGAGCCAGCACGAGGAAGCCCGGGCGGTGCTGGACCGTTACGCCGGCAAGGACGAATGACCGCCTGATTCAATCCGCACCCACTGCGCTGGCGTACACTGAAGCGCACGGGCACCGCGAGGCGTGGTGCCGCCAGGAGGACAACGCGACGTGAGCGAGCGGGTGGACTACATCATCGTGGGTGGTGGGTCGGCGGGCTGCGTGCTGGCGAACCGCCTGAGTGCGGATCCCGACGTGCGCGTGTGTCTGCTGGAGGCGGGACCGTCGGACTGGCACCCGCTGATCCGCGTGCCCATGGGTATCACCGGGATGATGCGCAGCCGCCGCTTCAACTGGGCCTACTACACCGAGCCGCAGCCACGCCTGGAGGGCCGCCGCCTGTTCTGGCCCCGGGGCAGGACCCTGGGTGGTAGCAGTGCCATCAACGCCATGTGCTACACCCGGGGGCAGCCGGCGGACTACGACGCCTGGGAGGCGGACGGCGCCGACGGCTGGAACTGGTCGGCCCTGCTGCCCTGGTTCCGGGCCTCCGAGCGTTTCGCCGCCGGCGCGGATCCCTGGCACGGGGCGGACGGACCGCTGTCGGTGGAGCCGCTGTGCTGCGTCAACCCACTGAGTCACGCGTTCATCGAGGCTGCGGTGAACGCCGGCCATGGGGCCAATGCCGATTTCAACGGTGCGGAGCAGGCCGGGTTCGGGCTGTACCACGTAATGCAGGAGAACGGCCGCCGCTGCAGCAACGCCTGGGCCTATCTGCGGCCGGCCCTGGAGCGGCCCAACCTGCAGGTGATCACCGGCGCCCATGTGCAGGCCCTGGCGCTGGACGGGCACCGGGTCACCGGCGTGCGCTACCGGCGCCGCGGCCGGGAGCGCACCCTGCGGACGGATGGCGAGGTGGTGCTGGCCGCCGGTGCCGTGAATACCCCGCAGATCCTGCAGCTCTCCGGCGTCGGCGACCCTGCCGAGCTGGAGCGGGCCGGCGTCGCCGTGCGTCATCGCCTGCCCGGCGTCGGCGCCAATCTGCAGGATCACCTGGATGTGAGCGTCATCTGGCGCAGTCGCGATCGCCGCGGGCTGTCGTTCCATCCCACGTACCTGCCCCGCGGCGCGCGGGCGGTATGGGACTACATCCGCCATCACCGGGGCGAGCTGTGCTCCAACGTCGCCGAGGCGGGCGGATTTCTCGCCAGCCGCCCGGACTGCGCGACACCCGATCTGCAGATGCACTTCATCCCGGCCATCGAGGACAACCACGGGCTCTCCCTGTGGCGGACCATGACCGGCTACGGCTACACCCTGCGCACCTGCCACCTGCGCCCGGCCAGTCGCGGGCGCGTGGGTTTGCACTCGCCCGATCCGGCGGCGCCGCCGCGCATCGACCCCGACTACCTCGCGGATCCGGATGACCTTGAACGGCTGGTAGACGGTCTGGAGCATGCACGGGACATTCTCGCCGCCGCGCCGCTGCGGGGTATCGGCGAGGCGGAACTGGATCCGGGGGCGGGCGTGCAGGGGCGCGCCGCGCTCCGGCGTTACGTGGCCGCCCACGCCGAAACCATCTACCACCCGGTGGGGACGTGCCGCATGGGGCGTGACGACCACAGCGTCGTGGACCCGGAGCTACGCGTGTATGGCCTCGACGGGTTGCGGGTCGTGGACGCCTCGGTATTCCCGCGGCTGGTCAGCGGCAATACCAACGCGCCGGTGACCGCGGTGGCGGAGCGTGCGGCGGAACTGATACGCCATGGCGAGACGTCCGGCGCAGTGGCCCGGCGACTGGCCTCCATTGCCTGAACGGGAGTCCTTCATGACTGCGGCAACCCATCCGACGGCCGACCAGCAGGTGACGCAAGCGCCGCCCGGGGCGTCGGCCATGGCGGCGTGCCTGGAGCGGCAGCGGGCGGCCTTCCAGGCGGCGCCGTACCCGGACGCCGCCACCCGGCGGGATGCACTGCAGCGACTGCGGCGCGCGGTGAAAGCCCACGAGCAGGCGCTGACCGAGGCTGTCTCTGCCGACTTCGGCGGCCGCTCGCCCCACGAGACGGCCACTGCGGATATCGTCCCCACGCTGACCGGTCTGCGCCACGCCATCCGACACGTGCGCCGCTGGATGCGGCCGCAGCGCCGCTGGCCCCATCCGCTGATGCAGCCGGCCCGGGCCCGGGTGGTGCATCAGCCCCTGGGTGTGGTGGGCATCATGGTGCCGTGGAACTACCCGGTCTTTCTCGCCCTGGCGCCCCTGACCGGCGCCCTGGCGGCGGGCAATCGGGCCATGCTCAAACTCTCCGAGTTCACCCCGGCCACCAACGCGGTCCTGCGCGAGTTGCTTGCCGCTGTCTTCAGCGCGGACGAGGTGGCCGTGTTCGAGGGCGACGTGCCGGAGAGCCAGGCCTTTGCCGCGTTGCCGTTCGACCACCTGCTGTTCACCGGGTCCACGGCCGTGGGGCGGCAGATCATGGCGGCGGCGGCCCCCAATCTCACGCCCGTGACCCTGGAGTTGGGTGGCAAGTCGCCGGTGATCGTCGACGATGATGCGGACATCGCGGCAGTGGCCAGCCGGCTGGTCTTCGGCAAGCTAGTCAACGCCGGGCAGACCTGCATCGCGCCGGATTACGTGCTCTGCACCCCCGCCCGGCGTGATGCGCTGCTGGCCGCCATCCGCGCGACAGTGGCCCGCCGTTACCCCCGGCTCGGCGATAACCCGGACTACACCAGCATCGTCAACGCGGGCCAGCATGAGCGCCTGCTGGCGCTGCTGGATGACGCCCGGCAGAAGGGGGCACGCATCGAGGCGATCAATCCGGCCGGGGAGGGCCACCCGGACGGGCGCCGGCTTGCGCCTCACCTGGTGCTGGATGCCCCGGATGGTGCGCGGGTGCTCGAGGAGGAGTTGTTCGGGCCGATCCTGCCCATCGTCACGGTGCCGGATCTGGACGCCGCGCTCGCCTACGTTGCCCGCCGGCCCAGGCCGTTGGCCCTGTACTACTTCGGCAGGGACCGGGGCCGGCAGCAGCGCGTACTGCGGGAGAGTCACTCCGGCGGTGTGTGCCTGAACGACACGCTGCTCCATGTGGCCCAGGACAACCTGCCGTTCGGTGGTGTCGGGGCGTCCGGCATGGGGCGTTATCACGGCCATTACGGGTTTGCCAACTTCTCCCACGAGAAAGCGGTATTCGCGAAAGGCCGCATCAACACCGCTGCGGTCATGTACCCGCCATACGGCGGGGTGCTCCAGCGCCTGGTTCACCGTCTTCTGGCGCGTTGAGGGCTTTCCGTTCTGGTGCACACCCGGTCCCGATGCGTCGGTCTGGTGCACGGGCTGCGTCGGGTGGTGCGGCGCGCCGGGTGTTCGCCCGGTTGTAGCAGCGCCTTGCAGCGGAGTGGTCTGGCACGGGATCTGCTGTGCTTCGCTCTCCACCCAGACGCTGCGGAGGCGGACGTGACCACATCCATCATGGAGCGCGACACGGTCGGGGCATTCATTCTGCCGGTCGACTGCGCGCATGCACCTGCGGGTGTGCTGGCCGGGCGGCGGTTTGCCGTCAAGGATCTGTTCGACGTGGCCGGCCACCCGACCGGCTTCGGCAGCCCTCACTGGCTGGCGACCCACCCGGTGCCCCAGGTGACGGCGTCGTCCATCCAGGCGTTACTGGACGCCGGTGGCGAGCTGGTCGCCAAGGCGCACACCGACGAGCTGGCATACAGTCTTGCCGGCCGCAATGTCCATTACGGCGCGCCGTTGAACGTCAATGCCCCCGGCCGCAATACCGGGGGCTCGTCCTCCGGTTCCGCTGCCGCAATGGCGGCGCGGCTGGTTGACTTCACCGTGGGCAGTGATACCGGAGGGTCGGTGCGGATTCCGGCGAGCCTGTGCGGCGTGCTCGGCATTCGCACCACATGGGGGCGGATACCCATGGATGGTGCGGCGCCACTGGCGCCGTCATTCGACACCTTCGGCTGGTTTGCCCGTGATGCCGGGCTCATGGAGGCCGTCGCCGGCGCCGTGTTTCCGCGAGCCGGGCAACCGCTGGTGCCGGCCCGTGTCTGGCTGCCGGACGACGTCACCGCCCTGTTGGAGACCCGGATCGCCGCGCCGCTGCTGCGGGCGGCCGAAACCATCGCCTCCCGCCTGGGTGCGCGGCTTGACCGGCAGCCCGTCGCGGCTCCGGACGAAGACCTCGCGGACTGGGCGGAGGTGTTTCGCGTCCATCAGGCAGCGGAGGCGTGGCAGTGCCACGGTGAGTGGATTCTCACCCATGCGCCGCCCATGGGCGAGGACGTCGCCCAGCGTTTCGACATCGCCTCGCGCATCTCCGACGCCGAGTACCGGGTGTCGGTGGAGCGGCGGGCCCAGATCCGGGAGCGGTTGTTGACGCGGCTTGATGGCGAGACGCTGTTGCTGTTGCCGGGTGCGCCTGACATCGCGCTGCGGGCCGACGCGTCGCCCGAGACGGTTCAGGCGTTCCGCAGCCGCGCCTTCCGCATCAACTGTATCGCCGGCCTTGGCGGTCTGCCCCAGGTGGTCATGCCCTGGATGCAGGTGGATGGCTGTCCGGTCGGTATCGGCATCGCCGGATTGCCGGACCGGGACGAGGCGCTGCTCGAGGTTGCCCGGGAACTCCTCTAGCCGTAGACCGTGCTCGGCAGCCACAGGCTGATTGCCGGGATGAACGTCACCAGCAGCAGCGCGACCAGCGCGATGAGAATCAGCGGTAGCACGCCGATGATGGCGTCGGCGTAGCTCACGTTGCCAACGCTGCTGGCAACGAACAGGTTCAGCCCCAGAGGGGGCGTGAACATGCCCACGGCGGCGTTCACCGCGAGGATGGCGCCCAGGTGCACCGGGTCGACACCCACCTGCGTCGCGACGGCGTAGACGATGGGCGCCAGGATCACGACGATGGACGTGGGGTCGAGCAGCATGCCGGCGATCAGCACGATGAGGTTGATCAGCAGCAGGACGGCCACGGGATTGTCGGTGATGGCAAGCACTGAAACCGCCAGCGTCCGCGTCACGCCACTGGTCGAGATGAACCATGCGAATGCGGCGGCCGCGGTGAGAATGATCATCACCTGGGCGGTCAGGGTGGCGGAATCCAGCAGCACGCGGAAGAGTTCGCGCAGGCTGAGCTCCCGGTAGATCACCATGGTGACGAACGTGGCGTAGACCACCGCCACGGCCGACGCTTCCGTGGGCGTGAACACGCCACCATAGATGCCGCCGAGAATGATGAACGGGATGGCCAGCCCCCAGGCGGCGCCCTTGAACGCCGACCAGACCTCCCGTAGCGGCGTGCGCTCCTGCACGGGGAGCCCGGTCCAGCGGGCGTGCACGTAACAGAAAACGAGAAAGCACACCCCGTAGACCAGCCCGGCACCGACACCAGCGAGAAAGAGGGCGCCGATGGACGTGCCCGTCACGGCTCCGTAGACGATCATGAAGATGCTCGGCGGAATGACGATACCAAGCGAGCCGGCACTCATGAGCAAGCCGATGGTGGAGCGCGGGGTGTAGCCGGCGCGGACCATCGCGGGGAACATGAGCTTGCCCACGGCCACCACCGTTGCCGGGCTGGAGCCGGAGATGGCCGAGAAGAACATGCTGCCGGAGACGGTGGTCATGCCGAAGCCGCCGGGGAAGGCGCCCACCACGGCCTGTGCGAGGCGCACGATCCGCCGGGACAGGCCGCCGGAGGCCATCATCGTTCCCGCCAGGATGAAAAAGGGGATGGCCATGAGCGGAAAGCTGTCCACCCCCGAGAACATGCGCTGGATCACCACGTTGAGGTTGGGCGCGCTGTCCATCGCCATGAACAGTAGCACCGCCATCAACAGGGCGATGAAGATGGGAAAGCCCAGGGCCAGCAGGGAGAACAGAAAGACAAAGAAGCCGGTCATGGGATCAGCCCGCCATGTCCGTGGGGCCGCCCGGGCGTTCCTGTTTCCGGGACAGCAGAAGGCTCAGCCCGCGCTCGGTGAACCGCAGGGTCATGAGGCCGCAACCGATGGGGATGGCCATGATCACCCACCACAGCGGGATGCGCATGGATGACGTGCGCTGGCCGAAGCGCGCGCTCTGCTCGACGAAATCCAGTGCCAGCCACGTGAGATAGGCGCAGAAACCGGCGCTTGCCAGCATGACCATGCCCACCAGCCAGACGCTGATGCGGGTGGGCAGTACCGATGCCAGGGCATCAATACTGATGTGAATGCCGCGTCGCGCCGCGACGCTGCCACCCAGGAAGACCATCCAGATGATGCTGTAGCGGACGAATTCCGGCCCCCAGCTCAGGGAGTTGCTGAACAGGAAACGGGAGCTCACATCGTAGAACACCACCAGTGCGGCCACGGCCAGCAGCAGCGCGATCACGCCTTCCTCGACCAGCCGCAGTGCCCGGTCCGCGTACGCGAGCGCCGTGCGTGCGCCCGCCACCACCGGGTGGTGGCGGGCGGGCGTCTGCCCGCTGACACGGCGGGTGGCCGAGGCGCGGGTCACGGTCTAGCGCTCCGCCTCGGCCTGTTCGATGAGCTCATAGGCAAGGTCCATGAGGTCGCCGCCGATCTCGTCGCGGAAGGCCTCGTGGACGGGCCTCAACGCCTCCTCGAATGCGGCGCGCTGGTCGTCATCGAATTCGTGGATCTGGATGTTGCCGTAGTCCTCGATCTCCGCCAGGTAGGTGTCGAACTCCGCGTTGGACACCTCACGCTGGTATGCGCCGGCCTCCAGGGCGACCTCCTCGAAGATGGCCTGGTCCTCGGGAGGCAGCTGCTCGAACCAGACGAGGCTGTACAGGAACGCCGTGCCAAGATAGCCGTGGTCACTCAGCATCATGTGGTCCTGCACCTCGTGGAAGCGCATCTTGGCGATGGAGACCACGGGGTTCTCCTGGCAGTCCGCCACGCCCTGCTCCAGTGCGGAGTAGGTCTCGGAGAAGGCGATCGGAATGGGGTTTGCGCCCAGTTGCTCGTATTGCTTGACCAGCAGGGCACTCTCCATGACGCGCACGTCCTTGCCGGCCAGATCTTCCGGGCCGTCGATGCGGGTGTTGCAGGTGAGCTGCTTGAAGCCGCTCTCCCAGAAGCCGACGCCGTGGAAGCCGCGTTCGACCATGCGCTCCATCAGGGCGTCCCCCAGTTCGCCGTCGAGGACCTCATAGGTGATCTCGGCGTCCGGGAACAGGAAAGGCAGGTCGGCAAGCTGCATGGCCGGCTCCACGCCGCTGAGCTTGGCGGTGGGAATGGGCGCGGCGTGCACGGCACCGCTCTGCATCTGCTGGATGACCTCCGTGTCGTCGCCCAGCTCGTTGTTCGGATAGATCTCCACCTCGTAGCGCCCCTCGGTGCGCTCTTCCAGGAGCTCCTTGAAGTATTCCGCCGCCTGGTGCTGGGCACTGTCGTCGGGAAGGTCGTGGTGGAACAGCACGGTGGTCTGGGCAGCGGCAACACCGATGCCGGAGAGCATCAGCGCCGTCCCGCCGAGAATGCGTCGGGTCAGTGGGGTCCGGGACATCGTTCAACCTCCTGGCGCGGAGCGTGAGCGCTCCGTTGGCCGGAATGCGGAGTGAGTGCGCCGGACGGGTCGCTTACCCGTGCAGACACCGACGGCGCGTGGCGCTGCAGACGGTGCAGCCCCTGTGCCAGACACGCCTGGAAGTCTGCAAGTGATTGTTTCAAGTTCGTATTTGGCGGCTTCTTACCGGTCTGCGCTGCACGGGGGCTGCGCACTGCATTCGGGCAACGCGGGGGTGCCGTACGCCGACGAACGGCGTGTAAAGCTGGCGGGCGCAGCGGTTTGTCCTGAGTGCCGCGCATGTTCGGGTTCGTTTGTAAGGCCGATCGGTGCTGCCGGGTGTCGCTTGGCAATAATGCCCTGATATCGGGCAGTTGCACCACATCGGAGCAGCGGCGGGCGGTTGTTGACGCGGTGCCTGTCGCTGCACTACTGTCGTGAAATATTGTTGACTCGGGAGAAACTCATTGGCCGATCACTGCTACCGTCTGACCCTGTCCTGTCCGGATCAGGTCGGCATCATCGCCGCGGTCACCGACGCACTGGCAGAGCACGGTGGCTGGATCACCGAAGCGCACCAGTACGCGGATGCCGAGAGTGGCTGGTTTTTCATGCGCTACGAGGTGCGCGCCAGCAGCCTGCCTTTCGACCTGGACGGGCTGCGCGCGCTGATCGCGCCGCTGGCGGAGCGCTTCGGCATGGACTGGCGACTCACGGACAGCCAGGTGCCCAAGCGCGTGCTGCTCATGGTCAGCCGTCAGAGCCACTGTCTGGCTGACCTGCTGTATCGCTGGCGCAGTGGCGAGCTGCCCTTCGAGATCCCGTGCGTGGTCTCCAACCACGAGGACCTGCGCGGTTTCGTCGAATGGCACGGCATCCCGTACCACCACGTGCCGGTGCAGCCCGACAATCGCGAGGGCGCTTTTGCCACGCTGGATGAGCTGATCCGTGATACCGCCGCCGACACCGTCGTACTGGCGCGTTACATGCAAATCATCCCGGAGCGCCTGTGCGAGCGCTACCCCGGGCGCATCATCAATATCCACCACAGCTTCCTGCCGTCCTTCGCCGGGGCCCGTCCGTATCACCAGGCGGCGCAGCGGGGCGTAAAGCTGATCGGCGCCACCTGCCACTACGCCACCGCGGAGCTGGATGCCGGGCCGATCATCGAGCAGGACGTGGTACGGGTGAATCACCACAACACCACCGAGGACATGGTCCGCCTGGGCCGGGACGTGGAGAAGATGGTGCTGGCCCGCGGCCTGCGCTTCCACCTGGAGGACCGGGTGCTCATTCACGGTAACAAGACCATCGTCTTCGGGTAGGAGCCGCCGATGCCGCTGCGACTGCTGAAACAGGGCCTGCTGGGGAGCGAGCGCGAGCCGCGCTTCTTCCCCGAACAGGGCGAACTGCGCGACCGTTACGATGTGGTCATCATCGGCGGTGGCGGCCACGGCCTGGCCTGCGCCCACTACCTGGCGAAGGAGCACGGCATCACCAACGTGGCGGTGCTGGAGCAGGGCTATCTCGGTGGCGGCAACACCGGCCGCAACACCACCATCATCCGCTCCAACTACCTCACTCCCGAGGGCGTGCGCTTCTACGACGCCAGCCTGCAGCTGTTCCAGGGGCTGTCGGAGGAGCTGGACATCAACCTGTTCTACTCCACCCGTGGCCACTACACCCTGGCCCACTCCGATGAGGCCCTGCGCACCATGCGCTGGCGGGCCGAGGTGAACCGTCACCACGGGATCGACAGCCGCGTGGTGGGGCCGGACGCCGTGGCGGCGGACATCCCCGGGATCGACCTGGAGTGCGGCGGCAATCATCCGGTGATGGGGGCGCTGTACCACGCCCCCGGCGCGGTGGCGCGCCATGACGCCGTGGCCTGGGGCTACGGCCGGGCGGCTGCCAACCGCGGGGTGGAGATCCATCAGCAGACCCGTGTTACCGGGATCCGCACGGCCGGAGGGCGGGTCACCGGCGTGGACACCGACCGCGGCGCCGTCGACTGCGGTGCGGTGGTCTCCATGGTGGCCGGCTCCACGCCGCGGATCACGGCCATGGTGGACCTGCCCACGCCCATCGAGATCTACCCGCTGCAGGCCTGCGTCACCGAGCCGGTGAAGCCGTTTCTCGACACCATCGTCGTCTCCGGCAGCCTGCATGTCTACCTGAGCCAGTCCTCCCGCGGGGAGCTGGTCATGGGCGCGGCGGTGGACCCGTACTCCCTGCACAGCACGCGCTCGTCATTCGAGTTCGTGGAAGGGCTGGCGGACCGGCTCATCGATCTGCTGCCGTTCACCGCCCGCCTGCGGGTCAACCGCCAGTGGGCGGGCATGAGCGATCTCACCCCGGATTTCGCGCCGATCATGGGCACGACGCCACTGGATGGCTTCTACCTGGATGCGGGCTGGGGGACCTGGGGCTTCAAGGCCACGCCCATCAGCGGCCAGACCATGGCCGCCACCGTGGCCGCCGGCCGTAACCATGAACTCATCGAACCGTTCCGCTTCGACCGCTTCACCGACTTCCAGCTGGTGGGCGAGAAGGGCGCGGCATCCGTGGGGCACTGACCATGAAAGTGATTGATTGTCCTGTCATCGGCCCGCGGCCCCTGAGCGAGTTCGTCTACGGGGGCGAAGTGCGTCGGCCACCCATGGGCGATGTGGCGCTTGCCGCCGTGGCCGACCACGCCTTCAACCGTAGCGGTGCACCGACGCTGTTGCGGGAGTGGTGGTTTCATCGGCCCACGTCGCGCTGGTTCGTGCTGGAGCGCGACACCGTGAGTGACCGGGTTGAACGCGTGGTCCCGCCGGAGGAGGTGGCCTATGCCATTCCGATGCTCTGAGCCGGGGCCGCGGGAGTGGATCGACCGCTTGCGGACCCTGTCCTTCACGTTCGAGGGGCGGTCCTACAGCGCGCATCCCGGCGACACGATCACCTCGGCGCTGCTGGCCAACGGAGTGACGCTGCTGGGCCGCAGCTTCAAGTATCACCGCCCGCGCGGGGCTGTGTCCCTGGCCAACCACGACGTCAACGCGCTGTTTGCTACTGCCGAGGACACCAACGTCCGCGGCGATGTCACCCCGGTGACCGACGGCATGGTGGTGAATCCGGTGAACGTGCGCGGCAGCCTGGCGAAGGATGCCGACCGGCATATGGACCGGTTCGGCCGCTTCCTGCCCGTGGGGTTCTACTACAAGGCGTTTCACCGCCCGCGTGCGCTGTTCCCGTTCTGGGAGCGCATCATCCGCCGGCGCGCCGGCCTGGGCCGGGTGGATACCGCCTGGACGCCGCGGCGCCGCCCCAAGCGCTACGGCTATTGCGACGTCCTGGTGATCGGCGCCGGGCCCGCCGGGCTGCGGGCCGCCCTCAACGCCGCGGATGCCGGCTTCGAGGTGCTGCTGGCGGATGAGAATCCGTGCATGGGTGGCAGCCTGGATTACCAGTGGCTGGGTGACGCCATCGCCGACACGCAGCGGGATGACCTGATTGCCCGGGTGCTCGGGCACCCGGGGGTCACCGTCCATACCGGTACCGTGGCCCTGGGCTGCTATACCGACCAGTGGATTCCGCTGGCCACGCCGGATGGGATCATCAAGGTGCGGGCCCGCGGCGTGGTGCTCGCCACCGGCGCTCTGGAACAGCCGGCGGTGTTCCACAACAACGACCTGCCCGGCGTCATGCTCGCCTCGGGTGCGCAGCGGCTGCTGCACCGCTTCGGCGTGGTGCCCTGTGAACGCGCCGTGGTGCAGGCTGCCAACCGCGAGGGACTGGTCGCGGCGGAGCAGATGGCCGCGGCGGGTGTGACGGTTGCCGCGGTGGTGACCCACGGCCCCGGCGTGACCGAGGCCGACGCGAGCCGCCTCACTGATGCCGGCATCCCGGTGTACCGGGGCTGGACCGTCTACGCCGCCCAGGGAGCCGACGCGGTTACCGCCGCGACCATCGCACCGCTGGATGACGCCGGCAATTGCCAGGCCGACGCCGGCGAGACCCTCCCCTGCGACGGGGTGCTCATGAGCGTGGGCTGGGCGCCGGCCGGGCACCTGCTTTATCAGTCGGGCGGCACGTTCCGCTACGACGACACTCTGACCATGCCGGTGCCCGCTGACTGGCCGGCGACGGTGGTGCCGGCGGGGCGCGTCAACGGGGCGTTCACGCTCGGGCAGCAGCTCGCCGACGCCGAGGACGCGGTGCGACGGCTCACGGCGGCGCTGCGTGGGGAGCCGGTGCCGCCAGTGGTGCCGCAGCGGGACAGCGAAGCCCACGGCTCGCAGTGGCCCATCGTGCCCCACCCGAAGGGCCGCAATTTCGTCGACTTCGATGAAGACCTGCAGCTCAAGGACCTGGAGCAGGCCGCCCGGGAGGGGTTCGACAACATCGAGCTGCTCAAGCGCTTCTCCACCGTGGGCATGGGGCCAAGCCAGGGCAAGCACGCCAACCTCAACGCCATTCGCATTCTCGCGCGCTTCCGCGGACAGGGGATCGACGCCACCGGCACCACCACGGCGCGGCCCATGTACCATCCGGTGCGTCTGGAAGACCTGGCCGGCCGGCGCATGCGTCCCGAGCGCGAGACCCCGGTACAGGACTGGCACCGGGACCGGGGCGCGACCTTCATGGAGGCGGGTGAATGGCGCCGGCCTGCTTACTACGGCGCGGACGCCGCCTCGGCCATCGCGGACGAGGTCACCATGGTGCGCCACGGCGTCGGCCTGATCGACGTCTCCACCCTGGGCAAGCTCGAGGTCTTCGGGCCGGATGCCGCCACGTTGCTGGACGGCGCCTACACCATGCGCAAGGGCAACATCCGTGTCGGCCTGACCCGCTACGCGCTCATGGTCGACGACGCCGGCATCATCGTCGACGACGGGGTTGCCGGGCGTCTCGCCGACGACCATTTCTATGTCTCCGCCACCTCCGGTCACGCCGAGGCGACCTACCAGACGCTCACCCGCAAGGCGCTGGAGTGGGGGCTGGACGTGCACGTGGTCAACCGGACCGGGCAGCTGGGGGCACTGAACGTGGTCGGCCCCATGAGTCGCCGGGTGCTGGAGCCGCTGACCGACATGGATCTGGGCGAGGCCTCGCTGCCCCGGCTCGGCATCTGCGACACGCGCGTCTGCGGCCACTGGGCGCGGCTGGTGCGCGTCGGCTTCGTCGGCGAGCTGGGCTACGAGATCCACGCCACCCCCGCGGCGCTGGCCACCATCTGGCACGCGCTGCTGGATGCGGGGGCGGCCCACGGCATTCGCCCGTTCGGTGTCGAGGCCCAGCGCGTGCTGCGCCTGGAGAAGGGCCACATCATCGTCGGCCAGGATACCGACGGGCTCACCAACCCCTTCGAGGCGGCCATGCCCTGGGCGGTGCACCTGAAAAAGCCCTTTTTCGTCGGTCGCCCGGCGCTGGCCCATCTCAAGGGCCAGGAGCAGCGGCGCCTGGTACGCTTCGTGCTCCCGCCGGATCACGACGGCCCGCTGCCCCGGGAATGCCACCTGGTCATCCGCGACGGTGATATTGCCGGGCGTGTGACCAGCATCGCCCGCAGCCCGACGCGGGGTCAGCCCATTGGCCTGGCCATGGTGGACCGGGCCCTGGCGGACAGCGACGAGCCGTTGATCATTCGTGCCGATGACGGCGTCCTGGTGCGCGGCGCGATGATCGCAGAGACCTTCTACGACCCGGACGGCGTCCGCCAGGACGCCGACAACCCGGAGGCAAGCCCATGAACCACCTCACGCTGGATACCGATCTGCGGTTCGCGGTCTGCGAGCTGGTGGGCAGCGGCGCCGCGGATGCGCTGCGGGACGCCGGCCTGCCGGTGCCGGAGACCGAACAGACGGCACTGCCATACGGTGCCGGTCTCGTCGCCTTCACCGGCCGCAATGACTATCTGGTGGTGACGACGGATCCGTGGACGCCGCCGGACGGGACACCGCCCTGGTGTCTGACGCGCAGCGATCGCGTGTTGCGCCTCGCTGGAGGGGACTGGGACCAGGCCATGCGCCAGCTCTGTCCGCACGATCTACGCCAGCTTCCGGAAGGGGGGTGGCTGGCCGCGGCCGTGGCCGGTATCACGGCCTGGCTGTACCGCCATCCGGACCATCCGGACGGCATCCTGCTGGGCTGTGATCCCAGTTACGGTGCCTACCTGGACGCAATGCTGACGGCCGTGGTCCGGGACCATGACCGCCTGGCAGAAGATTAACGATACCTGAACGGGGAGGCCCGCCATGCTGCAAAGTGATGCCGAGAAGCTGCTTGCCGACAACGATGTCCGCTTCGTACTCGCCCAGTTCGTGGATATCCACGGAGTGGCCAAGACCAAATCCGTGCCCGCGCACTGCCTGTCCAACGTGCTCGAGGATGGCGCCGGCTTTGCCGGGTTCGCCGTCTCCGGGCTGGGGATGGAGCCGCACGAATCCGATTTCATGGCCCGCGGCGACCTCAACAGCCTGACCCTGGTGCCGTGGCAGCCGGGCTATGCGCGCATTGCCTGCACCGGCTTCGTGGATGACAAACCCTATCCGCTGGACTCCCGTCATGTGCTGGAGCGCCAGCTGGAGCGGCTCCGCGAGCGCGGCTGGACGTTCAACACCGGCCTGGAGCCGGAGTTTTGCCTGTTCCAGCGCAACGGCAATGGCGAACTGCACCCGGTGGATGACAGCGACACGCTGGACAAGCCCTGTTACGACTACAAGGGGCTGTCCCGCTCCCGGGCCTTCCTGGAGGAGCTGGTCGGGAGTCTCCAGCAGGTCGGTTTCGACGTCTACCAGATCGACCACGAAGACGCCAACGCGCAGTTCGAGATCAACTACACCCACAGTGATGCGCTCACGTCGGCGGACCGCTTCGTGTTCCTGCGCATGGCGGCCGGCGAAATCGCGCACCAGATGGACATGATCTGTTCGTTCATGCCCAAGCCCATCTCCAGCCGCACCGGCAACGGCATGCACTACCACATGTCGGTGGTGGACGAGGCCGGCACCAACCTGTTCCACGACGACAGCGACAAGCGCGGCCTGGGGCTGTCGGAGCTGGGTTACCACTTCCTGGGCGGGCTGCTGCACCACGCCCACGCCCTGTGCGCCCTGGCGGCGCCCACGGTGAACTCCTACAAGCGGCTGGTGGTGGGTGGCTCCGCCTCCGGCGCCACCTGGGCGCCGGTGTACGTCACCTACGGCGACAACAACCGCTCGGCCATGGTGCGCATTCCCTACGGCCGGCTGGAGTACCGCCTGCCGGATGCGGGCTGCAACCCGTACCTGGTTACCGCGGGGCTGATCGCCGCCGGGCTGGACGGCATCGACCGCAAGCTGGAGCCTGGCGAGCCCCAGAACGTCAACCTGTACAACTACACCGCCGCCGACTGCCAGGAGCAGGGCATCGGCATTCTGCCGCAGACGCTCAATCAGGCGCTGAACGAGCTGGAGGCCGACACCCTGTTCAGAGAGACCCTGGGCGAGGGGATCACCAACGAATTCATCCGGCTCAAGCGCAACGAGTGGATCGAGTACAACCGCCACGTCTCCGCCTGGGAGGTGGAGCGTTACGCGGAGTTCTTCTGACACGCGGCGGCCGAACCAGAGAGGAGTGCTGTCATGTGCGGCATTGTTGGACTGTATCTGAAGAACGAGGCGCTGCAGCCGCGACTGGGCGAGCTGTTCCAGCCCATGCTGCTGTCCATGGGTGACCGCGGCCCGGACAGCGCCGGCTTCGCCATCTATGGTGACGACGTCGGCCAGGAGCGCCTGAAGTACACCCTGCAGGCGGAAGATCCGGCTACGGACTGGGCAGGGATTGCCGAGGGGCTGCAGGCGCACCTGGGTGCGCCGGTGGAGTGGTTCCGCAACGCCACCGCGGCGGTGTTCAAGACCGGCACCGATGCCGACGCCGTGCGCGACTGGCTGCGTGACAACGCCCCCGGCGTGCACCTGATGAGCGTCGGGCACAGCATCGAGATTCTCAAGGGCGTGGGGCATCCGCGCCTGGTGGCCGAGCGCTTCGGCCTGCAGGGTATGCAGGGCACCCACATCATCGGCCACACGCGCATGGCCACCGAAAGCGCGGTGAACATGGAGGGCAGCCACCCCTTTTCCACCGGGCACGACCTCTGCCTGGTGCACAACGGCTCCCTGTCCAATCACAACCGCCTGCGCACCCGGCTCCAGCGTGCCGGCCTGCGGTTCGAGACGGACAACGACACCGAGGTGGCGGCGGCCTATCTGACCTGGCGCATGGCCGAGGGTGACAGCCTCACCGGGGCCCTGGAGCGTGCCGTGGACGATCTCGACGGCTTCTACACCTTCACCGTGGGCACCCGCAACGGCTTTGCCGTGCTGCGTGACCCCATCGCCTGCAAGCCGGCGGTGATGGCCGAGACGGCCGACTACGTGGCCATGGCCTCGGAGTACCGGGCGCTGACCACGCTGCCCGGCATCCAGAACGCGCGGGTCTGGGAACCCGCGCCCAAGCGCGTCTACGTCTGGGAAGGCGGACCGCTGACCAGCCAGGAGACCGGTACATGAAGACCATCAGCCTTGCGGAACACAGCGTGCGGGAGGTGAACCAGCAGCTCCACGACCAGGCGCGCGAACTCACCGAGCCGCACTGGCGGATCACCGACCCCGACGGCCGCCACGCCCTGGCCTGTGGCCTGGACCAGGCGCTTACCGTCGACATTGACGGCCATGCCGGTTACTACTGTGCCGGCATGAACCAGCAGGCCACGGTCAACGTGCATGGCACCGTCGGCGTGGGCGTGGCCGAGAACATGATGTCCGGGCGTGTGCACGTGCACGGCAACGCCTCCCAGTCCGCCGGCGCCACCGCTCATGGCGGCCTGCTGGTGATCGACGGCGACGCCGCCGCCCGCTGCGGCATCTCCATGAAGGGCGTGGACATCGTCGTTGGCGGCAGCGTCGGCCACATGAGTGCCTTCATGGGCCAGGCCGGCCGGCTGGTGGTCTGTGGTGACGCCGGTGAAGCCCTGGGTGATTCGCTCTACGAGGCGCGCCTCTACGTGCGCGGCGCGGTGGAGTCCCTGGGCGCCGACTGCATCGAGAAGGAGATGCGCGACGAACACCTGGCCGAGCTGCGCGAGCTGCTGGCCCGGGCGGGGATCGAGGCCGATCCGGCGGACTTCCGCCGGTACGGCTCCGCGCGCAAGCTCTACAACTTCCACGTGGACAACGCCGACGCAGGCTGAGGAGGGTCCGATGGACGACCACACCGATAACTGGGGGCTGCGCGAGTCGGCGACTTTCGACCGCAATGCCATCCGCGAGATCCAGCGCGCGGCCGACACCGGCATCTACGACATTCGCGGCTTCGGCGCCAAGCGGAAGGTGCCGCATTTCGACGACTTGGTGTTCCTGGGTGCCAGCATGTCCCGCTATCCGCTGGAGGGCTACCGGGAGCGTTGCGGCACGGACGTGGTCCTGGGGGATCGCTTCGCAAGCAAGCCGCTGCACCTGGACATTCCCGTCACCATTGCCGGCATGAGCTTCGGCTCGCTGTCCGCCAACGCCAAGGAGGCGCTGGGGCGCGGCGCCTCGGCCGTGGGCACCAGCACCACCACCGGCGACGGCGGCATGACGGACGAAGAGCGCGGCCAGTCGCGTACGCTGGTCTACCAGTACCTGCCGTCGCGCTACGGCATGAACCCCAAGCACCTGCGCATGGCGGACGCCATCGAGGTGGTGCTGGGTCAGGGCGCCAAGCCCGGTGGCGGCGGTATGCTCATGGGCCAGAAGATCAGCGACCGCGTCGCCGAGATGCGAACCCTGCCCAAGGGCGTGGACCAGCGCAGCGCCTGCCGCCACCCGGACTGGACCGGCCCGGACGACCTGGCCATCAAGATCGAGGAGCTGCGCGAGATCACCGACTGGGAGAAGCCGGTGTTCATCAAGATCGGTGCCAGCCGCACCTATTTCGACGTCAAGCTGGCGGTGAAGGCGGGCGCCGACGTGGTGGTGCTGGACGGCATGCAGGGCGGTACCGCCGCCACCCAGGAAGTGTTCATCGAGCACGTGGGTATTCCCACGCTGGCAGCGATTCCCCAGGCGGTGCAGGCGCTGCAGGAGATGGACATGCACCGCAAGGTGCAGCTGATCGTCTCCGGCGGCATCCGCAACGGCGCCGATGTGGCCAAGGCCATTGCCCTGGGCGCGGACGCGGTGAGCATCGGCACCGCCGCGCTCATCGCGCTGGGGTGCAACCACCCGCGCTGGGAAGAGGAGTACCAGCGCATCGGCTCCGCCGCCGGCTTCTACGACGACTACCACGCCGGCCAGGACCCGGCGGGCATCTCCACCCAGGACCCGGAGCTTGCCGCGCGGCTGGACCCGGAGCTGGCGGGCCGGCGGCTGGCCAATTACCTGCGGGTGATCACCCTGGAAGCGCAGACCATTGCCCGGGCCTGCGGCAAGTCGCACGTCCACAACCTGGAGCCCGAGGATCTGGTGGCCCTGGACATGGAGGCCGCTGCCATGGCCCGGGTGCCCCTGGCGGGCACCGGCTGGATTCCCGGACAGGGCGGGGTGTGATCCGGTGAGTGAGGACAGGGACGCCTTCGTACCCAAGACCCTGGCCACCCGCCAGGCGGACAGCGAGCGCCGCATGGGGCTGGAGCAGTACATCGGCGCGGTGCTGCGTCAGCGCCGGGTGGCCCAGGATCTCACCCTGGCCAACGTGGCCGAGCTGGCGGGCCTGAGTCGCGGCATGGTGAGCAAGATCGAGAACGGTCAGGTGGCGACCAGCCTGGAGTCCCTGGAGCGGCTCACCACCGCGCTGGGGCTCACGCTCTCGCAGCTTTTCCGGGACTACGACTCTCCGGAGGGTGGCGCGCAGCTGGTCAAGGCGGGGGAGGGCATGGAGGTGGTGCGCCGGGGCACGCGCCGCGGCCACACCTACCACCTGCTCGCCTACCACCGCGGCCAGCAGCGCAACTTCGAACCCTTTCTCATCTCCATGGACGACGAGAGCGAGGCGTTCCCCACCTTCCAGCATGACGGCATGCAGTTTCTCTACATGCTGGAGGGGCGCATCGAGTACCGTCACGGCAAGCAGGTCTATACCCTGGAGGCCGGCGATGCGTTCACCTTCGACGCCCAGGTGCCCCATGGCCCCGAGCGGCTGGTGGAGGTGCCCATCCGTTTTCTCGCCGTGACCGTGTTCCAGGACGACTGAGTCCGGGGTCAGCCCGGGGTCAGGTCAGCCCAGGGGCAGGCGCTTGAGGTCGTAATCGCCGCCCTCGTAACGCAGCACGCTGCCCTGCTCGAACCAGTCCCCGAGGACGATGCGCTCCGCCGGGCGGCCGTCCAGCTGGAACCGGTGCCGGTCGGGCCGGTGGGTATGGCCGTGGATGAGGCGGTGGACGCCGTGCTCCCGCATGGTGGCCGTCACCGTGTCGCCATTGACGTCCATGATGGAATCGGAGGTGTCGGCGAGCATGCTGTTGCGTGACGCGCTCTCGTCCCGGGCCTCCTTCGCCAGGGCGATGCGCTCGTCCACCGACCGGGCCAGGAACTGCGCCTGCCACGCCGGGTCGTTCACCATGGCGCGGAACTGCTGGTACTCGTGGTCATCCGTGCACAGCAGGTCGCCGTGCATGAGCAGCACCGGCTCGTCGCCCAGACGGATGATGGTGGGGTCGTCCAGCAGGGTGGCGCCCGTGGCTTCGGCGAAGCGATCGCCCAGCAGGAAATCCCGGTTGCCCCGCATCACGTACAGCGGCGTGCCCGTGGCCGAAAAGGCCGCCAGCGCCCGGATCACCGGGTGGTCGGCGGGCACGGCGTCGTCGCCGATCCACGCCTCGAACAGGTCGCCGAGGATGTAGAGCGCATCGGTGCGGCCCGCCGTCTGCTGCAGGAACTGCATGAACAACTGCACGATCTGCGGTCGGCGCTCGTCCAGGTGCAGGTCGGCGATGAAAACCGTGGGCAGCATGATGGGTATCCTCGACTGGCTTCAGGGCGAGCGAAGAGGATAACGGTGCCCGCCCGCACCCTCAAATGGTTGATGCGGTTGGGCCCGGCCGGCGACTCGGCTATGATGTCGCGCCCGGGAGAGGGCAGGAGATGGAGACGGTGACAGAGCACCAGCATGACGCCAGCCAGAAGCCGCGGACGCGTTTTGCGCCCAGTCCGACCGGGCTGCTGCACCTCGGCAATCTGCGCACGGCGCTGTTCAACGCGCTGCTGGCGCGGCGCGACGGCGGCGATTTCGTCCTGCGCATCGAGGATACCGACGTGGAGCGCTCCCGGGCCGAGTATGTCCAGGCGCTGTGCGAGGACCTGCGCTGGCTCGGGCTGGACTGGCAGGAGGGCCCGGAGGTGGAGGGCATCCACCGCCCCTACGCCCAGTCCGCACGGCAGCCGGTGTACGACGCCTACTACGAGCAGCTGGAAGCGGCGGATCTGGCCTATCCCTGCTTCTGCACCGAGCGGGAGCTGGAACTCTCCCGCCGTTCCCAGCGCGCCGCCGGCAAGGCACCGCGCTACGCGGGTACCTGTGCCCACCTGAGCGCGGAGGAACGACAGGCGCGGCGCGACCGTGGCCTGGAGCCCACCCTGCGGTTCCGGGTCCCGCGCGGGCGTACCGTCACATTCACGGATCACGTGCGCGGCCCCCAGCGCTTCGACACCGACGACATCGGCGATTTCATCATCCGCCGTGCCGACGGCACGCCGGCGTTTTTCTTCAGCAACGCCGTGGACGATGCCCTCATGGGCATCACCCACGTGCTGCGCGGCGAGGACCATCTCACCAATACCCCGCGGCAGTTGCTGCTGCTGGAAGCGCTTGGCCTGGAGGCGCCCTCCTACGCCCACATCAGCATGATCACCGGCGACGACGGCGCGCCCCTGTCCAAGCGCAATGGCAGCCGCGCGGTGAGCGAACTGCGCGAGGCCGGCTTTCTGCCGGAGGCGGTGGTCAACCACCTGGCGCGTCTGGGGCATACCTACGAAGACAACGCCCTGCTGAGTCTGGACGGGCTTGCCGCCGGCTTCGATCTGGGGCGCCTGGGTCGGGCGCCGGCGCGCTTTGATGAGAGTCAGCTCCGGCACTGGCAGCGGGAAGCGCTGCACGCCCTGCCGGACGAGCGCATGCGCCAGTGGATGCGCGATGCCGCCGGCGAGCTGTTGCCGGCGGACCGGGAGGCGGCGTTCATGGCTACCGTGCGGGACAACGTGCAGTTCCCCGAAGACGTGTCCCGGTGGTGTCGCATCCTGTTCGGTGAGGTCCCCGAGCCGGACGCGGACGTTCGGGCCTGGCTGGAGCAGGCCGGCCCGGCCTTCTTCCAGGCCGCCGCCGACGCCGGGGGCGACTGGCAGGCGGTCACCGGGGCGGTCAAGGAGGCCACCGGGGCCAGGGGCAAACAGCTGTTCATGCCGTTGCGACTGGCGCTCACCGGGCTGAACCACGGCCCGGAGCTGCCGGATATCCACGGCCTGCTGGGCGAGGATGAAGCCCGCCGGCGCTTTCTGCAGGCGGCCCGCCGGGCCGCCGCGGAGCCGGCGCAATAACCCACGACGGAGACGGATACATGCTCGAGATCTACAACAGCCTCACGCGGTCCAAGGAGACCTTCCACCCGATCCGGGAAGGCGAGGTCCGCATGTACGTCTGTGGCATGACCGTCTACGACTACTGCCACCTGGGCCATGCGCGGGCGCTGGTGGTGTTCGACGTGGTGGCGCGCTATCTCCGCCATCTTGGTTACCGGCTGACCTACGTGCGCAACATCACCGACATCGACGACAAGATCATCAACCGCGCCAGCGAGACCGGCATTGCCCCGGACCAGCTCACCGAGCGCTTCATCGAGGCGATGCACGAGGACGAGCGTGCCCTGGGTGTGCTGCCGCCGGACCATGAGCCCCGGGCGACCCAGTCGGTGGACGCCATGCAGGCCCTGATCCAGCGTCTCATGGACAAGGAGCTGGCCTACCAGGGTGACAACGGCGACGTCTACTACAACGTGGCGGGGTTTCCGGATTACGGCAAGCTCTCGGGCAAGCGGCTGGAGGACCTGCGCGCCGGGGCCCGTGTGGACGTGGAAGCGGACAAGCGCCATCCGGGCGATTTCGTGCTGTGGAAACGCGCCAAACCGGGCGAGCCCAGCTGGCCCTCCCCCTGGGGCGATGGCCGGCCCGGCTGGCACATCGAGTGCTCGGCCATGTCCGCGCGCTATCTGGGCGAGCATTTCGACATCCACGGCGGCGGCCTGGACCTGCAGTTCCCCCACCACGAGAACGAGATCGCCCAGAGCGAGGGTGCCCACGATCACCCGTTCGTGAACTACTGGATGCACAACGGCCACGTGCGCGTGGACGACGAGAAGATGGCCAAGTCCCTGGGCAACTTCTTCACCGTCCGGGACATCCTGGCGCAGTACCGGCCCGAGGAGGTGCGGCACTTCCTGCTCTCCAGCCACTACCGCAGCCCCCTGAACTACACGGCAGAGGCCCTGGAGAATGCCCGGGGGGCTGCCGAGCGGCTGTATCTGGCCCTGCGCGGTGTCGAGCCGACTGCCCCCGGCGATGCCGGCCAGCCCTTCCGTGAGCGTTTCCACGCCGCCATGGATGACGACTTCAACACCCCCGAGGCGTTGGCCGTGCTCTTCGAGCTGGCCCGCGAGGTCAATCGCGCCCGCGACGCCGACGCGGCCGAGGCGGCCCGTCTTGCCGGGCTGCTCCGGGATCTCGGCGGCGTGCTCGGGCTGCTGCAGACCGAGCCGGACGCCTACCTCCAGGGCGGCGATGACGAAGTGGTGGTCCCCGGCCTGACCGGTGCCGATATCGACGATCTGCTGGCCCAGCGCCAGGCCGCGCGCAAGGCGAAGGACTTCGCCACCGCCGACCGCATCCGCGACGATCTCCAGGCCCGCGGCATCGTCATCGAGGACAGTGCCGCCGGCAGCACCTGGCGCCGGGGCGGCTGAAGGGGGCGCGGGCCTTCAGCGGTCGCCGGTGATAGGATCAGGGGGTTCGGGGCACCAGGGGGATACCCCTTTCGATGGAATTCCTGCTGACCATCGGGCTCATGATGGCGCTCGGCGGCATTGGTGGCGTGGTCGCCACGCGCCTCCGCCTGCCGCGCATCACGGGCTACATCGCCGTGGGCATCCTGCTCAGTCCGTCGGTGCTGCCGCTGCTGGACTGGTCCTTCGTGGACGACCTGAGCGTCATCGCGCTGGCCGCTCTGGGGGTGATCGGTTACGCCATCGGAACCAGCATTCGTGTGGACACCCTGCGTGGCCTGGGCCGAAGCATCCTGTGGATCACGCTCATGCAGGGCCTGGGGGCGTGGCTGCTCACCGTCGCGCTGCTGGTGCCCCTGGGGCCGTGGCTCTTCCCCGGTGTCGAGGGCGGTGGTTACCTGAGCTTCTATCTCCCCGTTGCATTCCTGATCGGCGCCATCGCCTGGCCCACGGCCCCGGCCGTTACCATCGCCCTGGTAAGGGAAGTGAATGCAAAGGGCGTCATGACCACCGCAGCGCTGACCGTCGTCGCTTTGAGCGATGCGGCTGCCGTGATTGCGTTCGGCCTGTCCCTGGAAGTCACCCGCGCGTTCATCGAGACAGGCACGTTCTCGTGGCTGGAAGGCGTGGCGTTGCCCGCGGCAACGCTGGCGGGTTCCGTGGTGCTGGGCATCGGTGCCGGTGTGCTGGTCAACGGCGCGGTGCGACTGCTCCCCGACCGGCGCCCGGTGGTACTGGTGCTCACCCTGGGTGGCATCGCCCTGTGCATGGTACTGGCGCGGACACTGGGCCTGTCGATGATCCTGGCGGCACTGGTCATGGGGTTCGTGGCCGCGAACCTGCGTGGTGGTGAGCGTCTTGCCCAGGCGCTGCACCCGGTTGAAGGGTTGGTATTCGTGCTGTTCTTCGTGATCTCCGGCGTCTATTTCGACGTGCTGGCGCTGGAGACGGCGTGGTTGCTGGCGGTGATGATCACCGTTGCCCGCTGCCTCGGCAAGTATGGCGGTGCCCGCCTGGGTGCCGTCATGGCGGGTGCCCCGACGGCGCTGCGCGACTACCTGGGGTTGCTGCTGCTGCCCAAGGCGGGGTTGACGCTGGGGCTCGCCTTTCTCGCCCGGGAGACCCTGAGCGAGCCGCTGGGGACGCTGCTGTTCAACGGGCTGCTGGTCTCAACCATTCTCAACATGCTGCTCACGCCGCCCCTCGCAAAATGGGCATTGATGAAGTCCGGCGAGGCGCGGCAGGGCTAGTGAAAGTCCCGCGATCTGGTCTGCAGCCCGCCCAGCAGCGCGGAGTGGTCCTCCAGCCGCCCGGCTATGAGATGGCAGACGCCGTTTCTGCGCTCCCACTGGCCCACCACGCCCAGCAGGCGTGCGCCCAGTAGCACCCGGCGCTGGGCTTCCGCCAGCCGGCGCCAGACCACCACGTTGATGGTGCCGGTCTCGTCTTCCAGGGTGACGAAGGTGACGCCACCCGCCGAGCCGGGGCGCTGGCGGTTGGTGACAATGCCGGCGGCCCGGGCAACCGGGGCGTTGTCCAGGGTGTTCAGATCGGCGGCGCTGCGGAAACGCCGCCGTTGCAGTTGCTCCCGCAGCAGTGCCACCGGGTGGGGGCCGAGGGTCAGCCCGGTGCTGCCGTAGTCCGCGATCAGGTCTTCGCCGGTGCTCGGGCGCTCCAGGGGCGGGGTGTCGTCGCCGTGGCCGGCCCGGGCCACCAGCGGATGCTCACGGTCCACCCCCAGCACCTGCCACCAGGCGTTGCGGCGATGGCCGGAGAGGGGCTCCAGCGCGCCGGCGTTCGCCAGGGCCGAGAGATCCCGCTGTCCCAGCTCGGCCCGGTGGGCCAGGTCCTCCACGGTACGCAGCGCAGCCGTGTCCCGGGCGGCGATCAGGCGGTCGGCGCCGTCCCTGGAGAGGCCTTTGACCATGCGCAGACCCAGCCGCAGGGCTTGGTCGCCGGCAGTGGGCTCCAGGGTGCAGTCCCACTGGCTGGTGGTGACATCCACCGGACGAACGGCCACGCCGTGCTCGCGGGCATCGCGCACCAGCTGGGCCGGTGCGTAGAAGCCCATGGGCTGGCTGTTCAGCAGCGCGCAGGTGAACACCGCCGGGTAATGGCATTTCAGCCAGGCGGAGACGCATACCAGCAGCGCGAAGCTGGCGGCGTGGGATTCCGGGAAGCCGTACTCGCCGAACCCCTGGATCTGTCGGAAGATGCGGGCGGCAAAGGCATCGCTGTAGCCGTTGGCACGCATGCCGTCGTGGAGGCGCTGTTCGAAGTGCCCCAGACCGCCGCGTTTGCGCCACGCGGCCATGGAGCGGCGCAGCTGGTCGGCCTCGTCCGGCGTGAAGCCGGCGGCCACTTCGGCGAGCTTCATCACCTGCTCCTGGAAGATGGGCACGCCCAGGGTGCGCTTCAGGACGTCCTCCACCTCCGGGCTGGGGTAGTTCGCCTGCTCCGGTGCGTCCCGGCGCTGGAGGTAGGGGTGGACCATGTCGCCCTGGATGGGGCCGGGGCGCACGATGGCGACTTCGATGACCAGGTCGTAGAAGCATTCCGGTTTCAGGCGCGGCAGCATGGCCATCTGCGCCCGGGACTCCACCTGGAAGACGCCCATGGAATCGCCCCGCTGGAGCATGGCGAAGTACGGGTCGTCGTTGCGGGGAATGTCGGCCATGGTCCTGGTGATGCCGTAGTGGTGTTCGAGCAGGTGGAACGCCCGCCGGATGGCGGACAGCATGCCCAGGGCCAGCACGTCCACCTTGAGCAGGCCCAGGGATTCCAGGTCGTCCTTGTCCCACTGGATGACCGAACGCCCCTCCATGGCGGCGTTTTCCGTGGGAACCAGCTCCGCCAGCGGCCCCCGGGAGATGACGAACCCGCCCACGTGCTGGGACAGGTGACGCGGGAACCCCAGCAATTCCCGGGTCAGGGTGAGTACCCGGTGGATGACCGGGTTGTCCGGGTCGAACCCGGCTTCGCGGATGCGGTCGGGAGCGATGTCGCTGCCGTCCCACCACTGCACGGCGCCGGCCAGCCGCTCGGTCTGGTCCGGCTCCAGCCCTAGGGCGCGGCCCACATCGCGCAGGGCGCTGCGGGGGCGGTAGCTGATCACCGTGGCCGCCAGGGCGGCGCGGTGGCGCCCGTACTTGCGGTAGATGTACTGGATCACCTCCTCGCGGCGCTCGTGCTCGAAGTCCACGTCGATGTCCGGTGGCTCGCCCCGGTCCCGGGAGATGAACCGCTCGAACAGCAGCTGGCTGTCGGCCGGGTCCACTTCGGTGACGCCCAGCGCGAAGCACACGGCCGAGTTGGCCGCGGAGCCGCGGCCCTGGCAGAGAATGCCGCGGCTGCGGGCGAAGGCCACCACGTCGTGCACGGTGAGAAAATAGGCCTCGTAGCGAAGCTCCGCGATCAGGGCCAGTTCCCGCTCCAGCAAAGCGTCGACGTGAGCGGGGGTGCCGCCCGGCCAGCGGCGTCGTGCGCCGTCGGTGACCAGTGCGCGCAGGTGGGCAGCGGGTGTGCTTCCGGGAGGGACCAGCTCCTCGGGGTATTCGTAGCGCAGTTCGTCCAGGCTGAAGGTGCACTGTGCGGCGATGTGGTGCGTCTCGGCCAGCAGGGCGTCGGGGTAGAGCCGTTGCAGGCGCCGGAGTGGACGCAGGTGGCGCTCACCGTTGGACATGAGTGCGTAGCCCAGCTCCTGGACCGGGCGGTTGTGGCGGATGGCGGTGAGCGTGTCCTGCAGGGCGCGACGGCCGCGGCGGTGCATGTGGACCCCGCCGGCGGCCACTAGGGGCAGACCGGAGCAGGTGGCCAGGTGGTTCAGTTCGGCCAGTCGGGCGGCGTCGTCGGGGCCGTTGTGCAGGTGCACGGCGATCCAGCCCCGGCCGCGAAAATGGGCGCCGAACCAGGCGGCGTGCTCCGGGGTCGCGGGTGTTTCGGGGATCAGTAGTGCGAGGCAGTCGGGGACGCTCTGCTCCAGGTCGCTGCGGTGGAGCCGGTAGCTGCCCTTGGGGGCGCTGGTGCGGCCGAGGCTGATCAGTGCGGAGAGCTGCGAGTAGGCCTGTCTGTGCGGTGCGATCAAAACCACGACGGGGCCGTCGGCCAGACGGATCTCGCTGCCGATGATGAGCTGCAGCCCGTGCCCGCGCGCGGCGCCGTGGGCCCGGACGGCGCCGGCGACGGAGCATTCGTCGGTAATGGCCAGGCCGTCATAGCCGAGCTCTGCCGCCCGCGCCACCAGCTCCTCCGGGTGGGAGGCGCCGCGCAGGAAGGTGAAATTGGTAATGCAGTGGAGTTCCGTATAAGCCATCCTGTAACTGTACAAATATACAGTCACCAGGAAAACCCGCGACCCCCCTGAATCCCCCGTAGGAGCGGCGCAAGCCGCGACCGGGACAGAGCGTTTTGCCTGTCACGCTGGCCATTCCCGGCTTGCCGATAAGCACAGGCGCTGGTCGGGTGATCCGGTCACGGACTGTCACTGGCCATGGATGGCCAGTGCAAGCGTACAGGGATGTATTCACAGCGTGTCCGTGACCGGATAACCCGAGCGGCGCCCCCGGATCGAAGCCACCCGGTCGGGGCTGGTACAACGCTCTGTCCCGGTCGCGGCTTGCGCCGCTCCTACGGGGCGGTGGCATGGTCAGGATTTGACGTGTCCCAGGAACTCCCGGAAGCGCTCCGAGGGCGGGTCGGCGAACATGGGGCCGGGGCGGCCGTCGTGGACCACCCGGCCCTGGTCCATGAAGATCAGGCGGTTCGCTGCGGCTTCGGCGAAGCGCATTTCGTGGGTGACGATGAGCATGGTCATGCCCTCGGCGGCCAGGTCCTGCATGGCCTGCAGCACCTCCCCCCGCAGCTCCGGGTCCAGGGCCGAGGTGGGCTCGTCGAACAGCATCACCTTCGGGTTCACCGCCAGGGCGCGGGCGATGGCCACGCGCTGCTGCTGGCCGCCGGACAGCTGGCCGGGGAGCTGGTCCGCCCACTGCAGCAGGCCGACCCGTTCCAGCAGCCGGTCCGCGGTGGCGCGGGCCTCGGTGCGGGACTGGCCGCGCACCTTGCGCGGCCCGAGCATGACGTTTTCCCGGGCGGTCATGTGCGGAAACAGGTTGAACTGCTGGAACACCATCCCGGTCTCCCGGCGGATGGCGCGGGCGCTGGTGCCCCGCTCGCCGAGGCGTTTGCCGTCGATCTCCAGCGTGCCCCCGGTCAGGGGCTCCAGCACGTTGATGCATCGCAGGAGGGTGGATTTGCCGGAGCCGGACGGGCCGACGATGACCACCACCTCGCCGGCCTCCACGGTCAGATCGATATCCTGCAGGACCGGCGTGTCACCGAAATGCTTGCTCAGCTTCTGACAGGTAATGAGGCTCACAGGATGGTCATCCTCCGTTCGATCATGCGCATGATCATGGCGAGGGTGAAGGTCATGATCAGGTAGAACACCGCCACCGCCGTCCAGATCTCCAGCGCCCGCCCGGTCTGGGCCGTGAGCTGCTCGCCGCGCTGGGCCAGCTCGGCGACGCCGATGACGAGGAACAGCGCCGAGTCCTTGAGGCTGATGATGAACTGGTTACCCAGCGGCGGGATGGTCCGCCGGAAAGCGAGCGGGCCCACCACGGTCATCAGCACCTGCGGATACGACATGCCCAGGGCCAGGCCGGCGTCCGTGAGCCCCTTGTCGATGGAGATGACCGCTCCGCGGACGATTTCGGTGATGTAGGCGCCGGCGTTCATGGCCAGGCACAGCGATGCCGCGGCGAAACCGGACAGGGTGATGTCCAGGGTCATGGGCAGGGCGAAGTAGATGAACATCGCCTGGACCACGATGGGTGTGCCGCGGATCACGGAGATATAGGCGAACACCAGCCAGTGGATCACGGGGATGCGGAACGCCATGACCAGGCCGCAGAGCGTGCCGATGATGAGTCCGCCGCCAATGCCGAGGAGGGTGATCTGGGCGGTGAGCTGTGCGCCCTGGATCATTTGCGGCATGGCTGTCCAGACCACGTCCCAGCGAAACTCCATGGAGCGGTCCTCCCTGGAAAAGAGCGTGCGGGGTAACCCGCCGCCGGCGTGCCGGCGACGGGCGTGGGTGCGTCAGCGGGGGCTGGGTTCCTCGCCGAACCAGCGTTCGTAGAGTTCGGCGTAGCGCCCGTCCTCCATCATGGCGAGCAGCGTGATGTTGAAAGCGTTGCGCAGTTCGCTGTCCCGGGGGAAGGCCATGGCGTAGGACTGGGCCTCCAGGTTCTCGCCCGCGGCCTTGACCTCGCCGTCGCCGGCGGTGTCGATGTAGTAGAGCACGTTGGGCGTATCGTGCAGGGCCGCGTCCACACGGCCGGAGCGCAGTTCCAGATAGGCCTGTTCGGCGCGGGAGAAACGGGTGATCTCGGTATCCGGCAGATTGGCTTCAGCGTAGTCGTCGCTGGTGGTGCCGGTGGTCACGGCCAGGGTCTTGCCGTCCAGGTCATCGATACCGTCGATGCTGTCCTCATCCGCGCGCACCATGAGCATCAGGCCGCTATCGTAGTAGGCGTGGGAGAAATCCATGGTCTCCTCGCGCTCGGACGTAATGGTGATGGCGGCGATGGCTCCGTCCACGCGCCCGGTCTGCAGGGCGGTGATGATGCCGGAGAAGTTCATGGTGTCGTATTCGTACTCCCAGTCGTTCTCCTCGGCGATGGCCTCCCAGAGCTCGATCTCGAACCCGGTCCATTCGTCGTCTTCCTCGAACATGAACGGGACGAAACCGGACGGAATGGCGATGGTGAGGCGCTCGGCCTGGGCGGTGGCCGCGAATACGAGCAGGGCGATACCGGTACACAGAGTCAGGGCTGTCTTTCGCATGGCGGGAGCTCCTTCTGTGGGGATCCTTACTCCCTACTGACCGTAGGGCGGGGGGGTGAGCGTGTCAAACTGGCACATTCCGCCGATGCCGGAATCAGCCGAAAAAACCGTGCAGAAACCAGTGGTTTCCGCTCCGCCGGTCCTGATAGACCCACAGCCGGCTGCCCTGGGAAGCGCGGGCGTGGTAGTAATCGCGGCAGACATCGCCGCCATCCCACCAGCCGGTTTCGATGCGCTCCGGCCCGTGTTCCAGGGTGAGCGGGCCGTGCCAGCAGGGTTGCCCCTGCTGCTGGCGTAGCGGGGTGGGTTGCGGGAGCAGCCAGAGCGGGCGCTCGCCCGCGGGGTGTTCCCCGGTGGTGTCGGAGGGCTGCGTCTGCCAGGCCCGTTCCGGGCGGTGATCGGCCACAAGACCCAGGCCCTGTACGGCCTCGTCACCGAGGCGTGCCCCGAGGCGTTCCCACAGGTGTTGGTGCTGTTGTGCATGGTCACGGGCGGGGTCGGGCAGGAGCGCCTGGGTCTCCGGGGCAAGAGGCTGGATGCGGTCGACCCGCAGGCGCAGGCCGATGACCGGAGCGGCCAGGGCTTCGCGATCCAGTCGGTGCTGGCAGACATCCAGCAGGTGGTCGGGGTCACGGCTGGGCTGCAGCAGACCGATGTGCAGTTGCGTTGCGGTCACGCGTGCATGCAGCAGTTCCAGTTGCAGTGACTGGGTGCCGCCGTCGAGCCCGCGCAGCAGGCCGGTGAGTTCGCGCAGCATCCGCTGCAGGGCGAAGGCGATGGAGCGGGTGTCGTGCGCTTCCGCGGGCAGATCCAGTTGACGGTGGAAGCGCCGCGGCGGCTGATGCGCCCGGCGCGGCTCCGGGCGTTCGCCCAGGGCGTGTTCCAGCTGCAGCAGCAGCTCACGGCCGAAGCGGCGGGCGAGATCCCGGCGAGGTAACCGCAGACAGTCTCCGAGGGTGTGCAGGCCGAGGCCATGCAATGCCTGTTGCTGTGCCGGGGAGAGTTCAAGGACGGCGCAGGGAAGGGGTGCGAGTTGATCCGCCAGGTCGGCGTGTTCGGTGACCGGGTGCCGCCCCCCGCCGGATGCCAGCATCCAGGCGGCCGTGGGGGTGGGCGCAATACCGTAACGGTATGCATGGCCGAGGGTTTCCAGCTCTTCGGTGATTCTCCGGCAGAGCGGGGAGAGGCCGCCGAACAGGCGCAGACTGGCGCCGATTTCCAGTAACAGACCATCCGGAGTGCGCGGGCTGACCTGGCCGCTGAACTGATAGGCCCAGTCCGCGAGATGGCGGAGGTTGCGGGCTTCTGTCTCTCTCTGCCTGGGCAGCAGAACAATGGCATCGCTCATCGCCCGCGCTTCCCCGGGGGTCATGTGCGGGCGAACACCGGCCTCGCTGGCAGCCCGGTTGAGCAGCACGATCTGCTGCTGCTCGACAACGCCGACGGCCGCGGAGGTGGTGCCGTAGCCCAGCGATTCCATGGGAAACAGCGGCAGCTGAAGCGCAAACCACAGCATGCGGCGGCCTCCGTCAAACGCGGTGGTGCGGCCCCGGCGTCACCGGCCGGAGCCGCAGCCGGTTCAGGGGTGAACCAGCTGCGGGCGCCGGGGACGGGGCTGGCCCAGGGGGAGGTCCAGCTGTGGGCGATCCTGGGTTGGTCGCGGTGCGTGCCGGAAGACCGGGGCGCGCTGGGTGCTGCCGCCGGCAGCGGCCTCGGCCATGGCTGACCTGGTCGGGTGCGTGGGCAGGGCGCGCGTGCGCGGATTGTTGAGATCCAGCATGAGCCCGGAGCGGGGCTGGGCGCCGCGGACCTTGAGCAGGTCCACCCGGGTGTCCTCCTGGCTTTGTCCCTGTATGACCAGGCGCAGCGCGGCCGGAGAGCGTTCACTGGCCGCCCGCTCCGGGCGGAACAGGAGGCCCCAGCAGCGACCGGCTTCGGCGGCGAGCTGTAGCCGCCGAAGCTGCTGGTACTCCGCCTGCCGCGGCCATGCCAGGACCGCGGCGCAGCTGCCGGAGCGCATGGCCTGCTCCAGGGCCCACAGGGTGTCGCCACCGGCTCGCGGGTGAACCAGCAGGATGCGCGAGAGGTCTACGCCCTGGGCGGCCAGCGCCGGTGCGTAAGGGATGTGCGGTGGCGCGACCAGGGCGATCCAGCGGCCCGCCCGGCTCAGGCGCGCCAGGGCCGGCATGACCAGCCGCAGCTCCCCGATGCCCGGATCGCCGTGCAGTACCTCTGTAAGGGCGCCGGTGGGCCAGCCGCCTTCCGGGAGGACGGCGTCCAGCTCGGCAAAGCCGCTGGGGAGGCCGGTCTGGCTGGTCTGGTTGTTGCCGGCGCGCCAGATGCGGGGCTCGCGCAGAAGGTTGTCGAGTGCGTTATCCATGTCGACCCTCGTATGCCGTTGGGCGGATGCGTGTGCGGCTGCCGTGACCGGTGTACCGGTCGGTGCCCGTCAGAGCGCTTCGCCGTTGCGAATGAGGCCGACCCCGAGTCCTTCGATGATGAGCGGATCCGTCCGCAGATCGACATTGATCGGGCTGTAGTCCGGGTTTTCCGGTAACAGCTGAACGTGGTGGCCATCGCGCTGGAAGCGCTTGACCGTGACTTCGTCGTGCAGCCGGGCAACGACAATCTGGCCGTTGCGGGCTTCGGTGGTGCGGTGGACGGCCAGCAGGTCGTCTTCCAGAATGCCGGCGTCGCGCATGCTCATGCCCTGAACGGCAAGGAGGTAGTCCGCCCGCGGGCGGAACATGGCCGGGTCGACCCGGCAGTGTTCGCGCACGTGTTCCTGGGCGAGTACCGGGCTGCCGGCGGCCACCTGGCCGATCACGGGCAGGCCGGGATCCGCCTCCTCGCCGTTTTCATCCAGCAGGCGGATGCCGCGGGAAGAGCCGGCCCGCAGGCTGATGGCGCCTTTTTTCTCCAGGGCGCGCAGGTGGCTTTCCGCTGCGTTGGGGGAGCGGAATCCCAGCGCCCGGGTGATGTCCGCCCGCGTCGGGGGGAAGCCGGAGTCCGCGATGAACTGGCGGATGAACTGCAGGATCTCTTCCTGCCGGGCCGTGAGCTTGAGCATGTGCGCCTCCCTCTCTGTTACTGTTAATTTATACAGTAAAAGTGCTGGTTGCAACAACGGGACGGTGGTGGCGGAATTCGCCGGTCATTCAGTGCCAGGATGGCGTACAATGCGCGCCGTTCTGGAAAAGGCGGGGCATCGCCCGCACTTGTGGTGGTAGAGCGATGGTTAGCGTAACCGACGACATCAGCGACCTGTTTGCCCATGGCACACCATCTCCGGATGCATGGCTTGACCGCGTGCTGCCCGAGGCGGGGGAGGAGGAGCGCGAGCTCCTGCGCACGGCGTGGGATGTGGCCGTGGAGACCTACAATGGCGAGGTGCGCCACTCCGGCGAGTCGTACCTGGAGCATTCCCTGGCGGTGGCGAGCATTCTGGCGGGCCTGAAGCTGGACTCCCAGAGCATCGCCGCCGGTCTGCTTCACGACGGGCCCGCGGTCTGCAGTGGCAAGCAGTGGTCCGCCTGTTGTGCCCGGGTCGGCGACGACGTGGCGGCCCTGGTGGACGGCGTGGGCCGCATGGATGTCATCAGCGAGCTGCATGACGACGCCCGCGACGAAGCGGCGGACGATGACGACACCACCAGCCGGACCGATGCGCTGCGCCGGATGCTGCTGGCCATGGCGCAGGACATCCGTGTCGTCTTCATCAAGCTGGCGGAGCGCCTGCACGATCTGCGCACCCTGCGCGGGCACCCGGATGCGGTGCAGCAGCGCGTGGCGCGTGAGACGCGGGATATCTACGCGCCGCTCGCCCACCGCCTGGGGATCTGGCAGGTCAAGTGGGAGATGGAGGACCTCTGCTTCCGCTACCTGGAGCCGGAGACCTACAAGCGCGTTGCGCGCCTGCTGCGGGAGAAGCGCCAGGATCGCGAACGCTATATCCGTGAAGTGACCGACCAGCTCAATGCCGCACTCGAGCGGGCCGGCATCGAGGCTGACGTCTATGGCCGGCCCAAGCACATCTACAGCATCTGGAAGAAGATGCAGCGCAAGGGGCTCGGTTTCCACGAGCTGTTCGATATCCGCGCGATGCGGGTCATGGTGCGGGACGTGGCCTCCTGTTACGCCACCCTTGGCGTGGTGCACAGCCTCTGGCGCCATATCCCCAAGGAGTTCGACGACTACATCACCACGCCCAAGGAGAACGACTACCAGTCGCTGCACACGGCCGTGGTCGGGCCCGAGGGCAAGACCCTGGAAGTGCAGATCCGGACCTGGGAGATGCACGAGCAGGCGGAGCTGGGCGTGGCTGCCCACTGGCGCTACAAGGAAGGCGGTCAGAGCCGGGACGCCCGCTTCGAGCAGAAGCTGGCGTGGCTGCGGCAGCTGCTGGAGTGGGGGCGCGAGGACGGCGCCGGCGACGACTTCATCGACCGTTTCAAGGCCGAGATCTTCGAGGACCGCGTCTACGTCATCAGCCCCAAGGGCGACGTGCTGGACCTGCCCAAGGGGGCCACGCCCCTGGATTTCGCCTATTACATCCACAGCGACGTGGGGCACCGGTGCCGGGGCGGCAAGGTCAACGGGCGCATGGTGCCGCTGACCTATGAGCTGCGCAACGGCGATCAGGTGGAGATACTCACCTCCCGCCGCGGCACGCCCAGTCGTGACTGGCTGAATGCCTCCCGCGGCTATCTGCGCACCAGCCGTGCGCGCTCGCGGGTGCGCGCCTGGTTCCGTCAGCAGGATCACGACAAGAACGTGGCCGCCGGCCGCCAGATCCTGGATCGTGAGCTCCACCGCCTGGGTGTGCAGGACATGAACCTGGAGAAGCTGGCCGACAAGAGCCGCTACACCGGCATGGACGACTTCCTCGCCGCCATCGGCCGCGGCGATATCAGCAGCGGCTATCTGGCAGGGCTGGTGGGAGACCACGTCCTGCCGCGGCGTGATCCGGCCGACGGGCTGCCCCAGGGGCCCGCCCCCGCTGGTGGCGAGCACACCGATGAAGTCTCCATTTACGGCGTCGGCAATCTGCTGACACGGCAGGCCGGGTGCTGCAAGCCGGCGCCGGGCGATCCCGTGGTGGGTTTCATCACCCGGGGCGAGGGCGTCACCATCCACCGGCGTGACTGCAAGAACGTCCGCCGTCTGATGGAAACGGCGCCGGAGCGGATCATCGACGTGAGCTGGAGCCGTCACTCGGAGCAGAAGTATCCGGTGGACATCCAGGTGGATGCCTACGACCGGCAGGGGCTGCTGCGTGACATCACCGCCATTCTCACCAACGAGAAGGTCAACGTCACCGGCGTGAATACGGCTACCGGCAGTCAGGACCACCAGGCGCGCATGACGCTGACGGTGGAGATCGGGGACGTTACCCAGATGAGTCGTCTCATGGACCGCATTGCCACCCTGCGCAACGTCCGCGACGTGCGGCGCAAGACCTGACCGGCCTCGGGGGCGGGCCGGACGTAAGTTGTTCCCGCGCATGGACACTTCATGCCTGATTGCAGTAAAATATGCGCCACTTCGCGGGGGCCGGCGACTTGGTGTGTCGAAGCGGGAGGAGTCATTCGATGATTCCTCCCGTTTTTGCGAGTGCCTGCCTGATCCGGGCGGCAAGCCAACGGCCTGCGGCCCCCCACGATCAACACGATGTAAGGAGAGGGGCAGTTGAGTAAGCCGGCTATTCTTGCGCTGGAAGACGGAACCCTGTTCCGGGGGGAGTCCATTGGTGCCGACGGACTCAGTGCCGGTGAGGTGGTGTTCAACACCGCCATGACCGGCTACCAGGAGATCTGCACGGACCCGTCCTACAGCCGGCAGCTGGTGACACTCACCTATCCGCACGTGGGCAATACCGGCACCAACCCGGTGGACGAGGAGGCGGATGGCCCGCAGCTCGCCGGCCTGATCATTCGCGACCTGCCCCTGCGCTCCAGCAGCTGGCGCAACGCCGAGGATCTGGGCGAGTACCTGGCCAGTCGCGGTGTCGTCGCCATCGCCGGCATCGATACCCGGCGCCTGACCCGCCTGCTGCGGGAGAAGGGGGCGCAGGACGGCTGCATCATGGCCGGCGACACGGTCGACCCGGATGCCGCCATCCAGGCGGCGAAGGACTTCCCCGGCCTCAAGGGCATGGATCTGGCGCAGAGCGCCTCCACCGACACCATCTACGAATGGCGCAAGGGCTCATGGAACCTTGACCTGGGCCGCGCCGATGCCGGTGAACGGGCCGATGCCGACCTGCCCTGGCACGTGGTGGCCTACGACTACGGCATCAAGCAGAACATCCTGCGCATGCTGGTGGACCACGGCTGCCGGGTGACGGTCGTGCCGGCGAAGACCCCGGCGGCCGAGGTGCAGGCCATGGACCCGGACGGCGTCTTCTTCTCCAACGGCCCCGGCGATCCGGAGCCCTGTGATTACGCCATCGAGGCGATCCGCACCCTGGTGGATGCCGGTGTGCCGAGCTTTGGCATCTGCCTGGGGCATCAGCTCCTGGGGCTGGCCAGCGGTGCGCGTTCGGTGAAGATGAAATTCGGCCACCACGGGGCCAACCATCCGGTGCAGGATCTCGACTCCGGCCGGGTGATGATCTCCAGCCAGAACCACGGGTTCGCCGTGGACGAGGCCTCCCTGCCGGCCAACGTGCGCCCGACCCAGCGGTCGCTGTTCGACGGCTCGCTGCAGGGGATTCACCGTACCGACCGGCCGGCATTCAGTTTTCAGGGCCACCCCGAAGCCAGCCCCGGCCCCCACGACGTGCGCCCGCTGTTCGCGCACTTTGTCGAACTGATCCGGGACTACCGCGCCTGAACCGCATCGCCGGCCCCGTGCCGGCTGCGCCACCCAACGCGCACCGCGAGAGACGAGCAGGAAATCATGCCCAAGCGTACCGACATCCAGAGCATTCTGATCATTGGCGCCGGTCCGATCGTGATCGGCCAGGCGTGCGAGTTCGACTACTCCGGCGTTCAGGCCTGCAAGGCCCTGCGCGAAGAGGGCTACCGCGTCATCCTGGTGAACTCCAACCCGGCCACCATCATGACCGACCCGGAAACGGCCGATGCCATCTACATCGAGCCGATCCAGTGGAGCGTGGTCTCGCGCATCATCGAGCAGGAAAAACCGGATGCCGTGCTGCCCACCATGGGCGGCCAGACGGCGCTGAACTGTGCCCTCGACCTGGACCGTCACGGGGTGCTGGAGCGCTTCGGTGTGGAGATGATCGGTGCCACCAAGGACGCCATCGACATGGCCGAGGACCGCGACCGGTTCCGGGAGGCCATGGCGCGCATCAATCTGGCCACACCACGCGCCGAGGTAGCGCACTCCATGGAAGAGGCCATGGACATCCAGTCGCGCATCGGCTTTCCCACCATCATCCGGCCGTCGTTCACTCTCGGCGGCTCCGGTGGCGGCATCGCCTACAACCGCGAGGAGTTCGTGACCATCTGCGAGGGCGGGCTCGATCTGTCGCCCACCAACGAGCTGCTGATCGAGGAGTCCATCCTCGGCTGGAAGGAGTTCGAGATGGAGGTGGTCCGCGACAAGGCGGACAACTGCATCATCGTGTGCTCCATCGAGAACCTGGATCCCATGGGCGTGCACACCGGCGACTCCATCACCGTGGCGCCGTCGCAGACGCTCACGGACAAGGAATACCAGATCATGCGCAACGCGTCCCTGGACGTGCTGCGCGAGATCGGCGTGGAGACCGGCGGCTCCAACGTCCAGTTCGCCATCAACCCCGATGATGGCCGGCTGGTGGTCATCGAGATGAACCCGCGCGTGTCCCGCTCCTCGGCACTGGCCTCCAAGGCCACCGGCTTCCCCATCGCCAAGGTGGCTGCCAAGCTGGCCGTGGGTTACACCCTGGACGAGCTGCGCAACGAAATCACCGGCGGTGCCACCCCGGCCTCGTTCGAGCCGAGCATCGACTACGTGGTCACCAAGGCGCCGCGGTTCACCTTCGAGAAGTTCCCCCAGGCGGAGCCGAGCCTGACCACGCAGATGAAATCCGTGGGCGAGGCCATGTCCATCGGCCGGACGTTCCAGGAGTCGTTCCAGAAGGCGCTGCGCAGTCTCGAGACCGGTGTCGACGGGCTGTCGCCCCTGGTCATCGAGCCGGACGGCGAGGACGTGGCCACGCGGCTGCGCCACGAGCTCAAGAAGCCGCGTCCCGAGCGGATCTTCTACGTGGGCGATGCCTTCCGGGCCGGGTTCACGGTGCAGGAGGTCTACGAGCTCACGTCCATCGACCCGTGGTTCCTGGCGCAGATGGAAGACATCATCCACGGCGAGACCGTCGCCCGGGCGGCGGGCTTCGAAGCGCTGGATTTCGACACCCTGTTCGCGCTGAAGCGGCGCGGCTTCTCCGACAGCCGCATCGCCGAGCTGGTGGGGGTGAGCGAGGCGGACATCCGCAACCGGCGGTATGAACTCAACGTGCGGCCTGCCTACAAGCGCGTGGACTCCTGCGCCGCCGAGTTCGCCACCGCCACGGCGTACATGTACTCCTGTTACGAGGAGGAGTGCGAGTCCGAGCCGTCGGACCGCAAGAAGATCATGGTGCTCGGTGGCGGCCCCAACCGCATCGGCCAGGGGATCGAGTTCGACTACTGCTGTGTCCACGCCGCCTTCGCCATGCGCGACGACGGCTACGAGACCATCATGGTCAACTGCAACCCGGAGACGGTCTCCACCGACTACGACACCTCCGACCGGCTCTACTTCGAGCCGCTCACGCTGGAAGACGTGCTGGAGGTGATCAACACCGAGAAGCCCGAGGGCGTGATCATCCAGTACGGCGGCCAGACGCCGCTGAAGCTGGCGCGTGACCTGGAGGCGGCCGGCGCGCCCATCATCGGCACGGCGCCGGACTCCATCGATCTGGCAGAGGATCGCGAGCGCTTCCAGCAGCTGATCCAGAAGCTTGGCATCCAGCAGCCGCCGAACCGCCTGGCGCGCACGCCGCAGGAGGCGTTCGATCTCGCCGCCGAGATCGGCTACCCGCTGGTGGTGCGGCCCTCCTACGTGCTCGGTGGCCGCGCCATGGAGATCGTGTACGGCCCGGAGGAGCTGGAGCAGTACATGACCGCGGCGGTGAAGGTCTCCCACAACTCGCCGGTGCTGCTGGACCGCTTCCTGGACGACGCCGTGGAAGTGGATATCGATGCGGTTTCCGACGGCGAGAACGTGCTGATCGGCGGCATCATGGAACACATCGAGCAGGCCGGCGTGCACTCCGGCGACTCCGCCTGCTCACTGCCGCCCTACACGCTCTCCCAGGCCACCCAGGATCGCCTGCGGGATCAGGTCCGTCAGCTGGCACGCGGGCTCAACGTGGTGGGGCTGATGAACGCGCAGTTCGCCATCAAGGGCGACGCCATCTATATTCTGGAGGTAAACCCCAGGGCCGCGCGGACGGCACCGTTCGTCTCCAAGGCCACCGGCATCCCGCTGGCCAAGGTGGCGGCGCGCTGCATGGTGGGGGTCACCCTGGAACAGCAGGGCCTCACCCGCGAGGTGGTGCCGACGTTCTACTCCGTGAAGGAATCGGTGTTCCCGTTCATCAAGTTCCCGGGCGTCGATCCGATTCTCGGCCCGGAGATGAAGTCCACCGGCGAAGTCATGGGGATCGGCCACAACTTCGGTGCGGCCTATGCCAAGTCGCAGCTGGCCGCCGGTGTGAACCTGCCCCGGGCGGGCAGGGTCTTCATCAGTGTGCGGGACGCGGACAAGGCCATTGCCCTGGACGTGGGCCGCGGCCTGCGCGACCTGGGTTTCACCCTGGTGGGGACCAGCGGTACCGCGGCATGGCTCAATGAGGCGGGTGTTGCCTGCGAGACGGTCAACAAGGTGCGCGAGGGTCGGCCGCACATCGTCGACGCGATCAAGAACGACGAGATCGACCTGATCATCAACACCACGGAAGGGCGGCAGGCCATCGCGGATTCCTACTCGATCCGGCGCGAGGCCCTGCAACACAAAGTGAGTTACACGACCACCATTGCCGGCGCCCGTGCCACGGTGCTGGCCATGGAACAGCTGGACCTGGAAGACGTCAACCGGCTGCAGACGCTCCACAAGGAGGCCACTGTATGAGCAAGGTACCCCTGACTGCCCGTGGTGCCGAGAAGCTGCGCGAGGAACTGAATCACCTCAAGTACGAGGAGCGTCCGCGCATCATCGAAGCCATCGCCGAGGCGCGCGAACACGGTGATCTGAAGGAGAACGCCGAGTACCACGCCGCGCGCGAGCAGCAGAGCTTTGTCGAGGGGCGCATCAAGGACATCGAGGGCAAGCTCTCCAACGCCCAGATCATCGACGTGACCACCATGCCCAACAACGGGCGGGTGATCTTCGGCGCCACCGTGGAGCTGGTGGACGTGGATACCGAGGACCAGCTGACCTATCGGATCGTCGGCGAGGACGAGGCCGATATCAAACAGGGGCTGCTGTCGGTGCAGTCGCCCTTCGCCCGGGCGCTGATCGGCAAGGACGAGGGCGATATCGCCGCCGTGGAGGCGCCGGGCGGCACCCGGGAGCTGGAAATCGTGAAGGTGCGCTACGAGGGCTGAGCCGCTCCTGCGCCGCGCTCCCGGCGACCCGTAGGGTGGACCTTCAGGTCCACCGTTTCTGCCGCGGGTTGGCCACCAGGCCGGCCTGTCCGGTTACGGCGGACCTGAAGGTCCGCCCTACGAATAATGCGGTCGCGTGAAGGTTCCTCTGCGACAATGCGGCAATGGGCGGGTTGCTACGGTAATGCGATGCGCTGCTTCTTCTCGATGCGTGAGCGCCGGAACAGCAGCGCGACGTTGCCCATGGCCTGGACGAGTTCGGCGTCCATGTCGCTGCAGATGGTGTCGATGAACTGTTTGCGGCCGGCGCGATCGTCGGCCGCGATCTTGACCTTGATCAGTTCGTGGGCGTCCAGCGCCTGATCGATCTCGTGCAGCACGTTGGGGGTCAGGCCGGCCCCGCCCATACGCACCACCGGCTTGAGCTGGTGGCCCAGCCGCCGCAGGTGGCGTTTCTGTTGTTCGTTCAGCTGTGTCATGCCTGATCAGTCCAAGGAAGCCGAAAATCGGGACGGGAGTCTAGCACGGGGCGAGCAGCCGGCTCACCGTATTCTCCTTCCCGGCGTGAAGATGGACCTGGCCGTGGTTCTGCTGCTGCTGGCGTGCCTGTGGTTCGTCGTGGCCGTGGCGGAGCTGTCCCGGTCGGGAGAGGTCATCGTATTGCTGTCAGGTTCGCTGCTGGCCTGCGGCTGGCTGGTCTGGCGCACGCAGCGGGCGGTGCGACGCATCCGCCGGGAGGCCCGGGAGGCGGTCGATGAGTCGGAGTAAGAGCAGCAGCCGCTGGCTGCAGGAGCACTTTGGCGACAACTGGGTCAAGGCGGCGCAGAAGCAGGGGTATCGCTCGCGGGCGGCATTCAAGTTGCTGGAAATCCAGGAAAAGGACCGCATCATCCGCCCCGGTATGCGCGTGGTCGACCTGGGCGCGGCACCAGGCGGCTGGTCACAGGTGGCCGGCGAGATCCTGGACGGCAATGGCAAGGCCGTGGCGCTGGACATTCTGCCCATGGACGCCCTGCGCGATGTCATCGTGTTGCAGGCGGACTTCACCACCGACGAGGGGCTGGCCGTGCTGCAGGAGGCCGTCGGCGATGGTCCGGTGGACCTTGTAATGTCCGACATGGCCCCCAATCTTAGTGGTATGAACGCAGTGGATCAGCCGCGGGCCATGCATCTGGCGGAGCTGGCCCTGGAGTTTGCCAGGGGGCATTTGAAACCTGGCGGCGATTTTCTGGTCAAGACATTTCAGGGAGAAGGTTTCGATGCCTACCTGAAAGAGCTGCGCGGCGGCTTTGGCCGTGTCATGACGCGCAAACCCAGCGCCTCGCGCGACCGGAGCCGGGAAGTGTACTTGTTGGCCCGGGAATCGCGCCTGTAGTACTGTTCCAGCGACAGCTTCCGAGCAGCATCCGTTTACCCCAAGGCTCCTGCCCGAACACCGCATGCGCGGGGGGAGCGCAACAGCCGAGGTGCCACGCCTTGAACGACATGGCCAAGAACCTGATTCTCTGGGTCATCATCGCGGTCGTGTTGATGTCCGTGTTCAGTAATTTCCAGGAACGGACCACGACCACGAACAAAGTCACGTACTCCGACTTCCTCGCCCAGGTCGAGCGGGATGGCGTGCGCGATGTGACCATCCGGGGTCAGGAGATCACCGGGACCACCACGGGCGGTGATCAGTTCAGGACCTACAGTCCCGAAAGCGATAATCGCGCGCTGATCGGCACACTGCTGGATCACGGTGTGGAAATCGACGGTGAGGAGGCGGAAGGACGCAGCATGCTGCTGCAGATCCTCATCTCGTGGACGCCGTTCCTGCTGCTCATCGCCGTGTGGATCTACTTCATGCGACAGATGCAGGGTGGCGGCGGCGGCCGTGGCGCCATGTCCTTCGGCAAGAGCAAGGCGAAGCTCATGACCGAGGAGCAGGTCAAGGTCACCTTCAACGACGTCGCCGGTGTGGAAGAGGCGAAGGAGGAGGTCGGCGAGCTGGTCGACTTCCTGCGTGACCCGTCCAAGTTTCAGCGTCTAGGCGGCAAGATCCCCCGCGGCGTGCTGATGGTCGGCTCGCCGGGGACCGGCAAGACGTTGCTGGCACGTGCGATTGCCGGTGAGGCGAAGGTGCCGTTCTTCAGCATCTCCGGGTCCGACTTCGTCGAGATGTTCGTGGGCGTGGGGGCATCCCGTGTGCGCGACATGTTCTCCCAGGCGAAGAAGCACGCACCGTGCATCATCTTCATCGACGAGATCGACGCCGTGGGCCGCCAGCGTGGCGCCGGCATGGGCGGTGGTCACGACGAGCGTGAACAGACCCTGAACCAGCTGCTGGTGGAGATGGACGGGTTCGAGGGCAGCGAGGGCGTGATCGTCATCGCCGCCACCAACCGTCCGGACGTGCTGGATCCGGCCCTGCTGCGGCCGGGCCGCTTCGACCGCCAGGTCACCGTGCCGCTGCCGGACGTGCGCGGGCGCGAGCAGATCCTCAAGGTGCACATGAGCAAGTTGCCGCTCACCCGCGACGTGGATCCGTTCATCCTGGCCCGCGGTACACCCGGCTTCTCCGGCGCGGACCTCGCCAACCTGGCCAACGAGGCCGCCCTGTTCGCTGCGCGCGGCAACAAGCGCGAAGTGGACATGGAGGACTTCGAGAGGGCCAAGGACAAGATCATGATGGGCGCCGAGCGCCGCTCAATGGTCATGAGCGAGGACGACAAGAAGCTCACCGCCTACCACGAGGCGGGACATGCCATCGTCGGGCTGGTGACCCCGGAGCACGATCCGGTGCACAAGGTCACCATCATTCCCCGTGGCCGTGCCCTGGGCGTGACCATGTTCCTGCCGGAGGAGGACCGCACCAGCTACTCCAAGCAGCGGCTGAACAGCATGATCACCTCGCTGTTCGGCGGTCGTATTGCCGAGGATCTGATCTTCGGCTCCGAGCGTGTTACCACCGGCGCCTCCAACGACATCGAGCGGGCCACGCAGATCGCCCGCAACATGGTCACCAAGTGGGGGCTGTCGGAGCGCATGGGGCCGCTTGCTTACAACGAGGACGACGGCGAGGTCTTCATCGGGCAGGCCATGCAGAAACAGAAGCAGGTCTCCGACGAGACAGCCCACGCCATCGATGAAGAGATCCGCTCCATCATCGACTCCAACTACAACAAGGCGAAACAGATCCTGCTGGATCACATGGACAAGCTGCACACCATGTCCGACGCCCTGATGAAGTACGAGACCATCGACAAGGCGCAGATCGACGACATCATGAACGGACGCCCCGTCGGCCCGCCGCGCGGGTGGAGTGATGACCAGCAGGGTGGCTCGTCGTCCGGCGGCCCGGACGCGGAGCCCGCCTCCGGGCGTGACGATTCGGACGACGGCCGGATCGGCTCGCCGGCGGGTGAGCACTGAGCCCGCCGGAGGCAGGGGTATGGCGAGTGCCGAGGCGCCTGTCCTGGACTGCGGCGGCCGGTCGCTGGTGCTGGACCGGCCGCGGGTCATGGGCGTGGTCAACATCACGCCGGACTCCTTCTCCGATGGCGGCCGGTACCTGACCCCGGAAGACGCCCTGACCCAGGCGCGCCGCCTGGTGGCCGAAGGGGCCGACATCATCGACATCGGTGGCGAGTCAACGCGGCCCGGGTCCGAGGGGGTTTCCCTGGAGGAAGAGCTTCACCGGGTTCTGCCGGTGCTGCAGGTGCTCGGCGAGGAACTCGACGTCCCCGTGTCCGTGGACACGTCCAAGCCCGAGGTCATGGCAGCCGCCGCTGAAGCGGGGGCGGGTATGATCAACGACGTCTTCGGGCTGCGTGGGGAGGGGGCGCTCGAGGCGGCCGCTGCGACCGGCCTGCCCGTGTGCATCATGCACATGCAGGGTGAGCCCCGGACCATGCAGCAGAATCCCGTCTACGACAACGTCGTCGAGGAGGTCTACCGCTTCCTTGACCAGCGCCTCACGGCCTGCGCCGCTGCCGGCATACCCGGAGAGCGTCTGGTGGTGGACCCGGGGTTCGGTTTCGGCAAGACCCTGGCGCAGAATTACCGGTTGCTCGGCGAACTGGCCCGTTTCCGCGATCTCGGCGCGCCCGTGCTGGTGGGCATGTCCCGGAAATCCATGCTCGGAAAACTGCTCGACCGCCCCGTGAATCAGCGGCTCCACGCCGGTACCGCGGCAGCCACGCTGGCCGCGTGGCATGGTGCCGCCCTGATCCGGGTGCACGACGTGGCCGCGACCGTGGACGCCATGGCCGTGGTCGCGGCAGCCCGGAACCCCGACGCTCTGCTATCCTGAGTCAATCCACGTGGTGGCCGGGCCCCGCCGGGCCGCCCTGCAGGACGAGACGGACATGACACGTAAATACTTCGGCACCGACGGCATCCGTGGCCGGGTTGGTGAGCACCCCATTACCCCGGATTTCGTTCTGAAACTGGGCTGGTCGCTGGGGCGGGTCCTGTCGCGGCGCGACCGCCGCCTGGTGCTGATCGGCAAGGACACCCGTATCTCCGGGTACATGTTCGAATCCGCCCTGGAAGCGGGGCTCTCCGCCGCCGGGGCCGACATCCGGTTGCTCGGCCCCATGCCGACGCCGGCGATCGCCTATCTCACCAATACCCTGCGTGCCGGTGCCGGCATTGTCATCAGCGCGTCCCACAATCCTCATGAAGACAATGGCATCAAGTTCTTCTCCCACGACGGCGAAAAGCTCGACGACGCGGCGGAGGCCGCCATCGAGGCGGAGATGGACGCCACGCTGACAACCGTCGCCTCCTCGGAGCTGGGCAAGGTGACCCGTCTCGCGGACGCGCCGGGGCGCTACATCGAATTCTGCAAGAGTACCGTGGGGCGCGACGTCCGCCTGAGCGGGCTCAAGCTGGTGGTGGACTGTGCCAACGGGGCCACCTACCACGTGGGCCCGGAGGTGTTCCGGGAGCTCGGGGCGGAGGTGGTCACCCTGGGGGACCGCCCGGATGGCCTCAACATCAACGTGGAGTGTGGCTCCACCAGCCCTGCCGGTCTCCAGCAGGCCGTGCGGGAGCACCGCGCCGACGCCGGCATCGCCTTCGACGGTGACGGTGACCGTCTGATCATGGTGGATGCGGCCGGCAACATCGTGGACGGTGACGAGATTCTCTACATCATCGCCAGTGCGCGCCGCGCCACGGGCAAGCTCCACGGACCGGTGGTCGGGACGCTCATGAGCAATCTCGGGCTGGAGCATGCGCTGGCGGATGCCGGGATCGGTTTCCGTCGTGCCAGGGTGGGCGATCGGTACGTGCTGGAGTTGCTGCGCCAGGAGGGTGGCATGCTCGGGGGGGAGTCCTCGGGCCACGTGGTCTGTCTGGATCGCACCACCACCGGCGACGGCATTGTCTCCGCCCTGCAGGTGCTCGAGTACATGGTGCGCACGGAGACCTCGCTCGACGCGCTGCGTGGCGGCATGACCAAGTACCCCCAGCACATGATCAATGTCCCGGTGGCCCGCCGGGCCAGGGCGGACGATCTGACCGTGCTGGAAAACGACGTCGCCGCCGTCGAGCGTGAGCTGGACGGGCAGGGACGGGTCCTGTTGAGGCCCTCCGGAACCGAACCCGTGATCCGCGTCATGGTGGAGGGGCAGGATCGGCAACTGGTGGAGCGCTACAGCCGGCAGCTCGCCGAGGCGGTTGAGCGCGCGCTGGCGTGAAATCGTGACAAGCACCCCGTCATTCGGCTATGATTCGCGGCTGTTTTTCAGTCGCTTGGAGGCGACCCCATGAGGCGACCACTCGTTGCCGGCAACTGGAAGATGCATGGAACCCGGGCAACCGTCCGTGCGTTGATGACGGCCGTCCGGGATGGGTTGGGCGACAACCGGGGCGCCGACGTGCTGGTGCTGCCGCCGGCCGTCTACATCCCTGACGCGGTGCGTCTGGCCGAGGGGACGGGCATCGGGGTGGGGGCGCAGAACGTCGCGGACCAGGATCAGGGTGCCTATACCGGCGAGATCGCTGCTGATATGCTCACCGACCTTGGCTGCGCCCACGCCCTGGTGGGGCATTCCGAGCGGCGTCTCCATTACGGCGAGTCGGACGCGCTGGTCGCGGCGCGCTTTGCTGCCGCCATCCGTCACGGGGTGACGCCCCTGCTGTGCGTCGGCGAGACGCTCGAGCAGCGGGAGAGCGGTGATACGGAAGCGGTGCTGGCGGCGCAGATCGACGCCGTGGCCGAGCACGTTGACGGCGAGGCGCTGACCCGCGGCGTCGTGGCCTATGAACCGGTCTGGGCCATTGGCACCGGGCGGACGGCAACGCCGGAGCAGGCCCAGTCTGCCCATGCGTTCATCCGGGCCCGCCTGGCGGTCCACGGCGCCGCCGCGACGCAGGTGCGCATTCTCTACGGGGGCAGCGTGAAACCGGAGACCGCCGCGGAGCTGTTCGCCATGGCCGATATTGACGGTGCCCTGGTGGGTGGAGCGTCGCTCAAGGCGGATGATTTCATCAATATTATCGCGCGCGCTGTCTGAGTCGCGCGGTACGTAGCAAGAGGCCTGCATGGCACAGATTGTACTGATCTTCCACGTCGTCATTGCCATCGCGCTGGTGGTGCTGGTGTTGTTGCAGCATGGCAAGGGTGCCGACGCCGGTGCCGCGTTCGGCAGTGGCGCGTCCAGCACGGTCTTCGGTGCGCGGGGCTCGGCGACGTTCCTGTCGCGGATCACCGCAATGCTGGCGGCCGGGTTCTTCATCACCAGCCTGACGCTGGCCATGTTTGCTTCCCGGGATGCCGGGCCGGGCAGCGTGCTTGATCGGGCGGGGGAGGAGCCGACTGCTCCGGTGGAGGAGCCGGTTGAGGAGGACGAAGGCCCGGAGGCTGACGACGAGGGGCCAGAGGCGCCGGACGACGGCCCGGCCGTACCGCCGGAAGAGTGATGCCTGGCGTGCTCACGGGGAGTGTGCGCACGTTCACAATGCCGTCGCGTTGCGACGCAACAGGCTTGGTCCCGACGAAGGAGTCTGATAGGATTCCGTTCCTGCTTGCGGATGTGGTGGAACTGGTAGACACGCTGTCTTGAGGGGGCAGTGGCGCAAGCCGTGCCGGTTCGAGTCCGGCCATCCGCACCATCTACCGATCGGCTCGGCTTTGCCGGGCCTGTTCTCGTTTTTCCTTTATAATCAATAAGTTGGGATTTGACAGTCTTGGGAGGCTGCTCTACACTGCGCGCGGAATCCGAATCCGCGGTGGTTTGCGCACGGTTGCGCGCACTCCTCTGACCAATATCCGGGCGTGCGAGGGATCCGGCTGATGCTTGCAGAATATCTACCGATTCTTCTGTTCATTATCGTAGGGCTGGGTCTCGGCGCAGTACTGATCGTGGCCGGCTTCGTGCTCGGGCCCCGGCGTCCGAACGACGAAAAGCTCTCTCCTTACGAATGTGGCTTCGAGGCATTCGAGGATACGCGCATGAAATTCGATGTGCGGTACTACCTCGTGGCCATTCTGTTCATCATTTTTGACCTGGAAATCGCGTTCCTGTTTCCGTGGGCCATTGTCCTTGAAGACATCGGGCTGTTCGGTTTCGCGGCGATGGGGCTTTTCCTGTTCATTCTCCTGATCGGTTTTCTCTACGAGTGGAAGAAGGGGGCGCTGGAATGGGAGTAGAAGGCGTTCTCGAGAAAGGGTTCGTCACCACGTCGGCGGACAAGCTCATCAACTGGGCGCGCACCGGCTCCATGTGGCCGATGACGTTCGGTCTGGCCTGTTGTGCCGTGGAGATGATGCACTGCGGTGCGGCCCGGTATGACATGGACCGCCTCGGCATCATCTTCCGGCCGAGCCCCCGGCAGTCCGACGTCATGATCGTGGCCGGTACGCTGTGCAACAAGATGGCGCCGGCGCTGCGGAAGGTGTACGACCAGATGTCCGATCCCAAGTGGGTCATCTCCATGGGCTCCTGCGCCAACGGCGGCGGCTACTACCATTACTCGTATTCGGTGGTGCGCGGCTGCGACCGTATCGTCCCGGTGGACATCTACGTGCCAGGCTGTCCGCCCACGGCGGAAGCGCTGCTCTATGGTGTGGTGCAGCTCCAGAACAAGATTCGCCGCACCAACACGATCGCCCGTTAGCTAGCAGGGAACACAGGCCATGGCCGACGCGCACAAAGCATTGGCAGACAGCCTCCGGGAATCGTTCCCCGAGGCACAGGTTGACTACCGTGAACGGCTCGGCGAGACCGTCCTGGAAGTGCATCAGGATGCGCTGTTCGCCACCATGAAGACGCTGCGTGACACGTTCCGGTTCGAGCAGCTCACCGACCTCTGTGGCGTCGACTACGCCGCATGGGGGCAGGACGAGTGGATCACCGAGCAGGCGTCCGGGGCGGGCTTCTCCCGGGGCGTGCGCGGGAATACGTTCGCGCGTCTGGGGCTGACGGGCATCTATGGCCTGGATCCGGTGACCAGCAACACCGGACGCCGCTTCGCCGTGGTCTATCACCTGCTGTCCGTCAGCCGCAACCTGCGGCTGCGCGTGCGCATCTATTGCACTGATGACGATTTCCCGATGGTCGACTCCGTCGTGGGTATCTGGGCCGGCGCCAACTGGTTCGAGCGCGAGGCCTTCGACCTCTACGGCATCGTATTCGACGGCCACCCCGACCTGCGCCGTATCCTGACCGACTACGGGTTCGTCGGTCACCCCTTCCGCAAGGATTTCCCGCTCATCGGCAACGTGGAAGTGCGTTACAACGAGGAGAAGGGCCGTGTCGTCTACCAGCCGGTCACGATCGAGCCGCGCGTGCTGGTCCCCCGGGTGATCCGCGACGACAACCGCTACGCCGACCCCGACGCCGCGGAGGAGAGCGCTTCCAATGGCTGATATCCGGTCCTACACGATGAACTTCGGTCCCCAGCACCCGGCCGCGCACGGGGTGCTGCGCATGGTGCTGGAGATGGAGGGCGAGGTGATCCGGCGGGCGGACCCGCATATCGGCCTGTTGCATCGCGCCACCGAGAAACTCGCCGAGAGCAAGCCGTACAACCAGAGCATCGGCTACATGGACCGCCTCGACTACGTGTCCATGATGTGCAATGAACACGGCTACGTCATGTCCATCGAGAAGCTTCTCGGTGTGACACCGCCGCGGCGGGCCCAGTACATCCGTGTGATGTTCGACGAGATCACCCGCATCCTGAACCACCTCATGTGGCTCGGCGCGCACGGTCTGGACGTCGGCGCCATGACCGTCTTCCTGTACTGCTTCCGCGAGCGCGAGTTCCTGATGGATCTCTACGAGGCGGTCTCCGGCACGCGCATGCACGCCACCTACTACCGGCCCGGCGGTGTCTACCGCGATCTGCCCGAGCGCATGCCGCAGTACGAACCGTCCCGCTTCCGCAGCGAGAAGGACCTGGAGTGGCTCAACAAGGACCGTCAGGGGTCCATGCTCGACTTCATCGAGCAGTTTTGCGAGCGCTTCCCGACCGCCATCGACGAATACGAGACGCTGCTCACCGACAACCGGATCTGGAAGCAGCGCCTGGTGGGAATCGGCCAGGTGTCCGCGGAGCGGGCGCTGGAGCTCGGCTTCACCGGGCCCATGCTGCGCGGCTCGGGTGTGGAGTGGGACCTGCGCAAGACCCAGCCCTACGAAGTCTACGACGAGCTGGACTTCGACGTGCCCATCGGCACCAACGGCGACTGCTACGATCGCTACCTGGTGCGGGTCGAGGAGATGCGACAGTCGGTGCGGATCATCAAGCAGTGCGTGAGCTGGCTGCGGCAGAACCCGGGGCCGGTGATGCTCGACGATCACAAGATCGTGCCGCCGACCCGTGAGGAAATGAAGGACGACATGGAGTCCCTGATCCACCACTTCAAGTTGTTCACGGAAGGCTACTGCGTGCCCGCCGGGGAGGCGTATGCCGCGGTGGAGGCGCCCAAGGGCGAATTCGGCGTGTACATGGTCTCCGACGGCGCCAACAAGCCGTACCGTGTGAAAGTGCGTGCGCCCGGGTTTGCCCACCTCGCGGCCATGGACGAAATGGCCAGGGGGCACATGCTGGCGGACGTGGTGACCCTGATCGGGACGCAGGATATCGTTTTCGGGGAGATCGACCGGTGAGCGAGCAACGCCTTAGCGAACGGGTACTCACGCCCGAGCAGCGCGAACAGATTGACCACTGGCTGAGCAAGTTTCCCGAGGAGGGAAAACGCTCGGCCGTGATTCCGGCGCTTCACGTCGCCCAGGACGGCAACGGTGGTTACCTCACCCCCGAGTTGATGGACGCCGTCGCCGAGCACATCGGCATGCCGCCGGTTGCCGTCTACGAGGTGGCCACGTTCTACAGCATGTTCGACACCGAGCCCGTGGGCCGGCACAAGGTCAACGTGTGCACCAACATCGCCTGCATGCTCATGGGCTCCGACGAGATCGTCGCCCACTGCGAGAAGCGCCTGGGCGTGAAGATGGGCGAGACCACCCCGGACAACCGCATCACCCTCAAGGTCGAGGAGGAGTGCCTGGCGGGGTGCAGCGCCGGTCCGATGATGGTGGTGGACGGCCACTACCACACGCACCTGACGCCCGAGAAAGTGGACGAAATCCTCGATAATCTGGAGTGACCCATGGTCAACGAGGTCTGCTATCAGACGCTGTCCTACGACGAGCCCTGGAGTCTTGAGACGTACCGCAAGATCGGGGGCTACCAGGCGTGGGAGAAGATCCTGCGGGAGAAGACCCCGCAGGAAGACATCATCGAGACCGTGAAGCAGTCGTCACTCCGCGGCCGCGGCGGCGCCGGCTTCCCGCCCGGCATCAAGTGGGGCTTCATGCCGCGCAACGCGCCCGTGCAGAAGTACCTGCTGTGCAACTCGGACGAATCCGAGCCGGGGACCTGCAAGGACCGGGACATCCTGCGCTACAACCCGCACGCGCTTGTGGAAGGCATGGCCATTGCCGCCTACGCCATGGGTGCGACCGTCGGGTACAACTACCTGCGCGGCGAGTTTCACCACGAGCCGTTCGAGCGCATGGAGCATGCCCTCAAGGAAGCGTACGAGGCGGGCTATCTCGGCAAGAACATCCAGGGGACGGGCATCGACTTCGACCTCTACAACTTCTTCGGCGCCGGCGCCTACATCTGCGGCGAAGAGAGCGCCCTGATGGAGTCGCTGGAGGGCAAGAAGGGGCAGCCGCGCTACAAGCCGCCGTTCCCGGCGCAGTTCGGTCTCTACGGCAAGCCGACCACCATCAACAACACCGAGACGCTCGCCTCCGTGCCGGCGGTGATGCGCAACGGCGCCGAGTGGTTCCTGAACCTCGGCAAGCCGAACAACGGCGGTACCAAGATCTTCTGCGTCTCGGGCCACGTGGAGAAGCCGGGCAACTTCGAGATCCCGCTGGGCACGCCGTTCAAGGACCTGCTGGAGATGGCGGGTGGTGTACGCGGTGGTCGCAAGCTCAAGGCCGTAATCCCGGGTGGCTCGTCCATGCCGGTGGTGCCGGGCGAGACCATGCTGGGGCTGGACATGGACTACGACAGCCTGGCCCAGGCCGGGTCCGCGCTGGGTTCGGGCGGTGTCATGGTGATGGACGAGACCACTGACATGGTCAAGGCCATCTGCCGCATCTCGCGGTTCTACTACGCCGAGTCCTGCGGTCAGTGCACGCCGTGTCGCGAGGGGACGGGCTGGATGTACCGCGTCCTGCGCCGGATCGTGAACGGGGAAGGGCGCTGGGAAGACCTGGATCTCCTGGAGGCCGCCGCCGGTCAGATCGCCGGCCACACCATCTGCGCGTTCGGTGAGGCCGCCGCCTGGCCGGTGCAGAGTTTCCTCAAGCATTTCCGGCCGGAGTTCGAGTACTACATCGAACATAAGCGCTCCATGGTCGACGACGCTGCAGGAGCTGCCGCATGACGGACAAGGCTGAAGCACCCAACCCGGACATGGTCACCATCGAGGTGGACGGTGTCGAAATGGAGGCCCCCAAGGGCTCCATGCTGATCGAGGCAACAGACAAGGCGGACATTCACGTCCCGCGTTTCTGCTACCACAGCAAGCTGTCCGTGGCCGCGAACTGCCGCATGTGCCTGGTGGACGTGGAGAAGGCGCCCAAGCCCCTGCCGGCGTGCGCCACCCCCGTTGCCGACGGCATGAAGGTCAGCACCCGCTCCGAGCGCGCCCTCAAGGCGCAGAAAGGGGTGATGGAGTTTCTGCTCATCAACCACCCGCTGGACTGCCCGATCTGCGACCAGGGCGGCGAGTGCGAACTGCAGGACCTGGCCCTGGGCTACGGCCGGGGTGTGTCCCGCTTCACCGAGCGCAAGCGCGCGGTCAAGGACGAGAATCTCGGCCCGCTCATCTCCACGGAGATGACCCGCTGCATCCACTGCACCCGCTGCGTGCGTTTCCTCGACGAAGTCGCGGGGTTCCGGGAGCTGGGCGGCATGGGCCGCGGCGAGCACACGGAGATCTCCACCTTCGTGGAAGCCGGTGTGCACTCCGAGCTCTCCGGCAACATCATCGACCTCTGCCCGGTGGGTGCGTTGACGTCCAAGCCGTACCGCTTCAGTGCCCGCGCCTGGGAGATGCTCAGCCACCCCTCGGTGTCGCCGCACGACTGCATCGGCTCGAACGTGCAGATCCATCACGTGCGCGGCCGCATCAAGCGCGTCGTCCCCCGCGAGAATGAATCGATCAACGAGTGCTGGATCGCCGACCGCGACCGCTTCGCCTACGAGGGGGTCTACAGCACCGACCGGCTGGAAGTCCCCATGGTGCGGGACCGGGACGGCAACTGGCAGGAAACCGACTGGGAAACGGCACTTGAGGCCGCAGGCGAGCACCTCAAGGGTGTTGCCACCCGCGACGGGGGCGAGGCGCTGGGCACCCTGGTGTCTCCCAACGCAACGCTGGAAGAGATGTACCTGGCTGCGCGACTCACCCGTGGCCTGGGGTCGGCGAACATCGATGCACGCCTGCGGGAGGTGGACTCCTCCGACCAGGACCGCCGTCCGGTTTTCCCGGCACTCGGGATCGAGCTGGATGCCGTCGAGGGCCTGAACGCCGCGCTGATCATCGGCGGCGAGCCGCGCTGGGATCAGCCCATGCTCAATCACCGCCTGCGCAAGGTGGCACTGCGCGGTGATGCGGTCATGTCGCTCGGGTTCCGGGCGCAGGTCCTCAACTACGACCTCGCCCAGGAACATGTGGTCGCCCCCGACGCGATTGTGCCGGAGCTGGCGGCGGTGGCCAGGGCTCTGCTCGATGCCACCGGTGGCACGGCGCCCGAGGGCCTCGACACGTTGCTGGCCGGCCGTAGCGTTGACGACACCCACCGCGGGATCGCGGACCGTCTCCGGGACGGCGATCGCAGCGCAGTGTTCGTCGGCAATGCGGCCCAGGCACATCCGCGGGCGGCCGCGCTGCGTATGCTCGGCAGCCTGATTGCCGAGATCACCGGCAGCCGCTTCGGGGTGTTGACCGACGGTGCCAACCAGGCGGGTGCGTGGCTCGCTGGCGCGGTCCCGCATCGGGACAGCGGTGGCACCGCGGCGACGGCCACGGGCCTGGACGTGACGGCGATGATGGCTGCCCCACGCCGCGGTTACCTCCTCGTGGGGGTTGAGCCGGAGCTGGACTGCTGGGACGGTGCGGCGGCCCGGGCGGCTCTGGAACAGGCCGGTAGCGTGGTCTGCCTGACGCCGTTCGTGTCCGAGGCCATGCTGGCCTACGCGGATGTGCTGCTGCCCGTGGGCACCTTCGGGGAGACTGCCGGGACCTATGTCAACGCCGAGGGTCGCTGGCAGCGCTTCCCGGGTGTGGCACAGCCTGTCGCGGAGGCGCGGCCGGCATGGAAGGTCCTGCGTGTGCTGGGCAACGTGCTGGAGCTGGACGGCTTCGATTATGACGCCCCCGATGCGGTGACCGATGCGCTGGAGCAGATCTGCGGTTCGCCCGCGGTGGAGACGCTGGTGCCCTGGAGCGCGCCGGTGGAGCCGGAGTCGGTCGGGCAGGGGCTCTCACGTGTTGGCGCCGTGCCGATCTACGCCGGTGATCCCCTGGTGCGCCGGGCGGAATCCCTGCAACAGACCCGTCATGCCACGGAGCAGCCCGTGCGCCTCAATCGTGCGGCGGCCGAGCGGGCCGGCGTGCTCGATGCGGAGCGTGTCCGGGTCAGACAGGGCGATGCCGCTGCCGAACTCGCCGTGGTTATCGACGAGGGAATCCCGGACGGCACTGTCTGGGTGCCCGCGGGGCTGGCAGCAACCGGCGGACTGGGGCCGATGTTCGGGACAGTGACCATCGAGGCACTCTGAAGCACCGCAGGTAAACAGAACGAGCAAGGCGAGTCAGCGGCTCCGGTTCGGGGCGCGGCTGAATTGACTTGGCGCCGGCCGGGAGCTGGCGCCCGGCTATGTACGGGGACCGAATAGCCCATGGCAGAACTGATGGAAGTCTTCTGGATCCTGTTCAAGATCGGCCTGATCGTCGGGCCGCTGATCTTGGCGGTGGCGTATCTCACCTATGCCGAGCGCAAGGTGATCGGCTACATTCAGCTGCGCAATGGTCCCAACCGCGTTGGCCCCTACGGCCTGCTGCAGCCGTTTGCGGACGTGTTCAAGCTGCTGTTCAAGGAAGTGCTGCTGCCCACCAACGCCAACCGGTTCCTGTTCCTGGTGGCGCCGCTGCTGTCCATCATGCCGGCGCTTGCCGCCTGGGCCGTGATTCCCTTCGGCGAGGGCATGGTGCTGGCGGATATCAACGCGGGCCTGCTCTACATTCTCGCCATGACCTCGCTGGGGGTGTACGGCGTGATCATCGCCGGCTGGGCGTCCAACTCCAAGTACGCCATGCTCGGCGCCATGCGCTCTGCTGCGCAGATCGTCTCCTACGAGATCGCCATGGGCTTTGCCCTGGTGGGCGTGCTCATGGCGGCGGGTACCCTGAACATGAGCGGCATCGTGCAGGCGCAGCAGGGCCCGGTCTGGGCCTGGTTCTGGCTGCCGCTGCTGCCGCTGTTCATCGTCTACTGGATCTCGGGCGTGGCGGAGACCAACCGTGCGCCCTTCGACGTGGCCGAGGGCGAGTCGGAGATCGTGGCCGGTTTCCACGTGGAGTACTCCGGCGTCGCCTTCGCCGTGTTCTTCCTGGCCGAGTACGCCAACATGATCCTGATCTCCGGCCTGGCCGTGATCCTGTTCATGGGTGGCTGGTATTCGCCGTTCGAGGGCATTCCCCTGCTGGGGCCAATGTTCGACTGGGTGCCGGGACTGGTCTGGTTCGTTCTGAAGATCGCCCTGTTCCTGTATCTGTATCTCGCGTTCCGGGCGACCTTCCCCCGCTACCGTTATGACCAGATCATGCGGCTGGGCTGGAAGGTGCTGATCCCCGTCACGGTGGTGTGGCTGTTCGTCCTGGCCGCCATGGTGCTCACCGGCTTCGGCCCCTGGTTCGACTGATTGGGTGTAGCAATGACTGCAGTCCGCGATTTCTTCCGCACATTCTTGCTCTGGGAACTGCTCCTGGGGCTGAAGCTCACCGGGCGTAACCTGTTCGCGCGCAAGGTGACCATTCAGTACCCGGACGAGCGTGCGCCCCAGTCGCCGCGCTTCCGTGGCCTTCATGCGCTGCGCCGGTACCCCAACGGCGAGGAGCGCTGCATCGCGTGCAAACTCTGCGAGGCGGTCTGCCCGGCGCTGGCGATCACCATCGACTCCGAGCAGCGCGAGGATGGCACACGCCGGACCACGCGCTACGACATCGACCTGTTCAAGTGCATCTACTGTGGTTTCTGCGAGGAATCCTGTCCGGTGGACTCCATCGTCGAGACGCGCATTTTCGAGTACCACATGGAAGAGCGTGGCGAGAACATCATCACCAAGGACCAGCTCCTGGCCATCGGTGACAAGTATGAAGAGCAGCTCGCCCGTGACCGTGCCATGGACGCGCCGTTCCGGTGATTGCACCAGCGGCGGGCCCGGTCGGAACCAAGACTCCTGGGAGCGATAACGCGTGATCGAAAAGCTACTGTTCTACGTTTTCGCCGCGGTGCTGATCTTCGCGGCGACCATGGTGATTACCGCGCGCAACCCGGTGCATGCCGCGCTGTTCCTGGTGCTGGCGTTCTTCAACAGCGCCGTGCTGTGGATCATCGCCGGTGCCGAGTTCCTGGGGATCGTGCTGGTCCTGGTCTACGTGGGCGCGGTGATGGTGCTGTTCCTGTTCGTGGTGATGATGCTGGACATCAATCTGGCGCGGCTGCGCGAAGGGTTCATCCGGCATCTGTACATCGGGCTGCCCATTGCCGCCATCATCGTCGTGCAGATGATCCTGGTGGTGAACACCGGCGCCATGAGCCCGGGCGAGATGCCGGAGCCGGCCATGCCGATTCCGGAGGATACCGGCAATACCTCCATGCTCGGGGGCGTGCTCTACACCGTCTATGTCTACCCGTTCGAGCTGGCCGCGGTGGTCCTGCTGGTGGCCATCATCGCGTCGATCATGCTGACGCTGCGGCGGCGGGACGGCGTGAAGCATCAGGACGTGGCCGAGCAGGTCCGCGTGCGCAAGGAAGACCGGCTGCGCAAGGCGCAGTTCCCGCGTGCCGCTGACGACGGGCGCAACGATAACGAACACCCGGACAGGTGAAGCAATGATTGAATTGTCGGACTTTCTGATTCTGGGGGCCATTCTGTTCGCGCTGGGCATGGCCGGGATCTTCCTCAACCGGAAGAATGCCATCGTGCTGCTCATGTCCATCGAGCTGATCCTGCTGGCGGTGAATTTCAACTTCATTGCCTTCTCCACCTTCATGGGTGACCTGGCAGGGCAGGTGTTCGTGTTCTTCATTCTTACGGTGGCCGCCGCGGAATCCGCGATCGGGCTGGCCATCCTGGTGACCCTGTTCCGGAGCAGGGAATCCATCAATGTGGCCGATCTGGACACCATGAAGGGCTGATCCATGGAGACTCTTTACCTAGCCATCGTTCTCGCCCCGCTGCTGGGCGCCATCGCCGCCGGGCTGTTCGGGCGTCAGCTCGGGCGCGTGGGCGCGCATCGCGTCACCATCGCCCTGGTGGGGCTGTCCACGCTGCTGTCGCTGTACGTCCTCTGGGGGTTCATCAACGGCACGCGGCCGGTGTTCGATGACACCATCTACACCTGGATGGTGGCCGGCGGGCTGCATTTCGAGATCGGTTTCATGGTGGATCAGCTCACCGCCATGATGATGGCCGTGGTGACGTTCGTCTCCCTGATGGTGCACATCTACACCATCGGCTACATGGCGGACGAGGACCACAACTGGCCGTCCGACAGCAAGCTGGGCCCCAACGCCTACCAGCGGTTCTTCTCGTACATCAGCCTGTTCACCTTCGCCATGCTGATGCTGGTGATGGCGAACAACTTCCTGCAACTGTTCTTCGCCTGGGAGGCCGTGGGGCTGGTCTCCTATCTGCTGATCGGTTTCTGGATGAACCGGCCCACGGCCGTGTTCGCCAACATGAAGGCGTTCCTGGTCAACCGTGTGGGCGACTTCGGCTTCCTCCTGGGTATCGCGGCCGTGGTGCTCTACTTCGGCAGCCTGAATTACTCGGAAGTGTTCGGCGCCGTGGCGGCGAACCCGGATCAGACCATGAGCATCATCGGTGGCGCCGAATGGTCGGTGGTCACGGTTGCGGCGATCCTGCTGTTCATCGGTGCCATGGGCAAGTCGGCGCAGGTGCCGCTGCACGTCTGGCTGCCCGACTCCATGGAGGGCCCGACGCCCATCTCCGCGCTCATCCACGCGGCCACCATGGTGACCGCGGGCATCTTCCTGGTGGCGCGGATGTCGCCGCTGTTCGAGTTCTCGGAAGCGGCGCTGTCGTTCATCCTCGTGATCGGTGCCGTGACGGCGCTGTTCATGGGCCTGATCGGCCTGGTCCAGCGTGACATCAAGCGGGTGGTGGCGTACTCCACGCTGTCCCAGCTCGGTTACATGGTGGTGGCGCTGGGTGTGTCGGCGTATGCGGCCGGTGTCTTCCATCTGATGACCCACGCCTTCTTCAAGGCGCTGCTGTTCCTGGGCGCGGGGTCGGTCATCATCGCCATGCACCACAAGCAGGACATGTTCGAGATGGGCGGGCTGAAGAAGTACATGCCCGTGACCTACTGGACCATGCTCATCGGCACGCTGGCGCTGATCGGCTTCCCGGGCCTGTCCGGGTTCTTCTCCAAGGATGCCATCATCGAGGCGGTGGCCCACTCGGATCGTGCCGGCGCCACCTTTGCGTACTGGGCCGTGCTGCTGGGCGTGTTCGTCACGGCACTCTACAGCTTCCGGCTGCTGTTCCTGGTCTTCCACGGGCAGGAGCGCATGGACGAGCACACCCGCAGCCATCTGCACGAGAGCCCCTGGGTGGTGACCGTGCCGCTGGTGCTGCTTGCCATTCCGTCGGTGCTGATCGGCCTGTTCACGGTGGGGCCGATGGTGTTCGGCGGCTGGTTCGGTGACGGTATTACCGTACTGCCGGAGAACGACGTGCTTGCGGCCGTTGGTTTCGAGAGCGTCATGGGCTTCATCCTGCACGCCTTCGAGACACCGCCGATCTACCTGGCGCTGGCCGGCTTCCTGACGGCCTGGTTCCTGTACGTGAAGCGGCCCGACCTGCCGGGCGAGCTGCAGCGCCGTTTCCCGCTGCCGTACCGTGTGCTGGAGCGCAAGTACGGCTTCGACGAGATGTACCTCAACGGGTTTGCTGCTGCGGGTCGCGGTCTGGGGACGCTGTTCTGGAAGCTCGGCGACGTGCGGCTGATCGACGGCCTGCTGGTGAATGGCACGGCGCGGACCATCGGGCGCGTGGCTGCGGCCATGCGCCATGCCCAGACCGGGTATCTGTATCACTACGCGTTCGTGATGATTATCGGCCTGATGGTGCTGTTGACCTGGTTTGTCTTCACCCTTCGCTAGGCCCGTGCTGGACCATGGTGGCGGCCGGGAAGCCGGCGCCCAAACCTGACTGAACTGGTAAGGAAGTAACGGATGTTGGAATCCTCCTGGCCCTTGTTGAGCGTGCTCATCTGGTTGCCCATTATCGGGGGCGCTCTGATCTTCCTGCTCGGGGACGACAAGGCAGACCGTGCACGGCTGTTCGCCCTGGTCGTGAGTGGTGTGACCTTCGTGCTCAGCCTTGGCCTGATCGTCGGGTTCGAGCACGGCACCGCCGCCATGCAGTTCGTGGAGAAGACGCCCTGGGTCGAGGCCCTGGGCGTGAACTACTACCTGGGCGTGGACGGGATTTCCATGCCGCTGGTGGTGCTGAGCACGTTCTCGACCCTGCTGGTGATCATCGCCGCGGGCTCGAAGATCCAGTACCGGCCGTCACTCTATCTGTCCTGCTTCCTGATCATGGAAGGCATCATGGTGGGCGTGTTCAGCGCCCTGGATGCCATTCTCTTCTACGTGTTCTGGGAAGCCATCCTGGTGCCGATGTTCCTGCTGATCGGCATCTGGGGTGGGGCCGAGCGCATCTACGCCACCATCAAGTTCTTCCTCTACACCTTCGTGGGCTCCGTGCTGATGCTCGTGGCCCTGATCTACCTGCAGTTCCAGGCCGGGAGCTTCGACATCCTCGACATGTACGGCCTCGGCCTGCCGCTGGGCACGCAGATCTGGCTGTTCGTGGCCTTCCTGCTGGCTTTTGCCATCAAGGTGCCCATGTGGCCGGTGCACACCTGGCTGCCGGACGCCCACGTGCAGGCGCCCACCGGCGGCTCGGTGATTCTGGCGGCCATCATGCTCAAGATCGGTGGCTACGGTTTTGTGCGCTTCGCACTGCCCATCGTGCCCGAAGCGAGCATGGAGCTGGACTGGCTGATGATCGCCCTGTCCCTGGTGGCGGTGGTCTACATCGGACTCGTGGCGATGATGCAGCAGGACATGAAGAAGCTGATCGCCTATTCGTCCATTGCCCACATGGGCTTCGTGACGCTCGGCTTCTTCATCGTCTTCGAGATCGTGGTCCGCACCGGTGGCGCGGAAGGTGCGCTGCTGGCGCTGGAGGGCGCCATGGTGCAGATGGTCTCCCACGGCTTCATCTCCGCAGCCATGTTCCTGTGCGTCGGTGTGCTGTATGACCGCATGCACACCCGCATGATCGGGGACTACGGCGGCGTCGCCCACCGCATGCCGGTGTTCGCCGGCCTGTTCGTTCTGTTCGCCATGGCGAACGCCGGTCTGCCGGGCACCTCCGGGTTCGTGGGGGAGTTCATGGTGATTCTGGCGGCCTTCCAGGCGAACTTCTGGTACGCCTTCCTGGCCGGCCTGACGCTGATTCTCGGCGCCGCCTATACCCTCTGGATGGTCAAGCGGGTGGCCTACGGCGAGGTTGTCAACGACAAGGTGGACAAACTCGAGGACGTGGATGGCCGCGAGAAACTGGTTCTTGGCGTGCTGGCCGTGGCCGTGCTGTGGCTGGGCATCTGGCCGGCACCGCTGATCGATATCATGGAGCCGTCCCTGGCACACCTGCTCGAGGTGGTGACGGACGGGCTTTGAACCGCTAACGGATACGGGTGGCGCCAACTGTGGGCACCGCCGGGCTTTGAGCTCTGAGGAAATCTATGACAACGGACACCTTCGAGACACCGAACCTGATGCTGGCCCTGCCCGAGATCTGGATGCTGGGCATGGCGTGTCTGGTGCTGGTGGTGGACCTGTTCAGCTCCGACCGGGATCACACCCCCGCTTACTGGCTGTCGCAGGTGGCACTGCTCGGCGGTATCGTGATCACGGTGCAGACCCAGTGGGGCGTTGACGCCACCACGTTCACGGGCAACTACATCGCGGATTCGGCAGCGGCGGTGCTGAAAGTGGCCATTCTGCTGCTGACGTTCCTGGCGTTCGCCTACTCCCGTGACTACCTCCGCGACCGGGGCATGCTCCAGGGGGAGTTCTATCTGCTGACCCTGTTTGCGGCCCTCGGCATGATGGTGACCGTCTCCGCCCATAGCCTGCTGGTGCTGTATCTGGGTGTGGAACTGATGTCGCTGTCGCTGTATGCGCTGGTGGCCATGCGTCGGGATTCGCCGGCCGCGTCCGAGGCTGCGATGAAGTACTTCGTCCTCGGGGCACTGGCCTCCGGCATGCTGCTCTACGGCATGTCCATGCTCTACGGTGCCACCGGCTCGCTGGAGATCTCCGCCATTGCCGATGCCGCCGCGGACGACGGCGGATTGCTGCTGGTCTTCGGCCTGATCTTCACGATCGTTGGTGTCGCCTTCAAGTTCGGGGCGGTGCCGTTCCATATGTGGGTGCCGGATGTCTACCAGGGCGCGCCCACGGCGGTGACCCTGTTCATCGCCACGGCGTCCAAGGTGGCCGCGGTGGGGCTGTTCATCCGCCTGATCGGCGAGGCGCTCGGGCCGCTGCAGGGTGACTGGCAGCACATGGTGCTGCTGCTGGCGGTGGCCTCGCTGCTGGTGGGTAATACCGTTGCCCTGGTGCAGACGAACTTCAAGCGCATGCTGGCGTACTCCACCTTCAACCACATCGGGTTCATTTTCCTCGGCTTTCTCGCCGGAACGCCGGAAGGCTATGGCGCGGCGATGTTCTACGCGGTGACCTACGCGTTCACTGTGGCGGCGGCGTTCGGCGTTGTCATGCTGCTCAGCCGCCAGGGGTTCGAGGCCGAGAACCTGGATGACTTCAAGGGGCTGAACGAGCGCAGCCCGCTGTTTGCGCTGGTGATGCTGATTCTCATGGTGTCGCTCACCGGCATTCCCGGGACCGTGGGTTTCTACGCCAAGTGGCTGGTGCTCAAGTCCACCGTGGAGGCAGGGTTCATCTGGCTGGCGGTGCTGGCCGTGATCGGCGCGGTGGTCGGCGCGTTCTACTACCTGCGCATCGTCCGGCTGTGCTACTTCGACAAGCCGGAGGGTGATGGCCCTCAACCGGTGGGTTCCGGAGGCTTCAAGGGCCTGCTGGCGGCCAACGGGCTTGCCGTGCTGTTGCTCGGGCTGTTCCCGGGGACGCTGGTGGCGATCTGCATGGCCGCGTTCGGGTAATTTGCCATGGGGACTACGGCAGGTGTCATCGTTCTACTGCTGGTCGCCCTGGTGGCGGCCAATCTCCCGTGGCTGAGCGAGCGGGTGCTGTTCATTCTCCGGCCGCCACCCCAGGGCAAGCGGGAGTGGGTGCGACTGGTTGAATGGTTGCTCATGTTCGGTGTCACCGGCCTGATCGCGGCCGGTCTGGAGCAGGGCGTCACCGGGGAGATCTATGCCCAGGACTGGGAGTTCTGGGTGATCAATCTGTGCCTGTTCGCCATTCTCGCCCTGCCCGGGTTCATCTACTACCATGATCTGCGCCGCTACTTGCGCAAGCGGCGTTGAAGGGGGCGAACCGCCCCGGCCGGCCCGGTGATTCGCCGGCTTTAAGAAAGATGGTGAAGCGCCTTGCATTTCCCGAATCCGGGCGCTACCATGCGCAGCGTCAATTGCGGGGTGGAGCAGTCTGGTAGCTCGTCGGGCTCATAACCCGAAGGTCGCAGGTTCAAATCCTGCCCCCGCTACCAATCAATTCAGCCGCCGAGTCCTTCGGCGGCTTTCCGGCAACACGCAAGACCCCCGATCATCAGCTCAGCGCGACAGCCCGGTTCTGTGGTGACTGCGTTGATCCGGGGGCGCCAGCTGCGGCACTCATGCCGATCATCGGGGCTTTTCTTGCCCCTGTTGCCTCCCTTGCGCCCCTGCCTCAGCCACGGCATGCTTCCGTCATGGTTCGGCAGGAGAGTCATCATGATACGGATCATCGTCGCGACGCTGGCATTGATAGCGGTGGCCCCCGCTGCAGCCGACTTCATGCGGTGCGGCAACGATCTGGTCCAGCGCGGCGACCATATCGCCGAAGTCCACCGCAAGTGCGGTGAGCCGGTCCGGACGAGTGTTCTGGAGAACGAGTACGGCGCCGCCGTCGGCAAGCGCGAGGTCTACGACAGCGCGCACGGAAGTCGCGATCACCTGGTGACCTACCACGGCGAACGGGTCGTGAGGATCGAGCGCCTGCGGTAGACCGACCCACCGGCGTGGGGGACGCACCATGGATCATTCCGGACTTCATGACCAGGACGCCTCGACCGCGCGGCGCACGGTCGAGGCGTTGTATCGGGATGAGTCCCGCCGCGTCCTCGCGACGCTGATCCGTCTGCTGGGAGACTTCGAGCTGGCCGAGGAGGCGCTGCATGAGGCGTTCCGCGCAGCGCTTGAGCAGTGGCCCCGTGACGGCCTCCCGGACAACCCCCGTGCATGGCTTGTGTCGACGGGGCGGTTCAAGGCGATCGACGGCCTGCGTCGGCGTCGCCGGTTTTCCCCGCTTGGTGATCCGGGGGCGGTCGCCGATGGCGGCAGTGCGGACCCCGGGGCGATAGAGGACGAGGGCATCACCGACGACCGCCTCCGCCTCATTTTCACGTGCTGCCATCCGGCGCTGTCCGCGGATGCCCGTGTGGCCCTGACCCTCCGGGAAGTCTGCGATCTCACCACGGAGGAGATCGCCCGCGCGTTTCTGACGCCGGTTGCCACCGTGGCCCAGCGTATCGTGCGGGCGAAGGCCAAGATCCGGCGCGCCGGTATTCCCTACGAGGTCCCCGGGGCGGCAGAGCTGCCCCAGCGGCTTGACGGGGTCCTGCGGGTGATCTACCTGGTCTACAACGAGGGGTACACGGCGTCCTCCGGGGCGTCGCTGGTCAGGGCGGATCTGTCCGCCGAAGCCATCCGCCTCGGGCGATTGCTGCTGGATCTGCTACCGGAGCCTGAATCCGAGGCGGAGGGCTTGCTGGCGTTGATGCTGTTGCAGGAGTCCCGCCGTGAAGCCCGGGCGACCGACGATGGCGATATCGTGCTGCTGGATGACCAGGACAGAACGCTCTGGGACGCCAGCCTGATCGCCGAAGGTGTCAGGCGCGTGGAACAGGCGCTTCGCCGTGGCCATGCCGGCCCCTACGCATTGCAGGCCGCAATCGCTGCCGTGCACGCCGAAGCGGCCACCCCTGACCAGACCGACTGGCCGCAGATCATTGCCCTGTACGACCTGCTGCTACGACTGGATCCGTCGCCGGTGGTGGCGCTGAACCGCGGGATCGCGGTGGCCATGCGCGATGGTGCCGAGGCGGGGCTTGCGGCGGTGGACGCCGTCATTGCCGACGGGCGGCTCGATCACTATCACCTTGCCCACGCCGCGCGGGCGGACCTGCTGCGGCGGTTGGGTCGTGGTGACGAGGCGGCCGAAGCCTACCGGCGTGCCCTGGCATTGGTTCAGCAGGAGCCCGAGGCGCGGTTTCTGCAACGCCGCCTTGCCGCGCTGACACGGGCGCTGGCCTAGACTCGCGGCCACGGCAGGAACCCGGGGCGCCGCGCGACGGTCCCTGTGTCCAGTGTCACCCGTGATGCAGAACAGGCGCCACGCCATGAGACCGTTCGATACCAGACGACGACAGTTCCTGCAGCGCATGGCGGACGGTGCCGTTGCCGCGGCAGCCTGGCGCCTGCGCGGGCTGGGTGTGGCCGGTGCGCTGGCCGCGCCGGTGGCGGCTCACGGCAGTGACGACGTGCACCGCAAGACCATCCCCGGCACCGACGAGACCCTCAACGCCATCGGCATGGGGACATACATCACCTTCAACGTCGGCCCCGACGACGGCGCGCGGGAGAGCCTGACCGACGTGTTGCGCACGTTCTTCGCCATGGGTGGCGGCATGATCGACTCGTCGCCCATGTACGGCACCGCGGAGGACGTGCTGGGGGATCTGCTCGGGGAGATGGACGACGCCGGCCCGGTGTTCTCCGCAACCAAGGTCTGGACACGCAGCACCGGCGAGGGTAGGGAGCAGATCGATGCGTCACTGGATCTGTGGGGCGTGGACCGGTTCGATCTCATGCAGATCCACAACCTGGTGAACTGGGAGGCCCACCTGGAGACCCTCCGTGAGCGCCGGGCCGACGGTGATATCCGCTACATCGGCGTGACCACGTCCCACGGTCGTCGCCATGACGCGCTGGAGCGGATCATGCGCGATGAGGCCATCGATTTCGTGCAGCTGACCTACAACATCGTTGACCGGGAGGCGGAGGAGCGCCTGCTGCCACTGGCGCGGGAGCGGGATATCGCCGTCATCGCCAACCGGCCGTTCCAGCGCGGCAACCTGTTCGACCGCGTGAACGGGAAACCCCTCCCGGGCTGGGCCGCTGATTACGGCATCGAGAACTGGGCGCAGTACTTCCTGAAGTTCATCACCTCGCACGACGCCATCACCTGCGCCATTCCGGCCACGTCCCGGGAGGAGCACATGCGCGAGAACATGGGCGCACTACGGGGGCCGGTGCCGGACGCGAGCGTGCGGGAGCGCATGCTCGAAGAACTCCAGAGGCTGTAGCCCATGCTGCCTTACTCCCTCGATGCCCTGTTCAGCATCGTTGCCGATCTGAACACCAGTCACTGGTATGCCGTCATGGCCTGCCTCGCCGCCGGTGGCGTGATTCTGGCCGCGACGGTCCTGCCCGTGATCCGGCCACTGGACCGCGTCTCGGGCCAGTTGCTGGCTGTGGGCTGGATCGCCGTCGGTGGGCTGTTCTACGGGGTCCATCTGGCGCCCTTCTTCTTTGCCGCGCCCTGGTTCCAGTGGGTGTTCATCGCCCAGGGTGTCTTGCTTGGCGCGTTCGCCTTCAGTGGCGCGGCGGCGTTGCGGCGCGACGTCGGCCCCACCACCTGGCTGGGCCGCGCGCTGATGCTCTACGGCCTGCTTGGCCTGCCAGTGCTGGATCTGCTGCTCGGCAGCGGCTGGCCCGCCTTCCGTGTCGTGGGCCTGAGCCCGGAGCCCACCGTGGTGTTTACCTGCGGCTGGTTACTCACACGTCGTCCGGGCACGCTCGTCCCCGCACTGGCGTTCGTTCCCTTGCTGGCTGGCGGTGCAGCCGGCTATGCCGCCATGGCGCTGGCGTGGTGGCCGGACTGGGGTGTTGCCGTCGCGGCGGCTGCAGGGTTCGCAGGCAGTCTGGTGGCCGTCGTCAGGTACGTGCCCCGGTAGCGGGCGACCTTTCTACCCCCGGTCCGGGTTTTGTGTTTCCATTGTCGGCGTCGCCCACAGGACGCCCATGGCCGCCGCGTCCGTCCTGCTGGCCCGCTGAACCCGCTGATTCACCAAGGTGACTATGGACTGGACGGCCTTCCGGCTATCCCTGGAACTGGCGACCTGGACCACGCTGATTCTGCTGCCGGTGGGGGTGCTGGTTGGCCGCTGGCTCGCCTATCACCGCTTTCGCGGGCGCGGCTTCATCGAGGCGGCCGTGGCACTGCCGCTGGTGCTGCCTCCCACCGTGCTCGGCTACTACCTGCTGGTGAGTTTCAGTCCCGACATGCCCATTGGCGGGCTCTGGTTCGCGGCCACCGGCGAGGGGCTCAACTTCACGTTCGCCGGCATCGTGCTGGCGTCCATCATCTTCAACCTGCCGTTCGCCATCCAGCCCGTGCAGCGGGCGTTCGAGACCGTTCCCATGCACCTGCGCGAGGCGGCCTGGTGCTCGGGGCTGTCCGGCTGGCGGACCTTTCTCAAGGTGGAGCTGCCGTTGGTGTGGCCCGGGATGATCTCGGCGTTCGTGCTCACCTTCGTCCATACCATCGGCGAGTTCGGTGTGGTGCTCATGGTCGGCGGTGCCATCGATGGTGAAACGAAGACGGTGGCCATCGCCATCTACGATCGCGTGCAGGCCTTCGACGACGAGGCGGCAGGCGCCATGTCGTTGCTGTTGCTGGTGACCTCGTTCGTTGCCATCGGCCTGGTGTACGGGCTCGCGGGCAAGGGGAGGGCGGTCGGTGTGCGGTAGTGGCCTGGACGTCGCGCTGCGTTCGCGGCGGGGGATTCCACTGGATGCGAGGTTTACGGTCGGGCCGGGCGAGCTGCTGGCCCTGGTCGGGCCCTCCGGGAGTGGCAAGACCACCGTGCTGCGGACCATTGCCGGTCTGCATCGGCCACAGGACGGCGTGATCCGGTGCGACGGCGAAACGTGGCTGCAGACCGCATCGCGCGTCGACCTTCGCCCGCAGCAGCGCCGCGTGGGCCTGGTCTTCCAGGACTACGCCCTGTTTCCCCATCTCACGGCGGAAGAGAACCTGACCCTGGCAATGGATGAGGGCAGTCGCGCCCAGCGGCTCCGGCGGGCCCGGGATCTTCTGGTCCGTGTTCGCCTCGACGGACTGGGGGGGCGTCTGCCCCGGGATCTGTCCGGTGGGCAGCAGCAGCGCGTCGCGGTCGCCCGCGCGCTGGCCCGTGATCCCAGGGTGCTGCTCCTGGATGAGCCCTTTTCCGCCGTGGACATGATGACCCGCGAACGCCTGCAGCGGGAGCTGGCCGTTCTGCGGCAGACCATCGACATCCCCGTGGTGCTGGTGACCCATGACCTCCAGGAGGCTGCAGCCCTGGCTGACCGGATCTGCGTCCTGCACGAGGGTGCGAGTCTGCAGGCGGGAACGCCCGAGGCGCTGTTCCGGCGACCGGCGTCGCCGCGGGTGGCAAGGCTGCTGGGGCGGCAGAACGTGTTCTCGGGCGTCGTGGTGGCCGGCGGCGACCCCGGCACATTGCAGTGGGGCGAGCTGACGCTGGAAGTCACCGGCCCGGTGCCTCTGGCTTCAGGGACGCGCGTGCAGTGGTACATCCCCGATTCGGACATCGTTCTCCATCGCCGTGGCCGCCCGTCGCTGGGGGAACGGGAGAACCCGGTGACCGGCCGGGTGGAAGAAGCGGTGGTCATGGGTGCGCAGACGTCCGTGACCCTGCGCTGCCATCACTCCGGGGACAGTCTGCGCCTGTCCGTTTCAACCCACGCCGCGCGGCGCAACCAGCTGGAACCGGGGGCGGAGGCATCGGTCTCCCTGTTGAGCAAGGGAATCCACCTCATGCCCGTGCCCGAGGGCGCTTCGGGGCCGCTCTCCGGGGACGCCTAAACGCCGGTTTTGCTTGACCACACGGCCACTTGAGGTGTATCTTCCCGGCCTCGAAACGTCGCGGATCGACGGGGCATTTGCCCTTCCGCGGCTCGAGCGGCGTTTCTTCGGCAACTTCAGACTGAGGCCGCATGCGGCCTTTTTTTGTACGCCGAAGCCGCCCGCCGGATGCCGGCGGCAGGAGCACGCAACCGAGCGGGAGCTTGCCCAAGGCATAGGGCGCGCCGCTGAGCATCGGATGGGCCTCGGGGCCCATTTTTTATTTGTATGGATTGAACATGGACGGGATTCAGCAACAGCTGACCACACTCATCGAGCCTGCCGTGGTGGCCATGGGCTACGAGGTTGTGGGGGTGGAGTACCGCCCCAACCGCGGCGAAGGGCTGCTGCGCGTCTACATCGACGCGCCCGCGGGCATCGCGCTGGATGACTGCGAAGCGGTGAGCCACCAGGTCAGTGGTCTGCTGGATGTGGAGGATCCCATTCCCGGCGCCTACCGCCTTGAGATCTCGTCCCCGGGGGTGGATCGCCCGCTGTTCAAGGCCGCGGATTTCGAGCGCTTTGCCGGGGCCGAGGCCCGGCTGCGGCTCACGGGGCTTTGGGAAGGGCGGCGCAAGTTTCGGGGCGTGCTGCACGGCGTGCGGGACGCCTGCGTGGTGATTGAGGACGAGGGCACCGAGTACGCGGTGCCCCTGGACAGGATCGACAAGGCCAATCTGGTACCGGATATCTGACAACCCTGCGGGCGCCGTGGCGCAGGCGGGTCTGGAGTCGCAAGCATGAGCAAAGAGGTTCTGCTGGTCGTAGAGGCCATTTCCAACGAAAAGGGCGTTGACCGCGAAGTCATCGTCGAGGCGATCGAGGCGGCGCTGGCGTCGGCCAGCAAGAAGCGCCACCCGGGCGATATCGACGTCCGCGTCAGCGTGGACCGTCGCACCGGGGAGTACAGCACCTTCCGCCGCTGGGAAGTGGTGGAGGATGACGCGGAAGTGGAGTCCCCCGAGCAGGTCCTGCATCTGTCCGAGGCGCAGGCGCGCAAGCCCGATGCCCAGGTCGGCGACTTCATCGAAGAGCCCATGGAGTCCGTTGCGTTCGGGCGCATCGCCGCACAGACCGCGAAGCAGGTCATTGTGCAGAAAGTCCGCGAGGCGGAGCGGGCCAAGGTCGTGGATGCCTACGAGGACCGGGTGGGCGAGCTGCTCACCGGCGTGGTCAAGAAGGCGGAGCGGGGCAACGTAGTCATGGATCTCGGCGGTAATGCCGAAGCGCTGATTCCCCGCGAGGAGATGATTCCGCGGGAAGCGTTCCGGGCCGGCGACCGCGTCCGTGGCTATCTCAAGGAAGTCCGTCCGGAAGCGCGCGGGCCGCAGCTGTTCGTCTCACGCACCGCGCCGCAGTTCCTCATCGAGCTGTTCAAGCTGGAGGTGCCGGAAGTCGGACAGGAGCTTATCGATATTCTCGGCGCCGCGCGCGATCCGGGCCTGCGCGCCAAGATCGCGGTGCGCTCCAACGACCCGCGCATCGACCCGGTCGGTGCCTGCGTGGGCATGCGGGGTTCCCGTGTCCAGGCGGTGTCCAACGAGCTCTCCGGGGAGCGCATCGACATCATCCTGTGGAACGAGAATCCGGCCCAGTTCGTCATCAATGCCATGGCGCCGGCGGAGGTCGAGTCCATCGTTGTTGATGAGGACTCCGGCAGCATGGATGTCGCCGTTGGCGAGGACCAGCTCTCCCAGGCCATCGGTCGTGGCGGCCAGAACGTCCGGCTGGCCAGCGAGCTGACCGGCTGGGAACTGAACGTCATGACCAGCGAGGACGCCCAGGCGAAGAGCCAGGAAGAGGCCCAGAAGATCCTGGATGCGTTCATGGACACCCTCGGGGTTGACGAGGAAGTAGCCGGCATCCTGGTGCAGGAAGGTTTCTCCAGCATCGAAGAGGTGGCGTACGTGCCCACCTCCGAGATGCTCGACATCGAGGAGTTCGACGAGGACATCGTCGAGGAGCTGCGCGCCCGCGCCCGTGACGCCCTGCTGACGCAGATGATTGCCGGTGGTGGCGAGAGTGGTAGCGAGCCCGGGGAAGACCTCCTCGGCATGGAAGGCATGGACGAAGACCTGGCGCGCAAGCTGGCCGCCCAGGGCGTTGCGACCATGGAAGATCTGGCCGAGCAGGCGGTGGACGACGTGGTCGAGGCCACCGGCGTCGATGCCGAGCGCGCCGCAGCGCTGATCATGAAGGCTCGCGAACCGTGGTTCGCCGAGCAGGAGCAGAAGGAATCCTGATCCGTCGTGCAGCGGGTTGCGGACCCGCAGGGTGGAGTGCGCCAGGGGGTGCACCGGTAATTGGACAGGATTCGGGGAGAAATGCATGTCGGAAGTGACAGTCAAGCAGTTTGCAGAAGCGGTAGGTACGCCGGTCGAGCGGCTGCTGACGCAGCTCAGCGAGGCGGGAATCGAAGTCAGCGGCGCGGAGTCCGTGCTGTCGGATGACGACAAGGCGACGCTGCTGACCTATCTGCAGAAGTCGCGGGGCGGAAGTGACGAGGAGTCCGGGCCGCGCAAGGTGACCCTGCGCCGCAAGAGCACCAGCCAGATCAAGCTTTCGACAGGCAGTGGCGGCGCCCGGGGCGCGCGGGGTGCCGGCAGCACCCGTACCGTCAATGTCGAGGTTCGCAAGAAGCGCACCTACGTCAAGCGCGAGGACATGGAGGCGCAGCGCAAGCAGCTGGAAGCGGAGCAGCAGGAGCGCGAAGCCGAGGAGGCTGCGCGCCTCGCCGCTGAAGAAGAGGCGGCGCGCGCCGAGGAAGCGCAGGATCAGTCCGGGGTAGAGGCGCCCGATGCGGTGTCGGAGGCCGAGGCGCCCGACAGCGCACAGGCTGAGCCCGCCGCCGGCACGGAGCAGACACCCGGGGAGGCGTCCGAACCGCAGGTGGCAGCGGACGACGCGCCGGAAGACGCGTCTGTCGCGGATGAAGCCGCGGCCACCGAGGCGGCCGAGGAAGACACCAGCGAAGCCGGCGAGCCGCCGGTGGCAGATCCGGCGACGCTGGAAGCGGAGTCGACGGCGACCGGCAAGCGCAAGAAGACCAAGGCGAAGGACAAGGGCAAGCAGGACGACGACGAAGAGAGCCGTCGCAAGGGCAAGGGCCGGAAGGGTCGCGAAAGCCGCGACGAGCTGCACGTCTCCTCGCGTCCGGGGAAACGCGGCAAGCGCAAGGAGCGTGGTGCCGGCGCCGGCAAGGCGCTGCAGCACGGCTTTGAGAAGCCCACTGCGCCGGTGGTGCGGGAAGTGGAAATCCCGGAGTCCATCACCGTCGGTGACCTGGCTCAGCGCATGAGCGTCAAGGCGCCGGTGCTCATCAAGGAGATGATGAAGCAGGGTGTCATGGCGACCATCAACCAGCCCGTGGACCAGGAAACCGCCATCCTTCTGGTGGAAGAGCTGGGCCACAAGCCGAAGATCGTCAACGAGAACGCGCTGGAGGAAGAGGTCATCAGCGAGGCTGCCGAGCCGGAAGGCGAGAAGCAGGCCCGTCCGCCGGTGGTGACCATCATGGGTCACGTCGACCACGGCAAGACCTCCGTGCTGGACTTCATCCGTCGCGCCAAGGTGGTCGACTCCGAGGCCGGTGGCATTACGCAGCATATCGGCGCCTACCATGCCGCCACGGATCGTGGCGTGGTGACCTTCCTGGATACGCCGGGTCACCAGGCCTTTACGGCCATGCGTGCGCGCGGCGCGCAGCTCACCGACGTGGTGGTGCTGGTCGTGGCGGCGGACGATGGCGTCATGCCGCAGACCGAAGAGGCGATCAAGCACGCCCGTGAAGCGGGTGTGCCCATCGTTGTCGCGGTGAACAAGATCGACAAGCCCGAGGCCGATCCGGACCGGGTCAAGCAGGAGCTCAGTCAGCACGAGGTCATCCCCGAAGAGTGGGGCGGCGACACGCAGTTCGTCCACGTCTCCGCGAAGACCGGCGAAGGCCTCGAGGCGCTGCTGGAAGCGATCATCCTGCAGGCCGAGCTGCTGGAGCTGCAGGCGGTCGCTGACTGCCCGGCCACCGGCATCGTCGTGGAGTCGAGCCTGGACAAGGGCCGTGGCCCGGTGGCGACGATCCTCGTCCAGAACGGCCAGCTGCGTAAGGGCGACGTCATTCTCTCCGGCGTGGAGTACGGCCGCGTGCGCGCCATGCTCGACGAGAACGGGCGCCAGGTGGAGAGTGCCGGCCCGTCGATCCCGGTGGTGGTGCTGGGCCTCTCCGGGTTGCCCAGCTCCGGTGACGACGTCATGGTCCTCAAGGACGAGCGCAAGGCGCGCGAAGTGGCGGAACTGCGCAAGGAGCGCCAGCGTGACAAGCGGCTGCAGCAGCAGAAGGCCGCGCGCATGGACGAGCTGTTCAGCCAGATGAAGTCCGACGAGCTGAACCAAGTCAACATCCTGCTGAAGGCCGACGTGCAGGGCAGCGCCGAAGCGCTGAGCCAGTCCCTGGCGGACCTGTCCAACGACGAGGTCAAGGTGCACGTCATCCAGACCGGTGTCGGCGGCATCAACGAGTCCGACGTCAATCTGGCCATTGCCTCCAATGCCATCCTGATCGGTTTCAACGTGCGCGCCGATGCGGCCGCCCGCAAACTGATCCAGGAGCACGAAGTGGACGTGCACTACTACAGCGTCATCTACGAGGCGATCGACGAGGTCAAGAACGCCATCAGCGGCATGCTCGAGCCCGAGGTCAAGGAAGAGATCATCGGCCTGGCCAACGTGCGGGACGTGTTCAAATCGTCGAAGCTCGGCGCCATTGCCGGCTGCCTCGTGGAAGAGGGCGTGGTGCGGCGCCGCTGCCCGATTCGCGTGCTGCGCGACAACGTCGTCATCTACGAGGGCGAGCTGGAGTCCCTGCGCCGCTTCAAGGATGACGTCAGTGAAGTGCGTTCCGGCACCGAATGCGGCATCGGCGTGAAAAACTACAATGACGTCAAGGTCGGTGACCAGATCGAGTGCTTCGAGCGCATCGAGGTGGCCCGTAGCCTGTAACAGTGAATGGCGGCCGCCGGGGGCGGTCGCCACGTTCATCCCGCCCTGCCGAGAGGTATTCCATGGCCAAGCAGACACCCCGGACCCGGCGTGTGGCGGAGCAGCTGCAGCGGGAGCTGGCTGAAACGATCCGCGATACCGTGCGCGACCCCCGGGTCGGGTCGGTGACCGTCTCCGGCGTGGATGTCACCCGCGATCTCGCCCACGCAAAGGTTTACATGACCGTGCTGGGAGAGGACGCCGAGACCAGTCAGGCGGCCGCAGAAATTCTCAACGGCGCCGCCGGTTTTCTGCGTCGCGAGCTTGGCCGCCGTGTGCGGCTGCGCACGGTTCCGGCGCTGAAGTTCATTCATGATCCATCCTTTGATCGTGGCGCGCGGCTGTCCTCGCTGATCGACAGCGCCATCGACGAGGATCAGGAACGCAGCTCTGACAACTGAACCCGCACGTGGCAGCGAAACGGCACCGTCGTAACGTCAACGGCATCCTGTTATTGGACAAGCCCGGGGGCGGCACCTCCAACAAGGTGCTGCAACGGGTGAAGTACGTCTATCAGGCGCGCAAGGCCGGCCACACCGGCAGCCTCGACCCCCTGGCCACGGGGCTACTGCCCCTGTGCTTCGGTGAGGCCACCAAGGTGTCCGGCTTTCTCCTGGATGCGGACAAGCGCTACCGGGTGACCTGCCTGCTGGGCGCCACGACCACGACAGCCGATGCCGAGGGCGAGGTGGTCGAGGAACGCCCGGTGCCGGATCTGGGCACCGTGGACTGGCCCGCGCTGCTGCAGGGACTGACCGGCGAGCAGGACCAGGTGCCGCCCATGTACTCGGCGGTGAAACACCAGGGTGAACGCCTGTATCGCCTTGCCCGGCGCGGCGAGGAAGTGGAGCGCAAGGCGCGGCGGATCACCATCCACGCGCTGGACTTCGTGGAGCGCAGCGGCGCCAGCGTGACCCTGGATGTCCATTGCTCCAAGGGAACCTACGTACGCACCCTGGCGGAATCGTTGGGCGAGGCACTGGGAACCGGTGCCCATGTGACGGCGTTGCGCCGCACCGCGCTGGGGCCCTTCGACGGCCACCCCATGGTCACCATGGACGACGTGGAGGCGGCCGCGGAACAGGGAGTGGACGCCCTGGATGCCTTGCTGCTACCGCCGGAAACGGGCCTGCGGGACTGGCCGGCGGTGACGCTGGATGCGGACAGTGCCCACTTTCTGCGCCAGGGCCAGGCGGTGTTCGTGCCCCGGGCACCGGGGAGTGGCTGGGTTCAGGTCTTCGGACCGGACCGGTTCCTCGGGATGGGCGTGGTTCTGGATGACGGACGCATCGCGCCCCGGCGTCTCATGGCCACATGAAAAACTTCCGGCGATAAGCGTGCTTAGCTTGTCGCCGTTCGGGTGCGCCGCTACAATAGCGGGCCTTCAAAAAGTCGACGGAATACCAGGAGTCATTTGATGTCGCTGACTGCCGAACAGAAAGCCGAGATTGTCAACGAGCACAAGCGCTCGGACGGGGATACGGGCTCCCCGGAAGTGCAGATCGCGCTGCTCACGAGCCGCATCGCACACCTCACGCAGCATTTCGCGGACCACAAGCAGGACCACCACTCCCGGCGTGGTCTGCTGAAGCTGGTCAACCAGCGCCGCAAACTGCTCGACTACCTCAACCGCAAGGACCGCGAGCGCTACCAGGCGATCGTGGCGAAGCTGGGTCTGCGCAAATAACGCGCCGGCAATATTTCCCGCAGGCAGAGGATCAGTCGCTGTGGAATCGGTAAAGAAGTCTTTCCAGTACGGTGAACACACCGTTACGCTTGAAACAGGGGCCATTGCGCGTCAGGCCACCGGTGCCGTCATGGTCAACATGTCGGATACCGTGGTGCTTGTCACGGTGGTCAGCAAGAACGAGTCCGGTGCGCAGCGGGATTTCCTGCCGCTGACCGTCAATTATCAGGAGCGGACCTACGCGGCTGGCAGAATCCCCGGCGGGTTCTTCAAGCGCGAGGGTCGGCCGTCCGAGAAAGAAACGCTGACCTGTCGCCTGATTGACCGGCCGATTCGCCCCCTGTTTCCGGAAGGTTTCTACAACGAGGTTCAGGTGATCGCCACGGTGATTTCCATGAACCCCGACGTCGACCCCGATATTCCGGCCCTGATCGGCACCTCTGCCGCACTCGCCATCTCCGGTATTCCGTTTGAAGGGCCCATCGGCGCCGCGCGGGTGGGCTACAAGGATGGCGAGTACCTGCTCAACCCGGGCTTCGCGGCCCTGGAGACGTCGGACCTCGATCTCGTGGTTGCCGGCACCAGCGATGCGGTGCTGATGGTGGAGTCGGAAGCGAACGAGCTGCCCGAGTCCGTCATGCTGGACGCGGTGCTGTTCGGTCACGAGCAGATGCAGAAGGCGATCGGTGCCATCAACGAGCTGGCTGCCGAGGCCGGCAAGCCGCGCTGGGACTGGGAGCCTGCGCCGAAGGACGAAAGTCTCGCGGACCAGGTCAAGGGGCAGTTCGAGGCGGCGCTGCGCGAGGCGTACAGCATTGCCGAGAAGACCGAGCGGAACGACCGCGTCAACGCCCTGCGGGATCAGGCGGTCGAGATGTTCGCCAGTGAAGAGGAAGGCGCCACGCCGACCAGGCAGGACGTTGTCGGTGCATTCAAGGGCGTCGAGAAGGCCATCGTGCGGGGGCGCATCATCGAAGGCCAGCCGCGTATCGACGGCCGCGACCCCGAGACCGTCCGGCCCATCGATATCGAGGTGGGGACACTGCCGCGGACGCACGGTTCCGCCATCTTCACCCGGGGCGAGACCCAGGCCGTGGTGGTCACTACGCTGGGTACCGGCCGCGACGCGCAGATCATTGATGCCATTGAAGGGGAGCGCAAGGAACCCTTCATGCTGCATTACAACTTCCCGCCCTATTCCGTGGGCGAGACCGGTTTCATGGGCAGCCCGAAACGGCGCGAGATCGGTCACGGCAAGCTGGCCAAGCGCGGCGTGGAAGCGGTCATGCCGTCGCCGGAAGACTGCCCCTACGTGCTGCGCGTGGTCTCCGAGATCACGGAGTCCAACGGGTCCAGCTCCATGGCTACGGTCTGCGGCACCAGCCTCTCGCTGATGGATGCCGGTGTGCCGATCAAGGCGCCGGTGGCGGGCATCGCCATGGGCCTGATCAAGGAAGGCGACGATTTCGCCGTCCTGTCGGACATTCTGGGTGACGAAGACCACCTGGGCGACATGGACTTCAAGGTGGCAGGCACCGAGAAGGGCGTCACCGCGCTGCAGATGGACATCAAGATCAACGGGATTACCCGCGAGATCATGCAGAAGGCGCTGGAGCAGGCCAACGGTGGCCGCCTGCATATCCTCGGCGAGATGAACAAGGTCATCGGCAAGCCGCGGGAAGACATGTCCGAGTACGCGCCGCGCCTGCTGACCATGCGCATCGACCCCGAGCGTATCCGCGACGTCATCGGCAAGGGTGGCTCCACCATTCGTCAGCTGACCGAGGAAACCGGGGCGAGCATCGACATCTCCGACGAGGGTGTGGTGACCATCGCTTCCGTGGACAAGGCGGCCGGCGAGGAAGCGCGGCGCCGCGTGGAAGAGCTCACCTCCGACATCGAAGTGGGCAAGATCTACGAAGGTCGCGTGGTCAAGCTCATGGACTTCGGCGCCTTCGTCAGTATCCTCCCCGGCAAGGACGGGCTGGTGCATATCTCCCAGATCTCCAACGAGCGCGTTACCAACGTGGCGGACAAGCTCAAGGAGGGGGATGTGGTCAAGGTGAAAGTGCTGGAGGTCGATCGCCAGGGGCGTGTGCGCCTCAGCATGAAGGCCGTGGACGAAGCCAGCGCCTGACGCCCGGCGGTCCCGAGACCGAACGAAAACCCCGCCCTGGTGCGGGGTTTTTTTCGTTCAGGCCAGTGGTGGCGCGGGTTATTGCGTATGCCGCGGACGCAGCGTAGTATCAAAAACTGCTTCGGTAATCCTGCCCCGGGCTTCCGTGCTTCCGGGCGTCGCAATGCGTCCCGCCCTATCGGTTTTGCCTGTCGGCTGGTGTTCGGGTTGGTGACTCAATCGCAGTCACCGGCCCGTCGAAGTGAGTTTGCGGCGATGATGCCGTGCGTAATGATTTGTGATTAGAGGTTCTAGTAATGGCAGAGCGAGAGACTGGTACGGTCAAGTGGTTTGACGCGGCTAAAGGGTATGGTTTTATCGCCCGTGAGGCCGGGGATGACGTGTTCGTGCACTTCCGTGCCATCCGGGGTACCGGGTACCGGACGTTGGAAGACGGCCAGCAAGTCGAGTTCGGTGTGGTAGAGGGCCAGAAAGGTCTGCAGGCTGACGACGTGGTCGCCGTGGGCTGAGGACTCACCCACAGGAGCGTTGGCAGAAGGCCCCCTTATGGGGGCCTTCTGCGTTGTGGGAAGCGCTCAGGCGACGGAGCAGGCCGGGATCGGCGAGGCCTCGGTTGCCAGCGTGTCCCGGAGCATTGCGGGTAGCGTTTCGTCCAGCCAGTAGCGGGGGCGTCCGGGGTGCTGCCCGGTAATGAACCCGACGTGGCCGCCTTCCGCGCTCCACTCCAGGCTCACCGACGGTGGCAGCTGCCCCGGTGAGGGCAGTGTGCTGGCCGGAATGAACGGGTCGTCCAGGGCGTGCAGGATGCGGGTGGGCACCCGTATCGCCGACAGGCGCTGATAGGGCGAGCACCGCTGGTAGTAATCGTCGGCGCCGGCGAAGCCGTGAACCGGGCCGGTGACGTACTCGTCGAACTGGCGCAGCGAGCGCGCCCGCTTCAGCGCACCCAGCGGCAGGGGCAGTGGTTGTTGCGCCTGTTTGCGATGCACCAGTTGTCGCAGGCCGCGAACCAGGTGCCGGTCGTAGACGCGCCGGAATCCGGAGGCAAGGTAGTCGGCGCACGGGCCGAGTTGCAGCGGTGTGGATACCGTGATGGCTGCATCCGCTGCCGCCGACCGGCCGTAGTGACCGAGCCAGTTCAGGGCGATGATCCCGCCCATGGAGAAGCCCACCACGCCCAGGCGGCGGCCGGGAAGGGCAGAGCGGACGTGGTGGACCGTGGCCTCCAGGTCGCCGATCTCCCCGGCGTGAAAGAAGCGTGGGTGGCGGTTCAGGTGCGCTCCCGCGCCCCGGAACTGCATCACTACGCCCTGCATGCCGTAGCGGCCAAGCTCGTGGAGCAGGCCCAGCACATAGGGGGAGCGGGCACAGCCCCCGAGCCCGTGCAGGATGATCACGACCGGGCCCGCTGCCGGAGGCCCCCAGGCCAGGTGCAGGGTGTCGCCGTCCGGGAGTTCAAGCACCTCGGCGGCCAGCCGCACGTCGGGGCCGGAGCGTAACAGCCCGGCCCAGAGGGTCTGCGCGTGGCCGCCGCGCAGCCACCACGGGGCGTGGAACCGGTTGTGGCGAACGGGGGAGGCGTCGGCGTCCGATGTGGTCATGGGCCTAGTTTACATCACAGTGATCACCGCCCGCTTCCGGCAGCTGCACGATGAATGTCGCCCCCGCGCTGTCGCTGTTCTCGGCATGGATCGCGCCCCAGTGGAGATCGGTGATGCGTTTGCAGATGGCCAGTCCCAGGCCACTTCCCTTGGGTTTGCCGGCCTGCTGGTCATTGATCTGGTGGAACTTGTCGAAAATCCGCTCCAGTTCGTGGTCAGGGATGCCCGGCCCGGAGTCGGTGACCCGCAGCTCCTGCCAGGAGCCTGCCGTGCGCAGCTGCACGGTCACCGGCCCCTGCCCGGGCTCGGTGAACTTCACCGCGTTGGACAGCAGGTTGATCACCAGTTGAATCAGCCGGTCCCCGTCGCCCTTGACCGGGCAGGGGCTGTCGGGCAGTTGCAGGTCCAGCGCCACCTCCCGTTCGCTGAACAGCTGTGAGGTCGCGGCGGCGGCCTCGTCCACCACTGCAGCAAGGTCCAGCGTTCGCAGCTGCCACTCACCCCAGCCGCTTTCAATCTTGGACAGGTCAAGCACCTGGTTGATGAGGCGGGTCAGGCGTTCACTCTCCCGCACGACGACCTCCAGGAACTCCCGCCGCTGCACCTCTTCCATGTCCGGGTTGTTCAACAGGATCTCGCCGAACGCGCGAATGGAGGTCAGGGGCGTTCGCAACTCGTGGCTGACCATGGAGACGAATTCATCCTTCAGCTGGTCCAGCTCCTTCAGGCGTTCGTTGGCTGCCCGCAGCTCCGATGTGGCCTGTTCAAGCTGCTGGGATTTCTGTTCCAGCTGCTGGCTGTACTCGATGGCCCGTGAGGTGGCGTCGAGGATCTCCATGACACCCTCGAAGGTGAGCGCCTCACCCTTGACGATGGACGAGATCATCACGCGCGCGGATGCCGAGCCGATGGTGCCGGAGAGCAACCGCTCGGCATGGTTCACCAGCTCCGGGGGCGCCTGACGGCTGGACGCCTCGGGGGCTTCGTCACCGGCGGGGACGTAGGCGGCCAGGGCCTCGGCAGCCCGCTCTTCACCGACAAAGCGCGCCAGCAGGGCTTCCACGTCACCAATGGTGGCGTTGCCCTGCCAGAACCGGGTGTCCTGTTCCGAGCGCAGGAAGACGTCGACGAACAGCGTTGCCTGGATGCGCTCCATGTCGCTCTGGCGCGTGAGCAGGGAGACCAGTACCACACCTCCAACGTTGACCAGCATGCTCCAGAACAGGGCGTGGGTGATGGGGTCCATGTCGTCCAGACCGAACAGCGCATAGGGCGTCAGGAATCCGATACCGAACGGGCCGTCTTCCAGGGGCGCCATGGGCAGCCAGCCCGGGTCCGCCAGGGACGGCAGCATCAGCGTATACAGCCAGACCACGAAACCGAGCACGAGGCCGGTCAGGGCGCCGGGCCGGCTGGCGCCCTTCCAGTACATGCCGAGCAGAATCGCCGGAGCGAACTGCGCCACCGCGACGAACGAGATCAGCCCGATGCTGACCAGCGCGTAGGTCTCGGCGATCAGCCGGAAGTAGGCGTAGCCCAGCATGACAATGGCGACGATGATGATGCGGCGCAGGTAGATGATCAGCCGCCGCAGCCCGACGCGCTCGATCACCGGAAGGTGGCGCATGCGCAGCAGCGCCGGCATGACCAGGTCGTTACTCACCATGATGGCCAGGGCGATAGTGGCCACGATGACCATGCCGGTGGCGGCGGAGAAGCCGCCCAGGTAGACGAACATGGCCAGCAGTTCGTTGCCCTCGGCCAGGGGCAGGGCGAGCACGAAGTTGTCCGGATCCACCGTGCCGTCGCCGAAGTAGAGCATGCCGGCCAGCGCGATGGGCAGAACGAACAGGTTGATCAGCAGCAGGTAGAGCGGGAACAGCCACGCGGCCGTTCGCAGGTGGTCCTCGTTGACGTTCTCCACCACCGTCACCTGGAACTGACGCGGCAGAAACATGATGGCCGCCATGGACACCAGCGTCAGTGCCAGCCAGCTGCCATAGCCGGCGGCCGTGTCGCGGAACGCCAGCAGCTCCCGCAGATCCTCCTGTGCCTGGATGCGCCCGACGATGTCGCCGGGGCCCTCGAACAACAGGAAGGTAACGAAGATGCCGACGGCGAGAAAGGCGAGCAGCTTGACGATGGACTCGAACGCCACTGCCACGACCATGCCCTCCAGGCGCTCCGTGGCGTCGATGTTGCGGGTACCGAACAGGATGGTGAACACGGCCAGCAGGCAGGCGACCCAGAACGCCTTGTCGGCGATCAGGCCGGTCATGCCAGCGGCTGACTCCACGCCGTCGGGGAATGTCAGCAGGACCTCAAAGCTGGCCGAGACCGCCTTGAGCTGCAGCGCGATGTAGGGCGTGATGCCCACCACGGCGATGAACGTAGCCAGCCCGCCGAGCAGCATGCTCTTGCCGTACCGGGAGGCGATCAGGTCCGCGATGGACGTGATCCGGTGCTGCTTGGCGATGCGGATCATCTTGCGCAGCACCAGCCACCAGAGAATGGCCATGAGGGTCGGGCCGAGATAGATGGTGAGAAAGCTGACACCATCCTCGGCCGCCCGTCCGACACTGCCGTAGAACGTCCACGCGGTGCAGTAGACCGCGATGGAGAGGGTGTAGACGTACGGGTTGTTGACCAGGGAGCGGCCGCTGTCCGCGCGCTTGTCAGCCGCGTAGGCGATGGCGAACAGTAGCCCGAGGTAGAGAAAGGGCGTAATGATGATCAGCCATTCCGGCATGAACCACCCTTAATGGCGACGACGCAGAATCCAGCCCGTGAGGCCAATGACCACCCCCCAGGCAACGAAAAGGTACACATAGAGCAGCGGCAGACCGAACACCAGCCGGTCGCCGGCGAACAGGGACAGGATCGGGTAGTTGAACAGCAGCACGGCCAGGACGAACAGCGCGACCAGACGCTCGTTGCGCCGCGTCGTATTGCCGATCCCGGATTTCCCGGCGCGCGTGCCCATGGCTACGACCGGTCGCCCAGCAGCTCGCCGACCTTGTCCACCACGTCCTGGGTGGAGAACGGTTTCGTGATGTAGTCGTCGGCGCCGAGCGAGAGGCCTTTCTCCCGCTCCACATCCCGCCCCTTGGCCGTGAGCATGACAATGCGCATGTCGGCGTAATCGGCGTTCTCGCGCAGAATCTGGCACACCTGGTAGCCGTCCTTGCGCGGCATCATCACGTCGAGCAGCACCAGGTCTGGCCGGTGCCGGTCAACCGCCGTCAGCGCCTGCTCCCCGTCCGTCGCCGTCTCCACGTCGTAGCCGTTCTTCTTCATGAGGAATTCGAGGGACAGGACGATGTTCGGCTCGTCGTCAACGATCAGGATGCGTTTCGGCATCGTTTCTCCTCGCCATCGTTGTTGTCGGGCCCGGCGTCCCCGGCCGGGACCCGCTCCACTTTGCGACTATTATGGCTGTTGAAAACGACGCCGTCGCGCCCCTGCGAAGCCCCGGTTTTCAGGTGTTACCTGGCGACACAGCGGCGTTACCAAGCGTGACAGTCAGTGCCCCACCGCGGGTAGCCCAGGTGAAGCGGTTCGCCCTGCTTACCAAGGAGCTGGATCACGACGATGATGAAGTCACCGCGACCATGAAGATCCGGCGCGGGACGATCTACGAGAAGTACAGCGATCTCATCGAGTCGCTGTACAGGGATGCCGGGGCCGCGTGACGGATTGAAGAGGAGGTGGATCTGAAGATCCACCCTACGGCCGGGAAAACCTCGGCGCCAAGGGGCCTGGGCAGACGTAGGGTGGACCTTCAGGTCCACCACAGCAAAAAGCCCGCCGTTTGGCGGGCTTTTTCATGGGGGGCGGCAGTGACCGATCAGTCCTTGCCGATCTCCAGCTTGGCGATGCTCTCCATGTGCACTTCGTCCGGGCCGTCGGCCAGGCGCAGGGTGCGCAGGTTGGCGTAGGCCGAGGCGAGGAAGGTGTCCTGGCACACGCCCATGGCGCCGAACGCCTGAATGGCGCGATCCACCACGTTGCAGGCCATGTTCGGTGCCACCACCTTGATCATGGCGATCTCCCGCCGTGCCACCTTGTTGCCGACGGTGTCCATCATGTGGGCGGCGTTCAGGGTGAGCAGGCGTGCCTGTTCGATCTCCATGCGCGACCGGGCGATCTCCTGACGCAGGCCACCCATGTCGGCCAGGCGCTGACCGAAGGCGTTGCGGGACTTGGCGCGTGCCACCATTGCTTCCAGCGCCCGCTCGGCGACGCCGATGGAGCGCATGCAGTGGTGGATGCGCCCCGGCCCGAGACGGCCCTGGGCGATCTCGAAGCCGCGGCCTTCACCGAGCAGCATGTTGCTTGCCGGCACGCGGACGTTGTCGTAGTGCACTTCGGCGTGGCCGTGGGGGGCGTGATCGTAGCCGAATACGTGCAGGGCGCGCTCGATCTTCACCCCGGGGGTGTCCAGCGGCACCAGGATCATGGACTGCTGCTTGTGCTTGGGCGCGGACGGGTCGTTCTTGCCCATGACAATCGCGATCTTGCAGTGCTTGTCCAGCGCACCGGAGGACCACCACTTGCGGCCATTGATGACGTACTCGTCGCCTTCCCGGCGGATTTCGGTCTCGATGTTGGTGGCGTCGCTGGAGGCCACTGCGGGTTCGGTCATGGAGAAGCAGGAGCGGATCTTCCCCTCCAGCAGCGGCTCAAGCCACTGCTTCTTGTGCTCGTCCGTGCCATAACGGGCCAGCACCTCCATGTTGCCGGTGTCCGGCGCGGAGCAGTTGAACACCTCCGGCGCCATGGGCGAGCGGCCCATGATTTCGCACAGGGGCGCGTATTCGAAGTTGGTCAGGCCGGCGCCATAGTCGCTCTCGGGCAGGAACAGGTTCCACAGCCCTTCGGCCTTCGCTTTCGCCTTGAGCTCGTCGAGAATCGGGGGCGAGCTCCAGTGGTCGCCCTCGGCGTGCTGCTTCTTGAACTCGGCCTCGTTGGGGTAGATGTGCTCATCCATGAAGGCGAGGAGTTTGTCCTGCAGCTCTTTGGATCGGTCGCTGAACTCGAACATGGTGTTGCTCACCTCTGTGTGTCGTAAAAGAAAGGCCACTGGCGTGTTGCGCAGTGGCCTGATAGTGATCGCTCTAGAGGCGGAACCGGAGAGGCTCTCCCATCATCCGCCGGTGCAACAGAATGGTTGTTGCACCCACCAGCAGCAGGCTGGCGGAGATCAGCAGCAGTGTACCGTGGGCGATGCCCAGCATGCCGCCCCCGGGCGCCGCCAGCGTCAGGCCGGCGCAGATCAGCGCCACCCGGGCGAACCAGCCCACCGGCCCGGTGGGCACGCGGCCGGCACCGAGGAGGTAGCCCTGGAGCCCGGCGGCCAGGAGAACAACGCCGATCAGCGCCGTCATGACCACGGTAATCACTTCCGTTGCCGTGCCGAACATTAGCAGCGCCGGGTTGAACACGAAGAAGAACGGAATGAAGTAGATGATCGTGCCCAGGCGCATGGCCTCGAACCCGGCGCGCATGGGATTCACCTTGGCCACCGACGCGGCCACGAAGGCGGCGATCGCCACCGGCGGCGTGATGAAGCTCAGCATGCCCCAGTACATGATGAACATGTGCGACGCTACCGGATCCAGTCCGGCCCGGATCAAGGCCGGGGCGAGGATGACCGCGAGGAAGATGTAGGCGGCGGTCACCGTCATGCCGATGCCGAGCACGAAGGCCGTGAGCGCGCCCATGATGAGCAGCATGAGCACATTGTCGCCAGCGAGGTAGACCAGGTCGTTGGTCAGTGTCCCGGCCATGCCGGTGACCTGCAGGGAGCCGATGATCAGGCCGATGGCTGCGAGAATGCCGCCGAGTTCCGCGAGGATCTGCCCGGCCGCCGACAGCAGTTTGAGAAGCCCCTTGGTGCTCAGACGGTGCCTGGTGAACTGGTTGATGGCCAGCAGCAGGGCCGTGGCGTAGAAGGGTGCGGTCGCCTCGCGCTGCAGGAACACCAGCATCCAGATCAGCAGGGCGAATACGGCGATGAAGTACCAGCCCTCCTTGAGCACGTTCCAGACGTCGGGCAGCTCATCCTGGGGCAGCCCCTTCAGATCGTGGCGTGCCGAGTAGGCGTCGATCTGCATGAACAGGCCGAAGAAATAGAGCAGCGACGGGATGATGGCGGCGATGACGATGGTCACGTAGGAGACGCCAAGGAAGTTCGCCATCACGAATGCCGTGGCCCCCATGATCGGCGGCATCAGCACGCCGCCGGTGGAGGCGCAGGCCTCGACGCCGGCCGCATAGCCACGGGAGAACCCGATCCGACGCATGGTCGGGATGGACAGCGGGCCGGTCGTGAGCACGTTGGTGACCGGGCCGCCGCTCATGGAGCCCATGAGCCCGCTGGAGAAGATCGCGACCTTTGCCGGCCCGCCACGGAAGCGCCCGAGCAGTGCGAAGGCGATGTTGATGAAGAACTTGCCCGCGCCGGTGTGCTGCAGCGAAACGCCGAACAGCAGGAAGCCGAACAGCAGCAGCGCGGCAACCTGCGTGGGAATGCCGAACAGGCTCTCCTCACTCATGATGTGGAAAGCCGCCGCATCCTCCAGGCCCATGCTGACACCGGCAATGACGTCCGGCACGCGATCGGCGTAGAGCGGATACAGGGACAGGGTGAGCACCACCACGAAGATCGGCCACCCCCCGGTCCGGCGCCCGGCTTCCAGGACCAGCGCCCAGGTGGCCAGTGCCAGGTAGATGCCGAACTGCGGTGCCGCGTACTCCCAGGCCTCGAGGACGATGCGTTCGGCGTAGTAGGCGAAATAGCCGAACATGCACGCGGTGGCGACGGCCAGGAGGATGTCGTACCACGCCACCGTGGTGCGTGAGGCCGACGCCGTGGCCGGGAAGGAGATGAAGACCATGACCAGGATGGCGCCCACGTAGATATAGAGGTAGCGGGCGTCCTGCATCACTTCGCCAATGAAGAAGCCGAAGTTGAAGATCTGGTTGATGGCCAGCAGCGTAATGCCGACGGTCATGACCATCAGCAACGTCTGCCAGGGGAATGAGAGAATGCGGTAGCGCGTCGCGTAAAGCTCCTCCGCGCGACGCTCCGCTTCTTCCCGTGAGTTCGCCGTGGCGTTCAGTTCATCCGTCATGGTCTATAAGCCTGCATTGGTAAGCGCTTTGGTCTCGAAGTTGTTCCCGTTCCGGCGTGGCGGAGCGCGCTCCGCGTCCATGGCGAACTCACCTGTCCCGGTGATTGGCGCCCTGACCGGCAGGCTGTGCGGACCAGGGAGGGCCGCACAGCCTGTATGCGCCGCCCTGTTACCAGGAGTCGGCGATCGTGACGAGGTCGTGCTCGCGCAGCGCGTCATAGCGGGCACTCATCCAGCCTTCCTGGAAGGCCTCCGGGTCCGTGGGGGCATCTTCCACGTACCGGTCCCAGGCTTCCTGCAGCACGTCCTGTCGCTTGAGGTTCCGGTCCTGGTTCTCCTGGGCGGCATCAGTCCACAGGCCCATCTCCTCGAAGTAGCGTATGGCGCCGTCGTGATAGGGCACGAAGGCGTTTTCAAGGTCCTGGCGGTCCATGGCCCATCCGATCGCTCCGGGCGCGCTGTCCTTGTAGTTGTCGTAATGCTCATGCATGGCCCTGGTGGTGTTATAGACCACGTCGTCATCCTGGTCCGCCATGGTGGCAAGCATCGGATAGGGCGAGGTGAAAACCTCGATCCCTTCGTCCGGGTCGATGGTCGGCCCGTCGGTCGCGACATGAGGCACGTACCACGGCAGGTGCGCGCGGACCCGTTCGATGGCTTCCTCGTCATCGTGCGGGAAGGTGACGAACTGGAGCCCGCGGGGCGAGGACTCGATGCGCATGAACGGGGCGGAATTGCAGGAGCCGCCGACCGCATCGGCGCGATTATCGATGACGGCCTCAATGGAGCCGGAGTAGCCGCCCACTTCGACTTTCTCCACGTCATCCCAGCTGAGGTTGGCGTAGTCGAGCAGCGCACGGGTGGCATTGTTCAGAGAGGGGGCGCCCTGCACCCAGGTCACGCGCTTGCCTTCCAGGTCAGCGGCGGTTTCGATGCCGGCGTCGGCGCCCGTTGCCATGGTGAAGGAGCAGCCGTCAGAGATGTTCCACAGCGCGATGCGCAGGGGCTGCGGGCCCCAGTCGACACTGCCGAAGTTGAGCATGCCTTCCTGGGCGTAAACCGCTTCCGAACCGCCGGCGGAGAAATTCACGCGGCCGGCCCGTAGCGGCGCGAGCCTGGAGACGTCATTGCGCCCCGGGATCACGCGCAGGTTCACGTTGTACTCGTTCTGCAGCACGTTGCCGATGGCCACAGCCTGACTGTAACCGGACGTTCCGGTGGGGTAGGCGGACCACACCATCGTGCCGGGCAGCTGCACGTCGTCCGCTGCCGCCGTGCCGAGCATACCGAGGGAGGCGGCACCGAGAATGCTGCCGAGAAATACGTGTTTGGTGATCATCGTTCTATTGTCTCCTGCGCGGGATGCGCTCATCAGAGCATTGTTGTGTCGTGACGGGCATTCGATTCGGCAGGCGCCGCGCCACGTGTCGCATCGGACTGGGAATACCCGGCAGAAACATGGCATGAAGCGGAATGCAGGTCAACAATTTTGGAACGGTATTCCGCATAGCAAAATGGTGTGCGCTGCCTTGGGAGCGCTCCGTGCACCGTCAGAGGCAATTGCGCAGAGAGCCGGGTGCCGCCCAATGCGGCACCCGGGGAGCGGATCAGTCCCTTACCAGAACGAACGCAGTGTCGGCAGGCCAGCCTCTTCCAGGGCGTCGTGCCGGGTCTGCATCCAGGCTTCCTGGAACGCGTCACGATCCGTGGGGGCATCTTCAAGATGGCGCTCCCACGCCTCGGCCAGGACGTCCTGACGCTTGAGCGCTTCCTCGTGGTTCTCCTGCGCTTCGTCGGACCAGACGCCGATCTCCTCCAGGTAGCGGATGGCGCCTTCGTGGAACGGCATCGGCATGCTGGTCAGGTCCATACGCTCCACGTCCCAGCCTTCGGCGCCGGGGGCACTGTCCTTGTACTCTTCGTAGTGCTTGTGCATGGCCTTGGTCATGTTGTAGACCACGTCCTCGTCGGCGTCGTGCATGGAGATGAGCATCGGGTAGGGGCCGGTGACCACCTCGATTTCCTGGTCCGAATCCATGCCGACGTTACTGGTGCTCCGGTGCGGGACAAGCCAGCTGGCGTACTGGGAAATGCGCTCAAGGCCGGCTTCATTGTCATGCGGGAACTCCGGGAAGTTCAGGCCGCGGGCAGAGGCATTGATTCGCTGGAACGGCGCCGAGTCGCAGGAGCCGCCCATGGCATCGACACGATTCTCGATGATGCCCTCGACGGCGCCCATGTAACCGCCCACCTCGACGCGCTCCACGTCGTCCCAGGTCAGGTCAGCGTAGGACAGCAGGTATTCCATGCCGTAGTTGAGCGTGGGGGCACCCTGAACCCAGGCGACCCGCTTGCCTTCCATGTCGGAGACTTCGTCGATGCCGGCGTCACCGGCGGCGGCGATGGTGAAGGAGCAGGCATCCGAGATGGACCACATCAGGACACGTGTGCGCTGCGGACCCCAGGCCCTTTCGGCAAAGTTGAACTGGGCTTCCTGGGCGGCAACGGCTTCGGTGCCACCGGCGGAGAAGTCCGCACGGCCGCGGCGCAGGGGCTCCAGCCGGGAGACGTCGTTACGGCCGGGAATGACGCGCAGGTTGACGTCGTACTCGTTCTGCAGCACCTGGCCGATACCCACGGACTGGGCGTAGCCGGTGGTGCCGGTGGGGTATGCGGACCAGATCAGCGTGCCGGGCAGCTCGATGTCGGCGCTGGCGATGCCAGAACCCACGGCAAGGGCGAGGCCGGTGGCAGCCACGCCGGACGTGTGAAGCAGTGATTTCGTTTTATGCATGGGTGGTCTCCTCCAGTAGAACGCAGATCGTTCCGTTGCATTGATGCCCGGTATTGCCCGGGGCATCCGTTTGCGGACGTCGTGGTGACGTCGGGCCGAGTGGCGTCAGCCTGCTCGGCCGTGCTCTGCCTCCTGCAGCTCACGCCACAGGAGCTTGCCGGTCCCGGAGCGGGGCAGCCGCTCCACGAACTCGACGTAACGGGGGGCCTTGTACGCGGCCATCTGGCTCCGTGCCCAGTCGATGATGTCCTGCTCGCTGGTGCTGTCCGCGGCATCGGGCCGAAGTACGGCAACAGCCTTGACGGTCTCGCCGCGCTTCGGGTCCGGTGTCGCTATCACGCAGATTTCCTGAATGGCGGGGTGTCCGTAAAGCATGGACTCCACTTCCGACGGCCAGACCTTGTAGCCCGAGGCATTGATCATCCGCTTGAGGCGGTCGACCATGAAGAAGTAGCCGTCTTCGTCGTAGTAGCCCAGATCGCCGCTGCGCAGGAAGCGTTTGCCATCCAGCTCCATGAACGTCTCGGCGGTGGCGTCCGGGTTGTTCCAGTACTCACGCATCACCTGCGGGCCGTGCATGATGATTTCGCCCACGGCGCCGGGTGGTTGTTCGGCGAGCGTCTCCGGGTCGATGACGCGGCTGTCGACATTGAACACCGGAATCCCCAGGCACTGCGCCTTGGGGGCATTGGGTGGATTGACGTGTGTCTGCGCAATGGTCTCGGACATGCCGTAGCCCTCGATGTACGACAGCCCCGTCATGGTATGGAGCTTCTCCGCGACCGCCGACGGCATGGCGGCGCCGCCGCCACCAATGCCCTGGAGCGTGGACAGGTCGTACCGGCCGAGCTCCGGGTTGTTGAGGAAGTCCACGGCCATGGTGGTGATGTTGCGCCAGTGGGTGACACCGTAATGCTGGATGAGCTCCGCGGCGGTGGTGCGGTCCCAGCGCGTCATGACCACCGTGGTGGCGCCGGTGGAAAGCGGCCCGTTCATGGAGCTCTGCATGCCCGTGACGTGGAAAAAGGGCAGGGTGGCGAGGTTCACGTGGTTGACCTGCATCGGGTTCCACAGCACCCCGCCCTGGGCCGTTGCCATCACTGAATGGTGGGTGTGCACGCAGCCCTTGGGTCGCCCCGTGCTGCCGGAGGTGTAGGGGATAACGGCCATGTCGTCCGGCCCCACATCCACCGGCTCCAGGGGCAGCGCATACCCCGCGTCCAGGGCAGCCGACCAGCTCACCGCGCCGTCGTCCTGCGGTGCACGCTCCGGTTCACGGACCACGTCCGGCAGGGTCAGGCCGAGATCCCCGGTGACATAGCTGCCATAGGCGGCCACCGCTGCATGGTTCAGGTCGCCGTCCGTCAGCAGCGGGCGCAGGTAAGGGTAGAGCTCCTGGCCGCACAGGGCCACGCGGGCACCACTGTCCTCGACGTAATGGGTCAGCTCGCCGGTAAGGTTCATGGGATTGGCCGGGACGACCACGGCACCGGCCGTGAGGATGCCGTAGTAGCCGATGATGTACTGGGGGCTGTTCTGCATGTAGAGAACCACCCGGTCGCCCCGCGCCACGCCGCAGTGCTGCTGGAGCCAGGCGGCGATCGCGTCCGCCTCGGTCTTCAGCTGTCGGAAGCTGATGTCCGAACCGTAGTACGCGACCCCGGTCTTGTCCGGATAGCGCGCCGCGCTTACCTCCAGGTTGTACTGCAGGCTGGTGGCGGCGATGGTGAGGCGTTTCGGCAGCCCTTCCGGCCAGACGCTGAAGTGACGGTCGAACATGGCTGTCTTCTCCTGCGGGCGTGGGCTCATACCTTCATCCCCGGCATGTTGAGTGACGCCGTGTTGCCCCCGTCCACCGCCAGCGCCTGGCCGGTGATGAAACTGGCCTCGTCGCTGGCGAGAAAGAGAATGGCCGCGGCCAGCTCTTCCGGGCGCCCGTAGCGCCGCAGTTCGCAGCGGGCACCGAGCTTGTCTTCCTTGCCGCGGTCGCGCGCGTAATCGAACACCGGTTTGGTCATGCCGGTTTCCGTGAGCCCCGGGCAGACCGCATTCACGCGCACGCCGTACTGGCCAAGGTCGCAGGCGCTGGTCTGGGTCATGTTGATCACCGCTGCCTTGGAGGCGCTGTAGGCATTGCCGCCGGCGCCGGCGCGAATGCCGGCAACCGAAGCGGTGTTGACGATGGCGCCCCGTTGCTGCTCAGCCATGATGCGGCCCGCGTACTTGCTGCCGAACATGGCTCCGAGCAGGTTGACGTCCAGAACCCGGCGCCAGGTATCGGCGTCGTCGTCGGTGATCGGGCCGTATGTCCCGCCGGTGATGCCGGCGTTGTTACAGAGGATGTCGACGCTGCCGTACTGCTCGGCGGTGGCGGCGACCATGTCGGCCACCGCCTGTTCGTCGGCGACGTTGACGCAGCGCGAGATCACCGTGCCGCCAGCTGTTTCCACCTGCCGTACCGTCTCGGCCAGAGCCTCCTCGTTGACGTCGGCGATCATCAGTCGGGCGCCTTCGGTGGCGAACCGCAGCGCCGTGGCGCGGCCGATGCCACTGCCGGCGCCGGTGATGATGGCGGCGCGATCACGTATTCCTGCTGCCATGTCGGTACTGTCCCCTCGCTGTTGCATCGGATTGTGCTGGTTGCTCCGGCCGGTCTCAGCGGAAGCTCAGAAACCGGTCGCCGCCCTTCAGGCGCAGATGATCCATGGCGTTGAACCCCATGAGGTTGAGTCCGGTGCGGCGGCCGAATCGCAGCCGCGTGACCGAGGCGTTGTAGACACGCCAGTTCAGGGCCACCGTACGCTCCGCATCCAGGCCGAGTGCATGACCGACGAGTACCGCGATCACGCCACCGGAGGTGTACAGGGTGATGGTCTCGCCCGGGGAAGTGGCGCGGATCAGGGCATCGGCCCCGGCAACCACCCGGTCGCGGAACTGCGCCCAGCTCTCCACGTCGCGCTGCTCCGGCTGCGGGTCGTGCAGCCACTGGGTCATGACGCCTTCGAAGGCGCGCTGGAACACACGGCGATCCGTGTGCAGCGCGTCGCGCTGGGCGGCAACCTGGGCATCCTTCGCCGCCACCGTGTCGAGAAAGGCGTCGAAGATCCCGCCGGCGTCGTATTCATTGAATTCGGGAAGGACCTGCGGAGGGTGGGTGATGCCCTGGGCCCTGTTGGCAATGGCCGCGGTGTCGCGCTGTCGGACCATGTCCCCACTCGCCGTGCGCGTCGGCGCACTGCCGATCTCACGCAGGTGCTCACCGGTGGCGGCGGCCTGCTCGGCGCCGAGGGCGCTGAGCTGGTCGTAGTTATCGGTTCCGAAACCGGCCTGGCCGTGCCGTACAAGTAATAGTTCTGTCATGGTCCCGCCGCTGTCATCATGGCGCCGGGGGCGCCATGATTCTCCTCCGTTATCGCCTGCACGGGCTGCAGCGATCACTTTTCGTCAAACGTTACACCTTCGTTTTGATTTCGACAACCGAACGGTGATTCCGCTTAGCGAAACAGAAGGGGGTCAATGATGCGCACGGGGCGGGTTGTCAGGCCTCCTGGCGGAACGTGGTTCCGCATTGTGGACGGCATGGCCCTACGTGGTGCTACTATGGTCGTTACATCAAGGTGTAACGCCTGTCCATCACGTCAGGTTGCACCAGGCCCCGGCGAGGGCGCCGGGGACAATCTTCGGTGAGCGGCCGGTTTGGAATGGACGAGGCAGCATGCGACAGAAACCAGTAGCACTTGTCGACTTCAGTGCCCAGGAGCAGGACGGCAAGAAGGACCGCAATTTCGTGATGGCGCTGGCCCGGGGGCTGGAGATTCTGCGCGCTTTCCGGCCCTCGGACGGTCTGTTGAGCAATCAGGAGATCGCCGCACGCACGGGCATCCCGAAGCCCACCGTCTCGCGGCTGACCTACACGCTCACGAAGCTGGGTTACCTGAGCTACTCCGAACGACTGGAACGCTACCAGCTCGGTACGGGCGTGCTGGCGTTGGGGTATTCCAGCCTGGCGAGCATGGGTATTCGTCAGGTGTCGCGGCCGCTCATGCAGGAAGTGGCCGACGAAACGGGCGCATCGGTCTCGCTGGGCAGCCGCGACCGGCTCAGCATGGTCTACCTCGAGAACTGCCACGGCCAGGGTGCGCTGACGCTGCGGCTGCAGGTGGGCTCCCGGGTGCCGGTGGCGACCACTGCCATGGGGCGTGCGTTTCTCGCCGCACTGCCGGATGGCGAGCGCAGCTACCTGCTGGACCATATCCGGCGCAAGGACGAGCAGGCCTGGCCGCGGGTGAAGCAGGGGATCGAGCAGGCGGTGATCGATTACCAGGAGAAGGGCTATTGCATCTCCGCCGGCGACTGGGAGCGGGACGTCAACGCCGTCGGTGTGCCGCTGGTGCTGGATGACGGCTCCGACGTGGTGGCGTTCAACGCCGGCGGGCCCTCGTTCCGTCTCCCCCGGGAGGAGCTGGATGCCCATCTGGGCCCGCGCATGGTCAATCTTGTGCGCACCGTGGAGAGCCGCCTCTCCAGCCACCAGTGAGTCGCCGGTGGCGCGCGGCTACTTGCCGCGCTCCATGATGAAGTGTGCCAGCCCGCGCAGGCAGTCTGCCCGGGCATCGAACGGCTCCAGGCTGGCCAGGGCCCGGTCGATCAGCTCGCGCCCGTGCGCGCGTGCCTCCTTGAGCCCGAGCAGGGCGGGATAGGTGGCCTTGTGCATGCGTGCATCGGCGCCGCTGGACTTGCCCAGCGCGTCGGTGGTGCCTTCCACGTCGAGAATGTCATCCTGGATCTGGAACGCAAGGCCAATGCTCTTGGCGTAGCGATCCAGGCGTTCCAGGCCTTCCTGATCGTGGTCCGGGTCCGCCAGCGCCCCCAGCATGACGCTGGAGCGGATCAGGGCGCCGGTCTTGTGGATGTGCAGATCTTCGAGCTGTGCCAGGTCCAGGGTCTGGCCGGTGGCTGCGAGATCCAGGGCCTGGCCGCCCACCATGCCACGGGATCCCGCGGCCATGGACAGGCTTGCGACCATCTTCAGGCGCGCCTCAGTGCCGATCGTCCCCGACGACTCCTCGGCCAGTGCGCGGAACGCAAGAGCCTGCAGCGCGTCCCCCACCAGCACGGCGGTCGCCTCGTCGTAGGCCTTGTGGCAAGTGGGCCGGCCGCGGCGCAGGTCGTCGTCGTCCATGCAGGGCAGATCGTCGTGCACCAGGGAGTAGGCGTGGATCAGCTCCACCGCGCATGCCGGCCCGTCCAGGGACTCGGGCTCCAGGCCCAACGCTTCACCGGTTGCGTAGACCAGCGTCGGCCGAAGTCGTTTACCCGAGCCCATGACGGCGTAGCGCATGGCCTCGTGCAGACGCATGGGCAGGGTGTCGGCGGTGGGCAGCAACCGGTCCAGGGCGGCTTCGACCCGGCTTTGACAGGCCGGCAGTCGCGCTTCGAGGACCTTACTCGGGTTGCTGCGGTTCGAAGGGTTCGACACGGTCTTCACTTCCCTCGCGGGTGAGAATCTCCACCTTCTGTTCGGCGGCCTTGAGGGCGGTCTGGCAGTGCCGGGTCAGCGCGATGCCGCGCTCGAACGCCTGCAGGGATTCCTCCAGCGCCAGTTCGCCCTTTTCCATGCGCTCCACCAGCGCCTCAAGCTCCTTGAGCGCTTCCTCGAAATTGACGTGCTCGGTTGATTCCTCGGCCATGATTCCGGCGCCCCCGGCGTGTGTTCGGGGGAACGGTAGCGCAGGCGCGTCGGGGGGTCAATTTGGCCCGGGGGCGGTGTCCGGAATCCGGCGCCGGCAACGGACTTCCCGGGGTGTGCGCTGGTACTCGCCGCGGCGCGTTGCCACCTGTAGACTGCTGCAGCCGGCTGCTTTCCAGTGCGGCCGTCCCCATACAGGCAATCGGTTCCGAAGACGACTCCATGGCAGAACACTACGATTCCGCGTCCATTGAAGTACTTACCGGTCTCGATCCGGTGCGCAAACGGCCGGGCATGTATACCGACACCGCGCGGCCCAACCACCTTGCCCAGGAAGTGGTCGACAACAGTGTCGACGAAGCCATCGGCGGGCACGCGCGCCGTATTACCGTGACGCTGCACACCGACCAGTCCCTGTCCGTGCAGGACGACGGCCGCGGCATGCCCGTGGACGTGCACCCGGAAGAGGGCGCCCCCGGCGTCGAGGTGATTCTCAGCAGGCTGCACGCCGGCGGCAAGTTCTCCAACAAGAACTACCAGTTCTCCGGCGGGCTGCACGGTGTCGGGGTTTCCGTGGTCAACGCGTTGTCGCGGCGGCTGGACGTTACCGTGCGCCGTGACGGTCGCGAGTACCACATCGGGTTTGCCAACGGCGAGAAGGTCTCCGATCTCAAGGAGATTGGCACCGTCGGCAAGCGCAACACGGGCACGACCCTGCACTTCTGGCCCGACGCCCGCTATTTCGACAGCCCGAAGTTCTCGGTGCCGAAGCTGCGCCATATCCTGCGCGCCAAGGCCGTGCTCTGCCCGGGGCTGGAGGTGGTATTCCGGGACGAGCCCGGCGAGGACGAGACCACCTGGTATTACGAGGATGGCTTGCGGGATTACCTGGCCTCGGCGCTGGTAGACCTCCCGCGGTTGCCGGAAGAGCCGTTCACCGGCCGCATGACCGGCACCACCGAGGCGGCGGAGTGGGCGCTGACGTGGCTTCCCGAAGGCGGCGAGGGCGTTGCCGAGTCGTACGTCAACCTCATCCCCACCCCGCTTGGCGGGACGCACGTCAACGGCCTGCGCACCGGCCTGACCGACGCCATCCGCGAGTTCTGCGAGTTTCGCAACCTGTTGCCGCGGGGGGTGAAGATCACGCCGGAGGATGTCTGGGAGAATCTCTCCTACGTGCTCTCCGTGAAGCTGGAGGATCCGCAGTTCTCCGGTCAGACCAAGGAGAGGCTGTCGTCGCGGGAGTGCGCCACGTTCGTCTCCGGCGTGGTCAAGGACGCCTTCAGCCTCTGGTTGAACCAGCACGTGGACGCCGCCGAGGCGATCGTCCAGCAGGTGCTCGCCAACGCCAACCGGCGTATGCGCTCCTCCCGCAAGGTGGCGCGCAAGCGCGTGAGCAGCGGCCCCGCGTTGCCGGGCAAACTGGCCGACTGCACGGCCCAGGACCCGAACCGGACCGAGCTGTTCCTGGTGGAGGGGGACTCCGCCGGCGGTTCCGCCAAACAGGCGCGGGACCGGGAGTTCCAGGCCGTGATGCCGCTGCGTGGCAAGATTCTCAACACCTGGGAGGTGGATCCGAGCGAGGTCATGGCGTCCCAGGAGGTCCACGATATCGCCGTGGCGCTGGGCATCGAGCCCGGCTCGGATGATCTGTCGAAGCTGCGCTACGGCAAGGTCTGCGTTCTGGCGGACGCCGACCCGGACGGCGCCCACATCGCCACGCTGTTGTGTGCGCTGTTCCTGAAACATTTCCCGTCGGTGGTGCGGGCCGGGCACGTGTTCGTGGCCATGCCGCCGCTCTACCGCATCGACGTGGGCAAGCAGACCTTCTACGCCCTCGACGAGCACGAGCGGGCCGGCGTGCTGGACCGCATCCAGGCCGAGAAGCTCAAGGGCAAGGTGTCCACCACCCGTTTCAAGGGCCTGGGCGAGATGAATCCGGTGCAGCTGCGCGAGACCACCATGCGGCCGGATACACGGCGCCTGGTGCAGCTCACGGTTGATGCCCCCGAGGAGACCACGCGGCTCATGAACATGCTGCTGGGCAAGGGTGCCGCCGGTCAGCGCCGCAGCTGGCTGGAGAGCAAGGGCAACATGGCGGAGGTGCTGGTTTAATGAGTGATACGGATACCACGGGCAACAACCCCGACTTCGAATCCCGCCCGCTGCACGAGTTCACCGAGAAGGCGTACCTGGACTACTCCATGTACGTCATCCTCGACCGGGCGCTGCCGAATATCGGCGATGGCCTCAAGCCGGTACAGCGGCGCATCGTCTATGCCATGTCCGAGCTCGGCCTGTCGGCGCTGGCGAAGTACAAGAAATCCGCCCGTACCGTGGGCGACGTGCTCGGCAAGTACCACCCCCACGGGGATTCCGCCTGTTACGAGGCCATGGTGCTCATGGCGCAGCCCTTCTCCTACCGCTACCCGCTGGTGGACGGACAGGGGAACTGGGGGTCGCCGGACGATCCGAAGTCCTTCGCCGCCATGCGGTACACCGAGTCGCGGCTGGCGAAGTATTCCGAGGTGCTGCTCGCGGAACTGGGCCAGGGCACGGTGGAGTGGGTGCCGAACTTCGACGGCACCATGGACGAACCGGCCCTGATGCCTGCGCGTATGCCCAACGTGCTGCTCAATGGCGGCACCGGCATCGCCGTGGGCATGGCGACCGACATCCCGCCGCACAACCTGCGTGAGGTCGCCAGTGCCTGCATCCGGCTGCTGGACGAACCCGACGCCACCGTGGAGCAGCTCTGCGAGCATATCCAGGGGCCGGATTTCCCCACCGATGCCGAGATCATCACGCCGCGCGAAGAGATCCTGAAAGTCTACGAGAAGGGTAACGGCAGCGTGCGCATGCGCGCCCGCTACCAGGTGGAGGATGGCGACATCATCATCACCGCGCTGCCGTTCCAGGTCTCGGGCAGCAAGGTGCTGGAGCAGATCGCGGCGCAGATGCAGGCGAAGAAGCTGCCCATGGTGGAGGATCTCCGCGACGAGTCGGATCACGAGAACCCCACCCGTCTGGTGGTGGTGCCGCGCTCCAATCGCGTGGACACCGCCGAGGTGATGAAGCACCTGTTCGCCACCACCGACCTGGAGAAGAACTACCGGGTCAACCTGAACGTGATCGGCCTGGATGGCCGGCCACAGGTGAAAAGCCTCAACAGCCTGCTGAGCGAGTGGCTGCAGTTCCGCACCGAGACCGTGCGCCGGCGCCTGCAGTGGCGCCTGGACAAGGTGGAGGCGCGGCTGCACATCCTCGAGGGGTTGCTCACCGCCTACCTCAATATCGACGAGGTCATCCGGATCATCCGCGAAGAGGACGAGCCCAAGGCGGAGCTCATGGCCCGGTTCGGCCTCAGTGACCGCCAGGCCGAGGCCATTCTGGAGCTGCGCCTGCGCCACCTGGCGAAGCTCGAGGAAATGAAGATCCGGGGTGAGCAGGACGAGCTGCAGCAGGAGCGCGAGCAGTTGCAGTCGATCCTCGGCTCCGACGACCGCCTGCGCGAGCAGGTGAGCAGCGAACTCGCCGCCGATGCGGAGACCTACGGCGATGATCGCCGCTCCCCGCTGGTGGAGCGCAGCGCCGCCAGGGCCCTGGATGAATCGGCCCTGGTGCCCAGCGAACCGGTCACCGTGGTGCTCTCCGAGAAGGGCTGGGCGCGGGCGGCCAAGGGGCACGACATCGACCCGGAGACGCTGAACTACAAGGGCGGAGACGGCTACCGCGCCCACGCCCGGGGGCGCAGCAACCGGCCGGCGATCTTCCTGGACTCCACCGGCCGCGCCTATTCCCTGCCGGCACACTCGCTGCCGTCGGCACGGAGCCAGGGCGAGCCGCTGACCGGCCGTCTGACGCTGCCGAGCGGGGCGAAGTTCGAGCAGGTCGTGGCCGGGGACGACAGCGAGCGGTTGATTCTCGCCTCCGATGCGGGCTTCGGGTTCGTCACCACCATCGGTGACCTGCAGGCCAAGAACCGGGCGGGCAAGACCGTGCTCACCGTGCCCGCCGGTGCACGCCTGCTACCGCCGAGTGCGGTGCATGACCCCGACAGTGACCGCATTGCGGCGGTATCCTCCGCCGGCCGGCTGCTGGTGTTCCCGGTCAGCGAGCTGCCGCAGATGAGCAAGGGCAAGGGCAACAAGATCATGGGCATCCCCCCGGACAAGGTGAAAAGCCGCGAAGAGGTGCTGCTGGGTGTCGTTGCGGTGCCGGCCGGTGGCAGCCTGTCCCTGGCCGCCGGCAAGCGCACCCTGACCCTCAAGCCGGCCGATCTGGATGGTTACGAGGCGGCCCGTGGGCGGCGGGGCGGAGCGTTGCCCCGGGGGTTCCAGCGCGTCAGCGCCATGGAGGCCGTGACGCCGTGACGGGCTTGAACCCGCGCCGCTTGCCCCTATCTAAGTAACAGTACAGAACCGTCTGGCGACTGAGAGAATCGATCAACCATGAAGCGCGTTTCGCTGTTTCTGCTGACCAACCTGGGCATCGTGGTGCTGCTGGGCATCATGCTGAATCTCTTCATCGAGCCGTGGATGGCCCGGGAAGGGATGCACATGAACACCACGGGCATTCTGATTCTGGCCACTATTTTCGGCATGGGTGGTGCGTTCATCTCCCTGGCCCTGTCCAAGACCATGGCCAAGCGCATGACCGGGGCGCGGGTGATCGACAAACCGGCCAATCCCACCGAGCAGTGGCTGGTGGATACGGTCCGCCGGCACGCTCAGCAGGCCGGTATCGGCATGCCGGAAGTCGCCATCTACGACGCGCCGGAGATCAACGCGTTTGCCACCGGCATGAAGCGGGATGATGCGCTGGTGGCGGTCAGTGCCGGGCTGCTGCGGCAGATGAACGCGGATGAGGCCGAGGCGGTCATCGGCCACGAGGTGGCCCATATCCAGAACGGCGACATGGTCACGTTGGCCCTGATCCAGGGCGTGCTGAACACCTTCGTGATCGTGCTGTCGCGGGTGGTGGGCATGTTCGTGGACAAGGTGATCTTCAAGAACGAACGCGGCTACGGCCCCGGCTTCTGGATCACCGTGATCTTCGCCCAGATCGTGCTCGGCATCATTGCCAGCATGATCGTGCAGTGGTTCTCGCGACAGCGGGAATACCGCGCCGATCTGGGTGGTGCCCGATTTGCCGGTCGCGAGAAGATGATCGCGGCGCTGGAGAAGCTCAAGCGCAACAGCGAGCCGTCGACGCTGCCGGAGCAGGTCGAGGCGTTCGGTATCTCCGGTCGGATGGGGCAAGGGCTCAAGAGCCTCATGATGAGCCATCCGCCCCTGGATGACCGCATCGCCGCGCTACGGGAGCGGCGCTACGGCTGAACCGCTCACATCACGGTGCCGGTGAAGTCGTAGTCCATCTCCGGGGAGGGTGCGTGCAGGAAATGGCCCTGCACGAAATCGACCTGGTAGCGCCAGTAGGTCGCCATGGTCATGGCATCCTCCACGTAACCGGCGATGACGTGCTTCTTCATGGCGTGGGCGTTTTCGATGATGGACCGGACCCGCTCCTGGGTCTTCTCGTTACTGGCGAGATCCCGGCCCAGCGAGCGATCCAGTTTCAGGTGATCCGCCGGCAGGTGCTTGAGCAGCTGGAACGGGTTCAGGCTGCTGCCGAAGTGGTCGAGGGTGAACCCGCAGCCCAGCTCCTTGATGCCCCGGAACGCCTCCCGGGCATCGTTGAGCTGGGTCACGGCCACCGGCTCGTTCACCTCGAAGCTGAGTGCGGCCCCACGCACCCCGTGCGCCTTCAGGCGCGCCCCGAGAAAGGTCGTGAACTCCCGGTCGGCCAGTGTCTGACCGGAGAGCTTGACCATGAGCGTGGTGGCTCCGTCGGTGGCCGCCTGCCGCTTGAGGGCCTGCAGCACGTGTTCCACCACCCAGCGGTCCAGCTGGTTCATCATGCCGGCGTCCTCCGCCTGGGGGACGAAATCCCCGGGCATCAGGTCGACGCCGTCTTCGTTGCGCAGGCGCAGCCGTACCTCGTAGCGGGGTGAGCCGTCGCCGCTCAGGGATGCGACGGGCATGTAGACCAGGTGGAACCGGTTCTGCTGCAGGGCATCCTCGATGGTCTCGCGCCACCGCTGCGCCGCCCCGGCGCTGCCGTTGCGGTCTTCTGTCGCATGGAGGTGAACCTGGTTGCCGCCGGCGTTGCGGGCGACCTCGCACGCCTGATGCACGCGGGAGATGGCTTCGTCGGCGTCCGGGGAAGTCTCGCCGACCATGAGTGCGCCGATGGCGCAGGTGGTCGTGACCGTGTGCTGTCCGGCCTGAACGATGTGGTCATGCACCTGCTGACGGATGGCCTCCGCCAGCGCCACGGCCTCGTGTACGCTGCGGTGTGGCAGCAGCACCGTGAGGACATCGTCTGCGAAGCGGCCGGCGACATAGTCCGGCTCCAGCTCGGCGCTGATGAGGTCCGCAACGTCGGTGACCGTCTTGTCACTCGCCGCGATCCCCAGGGTCTGGCGGATGCCGTCGAGGTTTTCCACCTGGATGTACAGCAGGCCGTGGCTGCTGTCGTCGTCGGCAGCAGCCTCGGCAATGACCGACCGCAGTTCGTCGAGGAAATGGGTGCGGTTGGCGAGCCCCGTGAGCAGGTCCTTTCTGCTCAGTGAATCCAGTTCCGCCTCCAGTTCGCTGTCGCTGGATTGCTCCCGGATCAGAATCTGGGTGCACGCTTCGCCGTCCACGGTGGCCGCGGACAGGCTGACGTGAACCGGGAGCAGTCGTTCGCCGGTGGTCATGCTGACGCTTGCGTGGGGCTCGCTGTGATCGCCCTGACTGAATCGCCTGAGCACCTCCTTGAAGGCTTTCTGATCGTCGGGGTCGACCATGTCCAGGATCGGCATCCCCTCGATCTCCGCGAATGCATCCACGCCGAACGTCTCCAGGTAGGCCGGGTTGGCGTAGATGTGCATGCCTTCGTGTACGTAGGCGATGGCATCCCGGGAGCTGTCCAGCAGGGCACTCGCCCGGCGCTCGGATTCGCGCAGCGCCTTCTCGATGCGGCGCAGGCGGCGGCGCTCGCCGAGGTGCCTGAGTTCGCGCCGGACCACCAGCTTGAGGTGGTCCAGGTCGCTCTTGCAGACCATGTCCTGGGCGCCCGCCTGCAGGGCCTCCCGGCGCCGATTCTGGTCGTCTTCGCCGGCGACGGCCAGCATCGGCAGATCACGACCACTCTCCTGGATGATGTGCGCCGCGTCGGCGAATCCGAGGCTGTCCAGCTCCGTGGAGCACAGGAACAGATCGAAGGCATGCTCGGAGAGGGTGTCGCGAAGATCCTCGTCGTCCTCGATCCGTGTGGCCCTTACCGCATGCCCCGCGTTCCGCAGCACGCTGATGAACATCTCGGCGTCGTTCAGCGACGCGTCTGCCACCAGTAGCCGGACCACCTCGTCCTGATTCATTCGCTCGATCCCTGTAGTCGTGATTGATTCAATGGATGGTGCCGCAGCGGGGCGGCGACGCCAAGCGTTGCGTTACCCGTGCCTGGGGGTGGCCAGCGGCGTCTTGGCCGGGGCGCTGGCATCCTCGCGGGTGAGCTGCGGGACCAGGTAACCCGGCAGCCGCTCGGCCAGGGCGGCCGCCAGCGCCCGGGCCCGGTCTTCGGCAACCAGGAAATGGGTGGCACCCGCCACCCGATCCAGCTGGTGCAGGTAGTAGGGGAGAACGCCGATGGCGAACAGGCGCTCGCTGAGCGCCTCCTGACTGGCGACATCGTCGTTGATGCCACGCAGCAGGACTGCCTGGTTGAGCAGGGTGACGCCCGCACGGCGCATGCGGTCGCAGGCGGCGGCGACGCTGTCATCCAGCTCGCTGGCGTGGTTGGCGTGCAGCACCATCACCGGTTGCAGCCGGCCACCGGTAAACCACTGCAGAAACGCGTCGTCCACCCGCTCCGGCAACACGATGGGGAGGCGCGAATGGATGCGCAGCCGTCGCAGGTGGGGGGTTGCGTCAAGCTCGGCAGCCAGCGTGCCCAGGCGGTGGTCCGGCAGGGTGAGGGGGTCGCCGCCGCTCAGGATGATCTCGGTCAGTTCCGGGCGCCCGCGCAGGTAGGCCAGGGCCGGGCCCCACTGGTGCCGGGCGGCATGGGCGTCGCCATAGGGAAAGTGGCGGCGGAAGCAGTAACGGCAGTTGATGGCACAGGCACCGGTGGTCACCAGTAGCGCGCGTCCGTGGTACTTGTGCAGCACGCCGGGCGTGCTCATGGCGGAGAGGTCGCCCACCGGGTCCTGGACGAAGCCCGGGTCGTCGTCCTGTTCGGCCGCTACCGGCAACACCTGGCGCAGCAATGGATCGTCCGGGTCGCCGTGGCGCATCCGTGCCACGAACCCCCTCGGCACACGCACCGGGAAGGCGGCGTGGCCTGCCCGGGCCGCCGGCAGGTGGCTGCAATCGAGCCCCAGCGCGGCCAGGAGTTCGTCCGGGCGGCGATAGCCGCGGGCGAGCTCACTCTGCCAGGCGGAGGGCCGTGGAGGTCTGCTGGGGGCAACGCCTGCTGACATGGACTTCTGCCAAGAAGGTTAGTAACGATGCGGAATTTTCGTTAGCATTCAGGGCCGTCGGCCAGGACGCGCAGCGCGTGAGCGCGCGGCCGCGGCCCGAACGAAACGGAGCCATCACACTAGCACATCAGTCGCCGGGCAGGCTCCCGCCCGGCGCCCATCGCAGGTAACGGGGTCCCAATGGCGACATACAGCACCAACCAGTTCAAGGGCGGACTCAAGCTCATGCTTGACGGCGAGCCGTACAGCATCGTCGAGAACGAGTTCGTGAAACCCGGCAAGGGTCAGGCGTTCAACCGGGTCAAACTGCGCAACCTCAAGACCGGCAAGGTGCTGGATCGTACCTTCAAGTCCGGCGAGTCCGTGGAAGCAGCCGACGTGCTGGAGACCGAGCTCCAGTACCTCTACAGCGACGGCGAATTCTGGTACTTCATGGACATGGAGACCTTCGATCAGATCGCCGCCAACAAGGCCGCCATGGGCGACGCCGACAAGTGGTTGAAGGAGCAGGATATCTGCAACGTGACCCTGTGGAACGGCGAGCCGCTGCAGGTGGACGCGCCGGCGTTCGTCGAGCTCAAGGTCACGGAGACGGATCCGGGCCTCCGGGGCGACACCAGCAGCGGCGGCAGCAAGCCGGCCACGGTGGAGACCGGCGCGGTCGTGCGCGTGCCGCTGTTCATCGAAGAGGGTGAAGTGCTGCGCATCGATACCCGCACCGCCGAGTACGTGAGCCGCGTCAAGGAGTGATGCCGGCCGGTCCGGTGCCGGAGTGACGACGTGAGCGATGCAACCTGGCGGCCCGCCGCCTCCCTGGAAACCCTGCATGCGCGGTCCCGACTGCTGGACGCGGTGCGGGGTTTCTTTCGTGAACGCGGGGTCCTGGAGGTGGAGACGCCCATGCTCTCCGCCGCCGCGGTGACCGACCCCAACCTCGAGTCGCTTGCCACGGCGTATGACGGCCCGGGGGCGCCGGCGGACGGGCGATTGTACCTGCACACCTCGCCGGAATTCCCCATGAAGCGGCTTCTGGCTGCGGGCTCCGGCGCGATCTGGCAGATCACCCGGGTCTTCCGCGGCGGTGAGCGTGGCGCGCGGCACAACCCCGAGTTCACCATGCTCGAGTGGTACCGTCCCGGCTGGGATCACCACGCGCTCATGGACGAGGTGGCGGCGCTCGTCCAGCACGTGATCGGGCCGCGACCGGTCCGTTTTCACACCTATGCAGGGCTATTCGCCCCCCTGGGCATTGATGCCCATGGCGATGCCATCGCGCGCCTCGAGGCCGCGGCGAACCGGTTGTCGGTGGCGCCGCCGCAGGGCCTGGACCGGGAGGCGCTGCTGGATCTGATCCTGTCCCACTGCATTGCGCCGGATCTGGGCCGTGACGCCCTGGACTTCGTGCACGACTTCCCCGCGGCCCAGGCCGCACTGGCCCGCATCCGGCCCGGTGACCCGCCGGTGGCCGAGCGCTTCGAGTGCTACCTGCAGGGCATGGAGATCGCCAACGGATTCCACGAGCTGAGTGATGCCGACGAGCAGCGGCGGCGCTTCGCCGCGGATCAGGACACGCGCCACCGCCGCGGTCAGCCGGTGCCACCGATGGACGAGAATCTGCTGGCCGCCCTCGGGGCGGGGCTGCCGGATTGTGCCGGGGTGGCCCTGGGGCTGGATCGGCTGTTCATGGTAGCGCTGGGGGCTGCGCACATCGACGAGGTGCTCGCGTTTCCCCTGGAGAGGGCATGACAGGCGGTTGGCGTGGCAGTGCACGAGTCGGGATGGTGGACGTAAACGTCCACCCTACGCCCAGACCCCGAGGCACCGCTCCGTAGCCCCGTAGGGTGGACCTTCAGGTCCACCAGCCGATCACACCGACGTGCTCAATCGTCCCCGTCGTCCGGCGTGAGGACCTTCGCATCCCCTGCGTGGTCCACGGTCTCCAGGCGCACCGGCCGTCGCCATACCCGCTGGATGTAATTGAGCACCTTGCGGGAGCGGTTCAGGTCCAGACCGCGGCCGTCGTTCTCGACGTCGTGCCCCAGCTCCAGGTGGCCATCGGCGCCCATGGCCTTCACGTAGATGCGCGGCCCGCCGTAGTTGAACTTCGGCGCCAGGATGTTCTCCCGCAGGGTGTCGATCTCCCGGTCGCGCACGATGAACCGCTCTTCGCCGCCGGCGCCGGGGCGGCGGGTGAAGTTGAACAGCTGCAGCTCCTTGGCCAGATCCTCGTGGAGGTAGTTGCGGATGAAGCTGAAGTCGTCCTCGTCCCGCCGGATCGCCAGGGCCTCGTCCAGGCTGCAGTCCTTCAGAATGCGCTCCCACATGGAGAACCCCAGGTGGTAGGGGTTTACCCGCAACGAGACCGCATCGTCGCCTGCGTAGGGCCGGACCACGTCGGAGTGGGTCTTGATGGCGTCCAGGTAGACCCGGTCGGGGAGAAAATCCGCTTCCCGCAGCAGGCGGGCGTGCCAGTAGCTGGCCCAGCCCTCGTTCATGATCTGGCAGGCGAATACCGGGTAGAAATAGAACGACTCCTCCCGGACCGCGAGGAAGATATCCCGCTCCCAGCCCTCCAGCTCCGGGGCGTAGCGGGCGATGAACCAGAGCAGGTCGTACTCGGGGGCGGGCGGGATCGGCGCACGCTCCCGCGCCGGCAACGGTTCCGCGGTGTCTTCCCCGGGCAGTTGGTCGTAATGGCGCTGGAATCCCTGGGCCGGCGGCTTGTCACGGGGCTCGCGCATCACCGGGTAATCGGGGCGGTTGAGCCCCTGGTTGGTGTCCACGTTGGCTTCCAGGGCGAGGGCGGCATCCAGCACCGCTTCCACCCGGCTCTGCCCGTGGTCCTCGATGGCGGCCTGGATCCGGTTGGCACGCTCGGCGGCCTGCTCGACGATGTGGTAACCCACCTCGCGCTGCATGCGCTCGAACAGCTGATTGTTGCGGGAGAAGTCCGCGTGACCGAGCACGTGGGCGGTGACCAGCGTGTTCTCGGCCAGGGCGTTGTCGTCCACCAGGTAGGCGCGGTTCGGATTGCCGGGGAAGACCACCTCGAAGATCTTCGAGTGGCCCATGCGGTGCTGGACGTACTGGTAGATGTAGCGCACCCCGAACGACCAGTGGGGCATGCGCACCGGCAGCCCGTAGACCGCCACCTCCATCATGAAGGCGTTGGGAACCAGCTCGAAGTCCACCGGGTAGAAGCTCAGGCCCCGCTCTTTCGCCAGGGCCTCGATCCGCGGTGCGTAATCGGCAAGCTGCTCGTTGCTCATCTCCGGGCCGTGCATGTGGTCCACGGTCACCTCCTGGCTCGTGATGCGTCGGTGCTAGTCGCTGTCTGCGGCGCTGACCTGTCGCCGGAAGAACGCGCGAATGGCGTCCCAGATGTCCTCGTCGGCGTGCACGGTATAGCTGCTGACCGGGTAGTTGCGCGCCTCCAGGGACTTGAACAGCCGTCCGGTCTCCGAGCGTGCCGCCTCGAAGCGGTTCTGGGGCGTCTCCACCAGCCCCATGAAGTTCACCTCCGACGCCAGCTCCAGGGCGACCGCCTCGGCGGCGTCGCGGTCATCGGCGAAGTTGTCGCCGTCCGAGGCGTAGAAGACGTACTGGTTGTACTGGGCGGCGGGGTAGCGCTCGGCGAAGATGTCACGCACGCTGCGCATGCCGCTGGAGGCCACGGTGCCGCCCGTGGCGCTGATCTGGAAGAACTCTTCTTCGCTGAACTCCCACGCCTCGTTGGTGTGGGCCACGAATACCGTCTCGATATTGCCGTACTGCCGGCGCAACCCCTGGGTGGCCCAGAAGAAGAATGCCTTTGCGAGCTTGCGCCGGTTGCCGTCCATGCTCGCCGAGACGTCCAGGATGAAGGCCACCACGGCATTCATGGCGGGGCGGCGACGCCGGGAGAGCTGCCGGTAGCGCAGGTCGTCGTCGGTGAACGGCACGGGATCGGTCTGCACGGCGCGCCGCTTCACCGCTTCCTTGACCGTGCGGCGGCGGTCCAGCCGCGCCCGCGGCCCGCGGCGGTCCCAGCCCTCGGGCGTGAGCTCATCGTCCTGCAGGGCGTCGGCGGTCTTGGGCTTGAGGTCCGGCAGCTCCAGTTCCTGCCAGATCCAGTCCACGATGTCGTCCACCTTGAACTCCAGCACGAACTGGAATTCCCCTTCGCCACTGCCGCCTTCACCGCTGCCCTTGCCGCGCTTCGGCTGGCCGCCGGTGCGGAATACGTCCCCCGGTTCGCCCTTGCCCTGGCCGACGCCGTCGTCCTCGTGGGGGTCGCGCAGGCGGAAGCGGTAGTGTTCCATGAACCGCACCGGCACCTGCACGGTGCGGTCGCCGGGGCGGCTGAGGATGTCGGAGCCGGTGACCATGTCAGGCAGGTGGTCGCGAACCGCGTCCCGGACCTTCTGGTTGTGCCGGAGCCAGTCCCGGGCACCGCGGGAGAACAGGTCGTACCAGCGGTTGTGCACCGCCATGCGGGAGATGGGCTGGCTGTCGTCGTCGCGCATAGAGCCTCCAGGAAAGCTATCCCCCGCCCGGGCGACATCCGTGCCGCCCGGGCCGCCGCGGCGCCTACTCCTGGGAGAGCAGGGTGGTGACGTAGTTCAGGGCCTCGCGGGCGCTGTGGGCGTCATACCCGTAATCACTCACCAGGCGGTCCTCGACCGCAGAGACCTTCCGTTGCGTCTCGTCATCGGGCCGTGCGCTGGAGGTCACCAGCCGCAGGACATCGCGCCGCTCCTGGAAGAGGTACTGTTCCACCGCCTCGCGCAGCCGTTCGTGACTGCCCAGGGTGAACTTCTCCCCCCGTTTGTAGGAGCCCATGGCCTTGCGGACCACCTCCTGGCGGAACGAGTGCTTGCCGGCGTCGGAGATGGAGATCTTCTCCTCCACGCCGCGCAGGAAGCGCTCGTCCGCGTCCCGCTCCTCGCTGGTGATGGGGTCTTCCACCTTGCGGTTGTCCAGTACCGCTTCCACTTCGTCCAGGTACTTCTCCAGCAGCTCCTGGGCCTCCTGTTCGAAGGAGACGAACAGGGCCTTGTGCACGTCCTCTTTCACCCACCGGTTGTAGAAGTCCTTGCGGGTGGTGACCAGCAGGTCGACCCACATCTTCTTCTCCTTGGCATCCATGCGCGCATCGGACTCGATGGCGTCCTTGAGGGCGATCAGCACGTCCAGCGCCGTGAGGCTCTTGTTCTCGCTGCGGCTGATGGCTCCGGCCAGGGTGTTGACCACGAACCGCGGGCTGACACCGTCCATGCCCTCGTCGGGGTTCTCGTTGCGGACCTTCTCCACTTCGGAGCGTGAAATGCCTTCGACATCTTCCCCGGCGTGCAGGCGGACCTTCTTGGTGAGGTCCAGATCCGCCCGCTCCGACGGCTTCAGCCGGGTCAGCACCGCGAACACCGCCGCCAGCTTGAGCGCATGCGGGTCCAGGTGCACCTCCTGGAAGGTGGGCGTCGCCGACGTGAGCTTCTCGTAGATGCGCGCCTCATCCTGGTAGCGCAGGGTGTAGGGCACCTGGATGATGACCATGCGGTCCAGCAGCGCCTCGTTCTCCTTCTCCTGCAGGAACTTGCGGAATTCCGCCAGGTTGGTGTGCGCGACGATGGTCTGATCCATGTGGATCAGCGGGAAACGCGAGACCTTGATGTTCTTCTCCTGGGTGAGCGTGAGCAGCAGGTAGAGGAACTCCCGCTTGACCTTGAGAATCTCGATCATCTCCAGCATGCCGCGGTTGGCGGCATAGACCGCCCCGGACCACGACCACGCCCGCGGATTGCCCTCGTCGCCGTACTGGGCAACCTTGGAGAGGTCCACCGAGCCCACCAGGTCCGCGATATCCGCGGTGGTGGGGTCGTGGGGTGCATAGGTGCCCACGCCCACGCGCCCCGCTTCGCTGATGAACACCCGCTCCACCGGCACCTGGGTGAAGTCGCCCTCGTACTCCTCTTCGAGCATGGTGCGGGTGTAGGGCGAGAGCTCGCCTTCGATGTTGACGCCGTAGGTATCGCGGAATTCCGCCCGCTTGCTCTGGGGAATGAGCAGCAGCGGGTTCTCGTGGATGGGCGAGCCCTTGATGGCATACATGGCGCCGTCGTCCGTGAGGCTGTACTCCTCCAGGCCGCGCTTGAGCAGCGTGACCAGGCTGGATTTGCCGCCGGAGGGCGGGCCCAGCAGGAGCAGCAGGCGGCGCCCCACTTCGGAGCCCTCGCTGGCCGCCTTGAAGTAGTTGGCCACGCGCTCCAGGGATTCATCCATGCCGTAGAGATCGTTGGCAAACAGGTCGTATCGGGTGACGTGCTCTCCCTCGTCGGACCGCTGGCTGCCATGCCAGCGGATCATGTCCCATAGGTACTGGTGACTGGTACGTGCCAGGGCGGTCGGCGCCGTGGGCAGTACCTCGCGCAGGAACGCGCCAAACGTCCCTTCCCAGTGCTTCGCCTTATGCTGCTGGGTGTAGCTGATCAGGGAATCGACAAACTGATCTTTATCCACCATAACCGGCCCTCTGCGGAGTGCTGACAACGCAAGACATCCAGGGTGACCGGCCGTTGCTCCCGACCTGTTGCACGTGCCCGGGGCCGGTCACCGCGGTCCACGCTCATACGGTTGGATCGGGTGTTGCGCCGTTTAGTTCCGATGGCGTGAACCCTCACTCACAGTATGGTTCCGGCTGTGGCGGTTTGCTGCCTGCGATTGGCACTGAATTGCGCGTTTGTTGACGCCGTTCACGCTCTCCCTGCAAGCCGGTAGACTACCCGTCGTCCCGGGGGCGCCGGGGCGGCGGACCTGCCACGAACCGAGAGTATGGACATGAGCGCATCATCGCTGGAGCAGGCGCGGGGCCGTGTGGCCGAACTGCGCACGCAGATCGACGAGCACAATCACCGGTACCACGTGCTGGATGCGCCCGTGCTGGCGGATGCGGAGTACGATGCGCTGCTGCGGGAGCTCCAGGGTCTTGAAGCCCAGTACCCGCAGCTGGTCACCCCCGACTCGCCCACCCAGCGTGTGGGCGCGGCGCCCTCCGAAGGCTTCGGCGAGGTAGTGCACGGCCTGCCCATGCTCTCCCTGGATAATGCCTTCGACGCCGACGAGTTACGGGAATTCGACCGCCGGGTGCGTGAACGTGGCAGCGTTGCCGCCGTGACCTATATCGGCGAGCCGAAGCTCGACGGGCTGTCCCTCAGTGTCCGTTACGAAGACGGCCTGCTGGTGCAGGCGGGCACCCGCGGTGATGGTCGCGTGGGTGAGGACATCACCAATAACGTGCGCACCGTGGGCAGTGTGCCCCTGCGACTCCGGGGGGATAATCCCCCGGCGCGGCTGGAAGTCCGCGGCGAGGTGGTGATCCGCCGTCAGGATTTCGAGACGCTCAATGCCTCGCGCCTGGACAATGGCGAACGGCCGTTCGCCAATCCGCGCAACGCCGCCGCCGGCAGTCTGCGCCAGCTCGACCCGCGGATTGCCGCCCAGCGGCCACTGACCCTGTTCGCCTTCGGGGTGGGGGAGTGTAGCGCCTCGCTGGGAGACACCCACTGGCAGGTGCTGGAGCAGCTGCGCGCCTGGGGGTTCCGGGTTAATCGGGAGGTGCGGCGGCTGGAGGGCGTCGACGGTTGTCTGGGCTTCTACGAGGAGCTGCTGGAGCGCCGGGACAGCCTGGATTACGAGATCGACGGTGTGGTGTTCAAGGTGGACGACCTGCGCCTGCGGGAGACCCTGGGTTTCACCGCCCGCGCACCGCGCTGGGCCATCGCCTCGAAGCTGCCCGCGCGGGAGGCCACCACCCGGGTGCGGCGCATTCTGCCGTCTGTCGGCCGCACCGGCGCCATCACGCCGGTGGCGGAGCTCGAGCCCGTGGAGGTGGGCGGCGTCACCGTCGGCCGCGCGACGCTGCATAACCTGGACGAGCTGCGTCGCAAGGATGTGCGCGAGGGCGATACGGTGATGGTCCGCCGTGCCGGGGACGTCATCCCCGAGATCGTCAGCGTGGTTCAGGAAGCCCGGCCCGAGGGCGCCGAACCCTGGGAGATGCCGACGGCCTGTCCGGTCTGCGGCTCCGAGGTCATCCGGCCGGAAGGGGAGGTGGACTACCGCTGCATCGGCAGCATGCAGTGCCCGGCGCAGCTCAAGGAGTCCATCCGTCATTTCGCCTCACGCCGCGCGCTCGACATCGAAGGGCTTGGCGACAAGGTCGCCGAGCAGCTGGTGGATACCGGGCTGGTCGGGGAGCTGGCGGACGTGTTCACCCTGAAGAAGGCGAAGGTGCTGGCGCTGGATGGCTTCGCCGACGTCTCCGCGGGCAATCTGATCGCCGCGGTGGAGGCGCGCCGCCGCATTCCGCTGGACCGGCTGCTCTACGCCATCGGTATCCCGGGGGTGGGCGACGATACCGCGCGCCTGCTGGCCACCCAGGTGGGGGATCTGGATTTCATACGGCGGGCGCATCCGGTGCTGCTGGCGCTGATTCCCGGCATTGGCCGCACCATGGGCGAGGAGATCCGCGCCTTCTTCGCCGACGAGCGCAATGCCGGTGGCCTGGACCGCCTGCTGGGGCTGGTGAAAATCACCGGGGAGGACGGCTTCGCCGCGGCGTACGCGGATGCCATCAGCGCCGCGGCGATCATCACCGAGCTCGGGCTGCCCAGGGTCGGCCCCAAACGTGCGGCAGAACTGGCCGGCAAGGCCGACCACCTTGAGGAACTGGCGGCGCTGCCGGTCCAGCGCCTGCCCGTCTCCGGTGCCGATGCCGAGCGGGTGCGTCAGGCATTGCAGGACCTGCAGCCCGTACTGGCCGAAGTGGATGCGCTGCTGCTGGAGAAATACCTGCACTGGACCAGTGACCGCAGCAGCGCCCGCATCCAGGGGGGTGCTGCTGCAGCCAGCCCGCTCGCGGGCAAGACCTTCGTGCTCACGGGCACCCTCGAAGGCATGAGTCGGGACCAAGCCAAGGCAAGGATCGAGGCGCAGGGCGGCAAGGTGACCGGCATTGTGTCCGGAAAGACCGACTACGTGGTCGCGGGCGAGGCGGCTGGGTCGAAGCGGGCCAAGGCGGAGGAGCTGGGTGTGGCCATTCTTGATGAAGCCGGCCTGGAGCGACTTCTCGACGGGTAGAAGCTGGCGGGCGCGCCATGGCATCAGGCCCGATCAGTCGTCGTCCCGTGGCCGGTACAGCTCCACCTTGCCCTCCTGGCGCAGATTGTTGACGTAGCCTTCGATACGCTCCTGGGTCAGCGTATGCCGCAGCTGCTCGGAGACATCCTCGAAATGCGGGGGCTCCCGGTCACGCTGACCTTCCAGCTTGATGACGTGGTAGCCGTAACGCGTACGCACGGGCTCCCGGGTGTACTCACCGACTTCCAGCTCCATGACCGCTTCACCGAACGGCCGCACCATGTCGCCAGGCACGAACCAGCCCAGATCACCGCCGCGCACCGCCGTGGGGCCGCGGGAGAGGCGCTCGGCGAGTGCGCCGAACGCTTCGCCGTCGTCCAGCTCCTCGATGACGGCCTCCGCTTCCGACTCGTCCGCCAGCAGAATATGCCGCGCGTGGTACTCCTGGCGCTGGCTTTCCTGGTCCATGAGCTGGTCGAAGCGCGCCAGCATTTCGTCATTGGGCACGGGCTCGCGCTTGAGTTCCTCGAGCATGGCCTGGGCGAGCACCGCGTACTGGAGGTTGCGCATCTGCGCGCGGACGGTCTCGTTGTCCGTCAGCCCGCGCTCGCGTGCGTCCTGGGCAATCAGGGTCATCTCCACCAGCTCCAGCAGCAGGGTCTCGCGCTGCTCCTCGTCGACGCGGTCCGGGTTCTCCCCGGTGCGCCGCAGGATATGCAGCTGCAGCATGGTTTCGCTGATGGGTTCGTCGTTGACCTTGGCGACGATCCGGACCGTCTGTTCGCCGGAGTCCTGCTCGTCCGCCCCGTCGTCGCTGCAGCCGGCAGCAAGCAGCGCGAGCGGCAGGACCAGCCCGTACAGCGCGCGGACGGCTGCGTTCATGCCGACTGGTCCTCGTGTTCCGCCGGGGTCAGGGCGCGAATGCTCAGGGCGTGGATGGTGTCCCTGCGCATGGCGTCACCCATGGCGTCGTAGACCAGGCGGTGACGCCTGATCGGGGGCTGCCCGTCAAATGCGTCGCTGACCACCAGCACGCGGAAATGGCCACCGCCATCCTTCGCTCCGGCGTGCCCTGCATGCAGGTGGCTTTCGTCCTCGATGTCGATGTGCCGAACCGGCAGCGCTGCCTCGAGCCGCTGCCGGATCATCGCCACCCGTTCCTGCGTCATGGCAGTACCTTCTTGAACGGCTTCACGGTGACTGACTGGTAGACGCCCGCGGCCACGTACGGGTCCGCGTTGGCCCACGTCTTGGCATCCTCGAGGGACGCAAACTCCGCGATGACCATGCTCCCGGAGAAACCCTCCGGGCCCGGGTCCTCGGCATCGATGGCCGGGTTCGGGCCGGCGACCAGCAGGCGGCCCTCGGCCTTCAGCGCCTCCAGGCGCTCCAGGTGTGCGGGGCGCGCCTCCTTCCGCAGGGGCAGGCTGTTCTCCACGTCCTCGCTGATGATGGCGTAGTACATTGATTGTTTTTCCTGATTGTAGGTGTCTGGCAACAGTCCGCGAGGTTATCACAGCCCATCGGCGCTCGGCAGGCACCGTCATCCAGGCCGCAGGGAGAGCGCGGCCGCCACTGTGCTACATTACGCCGGACATGACGCCGGTCGGCCGGAATGCCTGCTGTCGGGCCGAACCGGGCCCGCTTCCGCAGACATGCCGACATCACTTCCATTGACAGCCGTCGGCGGCATCCGTTCGGCGCAGGACGCAACGAGGGCGCGATGAGCCAGTATTTCGAGATCCACCCCGAGACGCCGCAGCCACGACTGATCCGTCAGGCCGTCAACATCCTCGAAGCGGGCGGCGTCATCGTCTACCCCACGGATTCCACCTATGCGCTGGCCTGCGCCATGGGGGCGAAAGAGGCCGTGGACCGCATTCGCCAGATCCGCCAGCTCCCCGAGCGGCACAACTTCACCCTGACCTGCCGTGATCTGTCCGACATCGGCACCTATGCGAAGGTGGAGAATACCGCTTACCGTCTGTTGAAGGCCTTTACGCCCGGGCCCTATACGTTCGTGCTGCGGGCGACCGGTGAGGTGCCGCGGCGGTTGCAGCATCCCAAGCGCAAGTCCATCGGTATCCGTGTCCCTGACCACCCCATCGCCCGGGCGCTCACGGAGGGGCTGGGCGAGCCGATGATGACTACCAGCCTGCTGCTGCCTGGCGATGATCTGCCCATGACCGAAGCCGAGGACATTCGCGAACGCATCGGCAAGCTGGTGGACCTGGTCATCGATGGCGGCCCGTGCGGCATGGAGCCCTCCACCGTGGTGGATCTCTACGATGGCAAGCCGGTGGTGCTGCGCCGGGGTGCGGGTGATGCCAGCGTGTTCGAGGAGTGATGCCAGGGGCGCGACCGGGTATCATGGCGCGCTCATTGTGAACAGCTACAGGAGTCCGCGTTGAGTTCCCTTCCTGCACGGCACAGTCGCGTTCTGTCAGGTATGCGCCCCACCGGGCGGCTGCACCTCGGCCACTACCACGGCGTGCTCAAGAACTGGCTCAAGCTCCAGCAGGAGCACGAGTGCTTCTTTTTTGTCGCCGACTGGCATGCGCTGACCACCCATTACGACGAGCGGGAAGTGCTCTCCGGTAACGTCTGGGAGATGCTCATCGACTGGCTCGCCTGCGGCGTGAACCCGAACCTGGCGCGCGTGTTCATCCAGTCCCGGGTGCCGGAGCATGCCGAGCTGCATCTGCTGCTCTCCATGGTGACGCCGCTGGGCTGGCTGGAGCGCGTGCCCACGTACAAGGATCAGCAGGAGAAGCTCAAGGAGAAGGACCTGGCCACCTACGGGTTCCTGGGGTATCCGCTGCTGCAGTCCGCCGACATCCTCATCTACCGCGCCACCGGCGTACCCGTGGGCGAGGATCAGGTGGCGCACGTGGAGCTGACCCGGGAGATCGCGCGCCGCTTCAATCACCAGTTCGGCCGCGAGCCCGGTTTCGAGGACAAGGCCCTTGCCGCCGCCAAGAAGATGGGCAAGAAGAACAACAAGCTCTACCTGGACCTGCGGCGCAAGTACCAGGAGAGCGGCGATGCCGAGTCACTGGACGTGGCCCGGGCCCTGCTGGACAACCAGCAGAACATCACCCTGGCTGACCGGGAGCGCCTGTTCGGTTATCTGGACGGCAGTGGCGTGGTCATACTGCCCGAGCCCCAGGCGATGCTCACGCCGGCGCCGCGCATGCCGGGTCTCGACGGTCAGAAGATGTCCAAGTCCTATGGCAATACCATCTCCCTGCGCGACGAGCCCCAGGAGGTGGAGCAGAAGATCCGGACCATGCCCACCGACCCGGCGCGGGTGCGCCGCACCGACCCCGGCGAGCCGGAGAAATGCCCGGTGTGGGATTTTCACAAGGTCTACTCCGATGACGACACGCGCGAGTGGGTACAGCAGGGGTGCCGCTCCGCCGGCATCGGCTGCCTGGAGTGCAAGAAGCCGGTCATCGAGGCGGTGCAGGCCGAGCTGAAACCCATTCGTGAACGGGCGAAAGAGTACGAGGCCGACCCGGAAGCCGTGCGCAGCATCGTCGCTGCCGGTGTGGAGGAGGCCCGGGATTGCGCCCGGGAGACCCTGGATGACGTGCGTCGCGTGATGGGGCTGCGCTACTGGTGAGCCCGACCGCCACGGAGGCCCGGTGACGGAAGCAGCGGACAGCGACAACCTGCTCGACCAGGACGGCGACGCCGTGGCGACCGCCCGGATCCGTGGTGAGCCCCTGCGTGAGCTGCCACGGGATCTGTACATTCCGCCGGACGCCCTGGAAGTGTTTCTGGAGGCGTTCGAGGGGCCGCTGGACCTGCTGCTGTATCTGATCCGCCGGCAGAACCTGGACGTGCTCGATATTCCCATTGCGGCCATTACGCGCCAGTACATGGAGTACGTGGAGCTCATGAAGGAGCTGCGGCTCGAGCTGGCCGCGGAATATCTGGTCATGGCGGCCATGCTGGCCGAGATCAAGTCGCGCATGCTGCTGCCGCGGCCGCCGGTGGTGGAGGATGAAGAGGACGACCCGCGCGCCGAACTGGTGCGCAGGCTGCAGGAGTACGAGCGCTACAAGATGGCCGGCCAGGACCTGGATGCGCTGCCCAGGGTCGGCCGCGACATTTTCCCGGCCGAGGCGGAAGCGCCGGACGTGGAGGTCCGCCGCAGCGAGCCGGAAGTGGACATCCGCGAACTCCTGGGCGCGCTGGCGGACGTCATGGCGCGGGCCGAGATGTTCACCCACCATCACGTGCAGAAGGAAGCGCTGTCCGTGCGCGAGCGCATGACCGAGACCCTGAGTCGCCTCGAAAGCGAACGCTTTACCACCTTTACCGACCTGCTGCATGCCGAAGAGGGGCGGGCCGGGGTGGTGGTGGGGTTTCTGGCGATCCTGGAGCTGATCAAGGCGTCCCTGGTGGAGGTGGTGCAGTCCGAGCCCCTGGCGCCGATCTACCTGCGGGCGCGTGCCTGAGGGAGAGGGAGCATGGCGAAGCCGGATCTCAAGCACATCATCGAAGCGGCACTGCTGGCGGCCGGCGGGCCCCTGTCGCTGGATCACATGCAGACGCTCTTCGGTCGCGACGAAGAGCCGGACAAGGCGGCCCTCCGGGCGAGTCTCGCTGAGCTGGAGCAGGACTACGCCGGTCGCGGAGTCGAGCTGCGGGAAGTGGCCAGTGGTTTTCGCATCCAGGTCCGCCCCGAGCTCGCGCCATGGGTCTCGCGCCTGTGGGAGGAGAAACCCCAGCGCTACTCCCGTGCACTGCTGGAGACGCTGGCGATCATCGCCTACCGGCAGCCCGTGACGCGCGGCGAGATCGAGGAGGTGCGCGGTGTGTCCGTGAATACCAACATCATGCGCACCCTGCAGGAGCGTGGCTGGATACGCACTGTCGGCCACAAGGATGTCCCCGGGCGCCCGGGCATGTACGGCACCACAAGGCAGTTCCTGGACTACTTCAATCTGTCGAGCCTCAACGAACTGCCGACACTGCTGGAGCTGCGCGACATGGACGACATCCACCCCGAACTGGACCTCAAGTTCCCGGAAGAAGCCGACGCCGGCGCGCCGGAACACCCAACCGCCAGCGAGCAGGAGCCCGGGCGTGAGTGACGAGAAGCTGCAGAAAGTCCTGGCCCGCGCCGGCCTGGGGTCGCGCCGCGAGGTGGAGACCTGGATCCAGGTCGGGCGCGTGCGGGTAAACGGCCAGGTGGCCACCCTCGGTGACCGGGTCACCGGCGCGGAGCACATCACCGTGGACGGCCGCCGGGTGCCGGCGGAGAAGCTCACGGGCCTGCGGCGCAAGGTGCTCATGTACCACAAGCCCGTGGGCGAGGTGACCAGCCGCCACGACACCGAGGGGCGGCCCACCGTGTTCCAGCAACTGCCCCGGCTCGGTCAGGGTCGGTGGATCAGTATCGGTCGCCTGGACCTCAACACACTCGGGCTGCTGCTGTTCACCAACGACGGCGAACTGGCCAACCGCCTGATGCATCCCTCCTGGGAGCTCGAGCGCGAGTACGCCTGCCGCGTGTTCGGCGAGGTGGATCAGGCGATGCTCAACCGCCTGACCGCCGGTGTGGTGCTGGATGATGGCGAAGCGCGGTTCGACTCCATCGTGCCCGTGGGCGGCGAGGGCGGTAACACGTGGTATCACGTGGTCGTGCGCGAGGGGCGCCAGCGTGAGGTACGCCGGCTGTGGGAGAGCCAGGACGTGGCGGTCAGCCGGCTGATCCGCGTGCGTTACGGGCCGGTCTCCCTGCCCCATGACCTGCCACGCGGCAAGTACCGTTTCCTGGAAGACGACGCCATCGCGGCGCTCTGCCGCGCGGTGGATCTGGACCCCCGCCAGTCCATCAGCCCCGATGCGTCCGGTGGCGGCGGCAGGCGCAAACCGGCTGGTAGCAAGGGGCGCAAGCCGCGTCGCCGATAATCATGAGCAGTCCGCAGGCGGTGTTTGACACCCTCTACGCAGCCTTCGGGCCCCAGCACTGGTGGCCGGCCACCACCGACTACGAGATCATCACCGGGGCAGTACTCACCCAGAACACGGCGTGGCGCAATGTCGAACGCGCCCTGGCCAACCTGCGCGCACGGAACCTGCTGGCGCCGTCGGCGGTCATGTCGGTCAGCGAGGCCGAACTGGCCGATGCCCTGCGTCCGGCGGGGTACTACAACGTCAAGGCGGGGCGGCTGCGCAACGTGACGGCGGCCCTGATCGAGGACGGTGGTGTGGCGGGGTGGCGTGAGTGGTCAACGGCGGCGCTCCGCCGGCGCCTGCTCGGCGTGCGCGGCGTGGGCGCGGAGACGGCCGACTGCATCCTGCTGTACGTCCTGGGCCGTCCGGTGTTCGTCATCGATGCGTACACACGCCGTATCCTGACGCGCCTGGACCTGGTGCGTGACGATGCAACCTACGATGCCCTGGCGAAGTGGTTCCGTGAGGGCTTGCCGACGGATGCGCGCGTCTATAATGAGTACCATGCGCTTCTCGTCCGGTTGGGGAACGGCGTGTGCCGGCCGCGCCCGCGATGTCCCGAGTGCCCTCTGGCGGGTCTGTGTCCGACTGGCAGGCGCCATGAGGATGGGTATGTCGTTACCGGGCGACAGTAACCGGTCGCCCCGGGGTGCGTGTACTATCCAGCGATCGAGTGTGGCGCCCCCGGCGCGCGTGTTACGGGATCAAGGGGGCATGGTGTTCAGAGTGCAGGGCCCATGATCGAAAGTCTCAACAAAGTCATCGATTCCGAATTCCGGCTGGCGATCCTGGATACGGAGACGCCGGATCGCGTGATGGATGCGTTCAAACGACTGACCCTGACCACCGGGCGGGCGGTGTACGGCTGGTCTCCCAACGACGGCCTGTACCGCCTGGGCACGGAGCGCATTTTCATTCCCCATACCCGCCGCCTCGTCGACGCTCTTGCGTACGTCGCCGCCAGCCGGCATTACGGTATCTACCTGGTGCGCGATTTCCAGGATGGCCTGGAGAAGCCCAGCGTTCAGCGGGCTTTCAACCGCATTCTGGAGAAGGACGACGACGTCCGCCGCCTGGTTCTTCTGGTTGGTACCGATGTCGCCCTGCCCGACGGGCTGAAGGGGCAGTTCGCACGCATTCGGCACAGCCCCGGACGCGGCCGCTCCGACCAGGCGGGCGACAATCAGCCCTGATCGTTACCGCTCGACCGCCTCGCAGCGGACCGAGGGGCGTTCCCCCGGCTGGTAGTAGGGATGTTGCCGGCGCATGTCGGCGAGCTTGCGGTCGCGTTCCTCGGCGGTGGCGTACCAGCGATAGGCCTCCCAGTCCGGACCGAGCAGATGTTCGCCGCGGCGCGGATCGCCCTCCGGCAGGGTCAGGCGGATACCGTAGCGTTTTTCCGTGTTCTGTCTGTCACCACTCATGGCGTTGTCCTGTTACCGGTTTCAAGTCGTCGAATCGTCGTGAGCCAGGCTCAGCCGTGCGCCGTGGAGGGCGTCGCCCTCGGGGCCCAGCGGGTAGAGCAGCCTGGGGGCAACATCGGCGGGTTGCGCCAGGGCCTGCCAGTTCTCGCCCGGGAAACAGTAGCGCCGCAGCGACGTGTTGACCACGCCCGGGTCGATGCTCATGGTGCGCACCGAGCGCTTGGTGCCCAGCTCCGCTGCCAGCGTCTCCATCATGCCCTCCTGGGCAAACTTGGACACCCCGTAGGCGCCGCGGAACGCGCGGCCACGCCGGCCGGCCTGATCGCTGACGAACAGCACGCGGCCGCGGTCGGAACGCTGCACCAGCCCCAGCAGAGCCTGGTTGAGCAGAAACGGGGCATTCACGTTCACGTGGAGTACCCGCGCCCACAGTTCGTGGTCGTACTGGTGCATGGGTGATTGCTCACCGAGCATGGCGGCGTTGTGGATCAGCGCATCGAGACGCCCGAACTCCCGGTCGATGGTGGTGGCGAGCTCGAGGAATTCGGCCGGCCCGACACCCTCCAGGTTCATGGGATAGAGTGCGGGCTGCGGGGAGCCGGCGGCCTCGATGGCGTCGTACACCGCTTCCAGCTTGGGTAGATCCTTGTCCAGCAGAATGACCGTGGCGCCGCAACCGGCGGCTGCTTCCGCCAGGGCGCGGCCAATGCCGTCAGCGGCGCCGGTAATGAGCACGACGCGCTCCGCCAGGAGGTCGGCCGGTGGTGTGTAGTCCCGCGGGACGTGCACGTGAACGGGGGTGTCATGCTGGGTCATCAAGCTGCCTTTCTGCTGAGTCGCTGCTGTTGTCGGGCCGTCCGCCAGGCGATCCAGAGTCGCCGCAGCGGTGTCAGTTCAAAGCCCTGTTCCAGCAACGGAAAGTTGTCTTTCGCCATCTCCCGGAGCAGTGCCCGGTCCAGCGCCGCGAGGATGATACCACTGCGATGCACTGCGCGTTCAGCGTCCGGAAGATGGCTTTCGGCCTGGTCCAGGAACGCGTGAACGCGATCGGCCTGCTCCCGGAAAAGTGTCCGGGCGGCGGGTGGGGTTTCATGCCCCAGCAGATCCTCGCGGGAGACGCCCGCCTGTTCCAGCTCGTCCTCGGGAATGTAGACCCGTCCGGACTGGGCGTCGCGGCGCACGCTGAGCAGCCGGCGACGGAGGGTCAGCGCCATGCCAAGGTCGTGCGCGAAGTGTGCGCTGGCGGCGCTGCCCGTGCCCGCCACGGCAGTCAGAAGCCGGGCCAGTGAACCGCCGGTCCGGTGACAGTAGACCGTGAGTTCGCGAAAACCGGGATACCCGCCGTAGGCGAGATCCATGCCGGTGCCGTCGAGCATCTCCGTGAAGGCGTCGGCCGGCAGATCGTGACGGGCCACCGCCGGCGCCAGGGCCTGGCTTACCGGGTGGCGGGGCGTGCCATCGAACAGGCGTTGTACTTCATCACGCCACCACTGCAGCTTCACTTCGCCCACGCCCGGATCGGAGACTTCGTCGGGGATCTCGGTGACCTCGGCGTGGAACGCGTGCACGGCCACCAGCGCATCCCGCTGGTCATCCGGAGAGAAGCGCAGGGCGTAGTAGATGGCCGACCCGGGTGGGGCGACTTTCCGGTGACAGTAGCTGAGCGGCTCCATGGGACCTCGTCGACACCCGTGAGCGTTGGTGGCGGCTTGCGAACGGGGCGGTAGTGTAACGCGTCAGGCCGGCGCGTTGGGCGCGGGGTTAGTCGTGCTGGCCGTGTTCCGGAAGCGGGGTGGTGTCCGGCAGCCAGCGCAGCAGCTCGCCGGGATGGCCGATCAGGCCGTCGGCCCCCCAGCGGGTGGGTTCATCCTCGGCGCAGATATAGCCGAACAGCGCCACCAGCGTGCTGGTTCCCGCAAGACGGCCGGCGCTGACGTCGCGGAGGGCGTCGCCGACCACCACGGTCCGGTGCGGTGCGATGTCCAGCAGTTCACAGGCGTAGCTGATGGGGCGCGGGTCCGGTTTACGGCAGGCGACCGTGTCGCCGCTGACCACGCAGGCCGCCCGGTGCGACAGGTCCAGATCCTCCAGGAGCGGCTCCGTCAGCCAGCCGGGCTTGTTGGTCACCACCCCCCAGCGCAGCCCTGCGGCCTCGATCTGCTCCAGCAGCTCGGGAATGCCGGCAAACGGCCGTGTGAGCGAGCTCACGCGGCTGCGATAGAGCTGCAGAAAGCGCTGTCGCAACGGCTCCATGGCGGGGTCACGCGGATGCAGGTCGAAGCTGCGCGCAATCATCGCGGCGCTGCCGTGGGAGACCACCGGTGCATACAGGCCAGCGGCCAGGGCCGGGCGATCATTCTCCTGCAGCAGCGTATTGGCGGCAGCGATCAGGTCGGGGGCGGTATCCAGCAGGGTGCCGTCCAGGTCGAACAGGACCGTTTCGATGGCGGGGCGGCGGAGATGGCCCGCAGGCCGCAGACCTGGTGCCGGTTCGCGGTTGCCCCCCGGCTGGAGGCCAGGGCCGGCAGGAAGCGGGTCCGCCAGGCCCTGTGTGTTGCTGCTGTGTGCGTCGAGAGTCACGGTGTCAGTCGTCCCCCGGCCTGATGCAATGGGCCAGATAGTTCACGCCCACGTCACTGGTCAGCCGGTATTCACGGGTGACGGGGTTGTAGGTCAGGCCGGTGAGCTCGTCCAGCACCAGTGCCGCGTTGCGGCACCAGCCGGCAAGCTCCGACGGCCGGATGAATGCCCCGTGGTCGTGGGTGCCTTTCGGCAGCAGGCCGAGGACGTACTCGGCGCCGACGATGGCAAACAGCCAGGAGCGGGCGTTGCGGTTGAGCGTGGAGAAGAAAACGTGTCCCCCGGGGCGGACCAGCCGTGCGCAGGCGGCGACCACGGACGCCGGGTCGGGCACGTGCTCGAGCAGTTCCATGCAGGTAACGGCGTCAAAGGTGCCGGGGGCCTCGTCCGCGAGCTCCTCCACCGGGATGCAGCGGTAACTGACATCCGCGCCCGTCTCCAGCGCGTGGAGTTCCGCCACCGTGAGGGATTCCTGGCTGAGGTCGATGCCGGTGACCTGCGCGCCGCGTGCGGCCATGGCCTCGCTGAGAATGCCGCCGCCGCAGCCCACATCAAGCACCTGCGCGCCGCCGAGCTGCATGTGGCGCTCGATGACCGACAGACGTAGCGGGTTGATGGCGTGCAGTGGCTGGAACTCGCCGTCTTCGTCCCACCACCGGCTGGCAGCGTCGGAGAACTTGCGGACTTCCTGTTCGTTGACGTTCGCGGTCAGACCCATGACGACCCGTGGCACCTCGTAGCGTCGCGTTCCGGACTCGGGCGAACCGATCGGTCAGCTACCCATTATCATAAGCTGTTTGTCAGGCGTTGGGGAGTAGTTTATCGCGCCAGGCATGCAGACGGTTGAGAATGCGGTCACGGTCCAGGGTGAGCAGATCGCCGTGGTGCACGAGCTGCCGCCCGGCCACCCAGACATCGCTCACATGGTGGCGTCCGGCGCTGTAGACGAGCTGTGATACGGGATTGTAGACGGGTTGGCACTCCAGTGCGCCCAGGTCGACCGCGGTGATGTCGGCGGCCTTGCCGGCGGTCAGTGAGCCGGTGTGGCCATCGATGCCCAGCGCTCTTGCGCCGTTGATGGTGGCCATGGCCAGGGCGGTGTCCGCGTCCACGGCGGCCGCGTCGCCGGCGACGGCCTTGCCGATGAGCGCCGCGGAGCGCATCTCCCCGAACATGTCCAGGTCGTTGTTGCTGGCGACGCCGTCCGTGCCAAGGGCTACGTTGACCCCGGCATCCAGCAGCTGCTGGACGGGGCAGAAACCGCTGGCGAGTTTCATGTTGGCTTCCGGGCAGTGCAGGATGTGCGAGCCGGTGGCGGCGAGGCGTTCGATTTCCGTCTCGGTGACCTGGGTCATGTGGGCGGCGATGAAGCCGGGGGAGAGCAGGCCGCACGCTTCCAGCCGTGCCAGGGGGCGCTCGCCGGTGGTGGCGATGCTCTGGTTCACTTCGTCGGCGGTTTCGTGCACGTGGATGTGCACGGGGCAGTCCAGCTCGGCCGCCAGCGTTGCCACGTGCGTCAGCCGCTCTTCGCCGACGGTATAGGGGGCGTGGGGGGCGAATGCAGTGGTCACCAGCGGGTCGCCGCGCCAGGCGTCGTGCAGGGCCAGGCCTTTTTCGATGTATTCCTCGGGCTTGTCGGCGTAGGCGGTGGGAAAGTCGATGAGAATCATGCCGGCGGACAGCCGCATGCCGGCCTGGGTGGTGACCCGCGCAGTGACCTCCGGGAAGAAGTACATGTCATTGAAGCAGGTGACGCCGCCGGCGAGCATCTCGGCCACGGCGGCCTCGACGCCGTCCTGGCAGAATTCCGGGCTGACGTGGGCCTGCTCCGCGGGGAATATGTGCTCCTGTAGCCAGGTCATCAGCGGCAGATCGTCGGCGATGCCGCGCATGAGGTTCATGGCGGCGTGGGTATGGGCGTTGATCAGCCCGGGAATGACGGCGTGGCTGTCCAGCTCGCGGACGTGGTCGGCCTGGTAGGTCCGGTGCGCCTCGTCCGTTGGCAGCACGGCGACGATGCGGCCGTCACGGATGGCGACGCTGTGGTGGTCCAGCACCGTGCGTGCGGGCTCCACGGGAATGACCCAGCGGGCGTTGATGAGGGTGTCGATCTGTTCCATGGACGTCTCCCACATGGCTCCAGGCAGCTTCCGAGGCATGCATCATCACCTGTCCGCGCCTGTGCGACAATGGGTGGACAAAGTCCCGGTGCCGTCGAGGGCGCGCCGGGGGCGGTGATCCGGTCACGGACCGTCATCGGCCATGGATGGCCGATGACGAGCCTACAGGACGTACTCGCAGGCGTGTCCGTGACCGGATCACCGCCCCCGGCGTGGCCTCGCCACCCATTGGTCGATCACGGTCCGTGACCGGTTCACCCACCCGCACACGGACTCGGCGACCCCGAACGCAACCGCATGAGTGAGGTACGAGTAACCACATGACCCGTTTTGACACCATTCGCCCGGTGGTCTGGCAGGACGACCACCTGCAACTGCTGGATCAGCGCCTGCTGCCGGGTGAGACCCGGTGGCTCGCGTTCCACGACAGCGCCGCCGTGGCCGGCGCCATTCGCGACATGGTGGTGCGCGGTGCCCCGGCCATCGGCATCGCCGCCGCCTATGGTGCGGTGTTCGCCGCCCGCGAAGCCGTGGCGGCCGCGCCTGCCGACTGGCTGCCCCGGTTCGAGCAGGCCCTGGCCGTGCTGGGCGATGCCCGCCCCACGGCGGTGAACCTGCGCTGGGCGCTGGCGCGGCAGCGGCGACAGGTGGACGCCTCCACCGATGACCCCGCCACGGTGCTGCTGCGCGAAGCCCGGGCGATCCTCGACGAGGATCTGGCCGCCAACCACCGCATGGGCGAGCTGGGCGCCGGGCTCATGACCGAGCCGGGCGGCGTGCTCACGCACTGTAATACCGGGTCGCTGGCGACGGCCGGTTACGGCACGGCACTGGGGGTGATCCGCAGCGCCTGGGCGCAGCAGCGCATCACCCGGGTGTACGCCGACGAGACCCGGCCCTGGCTGCAGGGGGCGCGGCTGACGGCCTGGGAGTTGTTGCAGGACGGGATTCCCGTGACCCTGCTGGCGGATGCGGCTGCGCCGGCGCTGATGCGCAGCGGCGCCGTGCGCTGGGTGGTCGTGGGTGCCGACAGGGTCACGGCCAACGGTGACGTCGCCAACAAGATCGGCACCTATGCCCTGGCGCTGGCGGCCCGCCACCATGGCGTTGGTTTCATGGTGGTGGCGCCCACCTCCACGGTGGACATGGCACTGCCGAACGGCGATGCCATTGCCATCGAGACCCGCGACCCGGCCGAGGTGCTCGGCGTCCATGGTACACCGGTGGCGGCTGCCGGGGCGGATGCCTGGAATCCGGTGTTCGACGTCACGCCGGCACCGCTGGTGGACGCCCTGGTGACCGAGGCGGGGGTCATCCATCGGCCCGATACCGAGAGCATGCGGGCGGCGTTCCCTGTCGAGCGTGCCGCGCAGGCGATGCCCGGCGGGGCGTGATGGGGTACAGTAGCGGCCACTGCGAAACGGGGGCGCCAGGGGTATGACTGCAGCACTGATGGGTGTGGGCCTGTATGTGGACGCCGCGAACATCCAGATCAATGGCGGCTTCGGCATGCAGTACGACGTGCTGCGGGAATTCGCCTGCCGTGGCGGCGGTGAGCCGGTGCGCCTCAATGCCTACGTGACCTACGACGAGGAGCGCGCCGCGCGCGATCGGCAGTACGCCGTGCGCACCAACAACTTTTTCGCCTCGGTGCGCGATTACGGCTTCAAGGTCATCGTCAAGAACTACCGCTGGTATACGGACGACGAGGGCAACGCCTACGCCAAGGCCAACGCCGATCTGGACATGGCCGTGGACGCCCTGCTGCAGTCCAAGAGCCTGGGTCGGGTGCTGCTGGCCACCGGCGACGGGGATTTTGTCCAGGTGGTGCGGGCCCTGCAGAACGAAGGCTGCCGGGTCGAGGTGCTGGGATTCGACAATGTCTCCGCCGCGCTCCGGCGCGAAGCGGACGTCTACACCTCCGGCTACACGGTGCCCAACCTGCTGCCCGGCAGGGGCGGCGATGCCGACGCGGCCTGGGGTGAGGTCGGGTCCCGGGTCCGCGGCATCTGTTACCACCACAGCCGCGAGGGCTTCGGGTTCATGCGCTTTCTCGGCGAGATCTCCGACAATCTCTGGATCACCGACACCCGCAGCCCGCAGTCCCCCTACCGGTCCGCCTACTTTCGTGATGCCGATCTGCCCGACGGCGTGCGGCCCGCCGACCTGCCCAGCCACAACCGCGTGTTCGAGTTCGAGCTGCAGGCGTCCACGGTCAAGGAGGGCGGGCTGCAGGCCGCGAACATCCGCCAGGTCTCTGCCCAGGGCGCCCGCGTGGACAGCGGCCCCGGTGAGCGATGACGGCCAGCGGCCTGCTGATCGCGGTGCTGATCCTGGGCGGCGTGGCGCTGGCCTGGAGCGCGCTCATGGGCGCACAGGAGCAGGCCCGCCGCGCTGCGGCCCGGCGCTGCCGCGATCTCGGCCTGCAGTTCCTCGACGAGAGCCTGGTGCGCGTGCGTACCCGGCCCGGTCGCAGCCGCAGTGGCCGCCTGGGTCTGGTGCACTGGTACCGGTTCGAGTTCTCCGCCGACGGCAGCCGCCGTCATGGCGGTATGGTCACGGTTGCCGGCCGCGCCGTGAGAGCGATTGAAATGGAGCCGTGGCCGGAGCCCGGTTCAGCGGAGGAGGGCGGGTGATGCAGACAGTGAGGACATGCGTGCGGCGGGCGATGGTGATGGCTGCCGCGTTGATCATGGGTATGGCGACGGCGGCCGCCGTCGCCGACGAGAGTGAACGGGAGGGCGAGCAGGATATGGTGATCTTCAAGACCAACTACGGGGACATTACGCTGGAACTCTACCCCGAGGATGCCCCGGTGACGGTGGAGAACTTCCTCCAGTACGTGGACGACGGCTTCTACGACGGCACGATCTTCCACCGGGTGATCCCGGGGTTCGTGATCCAGGGCGGCGGGCTGGACGAGGACATGCAGCGCCTCGAGACCCGCGCCCCCATCGAGAACGAGGCGGACAACGGGCTGAAGAACGAACGCGGCATGCTCTCCATGGCGCGCACCCAGGACGTCAACAGTGCCACGTCGCAGTTCTTCATCAATCTGGCGGACAACGCATTCCTGGATCACGGCGTGCGTGATTTCGGCTATGCCGTGTTCGCCCGCGTGGTGGATGGCATGGACGTGGTGGACCGCATCGCCGAAGTCCCCACCGGCCGCCAGGCCGGGCAGGCGGACGTGCCCAGCGAGACGATCAAGGTCGAGGAAGCGCGTCGCAAGTAACCGCCGCCGCGCCGCTCCTGCCGGCGGCGTGCGTCGTCGGCAGGAGCCAATGCCGGAGCCCTTCCGGTTGTGATATGATTCACGTTTTTCCCGGGCGAATCGCCAGCCGCCGCCGCAAACGCCGGTGGCGCGGGCAGGTGTGTTGTCGATGGCAGGTCTCCGGCCCGCCGTCGACCACCGGCTGACAGGAATCGGGCCAGCGTCACTGGCCTGATGGGGACACCACGACAACCAGCCGAGAGCGTCGATGGCCAACGTCGCGAAAGAAATACTGCCGGTCAATCTGGAAGACGAAATGAGGCAGTCCTACCTCGATTACGCCATGAGCGTGATCGTGGGACGGGCCCTTCCGGATGTCAGAGATGGTCTCAAGCCCGTGCACCGGCGTGTGCTCTACGCCATGCGCGTGCTGGGGAACGACTGGAACCGCTCCTACAAGAAGTCCGCCCGCGTGGTGGGTGACGTCATCGGTAAGTATCACCCCCACGGTGATTCGGCGGTGTACGACACCATCGTGCGCATGGCGCAGTCGTTTTCCATGCGCTACATGCTGGTGGACGGGCAGGGTAACTTCGGCTCCGTCGACGGTGACGCCGCCGCGGCCATGCGTTACACCGAAGTGCGCATGGCGCGCATCGCCCACGAACTGCTGGCGGACATCGACAAGGAAACCGTCGACCTCATCGACAACTACGACGGCTCCGAGCAGGAGCCGGCGGTGCTGCCGGCGCGCTTCCCGAACCTGCTGGTCAACGGCGGCTCGGGCATTGCCGTGGGCATGGCCACCAACATCCCGCCGCACAACCTCGGCGAGGTGGTGGATGCCTGTGTTGCGCTGATCGACGACGATGACCTGACCGTTGACGACCTGCTGGAACTGGTGCCGGGGCCGGACCTGCCCACCGGCGGCATCATCAACGGCGTCAGCGGTATCCAGGAGGCGTACCGCACCGGCCGCGGCCGGCTGATCATGCGCGCGCGCACCGAGATCGAGGAAGACCAGAAAAACGGCAAGCAGACCATCATCGTCAAGGAGCTGCCCTACCAGGTCAACAAGGCGCGGCTGCTCGAGAAGATCGCCGAGCTGGTCAAGGACAAGCGCATCGACGGCATTACCGAGCTGCGTGACGAGTCCGACAAGGACGGCATGCGTATGGTCATCGAGCTGCGCCGCGGCGAGGTGGCCGAGGTGGTGCTGAACAACCTGTTCCAGCAGACCCAGCTGCAGACCGTGTTCGGCATCAACATGGTCGCCCTGGTGGATGGCCAGCCGCGGCTGCTGAACCTGCGCGAGATTCTCGACGCCTTCCTGCGGCACCGCCGCGAAGTGGTCACCCGCCGCACCATGTACGAGCTGCGCAAGGCGCGCGAGCGGGCGCACGTGCTGGAAGGCCTGGCGGTGGCGCTTGCCAACATCGATCCGGTGATCGAGCTGATCAAGGCGTCGCCGGGGCCGGCCGAGGCCCGGGAAGGGCTCATGTCCCGGCTGTGGCAGCCGGGCCTGGTCACGGACATGCTCGAGCGGGCCGGCGCGGAGGCCTCGCGGCCGGACGGCCTGGGTGCGGAGTTCGGCATGGGCGAGGGCGGCTACCGCCTCACCGAGACCCAGGCCCAGGCCATCCTCGACCTGCGCCTGCACCGGCTGACCGGTCTGGAGCAGGACAAGATCCTGGACGAGTACCGCGAGCTGCTGGACCGCATCGCCGATCTCATTCTGATCCTCGACAGCACCGAGCGCCTCATGGAAGTGATCCGCGAGGAGCTGGTGGCGGTCAAGGAGCAGTTCGGCGATGCCCGCAAGTCGGAGATCGTGCGGGATCATATCGACCTCACCATGGAGGACCTCATCACCCCGGAAGACGTGGTGGTGACACTCTCCCATCACGGCTACGCCAAGTATCAGGCGCTGGACACCTACCGCGCCCAGCGGCGCGGCGGCCGGGGCAAGAGCGCCACGGCCATGAAGGACGAGGACTTCGTCGATCAGCTGTTCGTGGCCAACACCCACGACACCCTGCTGTGCTTCTCCAGCCACGGCAAGTGCTACTGGCTGAAGGTCTACGAGCTGCCCCAGGGCAGCCGCAACTCCCGTGGCAAGCCCATCGTCAATCTGCTGCCGCTGGAGTCCGACGAGCGCATCAACGCCGTGCTGCCGGTGCAGGCGTTCACCGAGGACCAGTTCATCTTCATGGCCACCCGCAGCGGGACCGTGAAGAAGACGCCGCTGACCCACTTCTCCCGGCCGCGCTCCAACGGCATCATTGCCCTGGACCTGCGCGGCGACGACTACCTCGTCAACGTCGGCATCACCGACGGCGAGCGGGACATCATGCTGCTCAGCAGCGCTGGCAAGGCGATCCGCTTCTCGGAGAGCGAGGTCCGTGCCATGGGCCGCACGGCGGCCGGGGTGCGCGGCATGCGCCTGGAAGAGGGGCAGCACGTCATCGCCCTGCTCATCCTGGGCGAGGGCGACATTCTCACCGCCACCGAGAACGGCTACGGCAAGCGCACGCCCCTGGACGACTACCCGCTGCGCGGCCGGGGTGGCATGGGTGTGATCTCCATCCGCACCGGGGATCGTAACGGCGACGTGGTCGGTGCCACCCAGGTGGTGGATGGCGACCAGATCATGCTGATCACCCGCCGCGGCACCCTGGTGCGCACCGCCGTGGACGAGATCTCCGTGCTCAGCCGCAACACCCAGGGCGTCAAACTGATCAGCCTGGATGCCGACGAGAGCCTTGTGGGGCTGGAGCGCATCGAGGCGCTGGACGAGGACGACGCCGGCGACGGGAGCGATGATGACGCCCCCGGTGCGCCCGGCGACGACGACGCCTGACCCGCCGCGGGTCAGGCCGTCGCCCCGTCAACGATTTCTTATCGGAACCAAGGGGAGACATGAATATGTCCCGAGTGTACAACTTCAGCGCAGGTCCGGCCGTGCTGCCGGAAGCCGTGCTCGAGCGAGCCGCCAGCGAGATGCTCGACTGGCAGGGCTCCGGCATGGGCGTCATGGAGATGAGCCATCGCGGCAAGGAGTTCGTCTCCATTGCCGCCGAGGCGGAAAAGGATCTCCGTGACCTGCTGAGCATCCCGGACAACTACAAGGTGCTGTTCCTCCAGGGGGGCGCGACGGGGCAGTTCGCCGCCATCCCCATGAATCTGCTGCGTGGCGGCGACCGGGCGGACTACATCAACACCGGTTCCTGGTCCGAGAAGGCCATCAAGGAGGCGAAGAAGTACTGCCAGGTCAACGTCGCCTGGGGTGCCGACGAAAAGACCCCCATGCACATCGGCGCGCAGTCCGAGTGGCAGCTCGATCCGAAGGCGTCCTACGTGCACTTCACCCCCAACGAGACCATCTCCGGCGTGGAGTTCCACTGGGTGCCGGACACCGGTGATGTGCCCCTGGTGGCAGACATGTCCTCCACCATCCTGTCCCGGCCCGTCGACGTGTCGAAGTACGGGCTGATCTATGCCGGCGCGCAGAAGAACATCGGCCCGGCCGGGCTGACCATCGTCATCGTGCGCGAGGACCTGATCGGCGACGTGCTGCCGGAGACCCCCTCGGTCTGGGATTACAAGGTGCAGGCGGATGCCGATTCCATGTCCAACACGCCGCCCACCTACGGCTGGTACCTGGCCGGCCTGGTGTTCAAGTGGCTGAAGGAGCAGGGCGGTCTCGAAGCCATGGCCACGGTCAACAAGCGCAAGGCGGACAAGCTGTACGCGGAGATCGACAACAACCCGTTCTACAGCAACCCGGTGGATCCAGCCTGCCGGTCGTGGATGAACGTGCCATTCGTGCTCGCCGACGACAGCCTCAACGACGCCTTCCTCAAGGAGGCCGCAGCGGCGGGCCTGAGCACGCTCAAGGGGCACCGCAGCGTCGGCGGGATGCGCGCCAGCATCTACAACGCCATGCCGGAAGCGGGTGTCGACCGGCTCATCGAGTTCATGCAGGACTTCGCGCGCCGCAACGGGTAAAGCCCGTTGCCGCGTCTGCGCGTTTCCGATCAAAGACAGGAGTAACCATGTACAAGATCCAGACACTGAACAATATCTCCGCCAAGGGCCTCGACCGCCTGCCCCGTGACAGCTACGAGACCGGCACCGAGATCTCCGCGCCGGATGCCATTCTGCTGCGCTCCTACAAGATGCACGACATGCAGGTGCCCGACTCCGTGCTGGCTGTGGGCCGTGCCGGCGCCGGGGTGAACAACATCCCGGTGGATGCCATGAGCGACCAGGGCATTCCGGTGTTCAACACCCCTGGTGCCAACGCCAACGCCGTGAAGGAGCTGGTGCTCGCCGGCATGTTCCTGGCGGCCCGCAACATCTGCCAGGCGTGGGACTACACCCGCAACCTGGACGGGGACGACGCCAGCCTGAGCAAGGAAGTGGAAGCGGGCAAGAAGCACTACCGCGGCTTCGAACTGCCGGGCCGTACCCTGGGCGTGATCGGCCTCGGCGCCATCGGCGTCAAGGTCGCCAACGCCGCCCGGGCACTGGGCATGAACGTGGTGGGCTTCGACCCGGGTATTACCGTGAGCAGCGCCTGGGCGCTGGAAGCCGGTGTGCGTCAGGCCCACAGCGTCGATGAGCTGGTGGGCCGCAGTGATTTCATCACCATCCACGTGCCGTACAACGAGCACACCGCCAACCTGATCAATGCCGACCGGGTGGCGATGCTGCACAAGGGCGGCGCCGTGCTGAACTTCTCCCGTGCCGGCATCGTGGATGACCAGGCCGTGGTGGACGCCATCGACAGTGGTCACCTCACGGCCTACATCAATGACTTCCCCACCAACCTCACCAAGAACCACCCCAAGTGCATCACATTGCCGCACCTGGGCGCCTCGACCACGGAAGCCGAGGACAACTGCGCCATCATGGTGGCCGATCAGGTCCGCGATTACCTGGAGAACGGCAACATCCACAACTCCGTGAACTTCCCGGAAGTGAACATGCCGCGGGCGGAGAACTGCGAGCGCATGACCGTGGTGAACGCCAACGTGCCCAACATGCTGGGCCAGATCTCCACCACCCTGGCGGATGCCGGACTGAACATCGATGATATGTATAACAAGTCCCGCGGGGACCTGGCGTACACGGTCGTCGACGTTGCCGGCAGCATCCCGCGCGAGGTCGCTGAAGTGGTTCGCGGTATCAAGGGCGTGCTGAAAGTGCGCGTCCTCGACTGACGTCGTGGAGTGGGCGGCATGACAGACCGGAAACACCTCGCCGATGTGCGGGCGCGTATCGATGCAGTGGACCAGCAGGTCCTGGAGCTGGTCAACGAGCGCGGCCGCCTGGCCCAGGAGGTCGCCCGCATCAAGCGTGAGCATGGCGAGCAGGGTGATTTCTACCGGCCGGAACGGGAGCAGGAGGTGTTGCGGCGCATCGAGTCGCTGAACACCGGCCCGCTCTCCGACGAGGTGGTGACCCGGCTGTTCCGGGAAGTCATGTCCGCCTGTCTGGCGCTGCAGGAACCCCTGAAAGTGGGGTTCCTGGGCCCGGAAGGGACGTTCACCCAGGCGGCCGCCCTGAAGCAGTTCGGCCATGGTGTGCAACTCCAGCCACTGACCACCATTGACGCGATCTTCCGCGAAGTGGAAGCCGGGGACATGCACTACGGTGTCGTGCCGGTGGAGAACTCCACGGAGGGCGTGGTCAACCATACCCTGGACTGCTTTCTCACCTCGCCCCTGCAGGTGGTGGGTGAAGTGGAGTTGCGGATTCAGCAGAACCTCGCCAGTCGCGAGACGGAGCTGCAGGCGATCCGGCGGGTGTACTCCCACCAGCAGGGCCTCGCGCAGTGTCGTGGCTGGCTGGATTCACGCCTCCCCGGGGTGGAGCGGGTGCCCGTCGACAGTACCGGCGAAGCGGCTCGCCTGGCGGCCATGGAGGAGGGCGCCGCCGCCGTTGCCAGCGACGCCGCCATCGACATGTACGGCCTGGGAGCGCTGGCCGAGGGGATCGAGGACATCTCCGGCAACACCACGCGCTTCCTGGTGATCGGCCGCCAGTCACCACCGCCCACGGGCGACGACAAGACGTCACTGGTGGTCTCCCGCTCGGACCGGCCGGGCGGGCTGGTCAGCCTGCTGGAGCCCCTCGCCCGCCACGACATCAACATGACACGGCTGGATGCCCGGCCATCCCGGCAGGGCGTCTGGGAATACGCCTTCTTCATCGACCTGCTGGGGCACGCCGACGATGCGCAGGTCAGCGCGGCGCTGGCGGAAATGCGCGAGCAGGCGTCGCTGCTGCGCGTGCTCGGCTCCTACCCCCGCGCTGCACGATAGCCCCCGGAGAGCGAACCATGAGCGAGCTGCGATCCGCCTTCCATCAACTGGCCGTGCCCGGGGTACAGACGCTGCACCCCTACGAGCCGGGCAAACCCATGGACGAGCTGCAGCGCGAGTACGGCCTGACCGACATCATCAAGCTGGCTTCCAACGAAAACCCCCGCGGTCCGGGGGAGAAGGCGCTTGCTGCCGCCCGCGAGGCCATGGCGGATGCCCACCGCTACCCGGACGGCAACGGCTTCCGCCTCAAGCAGGCGCTGGCAACGCACCATGGCGTGGCGCCCGAGACCATTACCCTCGGCAACGGCTCCAATGACGTCCTGGCGCTGGTGGCGTCCACGTTTCTGGGGCCGGGGCGGGAGGCGGTGTTCTCCGAGCACGCCTTCGCCGTGTACCCGATCGTGACCAGTGCCGCCGGCGCGACGGCAAGTGTGGCGCCGGCGCTGGGCAGCGACTCCGGCATGCCCTTCGGACACGACCTGGACGCCATGCGTGCGCGTGTGACCGACGCCACGCGGGTGGTCTTCGTGGCCAACCCCAACAACCCCACCGGTACGTGGCTGGGCCGGCGCGAACTCAAGGCGTTCGTGCAATCCCTCCCGGATCACGTGATCGTCGTTATCGACGAGGCCTACTGCGAATACAGCGATTCGCCGCAGCAGCCGGATGCAACGGAATGGCTGAGCGCGTTTCCGAACCTGGTGGTGACGCGGACCTTCTCCAAGGTTCACGGTCTTGCCGGTTTCCGGGTGGGGTACAGCATTGCCCACCCGGCGGTGGCGGAGCTGTTCAACCGCGTGCGTCAGCCGTTCAACGTCAGCACCAGCGCCCAGGCGGCGGCCGAGGCGGCGCTGGCGGATACCGACTATGTCCGGGAGTCGGTGGCCATGAACAACGAGCAGCGGGAGTGGCTGCGCGGCGAGCTGGAACAGCTTGGCCTGGATGTGCTGCCCTCGGCGGCGAACTTCCTCTGTGTCCGGGTCGGCGACGCCGGTGCCGTGTACGAGGGTCTGCTGCGGGCGGGGGTTATCGTGCGCCCGGTGGCGGGTTACGGCCTGCCGGAGTGGATCCGGGTGACCGTCGGTCTCCCGGACGAGAACCGTCGGTTTCTTGATGCCCTGACGGGCCTGGTGGGTCGCCGGGCATGAGCACGGTCGGGCCCGTGAAGCGGCTGGCCCTGATCGGGGTCGGCCTGATCGGCGGGTCGTGGGTGCTGGGGCTCCGCCGGGCCGGTCTGGTGAGCACCGTCGTGGGGTGCGGGCGCTCCATGGCCAATCTCGACACGGCCCGTGAGCGGGGCATCATCGACGACGCCACCACCGACCCCCGGGAAGCCGTGCGCGGTGCCGACCTGGTGGTGGTGGCCGTGCCCCTGGGGGCCGTGGGCCCGGTGCTGGCGACCGTGCGGGACGACCTTGCGCCGGATGCGGTGATTACCGACGTGGGCAGCGCCAAGGCCAGCGTCCTGGCGGACGCCGCCGAGGCGCTGGGCGAACACAGTGCCCGATTCGTGCCGGGGCATCCCATCGCAGGCAACGAGAAGAGCGGCGCCGCCGCCGCGTTCCCGGAGCTGTTTGACAACCGCCGCGTCATCCTGACTCCGGAGGACAGCACGGATACCGTCGCCGTGGAACGGGTGGCCGGGCTCTGGGAAGCGGTGGGGGCGAGCGTTGCCCGCATGAGCGCCGCCCATCACGATGATGTGCTCGCGGCCACGTCGCACCTGCCACACATGCTGGCCTATTCTCTGGTGGATACCCTGTCGCGCTGGTCCGATCGTGACGAGGTCTTTGCCTATGCCGCCGGCGGGTTCCGGGATTTCACCCGCATCGCGTCCAGCGACCCGGAGATGTGGCGGGATATCTGCCTGGCCAACCGCGACGCGCTGGTGGTTGCCATGGATCGTTACATGGCGGATCTCTCGGAACTGCGCGAGCAGGTGCGCGCCGGGGATGCCGCCGCAATCGAGAATCTGTTCCGGCATGCGCGCGAGACCCGCGAACGGTTCATGGCGACGCTGGAATCCTGAGAGGACGTTCGTTGACTGATCACAACAGCAATCCCGTTTTTCACGTCCGGCCCGGGGGGGCGCTGAGCGGCCGCTTCCGGGTGCCCGGGGACAAGTCCATGTCCCATCGGGCGGTGATGCTGGGCGCCCTGGCCGAGGGTGATACCCGGGTCGAAGGCTTCCTGGAGGGGGCGGATGCGCTGGCGACGCTGGCCACGTTCCGGCAGCTCGGCGTGCGCATTGAGGGACCGCGCCACGGTGCCCTGCGCATCCGCGGTGTCGGCCTGCACGGGCTCAGCGCCGCCGACGGCCCCCTGGATCTCGGCAACTCCGGGACGTCCATGCGCCTGCTGGCCGGGTTGCTTGCGGGGCAGTCGTTCGACAGCACGCTCACCGGCGATGACTCCCTGCGTCGCCGGCCCATGGGCCGGGTGACCGACCCGCTGGCGGACATGGGTGCCGCGATCGAGACCGCGCCGGGCGGCACTGCGCCGCTGTTGGTTCGTGGTGGCCGGCCCCTGCAGGGCATCACCTACCAGATGCCCGTGGCCAGCGCCCAGGTGAAATCCGCTCTGCTGCTGGCCGGGCTCTACGCCGAGGGCGAGACGTGGGTGCACGAGCCAGCACCCACCCGCGATCACACCGAGCGCATGCTGACGGGCTTCGGCTATCCCGTGCGGCGGGACGGAGCCTGGTCCGGCGTGACCGGAGGCGGGCGCCTGCAGGCCTGCGATATCGACGTCCCGGCGGACATCTCCTCGGCGGCGTTCTTTCTCGTCGGGGCGAGCATCGCCGAGGGCAGTGATCTCGTCCTGGAGCACGTGGGCGTCAACCCGACGCGCACGGGCGTGCTGGACATACTCGATCTCATGGGCGCCGATATCGAGCTCCGCCACCCGCGTGAAGTGGGCGGCGAGCCCGTGGCGGACGTCCACGTGCGTGCCCGCCCGCTGCACGGCATCACCATTCCCGAGCGGCTGGTGCCGCTGGCCATCGACGAGTTCCCCGCCATCTTCATCGCCGCCGCCTGTGCCAACGGCACCACCGTGCTGACGGGCGCCGAGGAGCTGCGGGTCAAGGAGAGCGACCGGATCGCCGTCATGGCCGATGGCCTCACGGCCCTGGGCATTCAGGTGGAGCCGCGCGCGGACGGTATCGTCATCCACGGTGGCACCCTCACGGGCGGCACCGTGGACAGCCACGGCGACCACCGGATCGCCATGGCGTTCGCCATGGCCGCCCTGCGCAGCAGCGATACCGTCACCATCCGCGACTGCCGCAACGTGGACACGTCGTTCCCCGGGTTCGCCGATCTGTCACGGGAGGCCGGGCTCGGACTGGACGTGGAACACCACGCCCCGGAGGCCCCATGACACCGATGGACGCGCCCGTGCTTGCCGTGGACGGCCCCGGCGGATCCGGCAAGGGGACGGTGTGCCGCGCGGTCACCGAAGCCATGGGCTGGCACCTGCTGGACAGTGGCGCCATCTACCGGGCGCTGGCGGTTGCCGCTGGCAGGCGTGGCCTGGATGTATCGGACACCGCCGCGCTGGTGGATCTGGCCCACGGGCTCGATGTGGTGTTCGAGCCGCAGCCGGACGGCACGATTCGCGTGCTCGTGGACGGTGACGACGTCTCCGTGCAGTTGCGCAGCGAGCAGACCGGTGACCTCGCCTCGCGGGTGGCGGCCGTACCCGCGGCGCGGGATGCACTGCTCGCTCGCCAGCGCGCATTCCGCAAGCCGCCCGGCCTGGTGGCCGACGGTCGCGACATGGGCACCGTGGTGTTTCCGGACGCGACGCTCAAGATCTTTCTGACGGCGAGCGCCGAGGAACGGGCACTCCGTCGCCATAACCAGTTGAAGGAACAGGGGGTTGATGTTAGCCTCGCGGATCTTTTGGACGAGATCGCCGTGCGCGACGAGCGTGACCGCAACCGTGCGGTGGCGCCGCTGGTGCCGGCGGCTGATGCCGAGGAGCTCGATACCACGGGGCTGTCAGTGGATGCCGTGGTGGAGAGGGTACTCAAGCTGCTGCAAAAACAGCTATCATAAAGGATTAACTCGGGTGGTCAGAGGCGCGGATGCGTCGCTGACCGTTTAAATGTACGTAACGTAACCACAGACGTCATCACGTTGTTGACGTTCTAGGATTGGCTGACCAATGAGCGAGAGCTTTGCCGAACTGTTTGAAGAGAGCCTGGCACAAACCGATATGCGCCCTGGCGCCATCGTCACCGGGAAGGTGGTGGCGATCCGCGGTGACCACGTGGTGGTCAATGCCGGCCTGAAGTCGGAAGCCGTGATTCCCGCCAACGAGTTCTTCGGGGAATCGGGCCAGATTGAAGTGGGTGTGGGTGACGACGTGGAAGTCGCCCTGGACGCGGTGGAAGACGGTTTCGGGGAGACCCGGCTGTCCCGCGAGAAGGCCAAGCGGGCCCACGCCTGGAAGCACCTGGAGACTGCCTACGAGAACGGTGACACCGTCAACGGCATCATCAGCGGCAAGGTCAAGGGCGGTTTCACCGTCGACCTCAAGCACATCCGCGCCTTCCTCCCCGGCTCTCTGGTGGATATCCGCCCGGTGCGCGATACCACCTACCTGGAAGGCCGCGAGCTCGAGTTCAAGGTCATCAAGCTGGACGAGCGCCGCAACAACGTCGTGGTTTCGCGCCGCGCGGTGGTCGAGGAAGAGTACAGCGCCGAGCGGGAAGCCCTGCTGGAGCGCCTGCAGGAAGGTCAGCAGCTCAAGGGCATCGTCAAGAACCTCACCGACTACGGCGCCTTCGTGGACCTGGGCGGCATCGACGGCCTGCTGCATATCACCGACATGGCCTGGCGCCGCGTCAAGCACCCCTCGGAAGTGGTCGAAGTCGGCCAGGAAATCGAGGTCAAGGTGCTCAAGTTCGATCGTGAGCGCAACCGTGTCTCCCTGGGCCTCAAACAGCTGGGCGAGGACCCGTGGGAAAACATCGCCAACCGCTACCCGGAGAGCACCCGCGTGGTGGGCCGTGTCACCAACATCACCGACTACGGCTGCTTCGTGGAGATCGAAGAGGGCGTGGAAGGCCTGGTGCACGTCTCCGAGATGGACTGGACCAACAAGAACGTCAATCCCGGCAAGCTGGTTGCCGTGGGTGACGAGGTCGAGGTCATGGTGCTGGACATCGACGGCGAGCGTCGCCGCATCTCCCTGGGCATGAAACAGTGCCAGGCGAACCCGTGGGAGCTGTTTGCGGCCACCCACAACAAGGGCGATCGCGTGAACGGCCAGATCAAGTCCATCACCGACTTCGGCATCTTCGTTGGCCTGGAAGGCGGCATCGACGGCCTGGTGCACCTCTCGGACCTCTCCTGGGACGAAGCCGGCGAAGATGCCGTGCGGCACTTCAAGAAGGGCGACGAAGTGGAAGCCGTGGTGCTGTCCGTGGATGCGGACCGCGAGCGGATCTCCCTGGGCATCAAGCAGATGGAAGACGATCCCTTCTCCGCCTGGATGGCCGATAACCCGAAGGGCAACATGGTCAAGGGCACCGCGAAGGAAGTGGATGCCAAGGGCGTGGTCGTGGACCTCGGCGATGGCATCGAAGGCTACCTGCGTGCGTCGGACATCGCCCGCGAGCGTGTCGACGATGCCCGCAGCCACTTCAAGGAAGGCGACGAAGTGCAGGCCAAGTTCATCGGCGTCGACCGCAAGAACCGCTCCATCAGCCTGTCCATCAAGGCCAAGGACGTTCAGGAAGAAGCCAAGGCCGTGCAGGACTACGCCAAGGGCGGTGCCGGTGCCGGCACGACCACGCTTGGCGACCTGCTCAAGGAGCAGATGGACAGCGGTAATCAGGACGACTGATTACCGGTCGACCCAGGTCGTGCGGGGTCGTGGCCAAGCCTCGACCCCGCTCTCACCGCATCCGTTTCATCCGCCCGGGCTGCTGGCAGGCGTTGCCTGATTACGGCGCCCGGAAATTGGACGGAATCGTCTGGACATAACAATGACGAAATCCGAGCTCATCGAAGTCATCGCATCCAAGCAGCAGCATCTCGCTTACCGGGATGTGGAAGTGTCGGTCAAGACGCTTCTGGAACACATGAGCGAGGCGCTTTCCTCCGGTCATCGTATCGAGATCCGCGGGTTCGGTAGTTTCTCACTGCACCACCGTCCGCCGCGCATTGGTCGTAACCCCAAGACCGGGGACCCAGTTGCCCTGCCAGCGAAGTATGTGCCACATTTCAAGCCGGGGAAGGAGCTCCGCCAGCGGGTCAACGGCGATTGAACATCAGCCGAGGCCTCTCCCCGGAGCGTAAACAATGGCGTCGTGGCGCGCGCTCGAAACACGGGAGTAAACCGGTATGCGTCGGTTGATCGGATTCGTTGCCATCCTGATCGTGATCCTGTTCGGGCTGAGTTTTGCGCTGCTGAACGCCGACAGCGTGGACGTGGATTACTACTTCGGAAGCGTTCCCATGCCGCTGTCCCTGGCGCTGGTCGTTTCCCTGATTATTGGTGCCGTCATTGGCGTGCTCACCACGCTCGGGATGATCCTCGGAAAGCAGCGCGAGGTGCATCGGCTTCGTCGGCGTGTCAAGGATACGGAGAAGGAACTGAACGAGCTGCGCCGGTTGCCGCTGAAAGATAGTCACTGAGATGGTGGAACTGTTCTGGCTACTCCTGCCGGTGGCGGCCTTTTCCGGCTGGTTCATCGCGAGACGTGGCCAGAGCGGGGGAGCGCGTTCGGGCCGGGCGGAGCCGCTACGGGGTGACTATTTTCAGGGCCTGAACTATCTGCTCAACGAGCAGCAGGACAAGGCCATCGAAGTCTTCACCCGCATGGTGGAGGTGGACTCGGACACGGTCGAAACCCACCTGGCGCTCGGCAACCTGTTTCGTCGTCGTGGTGAAGTCGATCGCGCCATCCGCATCCATCAGAATCTCATCGCCCGCCCCTCACTCAACCGCGAACAACGGACCCAGGCCCTGCTGGAACTGGGCGAGGACTACCTGCGCGCCGGTCTCCTGGACCGTGCGGAGAACCTGTTCCAGGAGGTGGTGGAAACGGGGAGTTTCGTCCCCCAGGCGCTGCAACACCTGCTGGATATCTACCAGCAGGAGAAGGAGTGGGATAACGCGATTCTCGTGGCCGCCCGCCTGGAGGTCAACAGCGAGCAGGGCATGGCACCCCGGGTGGCCCAGTTCTACTGTGAACAGGTGGACCGGGCGTGGCGCGACGGGGAGATCAACCGTGCCCGGAATCTCATCAAACGGGCGTTGACCGCCGACCCCGGCTGCGTGCGTGCCAGCATTCAGCAGGGCGACATCGAGCGCAGCGTGGGCAACTACAAGCAGGCGCTGAAGTGCTACCAGCGCGTCCGTGATCAGGATCGCGACTACCTGCCGGAAGTGCTCGTGGGGCTGCACGAGTGTTACACCCAGCTCGGCCGCCCCGATGGTTACCGGGCCTTCCTGGAGGATGTCTCCCGGGATTACCGGGGTGCGTCCGTCATCCTTGCCCTGGCGGAGCGCATCCGTCAGGACAACGGTGAGGGCGCTGCGGCGCAGTATCTGATCGAGCAGCTGCGCGCGCGCCCGTCCGTGCGTGGGCTGAACCGCCTGATCGAGCTCAATCTCGCGCGCACGGAGCAGACAGACGGCGCGGATCTGGAAGTGCTCCGGGAGCTCTTCCACGCGCTGTTGCGTGACAAGCCCGGCTACTCCTGCCGCAACTGCGGTTTCAGTGCGCGCACCCTGCACTGGCAGTGTCCCAGTTGCCGCAAGTGGGCGACCATCAAACCCATACAGGGCGTGGAAGGGGAATAGGCGTGGCAGGTGAACAGCCGTGGATCGTGGTTGCGCTGGACGTGGACAGCGCGGAGCGTGCCGAGGCCCTGGCGGCCCGGCTCGACCCGGCACTGTGCCGCCTGAAGGTGGGAAAGGAGCTGTTCACCCGTGCCGGCCCGGGCCTGGTGGAGCGCCTGCAGGCGCGGGGGTTCAGTGTCTTCCTGGACCTCAAGTTCCACGATATTCCCAACACCGTGGCCGGAGCGTGCCGCGCCGCGGCCGATCTCGGCGTCTGGATGGTCAATGTGCACGCGCTGGGCGGTGTGCGGATGATGGAGGCGGCGCGGGAAGCGGTCAGCCGCTCCGGTCAGCAGAACACGCTGCTGATCGGCGTGACGGTGTTGACCAGCCATGACGCCGGGGATATCGCGGCGGTCGGTCTCGGCGACGCGCCGGATGCGCTGGTCGAACGGCTGGCGGGGCTCGCCCTGGGTGCCGGGCTGGACGGGCTGGTGTGCTCGGCGCGGGAAGCGCCGCGGTTGCGTGCGCTGCACGGCAACGCACCGGTGCTGGTAACGCCTGGCATCCGACCCGCGGACGCCGTTGCGGATGATCAGCGCCGGATCGTGACGCCAGCGCAGGCGCGGGCGGACGGAGCCGATTATCTCGTGGTGGGGCGGCCCATTACCGCTGCGGCGGACCCCGGCGCGGCGCTCGAGGGCATCGCCGCCGAGCTTCAGCAGGGGCCGTCCGGCGCTTGAACTACTGTTGCCGGCGGGCTAATCTTGACCCGCTTCCATTGACGCGAAGCCGCGAACACTGACGTTCGTGCCTCGATAACAAAAGGAGTTGATCATGTCGAAATCCAGGCGTGCTGTCCGTTTTGCCCCCGCTGTGGCCATGCTGTTCGCAGCCTCCGCGTTTGCCGGCCCCGTGGACCTCAATACCGCGGATGCCGAAACGCTGGCGGCTGAGCTGGATGGGGTGGGGGAGTCCCGCGCGGCGGCCATCGTGGAATACCGCGAGGCCAACGGCGGGTTTGACAGCGTCGACGCGCTCACCAATGTCCAGGGCGTCGGCGCAGCAACGCTGGAGAGTAACCGCGAGCGCCTGACCGTGGACGTGGACTGACCACGCCCCGGCTGAGGCCCCGTGCGCCCGCCCCTGGCGGGCGCTTTGCGTTGCGGCGGACTACTGGGGCACGGTCGCTGACAGCGACTCGCGCACCGCCACCCGCTCAAGCCACCGGCTCAGTGCCGGCCGCTGTTCCCGCCAGGCCAGCTCCGGAAACCGGAAGTCCAGGTACTGCAGCGCCACCGCCACGGCCAGGGCGCCGAGATCCCCGCCTGCCTCGGGTGGCTGCGATTCAAGGCGGTCCAGGGTCGACGTGATGGTCCTTGAGCGGCGCTGCCCGAGAACCCCCTGATCCACACCCTCCGGGCCGAACCGTTTCGCCAGCAGCGTCTGTACGCCGGCGTCGATCAATCCCACGGCCCGGCCGGCCTGCCCCAGTATCTCCGCTCGCCGGTCTTCCGGGACGAGCGTGGGATCGGGCCAGCTGGCTTCGAGGAAGTGCACGATGAGCAATGACTCGGTGATGGCGACACCGTCGTCCGTCACCAGCGTGGGCACGCGCGTGGCCGGGTTGACCTGCATGAGCCCGGCATCGTCGGACCATGGATCGACCACATGATAGCCGGTGCGGTCGGCCAGCCGCTTCTCAAGCAGGCTGGCGCGCACGATGCGCGCGTAGGGCGAGGTGAGGCTGTAATAGAGATCCATTGCGGCCATCCTGAAGCTGGGATTCTCCTGCAGCTTAATCAATATGGGCCGTATTTGGAACGTATGGTCCCTTTTCTGGTGCGCAAGGGAATGGCTGTCATGGAACGGTCACGTGCCGGTCACGCCGCTGTCAGCGACTCCGCCCATACTCCGCTGCAGTCGCTTCCGGATCACCAGCGACGCAACCGCGATAGAACGCAGACCGCCCCAACGTGGAGTTGATGACTATGTTCCGTAACCGCCTTGTGACCGTGGCCGCATCCGCCCTTGCCGTCGCCGCGCTTCCGGCTTTTGCTGATGAGGGTCCGGAGCTGGACGACAGCCTGCCGGGCTACGAGAGCGTCTCCGGCATCTCCGGCAGCCTCTCCAGTCAGGGGTCCGACACGCTCAATAACCTGATGACGCTCTGGGCCGAGGAGTTCAACGACTTTTACCCCAACGTCAACATCCAGATCGAAGGCGCCGGTTCGGGCACGGCACCGACGGCGCTGGCCGAGGGCACGGCGAACTTCGGCCCCATGAGCCGTCAGATGCGTGAGTCCGAGATCGAGGCGTTCGAGGACGCCCACGGCTACCCGCCCACCCTGGTGCGCGTCGCCATCGACACCATTGCGGTGTTCGTCAACCGTGACAACCCCATCGACGGCCTGTCCATCGACCAGGTGGATGCGATCTTCTCGGAGACCCGCCGCTGCGGCGGTGACGAGGACATAACCCGCTGGGGACAGGTGGGCCTGGATGGCGACTGGGAGAACCGCGATTTCACCCTCTACAGCCGCAATGCTGTCTCGGGAACCTATGGTTACTTCCGTGAGCACGCTCTGTGCGACGGTGACTTCAAGGATGCCATCAACGAGCAGCCCGGTTCCGCCTCGGTGGTTCAGGGGGTGTCCGAGTCGCTGAACGGCATCGGCTATTCCGGTATCGGCTACAACACCTCCGGCGTGCGGGCCATCAAGCTCGGCGATGATCCGGACAACCTCTACGAGCCGAACGCCGAGAACGCCATCTCCGGCGATTACCCGCTGGCGCGTTTCCTCTACGTCTACGTGAACAAGGACCCCAACGAGGATCTGCCGCCGATCGAGCGTGAGTTCCTGCGTCTGGTGCTCTCGGAGGAAGGGCAGGATGTGGTCCGGCGTGACGGCTTTATCCCCATGCCCGAGTCCGCGGCGTCCCGTGAGCGGGAGCAGCTCGGTCTCGAATAGCCGGTAGCATTCACACTGTCCCCTGATGCCGCGCCCTCCGGGCGCGGTTTTTTTTTGGGCGGATTCCATGACACGGAACTGACATCCGGGTGTCACGGAACCGTCACGGGCGCTCACTACCATGCCCCCAGTCCTCCACTTAACCCAGCGGGCCAATCGTCATGACCGATGTCGGCACCTCTCCCGGTTCCCCTGTGTCACGCGGCCATATGCCGTCCGAAGGACAGCGGCGGCGGCTGCGCCGCTGGCGGGCCGTCAAGGACCGGGTCGGCAAGGGCACCATTGCCACGTTCGGCATCGGCGTGATCGGCACCCTGATCCTCATGTTCGTCTATCTCTTCTCGGAAGTGACGCCCATCTTCGGCGCCGCGGAGATGACGCCGGCGGGCGCCTACGCCGCGCCTGGCGATGGCGGCAGCGAGACCCTGCATACCGCCATGGAGCGGTATCGCGAGGTGGCGGTCCGGTTCACGGACGACGCCCGGGCGGTGTTCTTCCGGCCATCGGACGGCGAGGTGATCCGGGAAGAGCGCATGCAGCGCCCCGATGGCGTGAACGTGACCAGTTTTGCCACCGGTGAGGCCCGGAGCCACCTGGTGGGCTACGGCCTGGACGACGGCACGGCGATCTTTGCCCGGCACGCCTACGACGTCTCCTACCCCGGTGGCGAGCGCACCGTGGAGCCGTCGATCCAGTACCCGGAGGGCGGAGGCGAGCCCCTGGATATCTTCGCGGAGGATGGCTATTCGATCGACGCCATCGGCGTGCAGCGGGGGCGCCGTGGCACGGCCATCGTCGCTGCCAACAACGCCAACGAACAGCTCCGCATCGTGTTGTTCGAGGAGGACGAGGACTTCCTGACCGGCGACGTCACCGTTGAGCGCCAGGTCTACGAGGTGCCATGGCCGGAGGACGGGGTGGAAGTCACCCAGATCCTCATGGACACCACCATGCGTAATCTGTTCGTCGGCGGTGGCGACGGCAGGCTTCATTATTACGATATCTCCCGGATGAGCAGCCCCCGGTTGCTGGCCAGTGAGCGGGCCATCGAAGGGGACAACGCCGAGGTCACGGCGCTGGATTTCCTGCTCGGGGCCGTCTCCATGATCGCGGGTGGCTCCGACGGCTCCGTGAGCCAGTGGTTCGTGGTCCGCGATGGTGATGGCGAGCGTCGCCTGCGCAAGATTCGCGATTTCGAGTCTCACGATGCGCCGGTGACCAGCATCGGTCCGGAGCACGCCCGCAAGGGATTCGCCACCGCGGCCGAGGACGGCACGGTGCAGCTCCATTACGCCACGTCGGCGCGGACCATGGCGCGCCTCGCCCTGGGCGGCGACATCCAGGTGGAATCGGTGACCATGGCGCCGCGCCAGAACGCCATGCTGGTGGTGGGCGCCGACGGTGGCTTTCGCTATCTGGATGTGCACAACCCGCACCCGGAGATCTCCATCAGCGCGCTGTGGCAGAAGGTCTGGTACGAAGGGCGCAACAATCCCGCCTACGTGTGGCAGTCATCGTCGGCCACCCAGGAGTTCGAGCCCAAGTTCTCCCTGGTGCCCCTGACCGTGGGCACGCTCAAGGCCGCCTTCTACGCCATGCTGTTCGCGGCGCCCCTGGCCATTCTCGCGGCCATCTACTCGGCCTGTTTCATGTCGCCGCGCATGCGCACCATGACCAAGCCGACCATCGAGATCATGGAGGCGCTGCCCACGGTCATTCTCGGGTTTCTTGCGGGGCTGTGGGCGGCACCGTTCGTGGAGAACAATCTGCCGGCAGTGTTCAGCCTGTTCCTGTTGATGCCGGTGGCCTTTCTCGTCATGGCCTGGGTCTGGTCACGGTTGCTGCCGGCGCAGTGGCGCGGGGCCGTACCGCCCGGCTGGGAGGCGGCGCTGCTGATTCCGGTGGTGCTCGGGGTGGGCTGGTTGTGCGTGAGCATGAGTCCGCTGGTGGAGCTGTGGTTCTTCGACGGCGACATGCGTCAGTGGCTGACCAACCAGGGCATCACCTACGACCAGCGCAACGCCCTGGTGGTGGGCATGGCCATGGGCTTCGCCGTGATCCCGACAATCTACTCCATCTCCGAGGATGCCGTGTTCAACGTCCCCAGGCATCTCACCCAGGGCGCCCTGGCCCTGGGGGCCACGCCCTGGCAGGCGGTGGTCACGGTGGTGCTGCTGACCGCCAGCCCCGGCATCTTCTCCGCGGTGATGATCGGCTTCGGGCGCGCCGTGGGCGAGACCATGATCGTGCTCATGGCCACGGGCAACAGCCCGGTGGTCAACTTCAACATCTTCGAGGGCATGCGCACCCTGTCGGCCAACATCGCCGTGGAGATGCCGGAGGCGGCCGTGGGCGGCACGCACTACCGCATCCTGTTCCTGGCCGCGCTGGTTCTGTTCGTCATGACCTTTGTTCTCAACACCCTTGCTGAAGTCGTGCGCCACCGGCTGCGCAAGAAGTACAGCACCCTGTAACGACCCCGGAGACACGGATCATGCGCGAGTGGTTCAACAAGGGCACACCCTGGATCTGGCTTAACGCCGGGGCCGTGGCCATCAGCCTGGTCATGGTGGTGGGGCTGATCGGCCATGTTGCCTTCAATGGCCTGCAGCACTTCTGGCCACGGGATATCGTCGCCTTCGAGTACGCCGAACCCGGGGACGAGCCGGTTCAGGTGCTGGGGGAGGTGGACCGGTCCGAGACCCTGACCGCCCGGGCCGCGCGCGAGCGCGGCTTTGAGGTGGATGCCGACGAGGACCTGGTTACCCGCCACCGCATCAAGCGCGGCAACCGCGACGTCACGGATCAGGACTTCACCTGGTACGTCGAGGAGAACATGTCCGAGTGGTCCTACCCGGACGATGCCGTGCGCCTGGAGCGCCGGGAATGGGGGGATTTCTACGGCTTTCTTCGGGAGGTCCGGGTCGGTGACGAGGTGGTTGCCGACGACGATGGGGCGTGGGAGACCTTCGAGCGGCTGTTCGCCGAGAATCGGCCACGCATCGAGGAGATCGGGCAGATCGAGCGCGTCGAGATCGGCGCCGTGAATGCGGAGATCGAGGAGATCCGGCTTGCCCAGCGGCGCCTGGCCATGGACGACACTCTGTCCGAGGAAGACCGCACCGAGCAGGAACAGGCGCTCGCGGAAGAACGGAACCGCTGGGAGGCCGAGTACGACGAGCTGGCCGAGCGCCGCAACGCGCTCCTGGAGGAAATCCGGCGCTTCCAGGTGATGCTGGAGACCGCCGAGGGCGAGCAGGTGGTCATGGCGCTGGGTGACATCGTCAAGCCCAGCCGGCCCAACGTCATGAACACCGGCGAGAAGCTGCGCTTCTACGTGGGCGAGTTCTGGGATTTCGTCTCGGGTTATCCCCGGGAAGCCAATACCGAGGGCGGGATTCTGCCGGCGATCTTCGGCACGGTGCTCATGACCATGGTCATGGCGGTGTTCGTGACACCGTTCGGGGTGCTGGCCGCCATCTACCTGCGCGAGTACGCCAGGCAGGGGCCGCTGACGCGCATGATCCGCATCTCCGTGAACAACCTGGCCGGGGTTCCATCCATCGTCTTTGGCGTTTTCGGTCTGGGGTTCTTCGTCTATTTCGTCGGCGGTGGTGTGGATCAGCTGTTCTACTCAGACCGGTTGCCGGCGCCCACCTTTGGCAAGGGGGGCGTGCTGTGGGCTTCGCTGACGCTCGCCCTGCTGACGCTGCCGGTGGTGATTGTCTCCACGGAAGAGGGGTTGTCGCGCATTCCCGGCTCCATCCGGCACGGCGCGCTGGCGCTGGGTGCCACCAAGGGTGAAATGCTCTGGCGCACCGTGGTGCCACTGGCCACGCCGGCCATGATTACCGGGCTGATTCTGGCCGTTGCCCGGGCCGCCGGCGAGGTGGCGCCGCTAATGCTGGTGGGTGTGGTGAAGCTGGCTCCGCAGTTGCCGGTGGAGGCGAGCTGGCCCTTCATTCACCTGGACCGCAGTTTCATGCACCTGGGCTTTCATATCTACGACGTCGGCTTCCAGAGCCCCAACGTCGAGGCGGGGCGGCCGCTGGTCTACGCGACGGCACTGGTACTCATCCTGGTGATCATCGTTCTCAACCTGACGGCCATCACCATCCGCAACCACCTCCGGGAGCGCTACCGCGCGGAAGGGGACTAGGTTCAACGTGGAGCAGCGAATCATCATGAGCGAACAAGCGATTCAGACAGCACCGTCACGGCAGTCCGCACCGTCCAGCGCCGGCGCGCCCGCGGGTGGCCAGCGGTTGCGTGGAGAGGACATCTGCATCGAGGTGGAGAACCTCAACCTCTGGTACGGCGATGATCAGGCGCTGAAGAACATCAACATGCAGTTGCCGCGCGAGCGGGTGACGGCATTCATCGGCCCGTCCGGGTGTGGCAAGTCCACGCTGCTGCGCTGCATGAACCGCATGAACGACCTGGTCGACAACTGCCGGCTTGACGGCCAGATCCGCATCGACGGCCATGACATTCACGACAAGTCCATGGATATACCGGAGCTGCGCCGGCGGGTGGGCATGGTCTTCCAGAAGCCCAACCCGTTCCCCAAGTCCATCTACGAGAACGTCGCTTACGGTCTCCGTCTGCAGGGGGTGAAGAAACGGCGCATTCTGGATGACGTGGTGGAGAAATCCCTGCGCCAGGCGGCGCTGTGGGACGAGGTGAAGGACCGCCTGCACGAGAACGCCTTCGGACTCTCCGGCGGGCAGCAGCAGCGGCTGGTGATCGCCCGCGCCGTGGCCATCGAGCCCGAGGTGCTGTTGCTGGACGAGCCGGCATCGGCGCTGGACCCGCTGGCGACGCTCAAGATCGAAGAGCTCATGTTCGATCTGAAGAAGCACTACACCATCGTCATTGTCACCCACAACATGCAGCAGGCCGCGCGCGTGTCGGACTACACCGCTTACCTGTACCTGGGTGAGGTCATGGAGTTCAACGACACGGACACGCTGTTCACCAACCCGTCCCGCAAGGAGACGGAGGACTACATCACCGGACGCCACGGCTAGACAGACCGGGCACCCGGACCACACAGGGGATGCGGCGATGACCGACGATTCCATTGATCAAGGCTTCTTCAAGCAGCATATCTCCCACCAGTTCAACGAGGAGCTGGAGGACATCCACACCCGGGTGCTCGCCATGGGTGGCATCGTCGAGCAGCAGCTCACGGACGCGGTCTCCGCGATGGTGGACGGCAACCGGGAGCTGGCACAGACGGTGATCACCAGTGACTACAAGGTGAACTCGCTCGAGGTGGAGCTGGACGAGGCGTGCACCCACGTGCTGGTGCGTCGTCAGCCCACCGCCAGCGACCTGCGGCTGGTGATGGCCGTGGTCAAGACCATTACCGACCTGGAGCGCATCGGCGACGAGGCCGAGCGCATCGGCCGCATGGCCCTCTACCTGCTGGAGGAGGACCGCGCCGTGGCCCCTGTAGCCGAGATGGGCGCATTCGGCAGCCACGTGCGCGACATGCTGCGGGGTGCCCTGGATGCCGTGGCGCGCATGGACGCCGAGCACGCCGTGCGTGTGGCCCAGCAGGATATCCAGGCGGACAGCCAGTACGAAGTGGTGCTGCAGCGGCTCATGGACCAGATGAAGAAGTCGCCGGAGACCATTCCCCGCCTCATGGACATTGTCTGGGCGGCCCGCTCCATGGAGCGGATCGGCGATCGGGCCCGCAACATCTGCGAGTACGTGGTCTACTTTGTGCGCGGCAAGGACGTGCGCCACACCAGCTTCGACCAGATGGCCCGGGAGGCCACGGGAGACCGCGGTTGACCTGGGCGTGGGGGGCAATCAAGGGGGTGTTCTACCGGCCCCGTGCAGTGCTGCGGGAGTGGCGTGCCCACGATCCGGAGCCGGTTGCGTTGCTGACGCGGTTCACCATCCCGGTGATCGTTCTCAGCGTCGTGGCCTCGGCCATGGCCCATGACGTGCTGCCCTCGGGGTTTCCGCCGGAGACCCGGCCGCAGCTGGTGCCGTTCAGCATCTACAGTGGGCTGACGCAGCTGGTGGGGGTGCTGGCCCTGGCGGCCGCCGCCCACTACCTGTGTGATCTGTTCCAGGGGCGCTCCGATTTCCGGCGCGCGCTGGCGGCGGTGTCCGTGGCCATGGTGCCGGCCTGGGTGGGGAACGTGCTGGCGGCGCTGCCCTGGCCGTACGGCGCCTCCCTGGCACTGGGCGGCATCCTCTACAGCCTGGTGCTGCTCTATGCCGCCTTCGTGGTGATACTCGGCATGCGACCGGGCAACCGTGTCGGCCACTATGCGGCCAGTCTCGGTGCCGCCCTGCTGGTGGTGTTCGCGTTCGGATGGCAGGCGGTCAGCCTGATTCCCGGGGCAGCGCCCGAGGTCCGCCTCGGCACCACCTGGTTGATCTGACCCGGCGTGTTGCGTCGCGGCCGTTTGCCGTCATGACCCGGTGGCGGAGGCGTGCGCCATGGCAATGATGCGTTCCGCCGGGAAGCGACAGCGGAACGTGCTGCCTTCGCCGGGGCGGCTGTGGATCTCGAGGCTGGCGTCGTGGCGTTGCAGGGCGTGGCGCACGATGGACAGGCCCAGCCCGGTGCCGCCCCGGTCCCTTGAGCGGCCGTCATCGACGCGGTAGAAGCGCTCGGTCAGCCGCGGGATGTGCTTTTGCGGGATGCCGATACCGCTGTCCACCACGTCCAGGCAGGCCGTGTCCCCGTCCCGGTACCAGCGCACGTGCACCTCGCCCCCGGCCGTGGAGTACTTCACGGCGTTCTGGACCAGGTTGCCGAAGGCGCTGCGCAGCTCGCTGTGCACGCCCCGCAATCCGATGCGTTCATCGCTGTCGCAGTCCACCGTGATGCGGTTGGTGGCCGTCATCCGGCCGTCCCGGCAGATGCCGCGGACCAGCGCGGCCACATCCACCCGCTCTTCGGCGCCGGGGTCCGGCTGGGCATCCAGGCGGGAGAGGGTGAGCAGGTCTTCGAGGATCTGGCGCATCCGCCCGGCCTGGTTGTGCATCTCCTGCACGGGCTTGCGCCACTCCCGGGCGGCGGCTCCGTCGTCATCGCGCATGCTCTCGAGATACCCGGAGATGACGGTCAGGGGCGTTCGCAGCTCATGGGAGGCGTTGGCCACGAAGTCCCGCCGCACCTGCTCCAGGCGGTGCAGACGGGTGATGTCCCGGGCGATCAGCAGCCGCTGGTCGCGCCCGTAGGGGATGACCTGCATGGACAGCCGCGTGGCATCGTCGAACGGACTGGTCATCTCCACCGCTTCCTGGAAGGAACCCGTATCGAAGTACGCCTTCAGGGCGGGGCTGCGGATCAGATTGAGCACGTGCTGGCCCATGTCGTCGGGGGACTGCAGGTGCAGCAGCCGCTGCGCCGCGGCGTTGAACCAGACAATGCGGTTGTCCGGTGCCAGCACCACGGTGCCGTCGGGCATGGCGGCGGTGGATTGCCGGAACTCGTGGAGGATGGCGCCCAGGCGCTTCTTGCGCCTGCGGTTGCGGCGCTGCATGTGGAAGACCTGATCGTAGATCGCCCCCCAGAGCCCCGTGCCCTCGGGAGGATTGGCACTGCGCGAGGTGCTGAGCCACGTGTAGAGGCGGTGCTGCTGGTAGATGTGCCACCCGGCGAACCCGGTGATCCCGACCAGCAGGGACACGGCCAGGTAGCCCGTGAGCATGCCCACCACCGCAGCGGGGACCACCACGGCGGTGAGGCGGCTGATCTCGTCCGGCCACGGGGAGTTGGTCATGGCGGGTTACTCGCGGGTGGAGAAGCGGTAGCCGGCTCCACGTACGGTCTGGACAAAACGCTCGGCACCGGTGCCGTCCAGGGCCTTGCGCAGCCGCCGGATGTGGACATCCACGGTCCGCTCCTCGACGTAGACGTTCGGGCCCCAGACCCGGTCCAGCAGTTGCTCGCGAGTGTAGACCCGATCCGGGTGTCCGGCAAAGAACTTCAGCAGGCGGAATTCCGTTGCCCCCAGGTGGATGGGGCTGTCATTGACCATGACGCGGTGCGCGGCGATCTCGATGCGCAGCGGACCGATCTCCAGATTCTCCTCGGCCTCGTCGCCGCCAGTGCGCCTGAGCACTGCCTGGATCCGCGCGATCAGCTCCCGCGGGCCGAACGGTTTGGTGACGTAATCATCCGCGCCCGCCTCCAGGCCGCGCACCTTGTCTTCCTCCTCGGTGCGCGCCGTCAGCATGATGATGGGGATGTCCCCGAGCATGTTCTCGCGCCGCAGGGCGCGGGCGAGGTCCGGGCCGCTGGTGTCCGGCAGCATCCAGTCGAGCAGGATCAGGTCCGGCTGGTGGTCGGTGATGGCCACCCGCGCCTCGGCGGCATCGCCGGCCTCCACGACCCGGAAGCCGGACCGTTCCAGGCTGAACTCCACCATCTCCCGGATCGGCTTTTCATCGTCGACGATCAGTACGGTCTTGTCCGTCATGTGGTATCCCCGCGTCCTGACAAGGCTGGTTCCCTTGAGCACCGACAGTTAACCAGCGGGATGTGACAGATCCATGACACATTTGCGGCACGTCCATGACGTGGAGCCTACATGATCCGCCGGCGGATGGCCGAGGAGATGGTTTCCACCACCACGACAACGGTGACGATGACCATGATGATGGTCAGGGCCACATCGTAGCGGTACAAGCTCATGGCCGAGCTCAGCTCGACACCGATGCCGCCTGCGCCCACCAGCCCGAGGATCACCGCCGACCGGATGGCCTTCTCAACACCGAACAGGCTGGTGGCGGTCATGGACGGCATGGCCTCGGGCAGGATGGCGCCGAAGATCACGGCGCTGCGGCCGCCACCGGTGGACTGGATGGCCTCGGAGGGGCCGGCGCGGATCTCCTCGATACGCTCCGCGAAGAAACGGGCGCAGAAGCCGATGGTGTCCATGATGATGGCAAGAATGCCGGCCAGTGGACCGAGCCCCACCGCGGCAACGAAGATCAGCGCCCAGATCAGCTCCGGGATGGTCCGCAGCACCGCGGTCACGCCCCGGGCGATGATCCGCACGACAGGGTGGGGCGTGGTGTTCCGGGAGGACAGCAGCGCCAGGGGCACGCTCAGCACCACACCGAAGGCCACGCCGACGATGGCCATGTTCAGCGTCTCCAGCATGTAGCCGGTGATGGGGCCGAGCCGACTCAGGTTGTCCCTCTCCAAGATATTCCCCTGGTAGGTTTCAAGATAATGGCATTATCTGGGCTGTTGTGGTCTATAGGGGTCTGAGATGGGTTGAAACGGTCATTTCAGATTGAGAGGGAACCGGGAGGGGGAGCTGCAGAGTTCCTAACGTTCGCGTCGCCGTCTCCACTTTGCCAGCCAGTAACGGGCGTAGATGGGGGTGGCAGCGCAGACGCCCCAAAGTAGAATCGCGACCGCCGCAGACACCAAGAGCGCGTCAATCCATGTCAGCCACGTGCTCTGAGCCACAGAGGTTGCGGCGAGGATGAGCGCTATCGCCACAACGCCGACCCCTTGCACAAAGGCTCGGTTCTGTTGATGAGTCGATTCCTCTTTGCGACGGCGCTCATCAGCGTAGTCGTGCCCGCATTGTGGGCACACGGGAGCTTCAAGGGCTAACCCCGGCCACCCGCAGTGTTCGCAGGACCTCAAGGTAGGCCTGGCCCCGTCCAGGTCGAAGTGCCCACCCTGGTTTATGATGTCTCGCCCGGCGATTTGGTGGCCGTGACCATCGATGCTTTGGCGGACACGGTGGCGCTCAGTGTTCGCCAAAACTACTCCTCCTCTCGATGCTTACCTTTATTTACCACGTCGCGGCCGGCAATTTGGTGCTTCTTTCCACTGACTTGCTGCGTTACCCGATAGCTATCCTTTTCACGCTCCAACTGTTCGAGCTCTCGGTCCATAGATGCTATCGCCTCATCAGTCTCGCTGGGGGCGGCCTCGGGATTCTCCTCAGCGAACTCCCTCATCTGATCCCGCTGTCCGCGCAGAATCGCCATCTTCAGCATACGGATTGCACCCCGAATGATCTGCTCCTGCGCCTCAGCATCATCAGTCGCCACAGCCTGATTGTAGATGTCCAAGAGAACCTGGGCCCCTCCTAGACTCAGACGCGGGAAACCCTCGGGATCCTTAAGCGCTTGAGTAATTCGCTCAACCAGATCCCAGTCGATCGGGTCGGGGCGGGCTTTCCTGTTCAGCAGTAAGTAATCCAGCGAGACATCGTGTTCCGCAGCGAAACGGATCAATCGCTCGTAAGGGATCGTGCCTCGCCTCTTCCACGTAGACAGGGTTTGCGGGGAGGCGCCAAGGCCTCGCGCAATATCGCTGTCGGCGCCAACCCCCAGGAGCCTACCAACACGCTCAAGCACAGCCTGAACATCAGCCGCAGTACTCATATTGACTTGTCCATACTCTATATGACTAATATAATACTACATGTGTTTAGGTTGTCTGTCATAAGTAATGATGAAGGAGCGCCCTGTGAACATCAATCAGGTCCAGCCCGGTCCAGAGCTCTATCTGAAGGTACGTGCGGGTTTTGTTGCTCAAGGTCAGACCTTGTCTGGTTGGTGCCGGAAAAACGGTCACAACCCGAGCAATGCTAGGGCGGCAATCGTTGGCGCCTGGAATGGGCCTAAGGGCCGAAGGCTTCGCGAGAGAATCCTTAGGGCTTCTGGTGTTGCGCATACCCGGGCGAGTGGAGCGCACGACGAGTAACAGAAGCGGATTGGAGGAGGTTGCAGGTGATGCGCTGCGAGGCAGTTACGACGAGAGATCGCCGCTGCAGGAGGGAAGCGGCCCAATACATAAGACATTCCAACGGGTGCGAGTACCTCGTCTGCAAAGAGCACGCGCACGCAGTGCGTGAGTCTCAGTTTCGGCCAATCAAGGGAGCGGGGCGCCCATGCTGAGCAACGCAGAAGCCCGACAGAGAGGCCACCAAATCCTGTCCCGGCTGTCGAGTTTGTCGGGCGCAGAGATGATCCAGGTCCTTAACACAGCAATGACCGAGGTCATTGCCGGTATGGAGGGGCGACGCGGTGATCCGCCCCTTATCAGCCCTTCGTTGCCAGAGAGTGCAGCTGTTCTCGCTGAGCGGCGCCCTGGTAGGGCCTCGACCATCAGGACCAACCCCGAGATCCGGGCGTTCATACACAGCCTGCGCGGGTACCGCACCTATGACGAGATCACGGCTGCCTGCCGGAAACGCTTTGGTTCGCGGTCTCCCAGCCGCAGCGCCATTCATCGCTACATCATGCAGCTCAAGTATCCGAACCGAAGGAATCAGGCCCATGAATGAAGGCATCAATCAGTCTGCCGCGAAGGCGCTCCGGGTAGTGGAATGCCTCACCGATGGCGGGTTTCAAGGGAAAACCCTAAGGGAGCTCAGTGGCGAGCTTGGTATTCCGAGGGCAACTGTCTGGCGTCTGTTGGTCACGCTGAAGTCGGCTGGCTGGGCGGTGGCCATTCAGTGCGAATCCGGGGCCAAGGAGGAGCGGTGGCAAGTGAGCACGAAGCTGGCCCAGATCGCCTACGAGTACGAGCAATACACCTGGAGCAGGATCAACGGTATCCGTGCGGAGTATCGCGAAGTGACTGGCAAGGAGCTGAACGTATGAGCAAGAAGGCACCTGAAACACAACAGCAAGATCTGCAGCAGGCAGTTCAGTCGGCCCAGCTGGCCGGAGAGCAGGCTGATCGCATGGAGCTGCTTCAGGTGGACGAAGCGGCACGGGCTTCCGGATACACAGAGCAGCGGGATTTGGCGAACCAGTTGCTCGGTCAGGTTCAGATGGCCAACTCATTCTCAAAACTCGCGACTGTCGTGAGTTTGATGAAGCTGGATCACGTCAAGAAAAACAAGCTCTATCGGGCACTTAAGGGCAAAAAAGGGGTTGATGCGGATGGCAGCGAAATTGCCGACGTCGGCACTTGGGACGGGTATTGCCGGGCGCTGGGGAGTAGTGCCAGCAAGGTGGATGAAGATCTGCGGAACCTTAGCGAGTTCGGGGAACAGGCGCTAGAGGCGCTGGGACGTGCAGGTGTCGGCTACAGAGAGCTCCGTAAGCTACGGAAGATCCCGAGTGAGGAGCGGGAGCTGATTATCAATGGCGAAGCGGTTCGCTCGGGAGATAAAGAAGCGATCGCCGAAATGATTGATGAGATGACGCAGCGCCACTCCAAGGAAAAGGATCAGCTCAAGCGGCAGCTCTCCGATACAAAGCAGGATTTGGAGGCGCAGCGCCGTGTAAACGAGAAGAAGTCTCAGCGCGTTACCGAGCTTGAGACGCAGCTGGAGCGAGCGGCTGCGCTGTCACCTGACGAGCGAGAAAAGGAGCTCTCTAGGCGCCTTGAGACCACCGTCGCTTCGGTCTGCGACGCCCTCCTGGAGCCAGAGGCTGTCATCTCTGAGATCTGCCAGATGGACAGCGCTCCGCGAGACCTTACCCATGCCTGCGCCCAGGTCATTGCACGGCTTCGGATTCGCCTGGACGAAGTTCAGGCCCGCTATCAGCTCCCTGTTGTGGATCTGGATTTCGACGATTCGTGGATAGATGGCGAGGGCTAGCGCTATGCCGAAGCTCACCGAAGGCCAACACCGCTATCTCATGGAGGTCGCCGACGCGCTTCGGTCGGCGCCGCGTGGCTCAAAGCAAGAGATTGTCGGTCGCGCCTGTGAGTTCTTGGGGTGGTCTCGTGATCGAGTGTACCGCGGCCTCAGAGAGGTGGGCTGGACGTCGAGGCGTCGCCGCCGCCAGGACCGCGGGAATAGTGTCGTGACCGTAGAAGAAGCGCGAGTGGTCGCGAATCTCATCCATGAATCGACTAGGCAGAACGGCAAGAGGTTGCTGTCCTTCAGAGATGCAATCGATATCGCCTTCGCGAACGGCCGCATTGAGACATACGCGTCGCCTGCAACCTTTGCACGCGTGATGCGGGAGGCAGGGTTTCACCCAGACCAACTGGCCACCCCCGCGCCGCATGTTTCGATGCGCTCCATGCATGCCAACCATGTTTGGCAGTTCGATGTTTCGATCTGCGTGCTGTACCGGCTGACGACCGGCGGCCTACAGGTCATGGAGGAGAAGGAGTTCTATAAGAATAAGCCGCATAATCTGAAGCGCATCGAGAATCAGCGCGTTCTGCGCTACCTGGTCACGGACCACTTCAGCGGCGCCTTCTACCTCGAGTATTTCCAGGCCGCGGGCGAAGACCAGGAAACCCTATTCAAGTTCTTGATGAGCGCTTTTGCCGAGCGGCCACATCCCAATGACCCATTTCATGGCGTGCCGTCCACGCTGGTCTGGGACGCTGGCAGCGCAAACCAGTCCTACATGATTCGCAACCTCCTGGACCGGTTGCAGGTGGAGCATATCGCTCATGAGCCGGGTAACCCGCGGGCCAAGGGACAGGTTGAGCGTACGCACGACATCGTGGAGCGACACTTTGAGGGCCGGCTCTACATGATGCGGATCGAGAGTATCGAAGAGCTGAATGAGAAGGCCCATGCGTGGATGCGCCATTTCAACAGCAAGCGGCAGCATTCCCGGACAAAGAAGACGCGCTACGGCTTGTGGCAAACCATCCGGGAAGATCAGCTGCGTATCTGTCCGCCATTGGAATTGTGCCGCGAGCTTCTGCAAACGAAGCCGGTGCAACGCAAGGTCGCTTCAGATCTCTCCGTCAGCTTCGCCGTCCAGGGCTGGGGGCAGGCTACGTATTCCGTTGAGCATGTTCCTGGCGTTCGGGTTGGGGAGCAGGTCGATGTGTCGGTGAACCCTTACAGAGCGCCTTCTGTGCTGGTTGCCGGTCTTGACGAAAACGGGGGCGAGATCCTCGTCGAGTGCGATCCGGTTCAGCGGGATGAGGCAGGTTTTCGACTGGATTCGCCTGTCTATGGAGAGGGCTTTCACTCGGTTGGTGACACCGATACGGATACCCACCGCAAAGCTCTCGCACGGGAAGCCTACGGCGCCGAGACCAACCGGGAGGTGGAGCGGGCCCGAGCTAAGCGAGAGCCGGCGTTCCAGGGCAGCATCGACCCTATTTCCTACCTGGAAGCGGACGAGTTGCCCAGCTACATGCGCCGCAAGGGAACGGCGCTGGATGTGCCAAATCCTGCTGCCGCCCTCGAAGTCCAGCCCTTGACGCACATCGAAGCGATGAAGCGCCTCGCTGTGAAGCTGGAGCGGCCGATCAAGCCGGAGGAGAACCAGGCCATTCGTCGGGCGTTTCCGGATGGCGTTCCCGAAGACAGTCTGGGCGCAGTCGTTGATTGGCTGTCTGGTGGGGCGGGGCCGCCCACCGGCAAACGCCCCTCTTCCTTAAAGGCCGTGTAAACACGGCGTAACGCCGGCCCACAGGCCGGAGAACCCAGGAGGCAAAGCACGATGAGCATAAACCAGCCACAACCCCGATGGGAGGAGTTGCGAACGCGACCTATGACGCCACTCAAAGCGAAGAAGATCATGGCCGCCCTCGGCCTGCGCCGGGCTGACCTTGCCAGCTTCCTGACCATGCCGAATGGGCCCAGGCCAAGCAACCCGACCGTGGGACATATTCTCAATCGGGGTTACTGGCCGGAGCGTTCCGCGTCCAGGTCCATGCTGCAAAGCCAGCTTAAGGCGTTTCTGCGGCAGAGCGGTGCCGCGGAGGAGGATGTGGAGGTGGCCCTGGAGATTGACGATGGCCTGTTCCAGCCGAGTTCGACCGACCAAGACCGCGCACGACTGGGCCAGGCCACCGCTCCGATCGCTGACGAAGAGACTCAACTACCGGAGAACGAGATGCTATCACAGCTTGCACGACGCCATTTTTCACTGTTCCGCGACCCCTTCATGGATGACGTTCAGGGGCCGGACGACGTTTTCCTCTCACCCGGGCAGCGCTACATCCGGGAGTACATGTTCAGCACGGCCAAGCACGGCGGCTTCCTGGCGGTGATTGGGGAGTCCGGCGCTGGCAAAAGTGTGTTGCGCCGCGACCTCCTGGATCGCATTCAGCGCGATGGTGAGTCAATTACGCCCATCATGCCGCGCATTATCGACAAAGGGCGGCTGACGGCCGGGGCCGTGTGCGATTCGATCATTGCCGACATCTCCCAGGAGCGGCCACGCAAAGAGCTGGAAGCGAAGGCCCGGCAGATTGAGCGACTCCTCACCGATTCAAGCCGTGGCGGGAACAGCCATGTCCTTATCATCGAGGAGGCGCATGACCTGACCATCCCGACGCTCAAGTATCTCAAGCGGTTCTGGGAACTGGAGGACGGTTTTAGGAGGCTCCTGTCGATTATCCTCGTCGGCCAACCGGAGCTGCGTGGCACCCTGGATGAAAGGCGCAATCGTCAGGCTTGTGAGGTGATTCGTAGGATCGAGGTGGCGGAAATGGAGCCACTCAACGGACACCTTCAGGAATACCTCACCCTCAAGTTCAAGCGCATTGGCAAAGAGCTTGCCGCGTGCTTCGACCCTGACGCCTTTGGCGTCATGGAAGAGCGACTGATGCTGCGAAGTCGGTCCAGTCGGGAGCCGATTTCGATGCTCTACCCGCTCGTGGTGAACAACCTGGTCGTGAAGTGCATGAACCTCGCAGCGGAGGTTGGGTCGCAGAAAGTCAACGCCGAAATCGTCAAAGGGGTGTGAATATGCCTGAAGTACACCAGATCGATTCCGTGGATCGAGAGCTTATGGACGTCACCAAAGGTGTGATGAGGATTCGGTCCCTCAGCTGGGCAGCCGCCCGGGTCCTGATGGATGACACGGACGCAACGATCTCCCCGAAGGAGCGGGAGGCCCGAATAATGCACATGGCTGAAGCAGTGGAAGAGGAGGCCTCCAGGCTTATCGAGAAACTGAGCGATCTCGGTGGCTAGGTTGCCATCGGAACCCCGCACAACGCCTTCTAAGCCGTTTGAGCGGCGTTGTGCGGGGGTTGCCTAGGGTCAAAGCTATTAAACAACTCAGCGGGATATTAAACGGGTTTTACGCGGGGTCACGGTCGGTATCGAGGGCGAGTTTCCGTGGCTGGCCCTCCAGGGTGCCAGAATTCATCCGAATCGGGAGGAAGTATGGGCATCAGCAAGAAACAAACTAGCATGCTACATGTGGCAAAGGCGAAGCTGTCGTTGTCCGATGCCGCGTACCGAGAGTTGCTCCAGGATGTTGCCGGCGTCACCAGCTCTAAGCATTTAGACAGCGCCGGATTTCAGGCTGTCATCGACAGGCTTGCTGAGATGGGGTTCCAGACTCCGCGAGCCCACCGCACGTATGGCAACCGGAGGGGGATGGCTACTCCTGACCAGGTTGAGTACATCCGGGACCTGTGGCAGCGATATAAAGGGGAGCCCGATCCCCGGGGGCTCGATCATTGGCTGGAGCGAAGCTTCGGTGTCACAGCGCTTCGTTTTACCGACCAGAACACCGCAGGCAAGGCGCTGGTGGCTCTGAAAAGGATGGTATCTCGCGCCCCTCCTTCGCGATAAAGCGCTGACCCATTGCCACGCTGCCTTCTCGCTCACAAGAGCGCCTTTCCCTCCGCCTTCCGTCTTCTCTGCTTCTGCTGAAGTGCTTCACCGTGCGTCGCGCCGGCCTGCTGTGGCTTCCTATGCGAAGTCTTTCAGTAGGGGTGTGGAATGCAAATACCAACCTGGAGATCAGCCGCCGAAGTGCGACTCGCAGAGGCCCTCGAAGAAGGGCTGCTGTCAGGTGAGGAGATCCAGAGCGCATGCGCTGGCGGAAGCCTTGAGGCTTTCGGTGACGTTGCGCCCGAAGCGGCCGCAGAAATCTGCGACGTCCTGGGAGGGTTGAGGTGTTACATACCGACCCTTCCGCATGAGCCCGGCTCCCTGTTCGATGATCTCAGCGCCGAAGCTCGAAACCTTCTCCTGGAGGTGGCTGGTGGAGATGCGGTGGCGATACCCCGACTGTACAGGCTTAGGTTATTGGTTCGGGACAGGGTGATTCTCGCTCTCCGGCAAGCAGGTGCATCGACGACCGAGCTTGCTCAGCAATTTCAGTGTACGGATCGGGCCATCTATCAGGTGCTTGAGAAGCATCGTGGTGATGGCTGTCGCCCCATGTCGGAGCACCGCTGAGCCGGTGCGGGACCGGGGCTATTACCGGCAAAGACTCAGGCAGGAGGTACAACGTGACAGCGAACGCAAACAACCATCATCGACGGACTGCGCAGGTCGGTGACAGCGTCGCCAGTGAGGCTCGCGAGGGTGCGCGTAACCACTTGGAGGCGCTGAAAGCTAAACGCAGCGAGGTTGAGAGGCTCCGTGAGCTTGCTGCTGAACACGATGCTTCGATGACGGACAGTCTTGGAGCCGAGGAGCAGGCTTTGGAAGGGTTGCAATCCCGACGCGAGTCTGTGCTTGCCGATATCGTTGCCGGCGAAGCGGATGACGCGGCCCTGGTGGAGATCGACCGCGAGCTGGGTGCGCTGCTGAAGGATTCCGATGGGTCTCGGGCGGAGAAGCTTCAGCGCTTCCGCGACGCGAGCCAGACGCTGGCCGGCTTGCGCCGTAAGCTCGAGTCCGCCAAAGCAGATTTGTCCGAGCTGGAACACGAAACCCGTGAGGTCTTGAAGCAGCTTGTCTTGGCGGAGGCTGAGCAAGTAGGCGCGGAATACGTGCAGCATGCAAACGCCCTCTGCGAATCGTTTGCCCGGTTGAGCGGCCTGAACGCCCTGGTGGTTGAGGTTGTTGGCAGTGAAAGCGCCGGGTTCCTGCATAGCGGTGGCTGGCCGCTCTTTCTTCCAGCCGCTCGCTTGGCCGCATTCAACGAGGCAGATGGCCACGATGTCGGGGCTGGGGTTCTCTTCTCGGCTGATCGCGAGGCGCGCTCTGGGCGCTATCTGAAACAGCGGCAATGGGAGGTTGAGCGCCTTGCCGAAGAAGGGCTGTCGGATCTTTTTCGGGAGGTCTTGTCAGGCAGGCGATGATCCTCGTGAGACCCGGGAACACCGCCTCCTGGGTTCCCGGGCCAGGTAACGGTATGCGCAGGCGCCGTTGCCTGGGGGTCGTAAAGGGGAGTCTGCGCAGCTTCGGGCCGGATCGGGGTCTGGTGGTGCCAGTGCACCGGCACGAAGCACGGGCGCGGAGTTGGTGGTGGCCCCTCTCTGCGTCAGACAAGAGCCACCAGGGGTTGTCTGCCCCCGCTCCAGCCGCCGAGCGCCGATTCTCCCCTGTCGGTCTCCCGGTTGGGGCGCATATGAAGTACCGGCTTGTCCGGTTTGCACAGCGAGGAGGATGTGGCGATGGCGGTCTATCGGGCAAAAGAAGGCGAGATGGTCGATGAAATCTGCCACATGTACTACGGGAAAACTCGCGGGGTTGTTGAGCGCGTTCTGGCTGCGAACAAAGGCCTCGCCAGTCTCGGCCCTCGCCTGCCGGCTGGCACTCTAGTGGAGTTGCCGGATTTTGACGAAGGAGGAGCTGAGCCTCCCAAGGTGAAGATGCCGTGGAGTTAGTCCTGGACGTCCGAGCACGTGACCGTCACTCGCTCGTCAGTCTCGACATGGCGCAGCTGAAGCGCATAGGGAGCACCTGCGCGCCAGCCGGAACGGCAGTGGTCGATCAGCTCAGCCTCCGGGTCAGGGTGCTTTCCGGAGTAGTACCCGCCTACCCATTCGGCATCTTCGGATGTTTTTTCGTAGCCCTCCCACGGGCCGGTCTGGGTTGCGCAGCCAGAGACAGCGATAGCGGCCAACCAGACAAGCGCGCGCGTTTTCATTCGCAGACCCTCTCATAAAGGTGAATGATGATTAAGCCAACATACCAAATTGAAGCGCAGGGCGTGGATCTCACGAAACACATCGCCGACGCTCTCATTGAGCTCCGCCTTGAAGACCGGGCCGGGTATGAGTCGGATGCCCTGGAGATCGAGGTAGCAGACAATCAGGACTGGACGTGGCCGCGGGAGGGGGCGCTCTTACGGCTGCGGGCCCTCGGATACGACGGCGAGACCCTTGTTGAGCCGGCTTCCTCAAGCCGCTTCGCCATTGATCAGATCGAGCACGCCGGTCCCCCGGCGCGGCTACATTTCTCGGCCACATCTGCTGACTTTACGAGCCAGATGCGGGAGGGGAGAGACCGCTCGCATCCGAACATGACGCTCGGAGAGCTCATAGAGCGGCTGGCTGCCGAGCACGGATACGATTTCGGCATCTATCCCGCCGATCTGGGGGAGACCCACCTGGGGTTTGTCGACCAGTCGGGGCAATCCGATCTCGCGCTAGCTCACCAGGTCGCAGCTGAATACGGCACCTTATTCAAGGTCATCGACGGCAAGTGGGTTGTGATTAGCTATGACGCCACCGAAGGCCCGGACGGCGAGCCAATCCCGGTCACCGAGTTGACCCCCGCCGACGTTTCCACGTGGCGAGCCCACTTCATGACGAAAAAGAAGGTGGGAAGCGTCGTCGCCACCTACCAAGACTACGACCTTGCGCGGCGCATTCCCGTGACCGTCGGTGAGGGTGAGCCGGTCCGAACGCTGTCGCGTGTGTTCCTGGACGAAGCCACTGCCCAGGCGAATGCGAGGTCTACCCTCCATCGCGCCTGGAGGGAGAGTCGCCGCCTCACGATCAATTTGCCGGGAAACCCCTCGCTGGCATCCCGCCAGAGGCTGAGGCTAAGCGGGTTCCGAGACGGCGTGAACGGTGACTGGCTTATTACCCAGGTCAGTCACGTGGTGAACAAACGAGGCTACAGGTGCCGAGTGGAAGCGGAAGGCCTCGGTTACGCCGACCGCTGACCGTCGGCACTTTCCTGTGCACATTACAGTGAAGGAGTGAAGCTGGATGATTATCACACCTGATGTCCTATCAGCCCTCAAAACTGGATTTCGGCGCCAGTTTCAGGACGGGCTAGAGATTGCCGAATCTGCATGGGGCCGCGTTGCTACTCGCGTGCCCAGCTCAACGCGCAGTAACACGTATGGCTGGCTTGGCCAGTTTCCAACCTTCCGGGAGTGGGTGGGCGAACGCCAAATCAGGGATATGGCAGCCCACGGTTACCAGATCGAGAACAAGCTCTGGGAATCCACGGTCGGGGTCAAGCGCGTAGATGTGGAGGACGACAATGTCGGTATCTACGTGCCCCTGTTTCAAGAGATGGGGCGTGCCGCGGCCGTGCATCCTGATGAGTTGGTCTTTGGGCTCCTGAAGCGCGCCCACGAGGAGCACTGCTACGACGGGCAGAACTTCTTCGACGACGAGCACCCGGTTTACCCAGAGGTGGACGGCACCGGAGACGCCGAGTTTGTCAGCAATCAGGACATCCCGGAGAGCGACCCGGGGGACAGCTGGTATCTTCTGGACGTGACCCGCGCAATCAAGCCCCTCATCTTCCAGGAGAGAATTCCCCCTGAGCTGCAAGCGATGGTTGATGAGTCTGATGAGCGGGTGTTCATGGAAGACGAGTTTCGGTACGGCGTCCGCGCTAGATCGAATGTTGGGTTCGGGTTCTGGCAGATGGCATTCCGGAGTCGGCAGCCGTTAACCAAAGAGAGCTACGGCACGGCGCGTGCGGCAATGATGAACATGAAGGCTGACGGCGGTCGCCCTCTCGCGATTCGTCCGACCTTGTTGGTGGTTCCGCCCAACCTGGAGCAAGCTGGCCTGGAGGTCTTAAAGGCAGAGCGGGCAATCAATGGCGCCACTAATGTTTATCGCGACTCGGCCGACCTCCTGGTTACTCCTTGGCTGACGTAACAGGGTGACGCTGTCTGCGTCTCTGCAGCCACGGAGGCTTTCGGTTCGGCCCAGGAGATGATTCAAGGGGGGGGGCATATGGAAGCCGTGCTGGGGTTGCTGGTTGTTGCATCGTTCCTGGCGATCTTCGTCGGGCTATTTCGTCCGAAGTGGGTTATGCCGTGGAGCGAGTCGCCACGACGCCTGGTGGCCGCCCTCTTCTATGTGTTGGCCACGATGGTGTTCATGCTGCTTGGTGGCTTGATGTACGGAGACCCAGATGGCGCCGCATCGAGTGATCAGACGGAGGAGTTGGCCAGCAACGGTAGCAAGCCCGAGTCCACAGATGGCATCGCCGGCGAGGGCGCTGAGCACATGGATGACGCGGAAAGTTCTGAGTCCTCAGGGGAGCCAGAAGCTGAGCGCCAAGAGGAAGAGTCTGGCCCTGGAGATGATCGGATGCCTGAGGGCTGGCGAGAGCTGGACAAGAGTGACGAGGCTCAGAGTGACAGGCGGCAGTTTATTGATGATCTCAAGGGCGTAGGCATTGTCCAGCGGATCGAAACCCCAACCGACTATCCTCGCGTCTATCTCGGCTCTGGCTGGGAGCGCCTAACCGTCCAGGACAAGGAGCAATTCATCAACGTCGTCTTGACGTACCATTTTGCGGATAACCCGGATTCCACGACCGCTGTCCTTCGCGATGCGTACACCGGGGAAGACGTGGGCACCTACAGCTTCGACTGGGGGTTACGGCTAGACTAATTCCGAAATGCGCGTTTCATCACCTGAGAAATCACGAATCGGGATTATCTTGAACTGGGCGTCGGATTATCGCGGCGCCCTACATCAGGTCCGGTGGCACGGCCCGGGCGATGAAGTCGCCCATGTTGCCGACGCCGGCGATGAGTCGGGAGCCCTCCACGTCCACCGCGGTAATGCCCTGGATGAAGAAGGCAAGAAAGCCGACCAGGACGACCCACGTGAATACCGAGGGCAGTTCGAAACGGCTGGGCTGGGGGCCGTGCCGGCCCCCGGGCTGCTCGGGGGAAGCCATGGAAATCAACTCCTGGAGGTTCTGGGGGACGCGAGGGGCGACGCTTCAGGACGCCCGTCTCAGCGGCGTGACGGCGTCGGACGGGGTTTCGTCCACCCGCACGTTGCCCTCGTAGAGGGACTGCAGCTCATCGCGGCTGGTCTGTCCCATGGGGCGGTCCACCTGAACGTGACCCGCTTTCATGCCGATGACGCGATCGCCGTACTCCATGGCGAAGTCGAGCTGGTGCAGCGTGCACAGCAGTGTCATGCCTTCCTCGCGCACCACGCCCCAGAGCAGGTTCATGACCTCCCGCGCCGCCTTCGGGTCGAGGCTGGCAACCGGTTCATCCGCCAGCACCACGGACGGCCGCTGCATCAGCACCCGGGCGATGGCCACACGCTGCTGCTGGCCACCGGAGAGCTGGTCGGCGCGCTGATCCGCGCAGCGCGCAAGCTGGACCCGCTCCAGGCAGTGCATGGCGTACGCCCGCTCCTCCCGTGAGGCCAGCGGTGCCGTGATGGCGAAGAAGCTGCGATGGCGCGCCAGCCCGCCGTACAGCACGTTCTGGAACACGCTGAGGTTGCCCACCAGGTTGAAGTTCTGGAACACCATGCCCACCCCTCGGCGGACCTCGCGGAGCTTGCGCTGACTACAGTTGGCCACGTTGCTGCCGTGGACATGGATCGAGCCCTGCTCCGGGCGGGCGAGGCCGTTCATGCAGCGCATGAGCGTGGACTTGCCGCAGCCGTTGGCGCCGAGCAGGATTGCGCCTTCCCGTTCGGGGATCCGGAATGCGATGCCGCGCAGTACGTGCACCTTGCCAAACCGTTTGTGGACGTTATCCGCGTGAATCACTGACATGGGTGCCTCCGTTGGATGTCGGGCCGTGGTCCGGTCCGGAACGTCATCGGGGCGGACCGACTGTTCGCCGAACCGCCCCGATGCGTCATGGCGACGGGGATCAGAGCTCGAGACCGAGCACCTCGTAGGCTTCGCGCACCATGTCGTATTCCTCGTCGGTGATGTCATCGACGAATTTCGCCCCCAGGTACTTCGAGCGCTCCTGCCCTTCGTCGGTATCGGGCTCGTCAGCCGCCGGCTGGACGAAGGCCTGGAACAGCGCGTCCTCATACGCCATGGCGGTGTCGCTGATGGCCTGGATGCACTCCTCGCCCAGAGCGTCCCGGGCCACGAACACATCCCGCGGCATGGTGCCGCTGTCGGCGATGATGTCGTACTCCAGGTCCGGGTCGTATTCTTCGATGATGTCCACGTCCCGGTAACCGACGGCCGCGGCGTCCACGTCGCCGTTGACGAAAGTCTGCACCCGCGCATCACCGGCGTGGGTGTAGCGCACGTCGTCGCCCAGGCTCAGGCCGGCATCCTCGATCATCCAGCCCTGGGTAATGTGGTTGGTGGTGGAGCCCACGCTGCCGAACGCCAGGTGCTTGCCTTCCAGATCCTCGATGCCGTTCAGGCCCAGGTCGCTGTGAGCGACGATGTAGGCGCCGTAACCGTCACGTTCCAGGCCGAACGCGGGGGAGACGTTGCCCGAGACCGCCGTCATCACCACGTACTCGGACGGTCCGGCCAGGACCAGGTCGATGGAGTCGTAGCGCAGCGCGTTGGCTGCGGAGGTGCGGTCGCTCAGCGGGAAGAACTCCATCTCCACCCCGGTCAGTTCGGTGAACTCCTCGGCGAACGGCGCGAATGCGCGGCGCAGTTCCTCGGCGCCTTCAATACCGGTGTCCGCCAGCCGCAGGGGGCTGTCGCAATAGTCCGCCACGTCCTCTGCCGGGCTGGCCAGGGCGAAGGCGGGGGCCGTCAGCGCCGCCGCGGCGACCAGGGCTGTCACGTTTCGCATCGTCACTCTCCCGATTCGGTGTTTACAGTGAATGTGGTCCGCGAGGATGACGCCCCGGTGTTACATGGGGTTTCAGTGGCTGTTACGTGACAGTGACACCCGGTCAGCCGGCGGCGACCAGAGGCCGGGGGCCGGTCGATGGCTGTTTGCCGGTTGCGTGGGCTGCCAGCAGCGCCGTGAACCGGGCGCCGACCGTGTCCCAGTCCAGCGTGTTGACCGTGCCCCTCGCGAGCGCCCCGAAACGGTGCCGCAGGCTGGGTTCCCGCGCGAGGAGAATCGCCAGTGCCACGAAACGGTCCGCGTTGCCGAGGGGCGCCGTCACGCCGTTGGAGAATGGGCTGATGTGCTCCGCCGCCGCACCGTGATCGAAGGCGACCACCGGGAGCCCGCTGGCCATGGCTTCCAGCACCACGTTGCCGAAGGTGTCCGTGAGGCTCGGAAACAGGAACAGGTCAGCCGAGGCGTAATGCCGTGCCAGCGCCTCCCCGGACTGGCAGCCGGTGAAGACGAAATCGGGGTTGTCCGCGGCAAGGCGGGCCTTCAACGGTCCGTCACCCACCAGCACGAAGCGGGCCGTGGGCGTGCTGCGCTGGATCGCGCGGAACGCCCGCACCGCCAGGTCCAGGTTCTTCTCCGCGGCGATGCGCCCGACGTAGAGCACCACCGGTGACCCGGGCAGCAAACCCCACTGCCGTCGCAATTCGTCGCAGCGGCGCTGCGGCTGGAAAAGCCGCGTGTCCACCCCCCGGGACAGGACCTCGACGTCGCCGAAGCCGGCGTCCCGGAGCTGCGCGGCCAGCTGCTGCGTGGGTGCCAGCGTCAGGCGCGTACGACGGTGAAACCGGCGCAGGTAGCTGTCCACCAGCGGTGCCGCCAGCCCCAACCCGTAGTGCTCACCGTACGCACTGAAGTGGGTGTGATAACCGGAAATCACCGGCAGGCCAAGCCGCCTGGCGGCGCGCACGGCGGCCCATCCCAGCGGGCCCTGGGTGGCCACGTAGATAACGTCGGGGCGGTGCCGCCCCCACTCGGCAACCAGCCGGCGCACGGCGGGCAGCCCGAACCGGACCGCCGGATATCCGGGCAGCGGCAGGCCGGGCAGTGTCAGCAGCGAGAGGCTGGCGGGCACGTCGTCGCGCTTCAGTGTCGGCGTGACCAGCTCCACCTGGTGGCCATGACGGCTCAGGTAATCCACCAGTCGGCCCAGCGTCATGGCGACGCCGTTGGCCTCGGGGCGGTAGGTTTCGGTGACCAGTGTAATGCGCATGAGATGACTCCCTGGGTGCGGACGGAGGCCTGCGCGCAGTCTCCGTTCGCCGCATTGCCCCGGTGTGACGCCGGGATCACGGTTCCGTGACAGCGCACGTGGTGCCGGCACAACAGGCGTCGCATGTCACCAAACGGTCACTGTGGCATCGGGAAACAGTCACATCCCCGCCTTATTGTTCCCCTCGCCAATGCACTTGCGGCCGCCGCAAGGCAGGGCCGACGAAACGAGACCATTCCTTCGGAGGTAAGCGTGAAAGCAACCAAACTGACAGCACTCGGCATCGCGGCGGGCATGGGCCTGGCGGGTATCTCCCAGGCCGCGGCCTACCCTGAGTTCGAGCCACGCGGCCGTCTGCATATCGACGCCGGCTTCCACGATGAAGACAACGTGGATATGGACGATGGTTTCCTCAATCGCCGTGCCCGCCTGGGTGTTGGTGGCGACCTGGACGAGCTGTGGGACTTCCGTATCGAGGCGGATTTCGCGGAAGAGGGCGTCAGCGCCGCCGACTTCCGCCTGCGCCGGTCCCTGGACGTGGGCCGCATCACCCTCGGGCAGACCAAGGTGCCCATGGGGCTGAACCAGCTCACCAGCTCCAACAACATCACCTTCATCGAGCGCGCCACGCCGCAGAACATCGTGCCGGACTCCCGCCGCATGGGTGTGTTCTACGATGTCTCCGAGGGCATGTTCACGTTCCAGTCCGCGCTCTACGGCCGCGCCATCGGCGATGATGCGGATGGCGACATGCCGCTGGGCGTGGCCGGCCGTTTCGTGGCCAGCCCGGAGCTGGGCGGTGGCCAGATCCTGCACCTGGGCGTCTCTGCCGCCTACGAGGATTTCGACTCCGACAGCGACTACCGCACGCTGGGCTTCAGTGATCGGCCGGAATCCCGGCCTGCCGGGGTGCGGTTGATCAGTACCGGGGACATCGACGCCGACTCCACCACCAAGTACGGGCTGGAACTCGCCTATATCGCCGGGCCGTTCTCCGCCGAGGCCGAGTACGTCAACGTGGACGTGGACCGGGACAACGGCAGTGACGTGAGCTTCGACGGCTACCACGCCCAGGTCAGCTACGTGCTCACCGGCGAGTCCCGCAGCTACGGCAGCGGCGGCTTCGGTGGCATTTCGCCCCAGGGGAACGGTGGTGCCTGGGAAGTGGCCGCGCGCTACAGCCACATGGACCTCAACGACCGTGACATCCAGGGCGGCGAGCAGGACAGCGTGACCCTGGCGCTGAACTACTACCACAGCTCCAACCTGCGCTTCATGGGCAACGTGATCTTCACGGACGTCAAGGACAGCGGCGCCGTGTCTGACCTGACCGGTGGCGAAACCGACGAGGACAGCCCCGTTACCTTTCTCGCCCGCATGCAGTACAACTTCTAAGCGGTCGGTACAAGTCCGCCCTTACAGCCCCGGTCAGCGACCGGGGCTTTTTTTGTACTGCTGTCAGGCAATCCGTGCAGCGGTTTCCGTGGTTTCCACGGGCACGGCCTCTTCCGATCGCCGATAGGCGTGGGTGGCGGCTTTCTCGAACGCGAGCGCCATCCCGGCGCCGGCGTCGTGGGGCAGGGCGTCATGCACCTGGAGCAGACGCTGACCGTGGCGGCAGTTGATGCGCCAGCCGTGGCCCTCGAACACCTGCTGTTCCACCTGCACCGGCAGTGTGTTCAGGTTGCTCTCCTGGGGTGCCTGCTGGCTCAGCCGGCAGCCGCGGGGCTGGAACATGATCTGGGTGGCATCGCCGTCGGCGAGTTCGTGATCGCGGCACAGGGCCCAGAGGGTCTGTTGCCCGGCCTGCACCAGTGCCCAGTCGTCCTCCCGTCGCAGGATCCGGCCGTCCAGAGTGTTCGCGTAGCCCACCAGTTCCGCCACCCAGGGCGTGGCCGGCTTGCGGAAGAGTTCGCGGGTTTCGTCAATCTGGGCAATGCGCCCCGCCTGCATGACCACCACACGTTGCCCCAGAGCCAGGGCCTCCTGCAGGTCATGTGTGACGTACAGTGCGGTGGTGCCCAGTTCCCTGAGCAATCGCGCCAGATCGTCGCGCATCTGCTGGCGCAGCTGGGAGTCCAGGTTCGACAGGGGCTCGTCGAACAGCAGTACCCGCGGCTCGGTGGCCAGCGCGCGGGCGATGGCCACGCGCTGCTGCTGGCCGCCGGAGAGCTCGCGCGGGTAGCGCTTTTCCATGCCACCCAGGTCCACCAGCTCCAGCAGTTCCGTGACACGCTGATCGCGCCGGCCGCGCGCGATGCCCCGGTATTTCATGCCGTACTGCAGGATCTGCTTCACGTTCATGTGCGGCCAGAGCGCGAAATCCTGGAACACCATGTTCACCGGCCGGCGCTCCGGGGGCACTTCCAGGCCGTTGCCGTTGACCTTCTGGCCGGCGATGTGGATTTCGCCGCCGGTGGGGGTGTCAAGGCCGGCCAGCAGACGCAGGAGCGTGGACTTGCCGCAGCCGGACGGCCCCAGCACCGCCAGCGTCTCGCCGGTGGGAATCTCCAGGCTGACGCCGTCGAGGGCGCGGACCGCACCGATATGCCGTTGCAGATCGTGAATGGCGACTTCTGCCGTGTTGCTCGTCATTGTGAGCCTCCTGTCGCGAAGTATTGTCTGAAGAGGCGCTTCACCAGGAAGCGCGTGGTGACGATGATGGCGGCGGTGATCAGGCAGACGATCACCGTCGCTGCCGTGGCCCAGCCGTACTGCACCGTGCGGAAGTGTTCGTCGATGATCACCGGGATCGTGGGGAAACCCGACGGCTGCAGCATGGTGGTGATGGCCAGGTCGAAGACGCTGGTGGCGAACACGGCCAGACCGGCGGAGAGCAGCCCGGCCAGGGTCAGCGGCATGAGGACCGTGCGGATGCGTGTCCACAGCCCGGCGCCCTGGAGCGAGGCGCTGTTCAGGAACGACTTGGGCACCTGCGCCACGTTGCCGAGTACCACGCGAACGGCGATGGGGATGGATGCGGCCGCCGAGCAGAGCACGATGACCCACGGCGTGTTGTAGACCTGGATGCCCCAGTCCGCCAGCCAGCGCTGGTTCCACCAGAGGATGTAGCCCACCGCCAGCACGATGCCCGGCACCGCCAGCGTGACCGTGGAGGTGATGTCGATGAACCGGCGCAACCGTGAACCGCTGTAGGCGAGCAGATAGGTCGCCAGAAAGCCTACGGCCAGGGCAATCAGTGCGGCGCCGAAGGCGATGCCGAACGAGTTCGCCATGGCCGGGAGCAGTACCGAGCCTTCGGAGAGCACCGCCCGGTAGTTCAGCAGCGTCAGGTTGTCGAGGGTGAACCCGGTGCTGTAGCGCTGCAGGAAGGACACTGACAGGCTGGTGCCCAGCGGCGCGAAGATCGCCAGCCCCAGGAAGGCGACGTTGAGTGCCGTGAGTACCGGCCAGAAGCGCGGGCGCGGCCGGTCCACGGGGCGTGCGCCGCCGGTGAGGAAGTCGGCACCGGCGTTGCGCAGCAGCCGGATCTGGATGGTAATGGCAATCGCCACCATGGCCACCAGGACCGATGCCAGCACCGCCGCCCCTTCGAACGAGACGGGCACCGTCTGGATCTCCTGGCGGATCACGTACGGGATCAGCGGGAACCGGAACACCGACAGGAACGCGGCCGGGAGGCCGAAGTCGCCCACGGTGTCCACGAACACCAGGATCGCGGCGGACAGCAGGGCGGGCAGCAGTAGCGGCAGCTTGATGGTGCGTACCACCTGGGCCGAGGTGGCACCCGCCAGGCGCGCGGCCTGCTCCAGGCTGCGCACGTTCCAGTGCAAGGCGGCACTGAAAGCAAGATAGGCCAGCGGGAAGTTCGCCAGGCTCATTACCATGACCAGCCCGGGCAGGGAGAAGATAAACTCGCCCAGCCACGGCATGCCCATCTGGTGCGCCGTGCCGCCGCTGCGCCCGAACAGCACCCAGCCCTGGGCGATGATGAACGACGGCATCACCAGTACGAACCAGGCGGCGAAGTCGATCAGCCCGGCGGTGGGAAACCGGTAGGTGTGGCGCAGGTACGCCATGCCGGCACCGATCAGAGTGCCGATCACCATGGTCCCAAAGGACAGGTACAGTGAGTTCTGCACGGCAGTGCGCCAAAGGCGCCGCTCCCACAGATCGGTGAACAGGTCGAAATCGCCGAGATCGAAGATTCCCAGATAGAGCTGCGGGTAGGCCAGGTGCAGGAGGATGGCCGCCAGCGGCAGGCCGACCAGCACAACCAGCGTGGCGGCAATGAACCATCCCAGCAGGCTCTCGGGTTTGGGAAGGCGCGCCAGCAACCCCGTCAGCGGTGAGTTTCGGTGCGTATCGGTGGTGACCGACATGGTGCGAACACTCCGGTAATGATGCATCCGTGGGCAGGCGTGTCCGTGTGCCTTCCCGGAACGCAAAGACGGGCGAAGCCCGGAGGGCTCCACCCGTGCGTGTCATTCCGGCGCGGTCAGTGGCCGCGCCAGTAGCCCCTTCACTGGGCCATGTCGCTGAACCAGCGCTTGATTTCCTCTTCCACCTCGCCGGCCCATTCGTAGTCCGTGAACGCGTACGGGGTGACCTCGTCTAGGAACTGGTTAGGGGGCAGCAGGTCGTTGGGCTCGGCACCCTCGATCAGCGGCACGAAGTACTTGTTCCGGTGCTCGATCTCGGTGAGGTACTGCTGGGTCTCCGCGGAGAGCATCCACTCGACGAACGCCTTGGCGTCATCGGCCACGTCGGTGTCGGCGGAGATGCCCACGGCGCGGGCCGCGCCCGGAGTGCCTTCCTCCGGATACACCACCTCGATGCTCTCGTCGTTTTCAACTTCGCCGTAGGTGTTGGGCTCTTCCAGGCCGGCGACCCAGATGTCACCCGCGGCCAGGGCTTCGGCCACCGGGCTGTTGGAGCGGTACATGCGCACGCCGTTGTCGAAGACCTTTTCCCAGAACGCGTAGCCGGCATCCATGTCGTCCTCGAAGAACCAGGACACGTAGGGATAGGCCGGGCCGCTGATGGCCGGATCGGGCATACCCACGCGGCCCTCGAACTGCGGGTCGTGCAGGGCGTCCCAGCTGGTGACGTCGTCGGCGTCCACGTAGTCCGGGTTGTAGACGAGCAGAGCGGGGGCGTTCACCGTCACGGGCCACCATGCCGTCTCCGGGTCCTGTTCGTAGATCTCGCGGCCCATCTCGGTGTAGTTCTCCGCGGCCTCCGGCTGCCAACCGTCATCCAGCAGCTGACCGGTCTCGTAGAGCCGGTGCACGCTGCCGTGCCCCTGTACGTACACCACGTCCCACTGCGGGTTGGCGCGCTCGGCCTCGATGCGGGCCAGGATCTCGCCACCACTCATGTCGACGATCTGGGCCTCGATGCCCGTGTCTTCAGTGAAGCGCTCTGCGATAGCGTCGCCATGGTCGTGCAGGTAGACGGTGAGGACGTCATCGCTGGGCTCGGGGTCATCGGCCACGGCGACGGCTGAGGCGCTCAGGCCACTGGCGGCCAGCAGCAAGGTCAGGCGCCACGAATTCAGACGGGGGCGGCGGTGCCACATGGGGAATCCTCCTGCTCGGGTAACGGTGTCGGATGGATTGCGCCGCATCCTTGCCGTTGCGCAGGCCGTCCACCTTGGAAAAATTTCGTGAACCAGGCGTTAATTCCGTGTGACCGTTTGATGACTCGCCAGCTCTCCTGTCATACCCCTGCAATCTCTTTCCCGTTCACTAGGGGCCATGAAAACGGTCCACCGAACGCAGGACCGTTAATGGAGGCGTCATGGCAACGTTCATGCAGTGCAAGGGGCTCACGAAGGAGTTCGCCGGTCGGCGGGTGCTGGACGGGATCGATCTGAAGGTGAATCAGGGCGAGTGTGTCGTGTTGCTGGGGCCGTCCGGCTGCGGCAAGTCCACCCTGTTGAACGTGATTACGGGCATGCTGGCCGCTGACTCGGGAACACTGGCGTGCCGCGGGCGCACGCTCGACGACCCTGCCAACGGCATCCATGTGGCCATGCGCGAGCGCGGGTTCTCCATGGTGTTTCAGGACTTCAGCCTGTGGCCGCACATGACCGTGTCGGAGAATGTCGCCTTCGGGTTGCGCATGCAGCGGGTCAATGCGCCCCACCGGGCCCGACGCGTGCAGGAGGTGCTCGACCAGGTCCAGATGGGCGCCTTCCGCAACCGTCGCCCGGACCAGCTCTCCGGCGGACAGCAGCAGCGGGTGGCCATTGCGCGGGCCCTGGCCGTGCAGCCGGACCTCATGCTGCTCGATGAGCCCCTCTCGGCGCTGGATGCCCGTTTGCGCGAAGACCTCAAACATGAACTGGCGCGCCTGCTTCGGGAGACGGGGCTCACCGCCGTGTATGTCACCCACGATCAGGCCGAAGCGTTCACGCTGGGTGACCAGGTGGCGGTGATGAACCGCGGGCGCATCGAGCAGTGCGGGACGCCGGAGGTGATTTACAACGAACCGCGGACGCAGTTCGTCGCCGAGTTCCTCGGGGCGAGCAACCTGATGCCCTACCGGCGCAACGGCAGCAGTATCGTCATCGACGATGGCGTGCTGGACCTCCCGGGCAATGGGGCGCTGCCGGCGGAGTCGGGGCAGTGCCTGGTTCGCCGTGAAGCGATCTGCATTTCCTCGGAGCGGTGTTGCAGCGGTGACGACCTGGTGGAACTACCGGCAACGTGCGAGCAGACCAATTTTCTCGGGGATCGGCATGAGGCGTTCGCCACCTTGCCGAACGGGCGACTGATCCGCGGTTTCGCCGATGGCGCCGTGAATCGCGGCGGGGCGGTGCACGTGCGCTTCCCGGCAAGCGCCATGCGGTTCCTATCGGATTGATGGGCCTGCTTTCCCGGACACTCCCGGCCCTGCTGCCGCTGGTGTTTGGCCTCGTGGCCGGCTGTGCTGGTGATGACGGCGACGGTGACGCGCTGGTTGTTTATTCCGCCGGGCCGCGACCGCTGGCAGAAGCCGTCATCGATGACTTCGTCCGGGAGACGGGGGTGACCGTCGAGTTCTTCGGTGCCACCACGGGGCAGGTGATGGCCCGTCTGGAGGCCGAACGGTATCGCCCTCGCGCCGACGTGGTGATCTTCGCCAGCGAGGTCGCTGCCGAGGCGCTGAAAGCCGATGACCGGCTGTTGCGCTATCAGGATCCGGACTGGGTGGATGCGACGGAGGCGGGCTGGCACGACCCCGATGGTTACTACTATGCCACCTCCGCCGCGCTGGTCGGGATGGCCGTCCGGGAAGGCAGGCATCAGGATGGCCTGGACTGGGCCACGGTGTTCGACGGAGACTTCCAGGGCCGTGTGACCATGCCGTCACCGTCGCGTTCCGGTTCGGCGGCGGACTTCGTGGTTGCGTATGCGCTCTCCGAGGAGGCCATGTGGGCTGATTTTCTCGGTCTGCGTCGAAGTGGCCTCGATTTCGCGGCCGCCAACAGCCAGGCGATCAGCGGGCTGCTGGTGGGAACCTACGACCTGATACTGGGCGCCGTGGATTATCTCATCTACCGCCAGATCGCCGATGGCGCCCCGGTGGTCATGCATTACCCGCCCTCCGGCTCCGCCATGGTGCGTCGGCCCATTGCCATAATGGCTGGCACCGGAGCGCCCGATGCGGCCCGGGCCTTTGTGGATTTCTATTTCACCGAACCCGTGCAGCGGCGTGTCGCCGACGAGCACCTGCTTCCGGCGCGACGCGACACGGAGCCGTCCTCGACCCGGGGGACGCGGGAGTTGCCGCCGCTGTTCCAGGACGACGTGGAAGCGGCACTGGCCAACCAGAACCGCGTCCTGCGCCGGTTTCAGATCGAGATCGAACGCGCCGAGGTGGTGCGCGGCGATGACTGATCAGGTCGGTTTCCGGGCATGCTGATGGTGTACCTGAGGGCCCGGTTGCCGCTGCTGCTGTGTCTGCTGTTGCTGGCGGTCGCGGCGGGATATCCACTGGCGGTTCTTTTCGCACAGAGTGTCTTTCCGGATATTCTCGGTGGGTCGCTGGACGGCTTCGGCGAAGCCTACCGCCGTATACTGGAGACCCCCGAGCTGCCGGCCATGATCCGGACATCCCTGGCCTGGGCCGGGGCGGTCACGGTGGTGAGCTGGGTGTTCGGCATTCCCTGCGGCTACCTCCTGGCCCGCACGGATCTGCCCGGCAAGCTCTGGGCGCGGCTCTCCCTCCTGGTGCCCATCATGACACCGCCGTATATTGCCGCGCTGTCCTACATCCTGGTGATGCAGGAAGGGGGGTTCGCCGACGGGCTGATCGGCGGCTTGCCGGAGTGGCTGCGGCTGTGGTTCTTCTCCTTCTGGGGCGTCACCCTGGTCATGGCCCTGGCCTCGTTCGGCTACGTGGCGCTGGCGGTGGAAGCGACCCTCGGATCATTGCCGAGGCGGCTCGAGGATGCGGCAACCCTGTTCGGTGCGGGCTGGTTCCAGCGCATGCGTTACGTCCTGCTGCCGCTGCTACTCCCCGCCGTCTTCAACTCCGGTCTGCTGGTGTTTCTGGAGGCGCTATCGAACTTCGGCGTGCCTGCCGTGCTCGGCACGCGCTCGAATCTGCCCCTGCTGCCAGCGGAGATCTTCTATCTGATCACGAGCTGGCCGGCGGACTTTGCCCTGGCAACGTCGCTGTCGAGTCTGTTGTGTCTGTTCGCACTGGTGTGCATGTACGGCAGTCGCTGGCTGGCGCGCCTGCTCGGCGGCGGTGCCTTCCGGCCCGGCGAGGGGGCGTTGCAACCCCTGGGCCGTTGGGGGAAATGGGCGGGGTGGGCGTTCATCGGCGGGCTGTTTCTGCTGAGTTCCGTGCTGCCCTACGTCGCCATGGTGCTCACCAGTCTCGTGGACTCCTGGGCCGGGGCGGAGCTGACGTTCACCCTTCGGCACTACTGGGCCCTGTTCGAACCGGGATCGCGGGGGTTGCAGGCGTTGCTGACCAGTCTTGGGCTCAGCCTGGCCGCCGCGACGATCTGTGTACTGGTCGGTGGGTACATTGCCTACGTCAACGTGCGTTCCGCGGGGCCACTGCAGCGCGTGCTGGATGGCATCGCGCTGCTGCCCCGCGTGATCCCGAAGATCGTGATGGCCGTGGCGCTCATCCTGGCCTGGAACGCCCCGTGGGTGCCAGTCGACCTCTATAACACCGTCTGGATGCTGTTGCTCGCTTACGTGGTGATCTACATCACCGACGCGCTCAACTACGCCAATGCCAGTCTGCAGCGCATGGGCGAGAACCTGGAGCATGCCGCGTCAATGCTGGGTGCAGGCCGCGCCACGGTGTTCACGCGCATCGTACTGCCGCGTCTGCGCCCGGCCCTGCTGGCCGCCTGGCTCACCACGTTCATCGTCTGCATGCGCGAACTGGTGGCTTCGATCCTGCTTCTGCCTCCGGGCGTCGATACCACGGCGACGTTCATCTTCAACCAGTTCGAGCAGGGGGACATTGCCATTGCCATGGCCATGGCAACGGTGACCATCCTGCTCAGCACCGTGGTTCTGGTGGTATTCCAGTTGCGACGGCGCGGCTGAGCGGCGTCACCGGGCCGTCACGGACGTGTCATGCCAACCTCACGGTCGTGTCATGCGCTCCCCCTAAGCTACCCCTGTTGCTCGTGGCAGACAGTCTGTCGCGTTGCGGCAACAGCTGAGCACCGGACGCTCCAGGGGCTCGATTGCCACTGATCCCGCTGTCCGGAGGGTGACCGCATCCTCCCCGCGAACCACCTACATATCAATTACCCGGGGGTAACGCATGTCCGACAGTAAAACCACATGGGGCGCTGCGCCGGCGCTCGCCATCGCCGCGGTGCTGGCCGTACCACTGGCACACGCCGACACCGGCGCGCAGCGATTCGCCGGTCTTGATTACGAGCCGATGATGGACGTGAGTGATGATCCCGTCCGCACCCGCGTCAACAAGTTCCGCGTCGAGACCGAAGACGGCAAACACCGCTTCGGTATTCGCGGCCGGCTCATGACCGACTACGCCTTCGTACAGGATCCTTTCACCTCGACGGATGACGAGGACGCCGACGACGGAGATCTCGCCCGTTACGGCACGATCATCCGTCGCGCCCGGCTCGGTGCCCTGGGGGTGATGTACGACAATTGGGAATGGCAGCTGGAGGTGGATTTCCGGGACGACGAGGTTCGTTTTGCCAACGCCTACATGGCCTACCTCTTCGACAACGGCCGGTTGGCCGTCGGCCACTTCAAGGAGCCTTTCAGCCTTGAGAGCTCCACCAGCTCGCGGCGGATCAGCTTCATTGAACGGGCCGCGCCGGTTGACGCCTACCGGCCAAGCCGGCAGATCGGGTTGATGTACGAGACACTGGTTCCGGATTACTACGCCGCGATCGGTGCGTTCGGCGGTGATGGTGTTGCCAGGGATCGTGACGTGACCGAGGGCTACAGTCTTGCGGCCCGCGCTTCGTTTGCCCCGGTCTTTGATGCCGAGCAGGACCTCTGGAGCCACCTCGGTGTGTCTGCCAACTACCGCGCCAACGCGTACGAGTGGGACCGCAGCGGCGGTGACCAGAAAGAGTACGAATCGGTCCGCATGCGCACGCGCCTCGGCACACGGGCAGTGGATGGTCGCATGATCGGCGAGAACGACATGGAGAACGTCAAGGACTTCACCACCGTTGCCCTGGAAGGCGGCTTCGGCGTCGGGCCGTTCTCGGTGCAGGGCGAGTACATCAGGCAGGACCTCAACCGGGACTCCAACTCGGACGGTTTCGATGGTGAACCCGGCGACGACGTGACCAGCATGACCTCGGAAGGGTACTACGTGCAGACCAGTTATTTCCTGACGGGTGAGACACGGAACTATCGCCCGTTCAGTGGTGATTTCGGTGCCACCCGGATACAGTCGCCCCTGAGTGCGGGTGGCCGGGGAGCCTGGGAGGTACTGGCACGCTTTGCGACGGCCGACTCCTATGAGCACCATAACCGCGAGGATCGCCAGAAGCTGGATCACTACACGCTGGGACTCAACTGGTATCCGGAAGACGATATCGTCCTCAAGCTTAACGTCATGTATGTGGATGCGCAGCGTGGTGAGGACGGATTCGGCGACGGACGCAAGGACTGGGACAGCATGGTGTACGCGGCCCGCTTCCAGTTCGAGTTCTGACCCGAAAACGAGCTTTATCCTCCAGCCACAGCTTGACCCCGCTTATGCGGGGTCTTTTCTTTGCCGCTAGCCGAATCGTCCGCAGCTGCGCAGGGCGGTGAGGCTGGGCGTCTGCGAGACGACCATGAACCAGCCGCGGCGACCGTCTTCCAGCTCCAGCAGGGCCTGGCGGCGGTGGCCCAGACGGGTGACCGTTGTGGTCACCGACGGGATGTAGGCGAGCCAGCCGTTTGCCCGTGACGCACTCTGATGCCGCAGCACGATCTGGTCGCTGCTCAACACCGTCCGCCCCTCACAGATCAGCCGTCCTTCTCCGGTTTCCCAATGCATCGTGACACGCTCCCCAGTTGCAGGTCGGTGCATTCTCGCGATGCCGTAAAACAGGGTGCTGACGGAATGGCGACAGTGCCGTGACATCGGTCGTCCGGGCGGGTGCGAGTGGTCACGCAACTGCCCCGGTTCTGCAATCTCTCTTTCAAGAAGGGCGGTCACACTCCTGACAACATCAGTCGATGGGGTGGATGAACCATGACGTGTGCTGAACCCATGAAACCGGTTCGATACCGGAGCATTTTCATCTCTGATGCACATCTGGGCTTTCGTGGTGCACGGGCGGACTACCTGCTGGAGTTCCTGGACGCCACCGAGTCGGACTACCTCTACCTGGTGGGCGACATGGTCGATGTCTGGGAGATGCGCAAGCGGGTTTACTGGCCCCGGGAGCACCACCTGGTGATCAAGCGGATCATGGAGAAGGTGTGGTCCGGGACCCGTGTGGTGTATCTCCCGGGCAATCACGACGAGGCGCTGCGTGATTACAATGACAGTGTCATCGACAACTTCTCCATGACGGACCAGATCGTCCACACCACGGCGGACGGGCGCAAGCTGCTGGTGCTGCACGGCGACCAGTTCGACACCGTGGTGAAATGCTCCCGGGCCGTCGCCATGCTGGGCAGCCGCTGTTACGGCCTGCTGATACGGGCGAATCACTGGGTGCACCTGGTACGGCGTCTGTTCGGCTTCCCCTACTGGTCGCTGGCGGCCCACGTGAAACACCGGGTGAAAAACGCCGTTGCCTACATCTCGAACTTCGAGGACATGGTTGCCTGGGAGGCCAGCCGGCAGGGTGTGGACGGGGTCGTGTGTGGCCACATTCACCACGCCGAGGTGCGTGACGTGGACGGGGTGCTCTACTGCAACGACGGAGACTGGGTGGAGAGCTGCACCGCGCTGGTGGAGCACCACGACGGCTCCCTGGAGCTGCTGTGGTGGGCTGAGTGCCGGGATGCCTGGGGCTACAACGAGGCAGTGGCCCCGGCGGCCGACAGCCGGGCCGCCTGAGTGGTGGACCTGAAGGTCCACCCTACGATGGCACCCGGGCAAGCACCCGTAGGGTGGATCTTCAGATCCACCATCCGACCTCAAACGCACGACCGCGTGTCGCCGTGACGCACCAAAAAAAGCGCCCCGCGAGAGCGGGGCGTAAGGAGTCCGTTCGATTAGGAGGAGAAGCATTGCTGGGCGGCATCCTGCCGCGCCCGGACGAATGCAGGATCCGGGCCAGGTCATCAAGTTGCTGATTGTCGGTATTCTGTTGCGGCGCTGGCGGTGGCGCCGGTCCGGGGGAAGCACCAGGCTGGGGCATGCAGCCGTGTCCTTGCCCGATCACGGAGCATCCCCGGAAACACGGGCGATGCCCACATTGTGAAATGGATCACTGGTCGCGATGGCGAACCGTGGTTTCCTGTGGCCATACCAAGGAGGTGTGTCATGGCCGATGTATCCGCAATCGCGGCAACCGCTACGAGCATGAGTCAGACCCAGCTGCAGGCCGAGCTGCAGACCAGTGTCACGCGCAAGGCGATGGACGTGCACGAGTCCACCGCGCTGCAGTTGATCGACAACATCGACGCTGTCGGCAATGCGCCCAGCAACCCGGGTGACCGGGTGGGTGAAATGCTCGACACCCGCGCGTAGTGCCGGTCCCGGGCGGCCCATCCGACTTGGCTGGTGCCGCCGCCAGTCCTCTGTAACAATCCGGCCCATGCATATCGAACGCATGGACCTCAATCTTTTCGTGGTCTTCGAGGCCATCTACACCGAAGGCGGGATTACCGCGGCCAGCGGCAAGCTGCATCTGACGCAGCCGGCGGTGAGCCATGCGCTGGGCAGGCTCCGCGACATCTTCGGTGATCCCCTGTTCGAGCGCGAGGGCCGTCGCATGGTGCCGACGCCGTTGGCGCGCAACCTGATTGGCCCGGTGCGGGAGGCGCTGCGGGGGCTGGAGATCGGGCTGGTGGAGGCGGACCGGTTCGATCCCGAGTCCAGTGACCGGCTCTTCACCCTGGGGGTGCGTGACGTTCTGGAGACAACGGTCCTGCCGCCGCTCATGGCCCAGGTGCGGCGTGAGGCGCCCGGTGTGCGGGTGTCGGCCGTGCGTGCGGACCGGCGTCGGCTGGAGTCGGAGCTTGCCGCCGGGTCACTGGATGCGGCCGTGGACATCTGGCTGCCTCTCTCCGAGCGCGTCTGCCACAAGCGTCTTGTCAGTAACCGGCTGGTTGTCCTGGTGCGGCACAATCACCCGATCGCCGACGGGCCCATGTCGCTGGACACCTACCTGGCTCAGGATCACGTGGTCGCCAGCTCGCGCCGGGCAGGGCCGGGTATCGAGGACGTGGAGCTGAGCCGGCTGGGCCTGCAACGCACGATCCGCCTGCGTTGCCAGCACTACTTCGCCGCATGCCGCGTGGTCAGCGAAACGGATCTGGTGCTGACCATCCCGGAGCGTTACGCCCAGGTTGCGAACCAGGCTTTCGGCAACCGCGTGCTGCCGCTGCCCATGACCCTGCCGCAGCTGGATTCCTACCTGTACTGGCACGCCAACGTGGACTCCGAGCCGGCCAACCTGTGGCTGCGCCGGCACCTGGAGTCCATATTCGATGGTGCTACGAACCCGGGTTAAAGGACACTAGACCATTTCCCGGGCGCTGACGGACCAGCCTTCGACCTTCTTCTCCGAGATCACGACCGACTGATCCCGCAGCTTCTGGGTCACGGCCTTGATGTCGGCGGCCGCCAGGTCATCGAAGGTGCGAATGCCCAGATCCTGCAGGCGGGCGGCCATGGCCGGCCCGATACCCTTGATCGCGGTCAGATCGTCCACGGGCGCATCGTCGGCTTTCGTCGCGCTGGCGCCCGGGGCGGGGTCGGCTGCGGTCCCTGGCTCCGGCTCCCCTTCCGACTTGGCTTCGGGAGCCGGTTCGGCAGGGGGCTCGGGCCTCGGCGCCGGTTCCGGTTCGGCCTGCGGTGCCGACGAGGTCTGCGTTGTCCTCGAGGCAGCCGCCGCCTGGCCGGCCGCGCCGGTATCCTGGGTACTACTGGGTGGTGTCTGCTGCTCGGGTTTCTGACGTTGCGTCGCCTGGGACGTGTTGTCCCCGCGCCGTGACGCGTCGTCATCCCGGGGCAGCCACCAGAACAGCATGTCCATCCAGCGTTTGAAAAGATCCGGTCCCATAGTCAGGCTCCGTTGCAGCGCGTGGTCTGCGTCTGAAGATTACGGCAGTGCATCATGCCACCGATTCATTCTTCCATACCTGATGGTAGAGGTCACGAACGGCGTGTGGCAGGCTCGCGGTAGAGCAGGGCGGAGCGCAGAGGGTGATATGGAGCGGACGGGGTATCGGTTTGCTGCCGATGCAATCAAGTGGTTTCACGCGGTATTCGTGCTGTTCGCGTTACTGGGCGCGCCAGTGGCGCTGCTGGGCACGGGCTGGATGGTGTTGCATCTGGCGGTGCTCGCCTGGGCCGCGGGAATCAATTTCGGTGGCTGCACCTGTCCATTGACGCCCCTGGAGAACCGTTTCCGCGCCGCGGCCGGCGAGTCCGGCTATGCGGGCGGGTTCATTCAGCATTATCTGGAGAGGTCCGGCCTGCAGGGGATGCCGCGCAGGCAGCTGGAGGTGCGGGTTGCATGGGTGCTGCTGGCCTGGAACGCCGCGTTGTATCTGGCGCTGTTCGCCCTGGGGTGACCCCCTGAGACGGGCGGGCCGGGTGCGGCGGCGCCGCACCCGGCCCGGGCTCACGCCTTGCCCAGCTCCTTCAGGGCCTCGGCACGCAGGTCCTTGCGCAGCACCTTGCCCACCGGTGTCAGCGGGATTTCCTCCCGGAACACGATCTGCCTGGGCACCTTGTAGCTGGTCAGCGACTGGCGGCAGTGGTCACGGATATCGTCCTCCGTGACGGACTCGTCGGCCCTGACCACGTAGGCGCGCACGGCCTCGCCGGTCTCGTCGTCCGGCACACCGACGACGCCGACCTCCCGGACGCCCGGATGCCGGGCGATGACGTCCTCCACCTCGTTCGGGTAGACGTTGAAGCCGGAGACCAGGACCATGTCCTTCTTGCGGTCGACGATGTAGAAGTAGCCGTCGTCGTCCATCTTTGCGATGTCGCCGGTGAAGAACCAGCCGTCATCCATGGCCTCGTCGGTGGCATCGGGGCGATTCCAGTAGCCCTTCATCACCTGGGGGCCCTTGACCACCAGTTCGCCCGGCTCGCCCACGGGCATCGGGTTGCCGTCCTCGTCGACGATGCGGCACCAGGTGCTGGCATAGGGAATGCCGATGCTGCCCATCTTGACGGGGCCGTTGAGCGGGTTGGTGGTGACGCCCGGGCTGGTCTCGGTCAGGCCGTAGGCCTGGTAGATGGGGTGCCCCACCACCTCTCTCCAGCGTTCTGCCGTGGCGTCCTGCACGGCGGTGCCACCGCCGATAGTGATCTCCAGGTTGCGCGGCGGCGCTTCCCGGAACCAGTCTTCGGCCAGCAGGCCGTTGAACAGCGTGTTCACGCCGGAGAAGAAGCGGATGTCGTACTTCTCGAACGCCGGCTTGAGGTTGGCCACCGGCCGCGGCGAGGGAATCAGCACGTTGTGCCCGCCAAGGCTGAAGAAGATACCGCTCACACCCAGGGCGAAGATGTGATACATGGGCAGCGCCGTCATCGCCACACGCTCGTCCGGCAGGCTGTTCTGCAGGTTGTTGTATGACTGCTGGATGTTGGAGATCAGGTTGCCGTGGGTGAGCATGGCGCCCTTCGAGCGCCCGGTGGTGCCACCCGTGTACTGGAGCGCCAGCAGGTCGTCCTGGCTCACTTCGATGGTGTCCACCGATTTGCCGGCTGCCAGGTGTTTCGCACCCAGCTCCAGCGCTTCGTTGATGGTGGTGGCGGGCACCTCGCACTTGGGGACCATTTTCTTCAGCTTCTGCACGGTGCGCACGATGAAGCGCCGGACCGTGGGGAAGAAATCCGCCACACTGTGGATGACCACCGTCTGGACCTGGCTCTTCGGCACCACCTGCGGCAGTTTGTCCGCGAACATGTCGATCATCAGGAGTACTTTCGCACCCGAGTCGTTCAGGGCGTGATCGATCTCGGGCACGGTGTACAGCGGGTTGATGTTGACCAGCACGCAGCCCGCCTTGGCGGCACCGAACATGAAGATGGGATAGGTCAGGCAGTTGGGGCTCTGGATGGCGACGCGGTCGCCTTTCTCCAGGCCCAGCTCGTAGCGCAGGTAGGCGGCGAACCGGTCCGACAGCGTGTCCACCTCGGCGAACGTCAGGGTGCCGGTCGTGCCGGTGGGCAGGCAGGTGGTGAACGCCGGTTTTTCTGCATGTTCGCGACTGGCCTGGCGCACCATGTCGCCAAAGCTCTTGTAGGGCAGGGCGTCCAGGTCGCTCTGGCTCTCCTCGCCGTAGAACTTCAGCCAGGGCCGCGCGTCATAGGGCTCGAAGCTCGCGCCGGTCTTGGTGTTGCCGGGTTCCTGGGCCGAATCCGTCATGGCCAATCTCCTCCGTTTGATCTTGTTATGGCGTGATTGCTGGGATGATGCCGTCACCTCACCCGGGTGTCCATGGGCGCCCGCGGGCCGTGCATGGCCTGCGGACGAACCGGCCGGATGGCCTCATTCCCGAGACAGGATAGCAGGATGGCGCGTCTTGGGCAGGTCTTTGCCATGCGGGCAACGACGCGCCTGCCCCCGGGCCGCCGGGGTGTGCACCGCCGGCGGCCGGAAGAAGGCGGGAGGCTGGCTCAGGCGACCTCGAACAGGCCGGCTGCGCCCATGCCGGTGCCGACGCACATGGTCACCACCACGTACTTGACGTTCCGGCGCTTGCCCTCGATCAGGGCGTGACCGACCAGACGGGAGCCCGTCAGGCCGTAGGGGTGGCCCACGGCGATGGAGCCGCCATTGACGTTCAGGCGCTCGTCCGGGATGCCGAGCTTGTCACGGCAGTAGAGCACCTGCACCGCGAACGCCTCGTTGAGCTCCCACAGCCCGATGTCGTCAACACTGAGGCCGTGACGCTTGAGCAGCTTGGGAATGGCGTAGACCGGGCCGATGCCCATCTCGTCCGGCTCGCAGCCGGCCACCGCGAAGCCGCGGAAGATGCCCAGCGGGCTCAGGTTGCGTCGCTCCGCCTCCTTGGCCGACATGAGCACCTGGGCCGACGCGCCATCGGAGAACTGGCTGGCGTTGCCGGCGGTGATCACGCCACCGGGCATGGCGGAGCGAATGCCGCTGACACCCTCGATGTTGGTGTCCGGGCGGATCCCCTCGTCCTGGGAGACGGTGACCTCTTTGGTCATCATTGCGCCGGTGGCCTTGTCCGCGGCCCCCATGACCGTGGTCATGGGCACGATCTCGTCGTCGAACTTGCCTGCCTCCCGGGCAGCGGCCGCCCGCTGCTGACTGCGCACGCCGTACTCGTCCTGCGCCTCCTTGGGGATGTTGTAGCGCTCGGCCACGGTTTCCGCCGTCTGCAGCATGCTCCAGTAGACTTCCGGCTTGTGCTCGGCCAGCCACTCTTCCTGCATGTAGTTGGTGTTCACGTCGGCCTGCACCGTGGAGATGGACTCCACGCCGCCGGCGACCATCACCGGCGCGTTGTCGACGATGATGTGCTGCGCCGCCATGGCCACCGCCTGCAGCCCGGAGGAGCAGAAGCGGTTGACCGTAACCCCTGCCACGCTCACGGGCAGGCCGGCACGCAGGGCGCCCATGCGGGCGACGTCGTTGCCGGTGGAGCCCTCGGGCAGGGCGCAGCCCATGATCACGTCGTCGATTTCCGCACCGTCGACACCGGCGCGCTCCACGGCGTGCTGGATGGCGTGGCCGGCGAGCGTGGCGCCGTGGGTCAGGTTGAAGCTCCCGCGCCAGGATTTCGCCAGCGGCGTACGGGCAGTGGATACGATGACTACGTCATTCATGTGTCTCTCCTGGTGTCAGCGGGCCCGCGATGGCGGGCCCCCTGTCGCGTATTCAGTTGAACGTCTTGCCGTCGGCGGCGAGTTTCGTCAGCAGCGGTGCCGGTTCCCAGAAGCCCGGCTGGACGTTGGGGTTGGCACGGAACTGCTCCATGGCCCGCTCGACGTTCATGAGCCCCACCTGGTCGGCATAATGCATCGGCCCGCCGCGATGGACCGGGAAGCCGTAACCGGTGAGGTAGACGATGTCGATGTCCGACGCCCGCTGGGCGATACCCTCCTCGAGGATGCGTGCGCCTTCGTTCACCAGGGCGTAGATGCAGCGTTCGACGATCTCCTTGCTGCTGATCTTGCGCGGGGTGATGCCCATCTCCTTGCGGCACTCCTCGATGACGCGATCGACTTCCGGGTCGTGCAGCGGCGAGCGGTTGCCCGGCTCGTAGCGGTAGAAGCCGGCGCCGGTCTTCTGACCGTAGCGGCCCATCTCGCAGAGCCGGTCGGCGATCACCAGGCGCTTCATGTCCGGCTTCTCTTCGTACTGGCGCTTGCGGATGGCCCAGCCGATGTCGCCACCGGCCAGGTCGGCCATGCGCAGCGGCCCCATCACGAAGCCGAACTTCTCGATGGCCTTGTCGATCTGCTGCGGCGTGGCGCCTTCCTCCAGCATGATCAACGCCTCGCGCTGGTAGGGCCCGACCATGCGGTTGCCGATGAAGCCGTCGCACACGCCGGAGACCACGGCGGTCTTCTTGATGGTCTTGCCGATCTTCATGACCGTGGCCATGACCTCCTTCGAGGTCTTGTCGCCGCGCACCACTTCCAGCAGCTTCATGACGTTGGCCGGGCTGAAGAAGTGCATGCCGACCACGTCTTCCGGACGCTTGGTGAAGCCGGCAATCTTGTTCAGGTCCAGGGTGGAGGTGTTGCTGGCGAGAATGGCGCCGGGTTTGCAGGTGGCGTCCAGCGTCTCGAACACCTTCTGCTTCACGCTCATGTCCTCGAACACCGCCTCGATGACCAGGTCCACGTCCGTGTAGGCGTCGTAGTCGGTGGCGGTGTGCAGCAGGGCGAGCTTCTGCTCGGCGTCCTCCTGCTTCATCCTGCCTTTCTTGACGCGGCCCTCGTAGACGCTGCGGATGTGTGCCACGCCCTTGTCCAGCGACTCCTGCTTCATGTCCAGGATGGTCACCGGGATGCCGGCGTTGAGGAAGTTGATGGCGATGCCGCTACCCATGGTGCCGGCGCCGATGACGCCCACGTGCTTGATCTCGCGGCTGGGCGTGTCCTTGCCGATGTCCGGGACCTTGGACGCCTCGCGCTCGGCGAAGAAGGCGTGGCGCAGGGCGGCGGACTCCGGGGTCTGCATCAGCTCCGCAAACAGCTGGCGCTCCGTCTGCAGGCCTTCATCGAACGGCTTCTCCACGGCGGCGCGCACGGCTTCCAGGCACTTCAGCGGCGCCGGGTAGTTCTTCGCCATCTGACTGATGCCGTTGCGGGCGAACATGAAGAACGCCTCGGCCTTGGGGTGGGAGACGCGCATGTCGCGCACGCGCTTGAGCGGCTTGTCCTCCTTGACCACCTGATCGGCCAGGGCGGCGGCATCGGCTTCCAGGTCGCCTTCGCTGTACTGGTCGAACAGGGCGCTGCCCTGGAACATCTTCGCCGGTACGGTGGTGCCGGAGACGATCAGGTTCAGCGCGTGCTCCACGCCGACCACGCGGGGCAGGCGCTGGGTGCCCCCGGCGCCGGGCAGCAGGCCGAGCTTGACCTCCGGGAGGGCGACGCTCGCGTTCGGGGTGGCGACCCGGTAGTGGCAGCCCAGGGCCAGCTCCAGCCCACCACCCATGCAGTTGCCGTCCACCGCGGCCACCACCGGCTTGCTGCTGGTCTCGATGACGTTGATCACCGTGGGCAGGCTGGGCTCGGCCATCATCTTCGGCGTGCCGAACTCGCGGATGTCTGCACCGCCGGAGAAGGTGCCGTTAGTGCCGGTGATTACCACGGCCTTGATGGCGTTGTCCCCTTCCGCCTTGCGGATGCCGTCGACAATGCCGCGCCGCAGGTCGTACCCCAGGCCGTTGACCGGCGGGTTGTCCAGGCGAATGAGGGCAATCTCGCCTTTGACTTCGTAGTGGGCTGTGCTCATGTCATCTCCTGACTTGCTTAACAGGACGCCGGTCGCTGGTGGCACGGTACGCCGGCCGCTCCGGAACAGTCTTTGCGGAAACCGCCGCCGCCAGCGCCGGCCGGCCACCACCAATGGCGGTGCCGGCGCGCTTTTCAGGTGGCATTCGGGCGGTTCTTTTATCCCAATACACTAGTGTATGGTGACTGGAACGGTAGTTCATGTTCTGCAGGGGCGTCAATGCTTCACAGTGGGGTAGGAAATGACTGAGGCGGAGTCTTCCGGCGGTCGACGGCGGCGGGGTGACCGGGATCAGCTCACGCGCGACGACTGGCTGGACGCGGCCACGGAGCTGGTGGTGGAGGGCGGCTTCGACAACGTGCGCATACTCACCCTGGCCCGTCGGCTCGGAGTGTCGCGAGGGAGTTTCTACTGGCATTTCCGGGATCACCAGGATCTGCTGTCGAGCTTTCTGCAGCGCTGGCGTGAGCGACGGATGGCGGATCTGGATCACTGGAAATCCGGTGATGGTGATGTGCACACGGAAACGCGGCGCATCCTCAGACTGCTTCTGGGCGACACCGGACGCAGCGTGCGTCGCATGCGCGTCGAGCTGGCGGTGCGGGATTTCGCCCGGCGGGATCGTGAGGCCGCGGATGCGGTGGCCGCAGTGGATGAAGCGCGCATCAGCCAGAACGAGGCGCAGTTGCTGCGTATCGCGGATAATGGTGACGGAGCACAGGACCTGTCGTTACTGCTGTACGTGGCTACCATGGGCGCGCAGCTGGTGATGACCGGCCCCGACCGGGATGAGGCGAAAGTCGAGCGCATCGAGCAGTTGATCGCCAATCTCGTGATTCAGTGGCATGAGCGCGGCGGCGGCAGCATGCTGGAGCCGGACGGCGAGTAAAAGGCCGTTCCACGGTGGATCAACGGCCTCATGATCCGTAGGGTGTGCGTTGGAGAGGCCGCGCCGGTGAGTTGCAAGGCGCACGGCCCATGCATTCGGGGCGCGCCTGGCGTGCGCCGCTGGAGGAGATCAGCATGACCGTACTAGTCATTGGTGCCAACGGACGCATCGGCCGGCAGGTCTGCGCCCTGGCCGCGGAAGCCGGGATTCCGGTTCGCGCCATGGTCCGCCACCGCGCCGAAGAGCCGCTCTTCGAGGAGCAGGGTATCGAGACGGTGCAGGGCGACCTGGAAGGGGACTTCCACGAGGCCCTGGCCGGCTGCGATCAGGTGCTGTTCGCGGCGGGCTCCGGCCCCCATACCAGCGCTGACCGCACGCTGCTGGTGGATCTGCACGGTGCGGTTCGCGCCATTCAGTTTGCCGAGGAAGCGGGTGTCTCGCGGTTCATCATGCTCAGCGCCCTTCGGGCGGCCGATCCGCTGGTGGGACCGGAGAACCTGCGGCCCTATCTGGCGGCGAAATACGCCGCTGACCTGATCCTGCAGCGCTCGGCGCTGCCCCATGTGATCCTGCGGCCGGGCAAGTTCACCGACGATGAACCCACCGGGCTCGTCACGACGGATACGGATCAGTCCCCGGGCGTCGACATCAGCCGCGGCAACGTCGCGCTTGCGTTGTTCACTGCCCTGCGCAATCCGGACATCACCGACCGGGAGATTCCGCTGGTGGATGGCGACCGGTCCGTGGACGACGTCATCCGCTGACGCAGCGCCCGGTGCGCGGCCGGGTGTCAGCTCGTCCGGCGGTATCCGCCCACGAGCCCGCGCCGGGACAGCACCAGCTGCCACAGTTGCGTCTCGCGTGCCCGGAACAGCGCCGCACAGCTCAGCAGGTAGTAGCGCCACATGCGCCGGAAACGCTCGCCGTAGCGATCCCGGAATTGCGGCCAGGCCGCCTCGAAGTTGCGCTCCCACGCCATGAGCGTTGGATCGTAGTCGGCGCCGAAGTTGTGGATGTCCTCGATGATGGCCAGGTCCTCGGCGGCATCGGTGATCTGGCCGAGGGCGGGCAGGTCGCCGTTGGGGAAGATGTACTTGTCGACCCACGGATCCGGAGTCGAATTGCGGCGGTGCTTGCCGATGGTGTGCAGCAGGCAGAGGCCGTCGTCCGACAGGCAGCGGTTGACCGTCTCCAGGAACGTGCGGTGGTTCTTCCTGCCCACGTGCTCGAACATGCCAATGCTGACAATCGCATCGAAGCGTTCGTCCACTTCCCGGTAGTCCTGCAGGCGGAACTCCACCGGCAGGCCCTGGCAGCGTTCCTGCCCCAGTGACACCTGCTGTTCGGAGATGGTGAGCCCGACGCATTCGACCCCGTAGTGCTCTGCGGCGTACTGCATGAAGCTGCCCCAGCCGCAGCCGATGTCGAGTACGCGCATCCCGGGTTCGAGTTCGAGCTTCCGGCAGATCAGGTCCAGTTTCGCCTCCTGCGCCTCATCCAGAGTCCGGGCATTCCGCCAGTAACCGCAGGTATAGGTCATGCGGCGGTCGAGCATGGCGGCATAGAAATCGTTACCGAGATCGTAGTGGACCTCGCCCACCTGGCGGGCCCGCCGGAGGTTCTGCAGATTGAGCAGTCTGGCGCGCATGGAGTGAAAGGCCAGGCGCAGTGGCTGCACCTGGTCGTGGATGCGGGCGCGAAGGATGCGGAAGAAGAACTCGTCAAGACGCTCCACGTCCCAGTGACCGTCCATGTAGGCCTCCCCCAGGCCGAGATTGCCGTAGGCAAGGGCGCGCTCCGGGACGTTGTCGGCGTGGAGCTGGATGTCCCACGGGCGGTTGCCGTTGACGCGGATGTCCGCCTTCTCCAGCAGGTCGTGCATCAGGCGGTCAAGGCTGTTCCTGCTCTGCTGCCGCGAAGGCAGGCGCGTGCGGGTAGGTGATGCCATCAACCCCTCCTTGCGCAGCTCACTCGCTACGCTGCGCTGTCATCCTCCTGTCACTATCAGCATAGACGAATCGGTCCGCATTGATCCTCCCCGTGCGCGCCGCCGGGTGCCCCGGCGGCGCCAGCCGTCATTTGAAAGGCCGCTCGTCCCACCAGGGGAAGAAGTCCGGCATGTCCCCGGACGGCCCCATGGTGAAACTGGCCGGGCGCTTCTCCAGGAAACTGCTGACGCCCTCGCGCGCATCGGCGGAGCGGCCCATGTAGGCAATGGCCCGGGAGTCGATCTTGTGTGCTTCCATGGGGTGGTCCGCGGCCAGCATGCGCCACATGAGCTGACGGTTGAGCGCGGTCGCCACCGCCGAGGTGTTGTCGGCAAACTCCCGCGCCAGCTCCCGTGCGGCGGGGAGCAGGGCGTCCGGCTCGTGCAGGCTGCGGACAAGGCCGCCCGCGAGCGCTTCCTCGGCGCCGAAGACGCGGCCACTGTAGACCCACTCCGCCGCCTGCTGCATGCCCACCAGTCGGGGCAGAAACCAGCTGGAGCACGCCTCCATGGTGATGCCGCGACGGGCGAAGACGAAACCGAAGCGTGCCCGGGTCGAGGCCAGCCGGATATCCATGGGCAGCTGCATGGTGAGGCCGATACCCACGGCAGCCCCGTTGATGGCCCCGATGACCGGTTTGCGGCACTCGTAGATCCGCAGGGTGACCGTGCCGCCGCCATCACGCTCGCTGCTGGCGAGCTCCTTGTCCTCGCGTTTGTCCCGGTTGAACGTGTCGCCGCCTTTCTCCAGGTCGGCGCCGGCGCAGAAGGCCTTGCCGGCGCCGGTGACGATGATGGCGCGCACGGCGTCATCCTGGTCGGCGGCGTCAAAGGCTTCGATGAGTTCGCGCCGCATCACGTCGTTGAAGGCGTTCATGCGATCGGGGCGGTTCAGGGTCAGGGTCAGCACGCCCTGGTCGACCTCGTACTGCAGCGTTTCGTAGGTCACTGCGCATCTCCTTGCGGTGTGGATGTCTGTATCGGGTCGGGCAGCCCGCTGGCTGCGGTCGGCCCTTGCGCCTTCAGTCTATTGCGCTGGAGCTGCTCTGTCAGGTGTGACTGTTATTCCGCAAATTCACTGGAGACAGTTATGATGGTGAAATTGCCTGAAAGCCCTGAAAAAATCATGGAATTAACGTATCCAAAGGCCGGGTAACGCTGTGATGTATGTACGTCGAAAGTGGCTGGTCCGGGGCGGAGTGTCAAGGTGCTTTGCTTATCTTTTTTATTAATGTCAATGGGTTGTCTCTTCCGCAGAGCGGACCTTGGCAGTCGGTATTTGGAAGTGTTTGCGGTTGACAGGGGGTTTGCCAGATGTAGGCTGAATAACGTCCACAGAATCAATAATAGGTGCCAAAGCACTGGTGGGTTTCGCAGTCGGCATCATTCGATTTCGGGAGGAGAATACCGTGAAGCATTCCATGAAACTGGGTCTTTCCGCCGCCGCCACGGGTCTGCTCGGGCTCGCCCTGGCCCCGGCCACCGCCTCTGCAGACGAGACGTATACCTGGCGCGTGCAGTCCCACTGGCCCAGCGCCAGTAGTTCCTACGGCGACAGCCTCGAGACGCTGAAAGAGAAGCTGTACGAGCGCACGGACGGACGCCTTGAGCTCGAGCTGCACGAGGCCGGGTCGCTGTTCGGGCACGACGAGATCTTCAGTGCGGTGAGTCGCGGAACCATCGATATGGGGACCATTTCACCCGCCTACGAGATGGACCGGCTGTCCACCGCCGGTGTCGCCTTCGGCCTGCCGAACGGGTTCCAGGAGACCTGGGAAGCGGCCTACTTCTTCAAGCACAAGGGCTTCGAGGACATGATCCGCGAAGAGGCGGCGGATTACGGCGTCGCCTACTTCACCGAGAAGGTCTACCCCACGGAGATGGTGCTCTCCGAGGAAGTCGAGTCCCTGAGTGACTTCGAGGGGCTGAACATCCGGTCCTCGGGGATTCTGCAGACATTCCTGACGGAGGCCGGCGCAGCGGCATCGGAAATCCCCGGCGAGGAGCTCTACCAGGCGCTGCAGACCGGTGTGGTCGATGGTGCCCACTGGGGTGCCGTGCAGGGTGCCATGAGCATGTCCCTGTACGAGGTGGCGCCCTATCACGTGCGGCCGCCGCTGAATATCGGCGGCATCGATGCCTACATCATCAGCCAGGACTCCCTGGACGAGCTGCCGGATGATATCCGCAAGACGGTGGAAGACACCATTGAAGAGCAGTTCTGGCGGCGTACCAACGAGTACATCTACCAGGAACAGGCCGCTCTGGCGCGCTCCAAGGAGGAGTACGGCGTCGAGGTCATCGAGCTGCCGGAAGACGTGCAGGACGCCATGCTCGAGGCGGCCGAGACCCTCTGGGACGACCAGGCCGGGGAGAGTGAGCGTGCGGCCGAAGCGGTCGAGATGATGCGCGAGCTGCTTGCCGACCTCGGTCACATCGACGAGGAGTAAGCCTGCCGAGGGGGGAGTCTGCCGCTGCCAGCGGCAGACTCCCCCTGTCGCGTTTCGCCAGTGGTGGCCGCATGGCCGGGTCACCACTGTTCCGGTGACAGATGCCCCCTACGGAGATGTTATGAACGCCCTGCGCAAGGTGCTCCGCGGCGTGACCCATGCCAATGAGTGGCTGGGTCGAGCGGTGCTGGCCTGGCTTGTCCTGGCCATGTTCGTGCTGCTGTTCATGGAAGTGAACATGCGCTATCTGTTCGGTTCGCCCACGGTATGGACGGGCGAGCTGACGCAGATGCTGTTCGGTGCCTACGCCATCCTCGCTGGTGCCTACATCATGACCCAGCGTGCCCACGTGAACGTGGATATCTTCTACGCGCGTTTTCCGAGGCGGGTGCGCGCGGCCGTGGACGTGCTCACCTCGGCCCTGTTCTTCGCGTTCGTGCTGGTGCTGGTGACCGAGGGGTACAGCATGGCGGAGGACTCCATCAGCCGGTGGGAAACGTCCCGCTCGGCGTGGAATCCCCCGGTATGGCCCGTGAAGCTTGCGATCCCCGTCGGCGCCGGGCTGTTGCTGCTGCAGGGCATCGTCAAGCTCATCCACGACATCCTGATTCTTTTCAACCTGGAGGGTAGCGAGCCGCTATTCCCCGAGCAGGCAGGGGAGGACCAGCTATGAGCGTCGAGATGATCACGCTGCTGTTTTTCGGCTCGCTGTTGTTCTTCCTGTTCCTGGGCGTGCCCCTGGCCTTCGTGCTCGGCGGTGTGTCGGTGGTGTTCCTGTATTTCGACTGGGGGCCGGATGCCTTCTACATGGTGGCCTCCAACATGTGGAGCACCATGAACAGCTTCACGCTGATCGCCATCCCGCTGTTCATCTTCATGGCGATGCTGCTGGAGCGCTCGGGTGTTGCCCGCGATCTCTACCACATGATGCACCTGTGGTGGTCCGGCGTGCGTGGCGGGCTTGCCATCGGCACCGTCGGCATCTGTGCCATTTTTGCCGCCATGTGCGGGATCAGCGGGGCGGCGGTGACCAGCATGGGGACGATAGCCCTGCCCAACATGCTGGAGCGCAAGTACGACAAGGAGATGGCGCTGGGGGCCATCAACGCCGGCGGCGGCTGGGGGATTCTCATTCCGCCGAGCATCATCATGATTCTCTACGCCCTGATCACGGGTGTGTCGGTGGGTGAGCTGTTCGCCGCCGGGATCGTCCCGGGGCTGCTCCTGATGGTGCTGGTGTCGCTTTACATCGGCATCCGCTGCTACTTTCAGCCACATCTGGGGCCGGCGCTGCCGGCGGAGGATCGCGGCAGCCTGAAGGACAAGTTCATCGCTCTGCGGTCGGTGATCCTGCCGATCTTCATCGTCGTCATCGTGCTCGGCTCGATCCTGGCCGGCGTCGCCACCGCGACGGAGGCGGCCGCCATCGGCGTCTTCGGTGCCCTGGTGTCGTCCATCGTCTATCGCCGCTTCAGCTGGGAGATGCTGCGGGAGTCGTGCGTTCGCACGCTCCGGCTCACGGGCATGATCATGTGGATCCTGTTCGCTGCCCACGCGTTCAGCACCGCGTACAACTCCATGGGCGCCCAGCCCATGATCCTCGAGTTCATGATGTCGATCCCCGGCGGGGAGTGGGGGGCGCTGGCGGCCATCCTGATCATCATCTTCCTGATGGCCATGGTGCTGGACCCGCTCGGCATCATGCTGATCACGCTGCCGGTGTTCCTCCCCATCGTGACCGGCTTCGGATTTGATCCCGTGTGGTTCGGCATTCTCTTCATCATCATGATGGAGATCGGCTACATGACGCCGCCGTTCGGCTTCAACCTCTTCTACCTGAAAGGGGTGGCCCCGCCCGGCGTGACCATGGGGGATATCTACCGCTCGGTGATTCCCTACACGGCCGTGGAGATGTTCGGGCTGTTCCTGGTGATCCTCTTCCCGGGCATTGCACTGTGGTTGCCCAACCTGCTCATGGGTTAGTTCGGGGGGCGTCCGCGGCGGATTCCGGCATCACGTCGGGATCCGCCGCCGGATCGTCTGCGACGCGGCTGTCGCGCAGCAGATGCTCGATGCTGTTGGCGTAGTATTCCAGCAGTGGCCGCGCGGTTTCCGCGGGAGTGAAACCGCCATGGTCCGTCTCCAGGATGGCGTTGCGCTCGCGGAGGATGGCGATCGCCAGATCCAGGCCCTCGGACGGATCGGGAATGGGGATGTAGGGCGCAGCCCGGCCCCGGGATTCCAGGTCCCGTACAACGGCGGCGTACGCGGAATCCAGTGCCTCCCGGGACCACTCCCGGCCCGGCTCCCGGGTCAGCAGCCAGCACAGTAGCGGCACTGGCAGGATCGGCGTGACCTCGCCGATGCACTCCATCACGTGGCCCGCGAAGGCGCGGCTCAGGCGCAGTCGTTCCCGCGGGGGCAGGAAGCGGGGGTCGGCGTTGCGTGCCTGACACCACGCCCGTGCGGAGACCGGGGTGCCGAAGCCCGCCGCCGCGTGACCCATGGTATCGGCGCGCCCGGTGAGGCGGTTGCCCACGTTGCGCAGCAGCAGCATGACGCCCTGGCCCATGGCCCGCACCGTCGAGCGGCGCTTGATCTGCCCGTGGGCTTCCGCCAGCAGGGACTGATCCTCCACCACACGGTCGTACGTGAGACCCACGGGAATGAACAGGATGTCCCGTTCGCCGCCCGGGTTGAAGTCCCGCAGCATGTAGTCAAGCAGCCCGGCCCGTGGTGCGCGCAGGGCGCCGTCCCGGCTGAGTCCGGCCTCCGGGAAAACCGCCTGCACCACGCCGCCATCCACCGCCATCTGCACGTAGCGCTCCAGTACGCGACGGTAGAGGGCATTGTGGTCGTTGCGCCGCACGAAGTAGGCGCCCATGGCCCGGACCAGCGGCTCCAGCGGCCAGACCCGGGCCCACTCACCCACGGCGTAGGAGAGCGCAGTCTGGTCTTCCGCCAGGTAGGCCACCAGCACGTAATCCATGTTGCTGCGGTGGTTCATGACGAAGACGATGCTGGCGTCCGGGTCGATGTTGGCGAGGCCGCGTTCGTCCCGGTAGGCGAGTCGCACCTGGTAGAACCGGCGCACGATCGCCCGCGCGAGGCGGTTACCGAGCCGGAAATAGACGTAGGCGTTGAATGCCGGGACGATCTCGCGGGCATAGGCGTCCACGCGCCGCAGCGCCACCGCCCATGGTGTGCCGTTGTCCTCGCAATAGGTCCTGACGGCGGCCAGCACGCGCGGGTCGTAGGCGAGGCGGTCTATGAGGACTTCCCGTTTGGTGAGGCTGAACGTCGGCAGCTTCAGATGCAGCCGCCGGTTCACCTCCTCGATGAGCCCGCTCAGCCGGCGCCGGAAGAACCAGCGCACCGTGGGAATCAACAGGCGCGCGAGCACCGCCCACAGGGTGATGAGCAGCATGACCAAGAGCAGCCAGTAGGGTACCTGTACCGGTTCCGTCATTATCTCGGGAGTCTCGAAGCCGGGGTCGTAGCGGGAACGTGTATCACGCGAGCACGGAGCTGTCACATTGCGCCGTCGCCCAGTGAGAGCCTCGTCGCGGTGCGACAAGGAAAATGCTGGCCTGATGGCAAATCATGCTGTAGTCTCCCCAATTGCAGTGTCCAGCTTGAGTACCTTCGGCAGTCCCGCCCTTCTTGGTCGTCACTCCGTACGTTGTTCAGGTCGACCTGCAATACGCAAACGATCGATGAGGAAATGTAACGATGATGACCGGTACCGTTAAGTGGTTCGACGACGCCAAGGGCTTTGGCTTTATTACCCCTCAGGATGGTGGCAAGGACGTGTTCGTTCACCACTCCGCCATCAACGGCGCGGGCTTCAAGAGCCTGGCCGAAGGGCAGCAGGTCGAGTTCGAAACCCAGGACACCCCGAAGGGCCTGGCCGCGGCGAACGTCACCGCGATCTGAGCCTGACTGGCTGATGCGTGCCGCGGCGAGCCGCTGGCACGCGCGCCTGTTGAAAACCCCGCTCCGGCGGGGTTTTTTGCGTTCTGGGAGCGAGTTCACGCATTTGCCGGTGGTCGGCCCCGTCGCGGGGTTATCTTTGGTGGCAAGGCGTTATAAACTGCCTGATCGGAATAATCCCGGAGACACTCTGCCATGCGTGCCGGACGCCCTCGACAGTTTGACCCACCCGTTGCGCTGGGCCGGGCGACGGAGCTGTTCTGGTCGCGCGGTTACGAGGGCACCTCGCTGCAGGGGCTACTGGCGACCACCGGGCTCTCCCGCAGCAGCCTGTACCAGACCTTCGGCGACAAGCACCGCCTGTTCTCCCGGTGCCTGGAGTACTACCGCGAGAAGACCGCTGCAGCCATGTGGCAGCGTCTGGAAGAGGCGCCCAGTGGCCGTGCCTTCGTGGAGCTGATGCTGCGGCGTGCGGTTGACGAGCGGGATGCCGAAGGGGGGCCCAGGGGGTGTCTGGTGCTCAATACGGCGACCGAGTTCGGCCACCGCGATCCGGATGTCACCCATCAGGTTCAGTTGGCGTTGAGCGCGTTTCGCGCCGTCTTCGAAGAGGCTGTGCGGCGCGGTCAGGCTGACGGCAGCATCCGCAGTGCCAGGGACCCGCACAGGCTGGCCGCGTACATCGTGGCCGGAATGGGCGGGCTGCGTACGCTGGTGAAGGCCGACGAGGACCGCAATCACGTGCAGGATGCCCTCGACGTGTTGTTGTTGGCCCTGGACCGCGACTGACGTCAGCGTTTCCCTTGCAGTTCAGTAGGCCCGCTGGAAATGCTTGATGATCGGGCGCATGGCCTGCCGCCAGCGCTGTTCCAGCTCCGGGGTAATTTCCGGATCGCGCTCCCGCACTGTCTGCAACAGCGTATTCAGCCAGTACTCGTAGAGTGGTGGACGCACCGGCGCACGTCCGCGACGGCTGTGGACTTCGGCCATGCGTTCCACTTCCCGGGTGACGATGTCGCTCCCGCTGGCGAACAGGAGCGCAGTGGTGATACCCCGGCGCAGGGCCCGTCGCTGGCGGCCGAAATCGGTGTTGGCGAAGATGGGCCGGATCTCTTCCGAGGAGTCCAATAGCAGGGTATAGAAGCGCTCGAGGAAATCACGGCTACGCAGGCAGCGGCCGTAACTCTGATGGATGTCCTTAAACTGGTCGGCCACGACTGCCTCCTTCGGGGTAGTGAAAGGAGGCGTAAGGATGCCTGGGGCAGGCTGGGTCGGTGTTGATGCAGATCAATGCGCCCCGGCCCTGATGGGCCGGGGGCACCCGGGTTCGTTACTTCTCGACGAAGGCACGTTCAATGACGTAATCCCCCGCCACGCCAATGCGCGGCGACGCCTTGAAGCCCCGGGCATCCAGCATGTTGCTGATGTCTTCCAGCATCGCCGGGCTGCCGCAGATCATGGCACGGTCGTGTTCCGGGTTGAGGGGCGGCAGGCCGATGTCATCGAACAGCTTGCCGGTCTCCACCAGGTGCGTGATTCGGCCCTGATTCACGAACTCTTCCCGGGTGACGGTCGGGTAGTAGATCAGTTTCTCGCGGATCATCTCGCCAAAGAACTCGTTCTCGGGCAGCTCCCGCTGGATGAAATCCTGGTAGGCGAGTTCGCTCTTGTAGCGGACACCGTGGATGAGCACGATCTTCTCGAACCGCTCGTACGCTTCCGGGTCCTGAATCACGCTCAGGAACGGGGCCAGTCCGGTACCGGTGCTGAACAGGTACAGGTTCTTGCCCGGCGAGAGGTCGCTGAGCACGAGCGTCCCCGTGGGCTTGCGACTGGTCACCACCTCATCGCCTTCCTTGAGATGCTGCAGGCGCGAGGTCAGCGGGCCGTCGGGCACCTTGATGCTGAAGAACTCCAGGTGATCCTCGTAGTTCGGGCTGGCGATGCTGTACGCCCGCATGAGCTTCTTGCCGCTCTCCTCCTGCAGCCCGATCATCACGAACTGGCCGTTCTCGAAACGCAGGGCCGGATCACGGGTGGTACGGAAGCTGAACAGCGTATCGTTCCAGTGGTGCACGCTGATCACGCGTTCGGTAGCCATGTTGCTCATGTCGCCAGCTCTCCCTGGACGTTCAGATTCAAGATCGAATGGTAACAGGCACCGCGGAGCCGGAACCGTCCGGCCTCCCGGGCCGCGTGTCGACGCGCTCGGGTTTCAAGCGGCTATCGCCACGCGGATTGCCTTGATGGTGCAAAGCTTAGGGGGAAAAGGAATATGTGTGAAATGGGTTATTCGCATAAGCTATAACCCATTTCGACATATGGCGTTACAGCCGGTGCCTCCCGGCCGGTAGGGGCGGCTCATCAGCGGAACTGGATGCCGCCCCCGGGCATGCCCTGCGATCCGCCGCCACCCATGCCACCCCCCATGCCGCCACCCTGGCCGGGTGTGACAATCGAGGTGGCCTGTTCGCGTTGCATCTCCTCGATGCGCCGGATCATGTCCTCCAGTGCCTGATTGGCGGCGTCCGGGAATTTCGCGATGGCGTCTTCCAGGCTGTCGGCCTCGATATCGAACGACAGCGGCAGCGCGCCGCCCTGGGTCATCACCTGGCTCTGCCCGCTGTATGTGACCGGGCGCGATTCATCGCGGCTGCCATCGGTGTTCACCGGGGTCATGCGGCGAATGGCGCCGACCCGGCCATCCGTAAAGGTCTCTTCCTGGACGAGCGCACTCGTATCCAGGGACATATCGGGCATCTGGTCGGCTTCACTCATTTCCCTCTCCTGTGAGTCATTGATGGACAGCCCTTTATGATGCCGCAATGGTGCAGCTGATCCAAACCCGCCGGTCGGTCAGCAGCCCGGTGACGGCGCTTCGTGACGACGCTGCTCGAGCAGGGCCATCCCTTGTCGGTACAGCATCCAGGACATCAGTCCCGCTGCCAGGTTCCCCGCAAGGGCACCGTTGAACACGCCCGTCAGCCCCATCAGCCAGGCGCCGGCCCACAGCAGCGGGAGGTAGCACAGGAACAGCCGGGCAACCGAGATGGTCAGGGCCCGCATGGGCATCCCCAGGGCATTGCAGACCGAGACCATCAGCATGCACACGCCCAGGGCGCCGTAGCTCAGCGGCACCCGCATGAGGTAGTCGTGGAGCGCCGCGGCCACATCGCCATCGCTGCTGACCAGGCCGGTGAACACGCCGGAGAGCAGCAGCCAGAGCACCGCGATGGCCAGCTGCCAGATCAGCACGAAGCGCACGGCAATGCGGACCAGGCTGCGGACATGGTGCAGTTCGCCGGCGCCGAGAAATCGCCCGATCATGGGGGGCATGGACATGGTCAGTGCCAGAACCACCACGATGGAGAAGAACTCCAGGCGCGTGCCCAGCCCCCAGGCGGCGACAGCGCTGGAGCCGAAACCGGCCACCAGCGCTGTCGCCAGCATGGCGGAGATCGGGGGCATCAGCTGGCTGACCATGGCCGGGCCGGTGATGCCGGCCAGCTGGCGCAGCGCGGGGGCCGGGTTGATGGCCAGCAGGTCGAAGTGCATCAGGCGGCGCCGCAATAGCGCCGGATAGATGGCGGCAATGCCGAGAGTGAACGCCGTCACCGTGGCCCAGGCCGCGCCGGGCAGGCCCCAGCCGAAGACGAAGATGAACAGGGGGTCCAGCACCAGGTTCGCCAGGCTGGTGATCACCATCCACAGCCCCGGTGTGCGGGTGTCCCCGTGAGCGCGCATGACGCTGTAGCCGAAGTAGAGCACCGCCCCGCACCAGGCGCTCAGCAGCCACGGGATCCAGAACGTCCGGATCAGCGGCAGCAGGTCGGCCTCTGCACCCAGCAGGGTGACCAGTGGCTCCCGCAGCACCCACAGCAGGAGACCCAGGGCTGCAACGGCGATTGCGCCGGAGACCACCACCAGCCCACCCTGGCGTCGGGCCAGCGCGGCGTCGCCGGCACCCAGGGTGCGCGATATGATCGCCGTGGTGGCAATGCCGAGCCCCACCTGAAAGCCGATGATCAGCTGCTGCATGGGCAGGGTGAATGCCAGGGCGGCCAGTGGATCGACCCCAAGCTGCGCGATGAAGGCGCTGTCCACCAGCTGGAAACCGAGCAGCGATACCACCCCGAACAGCATGGGCCAGGTCATGGTGAACAGGGTGCGCCCGAGGCCGTGGCGCGTGAGGTCGTCTGTGGTCATGCCGTTCCCGTACGGATGATTTCGGTAAGCAGTCCGGCGGCGAGCGGCACCGGCAGGCAGGCCAGTGTACGCAGCACGACGAAGCGCCAGCCCATCATGGGCGCTTCGAAGACCAGCACCCGGTGGAATGCGAGCACGGACCATGCGGTGATCAGTGTGATCATCTGTGCCACACCGATGCCGGCGTCGATCAGCGCCAGGGCCAGGGGGAATACGATCATGGGGCCGCCGGGCATGATCCCGCCGATGAGGGTCGCCAGGAGAATACCGCGGAATCCGGAGGCGTCGCCCAGCACGGCGACCATCTGCTGCTCCGGAATCAGCGCGGCGAGAAACATGCCGGCCAGCAATGCCGGCGGCAATCGCAGCAGGAGTGGCTGCAGCTGGATCCAGCCGTCATGGGCCACATCCCGGTGGCGGATGGTGCCGCCGCGATGGGCCGCGGCGAACGCGGCCAGGAGCAGCAGCGCCACGGTGCCGTAGGCGACCACCGTCATCATGGTCGCACCCAGCGGATGATCAGCCGGGTGGCGAACCCGGCCAGAAAGGGCAGTGGCAGCGACACGAGCAGCCGCAGGGCGACGAAGTCGACGCCGAGAAACGGCAGCTCCCACACCAGCACCCGGTTGAGGCCGAGCACTGACCAGGCCGTCAGGTAGGCCACGCAGACCTCCGTTGATGCGCCGGCGCGATGGAGCCCCACCACCAGCGGGAAGGCTGTGAACGGGCCGCCCGGGGTCATTGCGCCGGCAATGGTGGCGACCGTGAGCCCGCGCAGGCCGCTGCGCCCGCCCAGCCAGTGCTCCATGGTCGCGCGTGGGACCAGGCGCTGCACGTAGGCGCTCACCAGCAGCGCCCCGACCAGGACCGGGCTGATCCACAGCAGCAGGCCCAGGGCCTGCTGCAGCGTGTCACCGAACACGCCGGCACCGCGCTGCCACCAGGTGGTCGCGCCCGCGACGGCGGCGAGCACAATGAAAAACACCGTGGTCCCGTCCAGTCGGCGCCAGGGCGGTGTGCTTGGTCGGGTGGATGGCGGCATGGAGACAGGTATGGGAAGGTTGGCCAAACGCACAGTCTACAGGCTAACGGCCCGTGGGCGGGAGGGAGGAGCGCGTCATGGATCTGGCATACCATTCCGCGGCACGCCTGGCTTTGATGATCCGGGAGGGCGAAGTGAGCGCTGAAGCCCTGCTGGAGCACCTGCTGGCTCGCATGACGGTCTGTAATCCGCCGCTCAACGCGGTGGTGGTGACGGACGTGGATGCCGCGCGCCAGCGGGCCCGTGAGGCCGATGCCGCACTGGCGCGGGGGGAGCGCTGGGGGCCGTTGCACGGCGTGCCCATGACAGTGAAAGAGACCTACGAGATCGTCGGCATGCCCACCACTGCCGGGGCGCCGTCGCTGCGGGAGCACCGGTCAACGCACAACGCGGTTGCCGTGCAGCGGTTGCTGGATGCCGGCGCCGTGATCTACGGCAAGACCAACGTGCCGCTGTTTGCCGGCGACCTGCAGACTTACAACGCCATCTACGGGACCACCGTGAACCCGTGGAATCCGGAGTGCACCCCGGGTGGTTCGTCCGGTGGATCGGCGGCTGCGCTGGCGGCCGGCCTCACACCGCTGGAGCTGGGGAGTGACATCGGTGGCTCCATCCGCACGCCGGCCAGCTTCTGCGGCGTCTGCGGACACAAGCCCAGTTACGGCATCGTGTCCATGCGCGGCCATATTCCCGGTCCGCCGGGGTCGTTGTCGGTGGCGGATATCAGTGTCGCCGGGCCGCTGGCCCGCACCGTGGATGATCTCGATCTGGCCATAGGCCTGTTGCTGGGGCCGGACCCCGAGCAGGCCACGGGCTGGCGGGTGGAACTGCCGCCGGCCCGGCACGACTATGGCCGCGAGTTCCGCGTCGCCGCCTGGCTGGATGATCCCGGCTGCCCGGTGGACGCCGAGGTGGTGGCGTTGCTGGAGGGGCTGGTGGAGCGCCTACGGGGCGAGGGGATCGCCATTGATACCGCGGCCCGGCCGGCCGGCATCGGGATCGCCCGCTCCCACGACACCTACTATCAGCTGCTGACCGCCACCATGGGCGCTGGTCTGCCGGAACAGGTCTTCTCGGGCATGCTGGCCCAGGCCGACAGTGCCGCGCCGGACGATACCGGCTACCCGGCGCGGTTTGCCCGTGGCGCAACCCAGCGCCATGCCCAGTGGTTGCGCGCCAACGAGACGCGGCTTCACATGCGCGAGGCGTGGCAGACGTTCTTCGGCGCATTCGATGTCATGCTTGCGCCCGCCATCCATGTGCCGCCCTTTGCCCACGATCACGGCCAGCCCATGGCCGAGCGGCGTCTGCCGGTGAACGGCGTGGACCGCCCCTACATGGACGTGCTGACCTGGGCCGGCCTGGCCGGCGTGGTGCACCTGCCGGCGACGGTGGTGCCGGTCGGGCGGACCCGGGCCGGTCTGCCGGTGGGTGTGCAGATCATCGGCCCCTACCTGGAGGACGCCACGCCCCTGGCGTTCGCCCGCTTCGTCGAAGCCGTGACCGGCGGCTTCGAGGCGCCGCCGGGATACTGAGCGGGCGTCACCGCGCCCGCTGGTTGAACAGGATGTCCCGCTCGCGGTCGTCCGGTGGTGCCTGGCGACGGTACTCGCTGCCCAGGTCCACTGCCCGCTGCACCGGAGCACGCTCCTTGATGGCCTGACGCCAGCGCCGAACGTTGGGAAAGGCCTCCAGGCTGTCACCCAGCGGCTTCGCGATCAGGACCCAGGGCCAGGTGGCCATGTCGGCGATGGAGTACTCTCCCAGAATGTAGTCCCTGCCCTCCAGGCGGCACTCCAGAACGCCCAGGCAGCGGTTGTACTCGTTGGCGTAGCGGGTGTGGGCGTAGTCCTGGCCCGCCGGCGCATAGTTCACGAAATGGCTGAGCTGGCCGGCCATGGGGCCGATATTGCCCACCTGCCAGAACAGCCACTCCAGTGTTTCCTTGCGCCCCATGGCATCGGTGGGCATGAAACGCCCCGTCTTCTCCGCCAGGTAGACGAGAATGGCGCCGGACTCGAACACCGGCACCGGCTCGCCGCTGACGTCGTGGTCAACGATGGCCGGCATACGGTTGTTGGGGCTGATGGCCAGGAACTCAGGCGTGAACTGGTCGCCGCGGCCGATGTTGACCGGCACCATGCGGTAGGGCAGGCCGCACTCCTCGAGCATCATGCCGATTTTCCAGCCGTTCGGCGTGGGCCAGTAGTAGAAGTCGATCATGGTGTCGTCTCTCCGGGCGCGGTGACGCCGGTCTCGCGCAGGCGGCGCCGTTCGTCTTCACTGTATCCCAGGTCGGCCAGGATGGCGTCGGTGTCCTGGCCCAGGGCCGGGGCGCCGTGGCGGATGCCCGCGGGCGAGCGCGAGAACGCGGCCGCCGGTGCCGCCTGTCGCAGGGGGCCGGCCGTCGGGTGGTCCGATTCCAGCACCAGGGTGTTGGCGCCGACCTGGGGGTGATGGATGACCTGGCTGCGTGTCAGCACCGGCGCACAGGGCACGCCCTCGTGCTCCAGGCGCTCCAGCCAGGCCTCCGCGGTGCGGGCGTAGAGTACGTCCTGGGTTAGCTGCAGGCGTTCGTCGATGTGCTCCTGGCGCAGCGCCGGTGTCAGGAAACGCGGATCGGAGAGCCACTCCGGGCGTTCCAGTGCGCGGGTCAGGGCCTGCCACTCCCGGTCGGTCTGCACGGCTACGCTGATGTAGCCGTCGGCGGTGGCGTAGATGAGATCGATGAAACTGGCGGCTTCCGCCTGGGGCCGTTCGTCGCCCACGAAGGTCTGGCTGCCCATGTCCGACCCCCACAGAAAGGCGAGGACGGCGCCGAGCATGGAAACCCGCACATGCTGGCCTTCGCCGGTGCGCGCCCGGTGGAGCAGGGTAGCGGTGACGGCCTGGGCCGTGGTCATGCCGGTGAGCTTGTCCGGGAGAATGGTCCGGACCAGTTGCGGGCGCGCGTTGTCGCTGCCGCCCTGGACGCTGGCAAGGCCCGAGAGTGCCTGCACCAGCGGGTCGTAGACGGGTTTGGCGGCATACGGCCCGGCGTCGCCGAAGCCGCTGATGGAGGCGTAGACCAGGCCGGGGTTTGATGCGCGCAGGGTCGCTTCGTCCAGCCCCATGCGTTCGATGACTCCGGGGCGGAAGTTCTGGATGAACACATCGGCCCCGGCGACCAGCTGCCGGACCGCGGCCAGCCCCGCCTCCGATTTCAGGTTCAGGGTCAGTGAGCGCTTGTTGCGATTGTTGTTCAGGAAGCTGGCGGAGAACCCGTTGCGCTGATTGGCCGCAAGGCGGGTGTAATCGCCGCCGGCGGGGTTCTCCACCTTGATGACCTCCGCCCCCTGGTCGGCGAGGATCATGGTCGCCAGCGGGCCGGAGACCATGGCCGTGAGGTCGACGACCCGTATGCCGGCAAGGGGGCCGCTCACGCCGGAATGCGCCATGGCGGTTGACTCCCGCGCTCACCGGCCATGGGCGTCGCCATCCACTGCGGGAACCCAGCCGTCCAGTGCCCGTGCGACCATGTCGAGCCGGTCCTGTCCCCAGAACACCAGCCGTCCGTCCACCACCAGCGTTGGGGCGCCGCAGGCGCCCATGGCTTCGGCCTGCTGCGTGTTGGTCTTGATCAGGGCCTTGGTTTCGTCTGCTGTGGCGCGGGCGAAGACGTCCTCCGGGTCCATGCCCGCCTCGCGGACGATGGCCGCCACGGTCTCCTGTTCGCTGAGGTTGCGGTCCTCCGCCCAGGCCGCGCGATACAACGGCTGGATCAGGTCCGGCTCCACGGCGGAGACCCGGAGCGCAAGCACGGTGTTGAGCGGGAAATGGCTGGTGAACCGGAACGGCACATCCCGGTGCGCCGCCCACTGCTGCATGTCGCGCAGCCCCCACGCCTGACGGTTCTCGCTCATGGCCCGGATGGGCATCATCGGGGTGCCGATGGACTTGAACAGGGCGCCCAGCAGCATCGGGCGCCAGACCAGCTCCGCGTCGTGTTCCCGGGCGAGCTGCGTGACCTGGGTGCAGGCCAGGTAGGAGAACGGGCTGGAGAAGTCGTGGAAGACCTCCAGTCGCCGCCGGTGGCCATCCGGCTGCCGGGGCGCGGTCGCCGCGGAACCGCCAAGGGCCCGGGCGACGAAATCGAGACGGTCTGCTCCCCACCAGAGCTGGTCCCCCAGCATCGTGGTCGGCACACCGAACACGCCCCGCGACAGTGCCTCGTCGGTGTTGGCAGCGAGGGCGGATGCGCTGGCGTCGGCGTCGATCAGGGCCGGGTCCAGGCCGTGCTCCTCGGCAATGCGGCGAAGCAGGCCGGCATCATCCAGGGGCTTGCCGCGTTCCCACGCTGCGTTGAACAGGGCGTGCATGGGGCCGGATCGCTGCGCCGGCGGTGTCCCGGCCAGCAGCCGCTGGGCGGCCTCGCTTTCCCGCACGGGCCGGCGCAGGTCGCCCCGCAGGCGCAGGCCGGCCAGCTCCGCCTGGCGCAGCAGGTCCCGATCGAGGCGAAGCCGTTTGTTCGCCGCCCAGTCCGCCTCGGGTTGCAGGGGCAGGCCCTGGGCCTCGTAGAGGCGCGCCAGGGAGACGGGGCGCAGCACAAGGTCGTGTCCGGTCTGGCGCGCCAGGGTTTCCATGCGTGCAATCCCGATGTGCGCCTGCGGGCAGATCACGTCGAAGAACCATTCCAGTTGTGCCATGGGAGTCTCCTCTAGCGCCCGACCAGCGCTTCCAGCGCCCCAAAGTACTGTGATTGGCCGGTGTCGGCCAGCGCGGCGGCGCGGCGGGCGTGGTGCAGTGCCTCTTCGTGCTGTTCCAGGCGCAGCAGTGACCACGCCAGATTGTGGTGGGGGGCAGGGGCATCCGGAGCCCGGTCGATGGCGTCCCGGTAGTGTGCAGCGGCGGCATCGAAGCGCTCCGCACCGTAGGCGATATTGCCCAGGCCCACGTGGGGCACGGGGCTGGCGGGCCAGTGCTCGGCCGCGGCGGCATAGGCGTCTCTGGCGGCGTCCGGTTTGCGCGCTTCGAGGGCTGAAGCGGCACGCAGGTAGCTGGCCTCGTCGGCGGTGGCGGGTCGCTCCCCCGGTGCGTGAACCGTCATGGCCCAGTAATCGCCACGCCGCCAGGTGTCCTCGAAGCGGTCGAACGAGAGGACTTCGCGTTCGGTCGTGCCGGAGCGCAGGATCACGGTCTCCGCATCGCGGTCGAAGCCGATGACCACGGCGTAATGCCAGATGGGGAAGCGGTTCAGGCCGAGGTTTTGCAGCACCAGCACCGGGTTGCCGGCATCCACCTCCTGCAACAGGTCCGCGAAGGAATGCTCGCCCGCATGCCCCAGCAGCCCGTATCGGCGGGTGGCCGCCACAAGTTCCGGCTGCAGGGTGCCGCGACGGTCGGGGAGGTAGACCTGCGGTTTGAGCGTGTCCGCGTCCACGTCGACCCCGGCGACGTTCATCACTGTCGCCAGGGCCGCGGGGCCGCACTGATAGGCGTCCTGCGGGTGGAACGGCACATGGGTGAGTTCCCGCTCACTGGCCGTGTCCACTCGTGACTCGTCCAGTTCGGCGTGCTGCGGTGCCGGGCTGCCGGCGCAGCCGGTCAGCACGATCAGGGCACCTGTCAGCAGCAGTCGCCGAACCGTTTTCATCGCAGGATCAGCAGGAGCAGGATGATCACCAGCAGAATGGTGACGGTGCCGCTGCCGGCGGGCAGGTTGTCGATCTGCGCGTTCATTTCGGCGGCTTCGGCATCGGAGAGGTTCGCCGCGCGCTCCATGGCATCCGCCGGGTCGACGCCGCGGGCGATCAGCTGCTCCTGCACGTCGTCGCGCTCGATCATCGACTGCAGACGTTCCTGCTCGCTCGGGGCGTCGGCGCTGATCATCTGCTCGGTGCCGACGATGCCGGCGCTGGCTGTCTGGGCGAACAGGCCGCTCAGCACGAGCATGAGAATCAGGGGCAGCGCGCAGAGGCGGCGCCGGTTTCTGAGGCTTTCCATGGTGGGCTCCCGTGTTGGATCTGTTGAGTGTCCTGCCGGTCAGATGCAAGCACACTTTACCCATGGGGTGAACCCGTTGCCACGCCCGGGCGGGTTGGCGGGCGTAACTGTCGTTGACAGGCTACAGTTACCTGGGGTCGAGCGGGGGCGTAGGATGGCTGGTGCACGCTGGCGAGAGTGCGGCCGGCACTGATGTGATGCGACCGATTTCTGGAGGGGAAGGCATGGCCATGTTTGATATTGGTAAGCGCGGGACCGGCAACGAGCGCGAGGCCGCCGCGGAACCGGAATTCGAGCCCAGGCGCGCCCAGGAGCCCGGGCGGGACGCCCCCGCTGCTGGCGGCGGTGTGCGGCGGCGGGAGGCTGCGGTCGTCGGGCCGTCGATCCATATCGACGGTACCCTGAAGGGTGAAGAGGACCTCATGATCGAGGGGCATGTCACCGGCAACGTCCAGCTGCAGGATCACTCGCTCACCATCGGCCCCAATGGTCGGGTGGAGGCGGATCTGTTCGCCAACGTGGTCAATGTGGAAGGCGTTGTTGAAGGGGACCTGTACGGATCCGAGCGGGTGGTGATCCGCAGTTCGGCCCGGGTGAAGGGGAATATCACCGCCCCGCGTGTCAGCCTGGATGACGGCGCTTGGTTCAAGGGCGCCATCGAGATGGATCCGGCGGCCGTGGAATCGGTGCTGGGCAGGAAGCCGCGTGGTGCGGCGGCGGGCGGTGGCGATTCCGCGGCTGCTGCGTCGAAGGACAGTACACCGTCCTCCAGCACGGGCGCGGCCAAGTCGGACGCGGCCAAGGCGGAGAGTGGTGGCAAGAGCGGTGCCGGCAGCTCCGGCCAGGCCGAGAGCAGCAAGCAGGCAGGGAGCGAGCAGTCTGCGAAGGCGTCGGGTGCGGGCACTAGCAGCTAGACTTCTCTGAGCGACGCGTTATAGGTTGCCGTGGGCCGCGCGGCGAGCACGGTGCGGGTGCGTTCGCGCCCGTCGCGCGTTGCCGTGCCCGGCCCCGGCCGTTGACAGGCTTGATCCCATGGCAGACGTCCGGAGAGCCGGGCCCACCACGTCAGAATCCCCGGAGCCCCCGTTTTCGGCGCCGCTGTTCCAGGAGTGGATGGGCGCGGCGCAGGCAGGGGAACGTGTGGTTGTGCTGGATATCGGCCCGCCACGCTCTGCCAATGTCGACTTCTTCTCGCCGTTTCGGTGCCGGCTGGGTATCGGTGACGCGCTCGCAGAGCTGGTCGCCATCAACGGCGTCGAGGATCGCGGGGCGGCCTTGAGCCGGCTGCAGGCCGTATTGCCCGAGAGCCTGTTCGGCGGCTCGGACCTGATCCTGTGCTGGGATCTGCTCGATTACCTGGATGCCAACGCGATCCGCTACCTGGCGTCGTACCTGCGGGCTCTGGTGAGCCCCGGGGCGGCCCTGCACGCGATCGTTGGCTACGGCGTGTCCAGCATTCCGTCGTCACCCGTGGGGTATCGACTGGAGAGCGAGGGCCTCCGGCGGTCTCCGGCGCCGGCAGGTGACCCGGGGCGCAAACCCCCGCGGCACAGCAGTGGCGAGCTGCAGCGGCTGATGCCCGACTGGCGGGTGGAGCGGTCCGTGCTGCTGCGCAGCGGCTTCCAGGAGTACATGCTGCGCTGCTGATGCCGTGAGGCTACGACGGGCCCGGCTCGGTATTCCCGGCGCGTTGCTCCTCCACGAACCAGCGGATCAGGTGTCCGGCAATGGACATTTCTCCCGGGATATCGGGCAGGTTGTCCGGATCGAACCAGTCCGCGTGGGTGATCTCCTCGTCGTCGATACGGATCTCGCCACTGGCCCAGTCGGCCACGTACGCCACCATCAGCGAGTGGGGAAACGGCCAGGACTGGGAGGCGAAATAGCGGATGTTCCTCACTTCCAGCCCGACTTCCTCGCGGACTTCGCGGCGAACGCACGCTTCCAGGGTTTCGCCCGGTTCCGTGAATCCCGCCAGCACGCTGTAGAAGCCGTCCGGATATCGCGGCGCATGGGCCAGCAGCAACTGCCGGCCGCGGCGCACCAGCACCATCATGGCGGGGGTAAGGCGGGGGAACTGCGTGAACTCGCAGTTCGGGCAGATCCGGGCGCGCTGGGTCGTGGCGCGCTCCGTGGGCGTGCCGCAGCGGCCGCAGTAGCGGTGTTTGCGATCCCACTCCAGGATCTGGAAGGCGCGCCCGGCCAGCAGAAACAGGTCGGTATCCATGCGGTGGTGGAGCACGAACAGGCCGCGGGCGATCAGCGTCGTATCCGGTAGCCCGCCGTGGAGGTCCGCGGCGAAGCAGGGAATGCCGTCCAGGCGCCCGAGGAAGTGGGCGGTGTCCGGGGGCGGGCTGTCGGGGCGGGGGTCCTGCCGCTGGAACAGCGGTCTTACCCGGCGCTCGTCAATGCGCTCCAGCACCAGATTGCTGTCCTGAAAGACGAACCACCACGCCGGTTCCTCGCCGATGACCGGCGGCTCGACGCCGATTTCGAAGGGCAGTTGCAGCTCGAACGCGGGTATTTCCACGGCCATCTCTCTTCGGTCAGGGGAAGGCAACGGTAACACGTCCGTTGTGCCCGCGGGCGGCGTCACAGAATGCCGGCATCCAGGCTGGCGGCCATGTAGAGGCCCAGCTCCTCGCAGTCGGTGATGAACTGGTCCTGGAAATCACCGCGGCAGATCAGCGGGTCCTGGGCAGGCTGCCAGCGCAGGCCCGTGGTGATGCTCTCCACCGCCCGCCGGGTGCCGGTGCCGTCGCGGCCGGCGCGCACGTAAAGCGCGTACGGCAGCCCCTGGGTTTCCTCCAGGCAGGGATAGTAGATGCGGTCGAAGAAGTCCTTGAGCGCGCCGCTCATGTAACCCAGGTTCTCGGTGGTGCCGAGAATGATGGCGTGAGCACCGAGCACGTCGTCGGGGCCCGCCTCCAGGGGAGGGAGGTGTCGGCTGTCCACGTTCTCCACGTCCGGGTGCCGGGCGCCGCGGAGCACGGCCTCCACCAGCTTGCCCGTGTTGGGTGAGGGCGCGTGCGCCACGATCAGAAGCTGTCTACGGTCGCTCATGGGTCTGTCGCCATTGTGATGTCTGTCGCTCCCCGTCAAGGTAACGGGGATCGGGGGCGGATTGCACGGCCATTCCATGGCTGCGACACCGGAGGACATGCTTGACTGACGAGACCCGTGCAACGCTGCTGGCGCTTGGAGCCGTTCTGCTGTGGTCCACGGTGGCCAGCGCGTTCAAGCTTTCGCTGGAGTACATGGCGCCGATTCAGCTCCTGGCCTGGGCAACGCTGGTGTCACTCCTCACCCTGGGCACGCTGATGGTGGCGAGCGGTCAGCTGCCGGATCTGCTCCGGTCGGATCGCAGCGACTGGGGGCGTTCGGTGCTGCTGGGTGTATGCAACCCGTTCCTCTACTACGTGGTGTTGTTCGAAGCCTATGACCGGCTTCCCGCCCAGGAAGCGCAGCCGCTCAACTACACCTGGGCGTTCACGCTGGCACTGCTGTCCATTCCCCTGTTGCGGCAGCGACTGCAGCGCTGGGATGTGGTCGGTGGCCTGATCGCCTACGCTGGCGTCTGGGTCATCGCGACCCGGGGCGATGTGCTGGGAACGGATTTCGCCAATCCCGTCGGCGTGGCGCTGGCGCTGGGCAGCACGGTGCTCTGGGCGCTTTACTGGATTGGCTCGGCGCGCGACCGGCGGCCGCCGCTGGTGGCGTTGTTCAGCAATTTTGCCGTGGCCGCGCCGGTCGTTGTGGTGGCCTGCTGGTTGACCACCGGCATGGCGCTGGACCAGTGGCAGGGGCTTTGGGGGGCGGCCTATGTCGGTGTTTTCGAGATGGGGGTTGCGTTCGCGCTCTGGCTGGGTGCCATGCGGCATACGCGCAGTGTGGCGCGCATCGGTAACCTGATCTTTCTGTCGCCGTTCCTGTCGCTGGTGTTCATCCGCATCCTGGTGGGCGAGGCGATCATGGCTTCGACCCTGGTCGGGTTGACCCTGATCGTGACCGGGCTGGTGCTGCAGCAGACGCTGCGGCGGCCGTCCGTGGCCCCCGGTTGATCAGGTGTTCAGTGCTTCCAGGGTGAGTTTTGCCGTCAGGGCGCTGGAAGGCGGGTTCTGGCCGGTGACCAGTTTGCCGTCCCGCAGGGCGTGCTCCTGGAAGGCGGGCCTGGGGTCCACGTTGGCTCCCAGCTCCCGGATCCGGGTCTCCAGCAGGAACGGTACGTCCTGATCCAGCTCGACGGCCCGCTCTTCCTCGTCAGTGAATACCGCCACCCGGCGTCCGGCAACCAGCGGCTTGCCGTCCTTGCCGGTGACGCCGACCAGGCCGGCCGGGCCGTGGCAGACGGCGGCGATGACCTTGTCGTCCGCGGCAAAACCGTTCAGCAGGCTGATGAGGTCCGCGTTGTCCGGCAGGTCGAACATGGTGCCATGCCCACCCGGCAGGAACACGGCGTCGTAGTCCGCCGCGCTGATCTCGCCCAATGGGCGCGTGTTGGCGAGTTCGGCCGAGGCGTCCTGCCAGGCGCGCTGCTGTTCATCGTCGGGAGCGCTGCGCGGGTCGATCGGGCACTGACCGCCTTTCGGGCTGGCAACGGTGACCTGTGCACCGGCCTCGACGAAGGCCTGATACGGGACGGCAAACTCCTCCAGCCAGAGTCCGGTGGTCTTGCCGGACGGCATGGTGTCGGCACTGGTGACGATCATGAGAATGCGCGGTTCGGCCATGAGGGGCCTCCTTCAGTTGCGCGTTTCCGAATGGGACTGAAGAAGGTGGGGTGGAGCCGTGGCGAATTCAACCGCGACGGCCCCGACCCGCCCCGCGGGCGGGTCCGGGGCATCGGCTCGCGGCGTCAGGCGGTGCCGGAGCGGGCCTTGCTGCCGCTGTCAGGGATCTTGGGCGCCGCGTCCAGCAGTTCCTGGCTGGCCTGGTCGGCGTAGGCCTGGAAGTTCTCGTGGAACAGCCGTGCCAGGTGGGCCGCCATCTCCCGGTACGCGTCGGGGTCGTCCCAGGTCTTCTCCGGGATCAGCACTTCCGGCGGTACGCTGGGGCAGGAGGTCGGCACGGCCACCCCGAACACCGGGTCGTCGACGGTATCGGCTTGCGCCAGTGAACCGTCGTGGATGGCATCGATGATGGCGCGGGTATGGGAGATGCTCATGCGCTGTCCCTGGCCGTAGGGGCCGCCCGTCCAGCCGGTGTTCACCAGCCAGACCGTGGCGCCGCTGTTGCGGATGCGCTCCGCCAGCAGGTCGGCGTACTGGGTCGGGTGCCAGACCAGGAACGGTGCACCGAAGCACGCGGAGAACGTCGCCTCCGGCTCGGTGACGCCCATCTCTGTTCCTGCGACCTTGGCCGTATAGCCGCTGATGAAATGGTACATGGCCTGCGCCGGTGACAGCCGGCTGACCGGCGGCAGCACGCTGAAGGCATCGCAGGTGAGGAAGATGATGTTGCTCGGCGTGCCCCCGACGCAAGGAATCTTGGCGTTGTCGATGAACTCCACCGGGTAGGAGCAGCGGGTATTCTCGGTGATGCTGTTGTCGTGGTAGTCCACCTGGCGGCTGACCGGGTCGTGGGCTACGTTCTCCAGCACCGCGCCGAAGCGGATGGCGTTGAAGATCTCCGGCTCGGCGCGCGGATCCAGATCGATGACCTTGGCGTAGCAGCCGCCTTCGATGTTCGACACACCGCTGTCGGACCAGCAGTGCTCGTCATCACCGATGAGGCGGCGGCGCGGGTCGGCCGAGAGCGTGGTCTTGCCGGTGCCGGACAGGCCGAAGAAGACGGAGACGTCGCCCTCGTGGCCCTCGTTCGCGGAGCAGTGCATGGAGAGGACGCCCTGGCGTGGCATGATGTAGTTCATGATGGTGAACACGCCCTTTTTCATCTCGCCGGCGTACTCGGTGCCGAGGATGATCATTTCGCCGGCCTGCAGGCACAGGCTGACACTGGTCCCGGACGTGACCCCCTCGATACCCGTATCCGCAGCGGCGCGCCCGGCGTTGTAGATGACGTAGTCGGGGCTGCCGAAGTCGGCGAGCTCGTCGCGGGTCGGCCGGATCAGCATGTTGTGCATGAACAGCGCGTGGTAGGCGCGCTCGCAGATGACGCGGATCTTTACCCGGTACTCCGGGTCCCAGCCGGCGTAACCGTCCACCACGTAGAGGCGGTCGTGCTGCGACAGGTGTTCGCGCGCCTGGGTGCGCAGCTGGCTGAAGCTCTCGTCCTCGAGCCCGATGTTCACCTGGCCCCACCAGACGTCGTCCATGATCTCCGGGGTTTCCACGACCCGCTTGTCTCCGGGGCTGCGGCCGGTCTTGGCGCCGGACCGGGCGATCAATGCGCCGGTGGCGGAGATCGCACTGCCGGGTTCGTGGGCCAGCGCTTCCTCGTAGAGGCGTGCCGGGGGGGCGTTACGTAATACGGTCTCGACCGAGATGCCGTGCTGCTCAAGGCTGAAAGTCACGTCAGTGTCCTCCTGGATGATTCGAAATCTCCTGTCGACGCCGGGTGCAAACCATAACCCCTGAGTGTGCCACCACCCCGGGGGAATGTCGCCGTCAACCTGCCGGCGTCGTCGTTGTCTCGTCGCGCAGCGCCATGACCCGCAGGTAGGCGCTGGCGCTCGCCACGTCCCGGTAGCCGGCAACCGCTTCGCGCAGCGTGTCGCCGGGCAGCGGCGCGCGCAGGGTGTCATCCATGGCTGCCGCCATGGCCTCGGCGTCGCCAACCGGCACCAGCGGGCCGTAGCGGCCGCCTTCCAGGATCTCCCGCGGGCCGCTCGGGCAGTCGGTGGAGACGCTCGGGCACCCCAGTGCCAGCGCTTCCGTCAGCGCATTCGGTGACCCCTCCCAGGCGGAGCTCAGCGTGAACATGTCCGCCTGCCGCAGCCAGGGGTAGGGATTGTCCTGGAACCCGGGCATGCTGACGCGGTCCGCGATCCCGAGCTCCTGCGCCTGCTGTTCCAGCGCGTCCCGGTCCGCGCCTTCGCCCAGAATGATCAGGCGGGCATGGCGCCGGGTCTGCAACGCTGCGAACGCCTGCAGCAACGTCGGAAAGTCCTTCTGCCTGGTCAGGCGCCCCATGGCCAGTATGACCGGTTCCTCGCGCTCCGGGGACAGCCACGGGTGATCCACTGTCTCGTGTGCGAGCGTATCGATGGTGTCCGTCAGCACCGGGTTGCGAATCACGTGGATGCGCTCACGGGCGACGCCGCTGGTTTCGTGCACATCGGCGGCCACCCCGTCCGAGACGGCGATGAGGCCGTCGGCCCAGGGGTACAGGCGCCGGATCGGCGCGTAGCGCGCCCAGCGCTTCAGTGCGGGCGCGCCCGCGAGCGAGGCCGACAGGGTGTTGCCAAGCCGGACGTACACGCGCGTGTCGACCCCGGCCAGCCGCCGCGCCAGCAGGGCGGCTCGCCCGGCGCGATCCTTGGCGGCGAGGAGGGCGCGCGGGCGCTCACGGCGCAGATACCGCACCAGGGCCGGAACCGATGTGCTGGCGTGGCGCACCCCCAGGGGCACGTGGCGGACGGAGTCCGGCACGGCGTGGAAGTGGCCGCCTTCGGTCTTGAGGGTGAGCAGGTCCGTGGGGCAGCCGAGTTCCGGGAAGCGGCGAAGCAGATTGAGCACCATGCGCTCGACGCCGCCATCACCGGAAAAGGAAATCAGTACCGCCAGATCCGGACGTTGGGCCCGCGCGCTCATGGGTTATGCGTTCCCTGGCTTCGATCAGGGGCGAATCATACACGAATGGGGCCGCGAGGCTGAAAACGGCGGCGGTGGCGGGCGATGTTTCAGTCGAGCTGCCAGTGGTTCGTGGTCAGTGGCTCCGCGGGGCCATCCGCGGTTACGCGCAGGGTCTCGCTGATGCCGATGCCCCAGCGGCCGGGCAGGCGCAGGCACAGGGGCAGGTGGAACACCATGTTCTCCTGGAACTGCGTCTGCTTGCCGCGGGCGATGAACCCGGAGCCTTCCACCCAGGATGGCGGGAATCCGGTGCCGACCGTGTAACCGAAGACCCCGGAGAAGAAGGCCTCGTCCGCGATGGGGGCCAGTGCCCGGTCAGCGGCCGCGGCGGCATCGTCGAAGGTGCTGCCGGGCCGCATGGCGTCCACCAGCGCCTCGTAGATCGCCCGGCAGTGGTCATGGACACGCGCCATGTCGCTGTCCGCGCGCCCGCCGCAGACCCGCGTGCGCATCATCGGCGCGGTGTACCGGCGGACGCAGGCACCGAACTCCATGAACACGGGGTCTCCGGCGTCGATACGGCGGCCGTTGTGATTGGTGTGGATGACGCTGCTGCGGTCACCGGTGGTGACGATGGGCTGCATGCTCATGAACTCGCTGCCTGCCGCGAGCATGGCCTGTGCGCCTGCGGCGGCAACGGTGCTGTCGGTGACGCCGGGGGTGATGACTGCCTCGGCGGCGTCCAGCCCGGCCGCAGTGATGCGGGCACTGGTCCGCAGCAGCGTCAGCTCGGCGGCGCTCTTGACCCTGCGAATCGGCGGCAGCAGATCCGCCGCGTCGTGGAAACGGCTGGCCGGCAGGGCTGTGCGCAGGCCCTCCAGCAGGCCGGGGCGCAGCCCCGGTTGCCAGGGATCGTAGCCGATGGCGTCACTCCCCTCCAGCCGCTCGATCAGATCCGGAAGAGGCCCGCCGGCGTCTTCCCAGCGGTAGCCGAGGAGCTCGCTGACGCGCGTGCAGACCACCGCCGGACCGGTCTCGATGGATGGCACCTGCAGTGCCGCGTAGCCGGGGCCGAGCACCAGGCAGGCATGTACCGAGACCTCGAACGTGCTGTAGCCGGTGAGGTAGTGGATGTCCGCGGGCGCGGTGACCAGCAGCGCGTCGAGGCTGCGCTCGGCCATGGCTTCCCGGACCCTCGTCTCGCGCCGGTCCAGTTCATCCGCGGTAAACGGGATCTCGCTGCCGGCGAGGGTTGCGTGCAGGGCGTGGCGGTAGGCGGTGTAATCCATGACGCCTCGCTGTTGCGGTGGTGGCGCGTCTCGCCCGGTCGAGGATACCGGTGTGGCCTCCACGGCGGAAGACGCCGCGCGGAATGTGGCAGAATGCGGGCCGGATCACGGTAGGGGACATGAACAGACATGAGCGAACACAACGAGACGACACTGCCACCACAGCCGGACCGCCGCCTGCCGTTGCTGCACGCCCTGCTGGCGTGTGTGGTCATCGCGCTGCTCTATGCGCCGTTCCTGGAGACCGGTGACGGACAGCCTCTCACACTGATGGACATCAGCGGCGCCTGGGGCACGGCCACGCTGGTGGTGCTGGCGGTGCTCGCCCTGGCCGCAGTGCTCATGATCGCGGCGGATCGTGTGGGCTGGGGTAACGTACTGGTGGTGGACATGATGATCGTGCTCGGCCTGATCCCGCTGGTGCTCGGGATCGTCCTCAACTGGGAGGCGCCGGCAGCCGGTGTTGCGGGGTTCGCCTGGGGGTTCTGGGCCGCGATCGTGCTATTGATCGCGCGCTTTCCGCTCAGCATCTGGATTCGCAGTCAAGCTGCCAAGGCGCAGGCCCACGCCCGGGAGGGCGGCGGCGACAGCACGTGAGACGGCGCGCCATGGCGGGGGTGTGCCCCGCCATGGCGAAGCGGGCGCTCAGGAGCGGTTCATGCCGATCCGGCCCGGCCCGGTGAACAGCAGCACCACGGCCGTGAACAGGAAGAAGGCCTGGAGTTCGATGGCCCAGCCTCCGTGCTCGCCCAGCATGAAGATCTCGTGGGAGTGGGCGAGGAAGATGGCGAAGAGCATGTTGATGACGATCAACAGCGCGCCAACGCCGCAGAACCAGCCGGCAATGATCATCAGCGGGGCGACCACCTCGCCGATGTAGACACCGAAGGCCAGGAACTCCGGCAGTCCGGCGCCTGCCAGCATGCCCTGAATACCACCCACGCCGCCGATGAGCTTGGCGATCCCGTGGGGCAGCATGAGCAGGCCGAGCGTCAGGCGGAGCAGGAGTTTGCCCACATCATCGTTGTGTAGAAATGTCATGCTTGCGCGTCCTTGTTCTCATTGGGTGGATGCAGTGTGACGGAGCACGCGCCCCGATACGTCGTCAGTTTCCATGAAGCTGCCGGGGCTGTCGACCGGCAGCACTGGTGTTTCCGGGCAGGATCTGGTGCCATAGGCGCTTCTGGTGGCCCGGGCGGCGTGATCGCCTGAACACCTGCCTCATTCATTGCAATCCCGAGGAGCAGTACGATGCCAGCAGATGTTTTCAAGATGACCGTCACCCTGCCGCTGGAGAAGGCGCGGGCGATTATCGCCGGCAGTCTCGCGGAAGGGCGTCGTCGTGGCCTGCAGCCGTTGACCGTCGTGGCCCTGGATGCCGGTGGGCATATTGTCTCCCTGGACCGGGAGGACGGGTCCGGCAACATGCGCGTGGAAGTCGCCCGTGGCAAGGCGGGTGCCGCACTGGGTATCGGCATCGGCAGCGGCGTCGTGGGCGAGCGCAACCAGGGCCGGGACGCGTTTCTGGCCAGCGTTGCCACGGCTACCGGGGGCGAATTCGTGCCGGTGCCCGGCGGCGTGCTGGTGCTGGACGAAGGCAGCCGGATCATCGGTGCCGTGGGCGTCAGCGGTGACGCCTCTCCCGAAGACCAGGCCTGCGCGGTGGCCGGTATCGAGAGTGCAGGCTACAGTGCCGGGCTGGATGCCGCCGGCTGAGGCCCGGCTCGCGCGGTGGATACGGCGGCTGGCCGTATCCACCGGTCGCCGCGTCAGCCTGAGCGATTCTGCCAGGCGATGGCCTGACGCACCCGCAGCGGGGCGTCCGCCGTCAGTGCCGTATCCCAGTGCACGGTATCCCGCGGGAAGAGTACGATCACTGTCGACCCCATGTTGAAACGCCCCATCTCCGCACCCCGCTCCAGGCGGGTAGGCTGTTCATCGTAGCGCCAGCTTCGCACCCGTCGGCCGCGCGGCGGGGTGACCTCGCCCGCCCACACCGTCTCGATACTCGCCACGTTGATGGCGCCCACCAATACCATGGCCATCGGCCCCAGCGCGGTGTCGAACAGGCAGGCGACGCGCTCGTTGCGCGCGAACAGGCCCGGTACGCTTTTCACCGTGTGGCGGCCGACGCTGAACAGCCGCCCGGGGACGTGCACCATCTCCCGAAGGGTGCCGGTCACGGGCATATGGACCCGATGGTAATCCCGTGGTGACAGGTAGATGGTGGCGGAACTGCCGTGCCTGAACGGCGCCGCGCGATCCGGCGCACCGCCCAGCAGGTCGGTCAGCGAGTAGTGTTGCCCCTTGGCCTGGATCAGCCGGTCGTCCTCGATGCGGCCCATGGCGCTGAGGGCGCCGTCGGCGGGTGAGCACACCGCGTGCTCCTCGGCCGGCATGGGGCGCGCGTCGGGCTTCAGCGGGCGGGTGAAGAAGCTGTTGAAATCGGGAAATGCAGCCGCATCCGGCGTCAGTGCCTCGCTCATGTCCACCCCGAAATGGCGGATGAACAGCCGGGTGAGTGGCTTGCGGACCCAGCCCGCCCGCACGCGCGTCAGGCGGTGAACCAGGCGCGATACGGCGTGATGGGGCAGGGGGTAGAGGGGCAGCGACTTCGCCCTGTCGGCAAGCGACGGCCGTCCCCCGAGGTGGCGCTCCGGCACGGATCCCGCACGCTCGTCAGCCGACTCAGGAGGAGCCATGGAACTCGATGATGGCCCTGAGGTCCTCGGCGATCTCCGGTGCCCGGTGGGGCGAGCCGAACATGGCCTGGAACCGGCCCTCGGGGTTGACCAGCAGCACCGATGCGCCGTGATCCACCATGTAATTGGCATCACCGTTGTCGTCGTGCCGGATGTGGGCAATGCCCATGTCCCGTGCGAGCACGTCGATGTCATCCAGGTCCCCGGTGATCCCCCGGAAATCGTCGCGGAAGTTGGTGACGTAGGCTTCGAGCCGCTCCTGCGTGTCACGCTGCGGGTCGACCGTGACAAAGACCGTGCGCACGTTCTCGCCCATGCCCTCGTCCTCGAGCATCGTGTGGACCCGGCTCAACTCGGCCAGCGTCATGGGGCAGATATCCGGGCAGTGGGTGAAACCGAAGAACATCAGTGTCCACTGGCCCTGAAGGCTGGTGTTGTCAAACGGCTCACCGGAGTGGTCCACCAGCTGGAAATCGGTGATCTCGCGGCTGTTCTCCAGGTAGGTGGCACTCAGGTCCCCGTCGTCCAGGGTGGCCGGACTCACCAGGGTGTTGGCGGCGTACATCCCGCCGACGAGAGCTGCCCCGGCGGCGAGGATGGCAATGAGCATGAACACGGGCGTGCGAAGGTTTTTCATGGCGCGGAATTCTGTCATAGCCTCGGGTGGAAGGGAACGACTGTCAGTGATTGGATGGCAGCCAGCGGCAATCAGTTCAGCGTTCCCTTCAATCCGGCGCCAAGGCGCGGGACGGATCGGTTATGATTGCGGGTTTCACGGCCATGGTAACGGAGCCTGCCCGATGCTCGAACTGGAGGAACCCCTGAGCCACCTGCGGACACTGCGCGATTACGTGCGCTGGTCCGCCAGCCGTTTCCGCGAGGCGGGGCTGGTGTTCGGGCATGGCACCGACAATGCGCTGGATGAAGCAGCGGCGCTGGTGCTGCACAGCGTGCATCTGCCCCCGGTTATTGACGATGCCCTGTGGCAGGCGCGGGTGACGCCCGGCGAGGGCAGGGCGATTCTCGAGCGCGCCAAGCGCCGGATCGACGAGCGTCTGCCGCTGCCCTACCTGACCCGGGAGGCCTGGTTCGCGGGGCTGCCGTTCTACGTGGACAACCGCGTGCTGGTGCCGCGCTCGCCCATCGCCGAACTGATCGAGACCGGCTTTGCGCCCTGGCTGGACCCGGACCGGGTGGAGCGGGTGCTGGACATGGGGACCGGCAGCGGTTGCATCGCCATCGCCTGCGCCCTGGCGTTCGACCACGCCGTGGTCGATGCGTCGGATGTCTCGGCGGATGCGCTGGAGGTCGCCGGTATCAACGTGCAGCGGCATCAGCTCCAGGAGTGGGTGCGCCTGCACCGGGCCGATGCCTTTGACGGGCTGCCCGGTGGCGAACGTTACGATCTGATCGTCGCCAATCCGCCGTACGTGGATGCCGTCGACATGGCGCAGCTGCCGCCGGAGTACCGGCATGAGCCCCGGCTGGGGCTGGCGGCGGGCGACGATGGCCTGGACGTGGTGCGGCGCATCCTGGCGGACGCGCATCACTGGCTTGCCGAGGACGGGTTGCTGGTGGTGGAAGTGGGCAACAGCGCCGAGGCGGTGGAGGCGCTGTGGCCCCAGGCGCCGCTGGTGTGGATCGAGTTCGAGCGCGGCGGCCATGGTGTCTTCGCCATCACCGCGCAGGACCTGCGCGCGTGCGAAGGCCTGTTCGGGGCGACGGCCCCTCCCGAGTACAACCGGTAACGGATGCGTCATGTCTGGTAATACGTTCGGAAAGCTGTTCCAGCTCACGACCTTCGGTGAAAGCCATGGCCCGGCGCTGGGTGCCGTCGTGGACGGCTGCCCCCCGGGGCTGGCCCTGACCGAGGCCGACCTGCAGCGCGACCTGGATCGCCGCCGGCCGGGAACCTCCCGCTATACCACCCAGCGCAAGGAGCCGGATCAGGTCCGTATCCTGTCGGGCGTCTTCGAGGGGCGGACCACCGGAACCCCCATCGGTCTGCTGATCGAGAACACGGACCAGAAATCCAAGGACTACTCCGAGATCGCGGCCACCTTCCGGCCCGGCCATGCCGATTACACCTACGCCCAGAAGTACGGCATCCGTGACTACCGCGGTGGTGGCCGTTCCTCGGCCCGCGAGACGGCCATGCGCGTGGCCGCCGGGGGCATCGCCAAGAAGTGGCTGGTGGAGCGGTTCGGTGTGCGCATCCGCGGTTACCTCTCCCAGCTCGGGCCCATCGAGCTGGGGCTGAAGGACTGGGGTGCGGTGGACCGGAACCCCTTCTTCTGCGGCGACCCGGACCGCGTCGAGGAACTGGAGCAGTACATGGTCCAGCTGCGCAGGGACCTGGACTCGGTGGGTGCCCGGGTCACGGTGGTTGCCGAGGGCTGCCCGCCCGGTTGGGGCGAGCCGGTGTTTGACCGCCTGGATGCCGACCTTGCCCACGGACTGATGAGCATCAATGCGGTCAAGGGCGTGGAGATCGGCGCAGGCTTCGCCTCCGTCTCCCAGCGTGGCACCGAGCACCGGGACGAAATCACTCCGGACGGCTTTCTCGCCAACAATGCCGGCGGTGTGCTCGGGGGGATATCCACCGGGCAGGATCTGGTGGCGTCCATCGCCCTGAAACCCACGTCGAGCATCGTTACCCCGGGCCGCTCCATCAATACCGAGGGCCAGCCCGTGGAGGTGGTGACCAAGGGGCGCCATGACCCCTGTGTGGGGATCCGCGCCACGCCCATTGCCGAGGCGATGATGGCGCTGGTGCTCATGGATCATGCGCTGCGCCACCGGGCCCAGAACGCCGATGTCACGCCGCCGCTGACGCCCGTGCCCGCGGAACCCGGCCGACGCGGCGACTGACCGTTGGCGGCGCCGGATCTGCCTTACTGGCGGCTGTCCGCCTTCTACCTGTTCTTCTTTGCGGTGCTGGGTGGTCTGGCTCCCTACTGGGGGCCCTACCTGGCCGCGGAGGGGTTCTCGGCGGCGCAGATCGGCCAGCTCATCGCGATCCTGCACGCCACGAAGATCGTCGCCCCCAATCTCTGGGGCGTGATCGCCGATCGCACCGGGCGTCGCATGGCGGTGGTCCGTATCGGGGCGCTGGCGGCGATGCTGACCTTCACCGGCGTGCTGCTGGGCAGCACGTTCTGGTGGATTGCACTGGTCATGGTGCTGTTCAGCTTTTTCTGGAACGCGGCCCTGCCGCAGTTCGAAGCCAATACCCTGAACCACCTGGGGCGGGCGGATCACCGCTACAGCCGGATCCGCCTCTGGGGCTCCGTGGGTTTCATCATTGCCGTGGTGGGGTTCGGTGAGCTCATCGACCGCTTCGGCGTGCACATTCTCCCGTGGCTGCTGCTGGTGATGTTCGCCGGACTCTGGGTTGCCAGCCAGGTGGCACCGGGAGCCAGGCAGCCTGTCCGCCGCCACCACAGCGACCCGATCCTCAGCGTGCTGCTGCGGCCCGACGTGATCGGCTTCTTTCTCGCCTGTTTTCTGCTCAAGGCGAGCCATGGCCCGTATTACGCGTTCTTCAGTATCTATCTGGAAGATGCCGGCTACAGCAGCAGCATGATCGGCATTCTCTGGGCAGTCGGTGTGGTGGCGGAGATCGGGCTGTTCCTGGTGATGCACCGCCTGTTGCCCCGCTTCGGCGCACGCCTGCTGATGACCGTGGCCATGCTGCTGTCGGCGTTGCGCTGGGGGTTGATCGCCCTGGCGCCGCAGCTGTTGCCGGTCCTGTTGTTCGCCCAGGGGCTGCACGCCGCGTCCTTCGGTGTCTACCACGCCGTGGGCATCGCCCTGGTCAATCGCTACTTCGTGGGCAGCAACCAGGGGCGGGGGCAGGCGCTATACAGCAGCATCACCTTTGGTGCCGGCGTGGCCGTGGGCAGCCTGTTCAGCGGGCTGCTCTGGGATGTGGTGGGCGGCAGCGCGACATTCTACCTGGGCGCGCTGGTTGCCGTTCTCGCCGCGATCATCGCCGTCGCCAGCCTGCCGGGGCAGGAGGGTGCGCAGGAGGGCGCCGGGGCCAGCTCTGCGTGACAGTGGATTCATCGGGCATCGCGAATCCGTTATAATCGCGGGTTTGAGACCGAATCGAATCGTGGTTCGACCACTGCCAGGTGATCCAATGACAGGCAAGACCCTCTACGAGAAGCTCTGGGACGATCACGTCGTTCGTGACAACGAGGACGGGACGTCGCTCATCTATATCGATCGCCAGCTGGTGCACGAGGTGACCTCGCCGCAGGCGTTCGAGGGGCTGCGCCTGGCCGGCCGGCAGCCGTGGCGGGTGGATGCCAACCTGGCGGTGACCGATCACAACGTCCCCACCACGGATCGCAGCCAGGGCATCGCCGACCCTGTTTCGCGCACCCAGGTGGAGACGCTGAACCGCAACTGCGAAATCTACGGAATCACCGAGTTCGGCATGAACGACCCGCGCCAGGGGATCGTGCACGTCATCGGCCCGGAGCAGGGCGCGACCCTGCCGGGCATGACCATTGTCTGCGGTGATTCCCATACCTCCACCCAGGGGGCCATGGGCGCCATGGCGTTCGGCATCGGCACCTCCGAGGTGGAGCATGCGCTCGCCACCCAGACTCTCGTTCAGCAGAAGAGCAAGACCATGCTCATCAGCGTGGACGGCGAGCTGGGGGCGGGCGTCACCGCCAAGGACATCATCCTGCACATCATCGGCACCATCGGTACCGCCGGCGGCACCGGTTACGCCATCGAATACGGCGGCTCGGCCATCCGCAACCTCGGCATGGAAGGGCGGATGACCATCTGCAACATGTCCATCGAGGCGGGTGCGCGCTGCGGCATGATCGCCGTGGACGACACCACCATCGACTACATCGCCAATCGGCCGTTTGCGCCCACGGGCGAACTGTGGGATCAGGCGGTGGCTTACTGGCGCACGCTGCACAGCGATGCCGACGCCGCGTTCGACAAGGTCGTTCGCATCAACGCGGCCGACATCGAACCGCAGGTCTCCTGGGGGACGTCGCCGGAGATGGTCGTGCCGGTGAGCGGCAAGGTGCCGAATCCGTTCAAGGAGGCGGACGAGGGCAAGCGTGCGGGGTATGCCCGGGCGCTGGAATACATGGATCTCGAGCCGGAGACGCCCATGACCGACATCCACCTGGACAAGGTCTTCATCGGCTCGTGCACCAATGCCCGCATCACCGATCTGCGCGCCGCGGCCGAGGTGCTCAAGGGGCGCCGTATTGCCGACAACATCAAGCTGGCCATGGTGGTTCCGGGCTCCGGTCTGGTGAAGAAGCAGGCCGAGGACGAGGGCCTGGACCGCATTTTCAAGGAAGCCGGGTTCGAATGGCGCGAGGCGGGTTGTTCCATGTGTCTCGGGATGAATCCCGATCAGCTCTCGCCGGGTGAGCGCTGCGCATCCACCTCCAACCGCAACTTCGAGGGCCGGCAAGGGCAGGGTGGCCGTACCCACCTTGTGAGCCCGGCCATGGCTGCGGCGGCTGCCGTCGCCGGCCACTTCGTCGACGTGAGGAATTTCTGAAGATGGAGCCGTTTTCCCAGCATACCGGGGTGGTCGCGCCGCTGGAGCAGACCAACATCGACACCGACGCCATCATCCCCAAGCAGTTCCTGAAGTCCATCCACCGGACCGGCTTCGGCGACAACCTGTTCGATTCCTGGCGCTATCTGGACGAGGGTCAGCCCGGGCAGGATTGCAGCCAGCGACCGGAGAACCCGGACTTCGTACTCAATCAGGCGCCCTACCGCAGTGCCAGCATCCTGCTCACCGGGCGCAACTTCGGCTGCGGCTCGTCCAGGGAGCATGCCCCGTGGGCATTGAAGGACTTCGGCATCCGCACCCTGATTGCGCCGAGCTACGCCGATATCTTCTACAACAACTGCTTCAAGAACGGCATTCTGCCGGTGATCCTGCCGGAAGAGACCGTCGAGCGGCTGTTCCGCGAAGTGAAGGCCGAGCCCGGCTGCACCATGTCGGTGGACCTGCCGGCCCAGACGGTGACCACACCCGCCGGTGAGACCATCACCTTCGACGTGGACGGCTTTCGCAAGCACATGCTGGTGGAGGGGCTGGACGAGATCGGCCTCACGCTGCAGCACGAGGAGGCCATCCGCGCCTACGAGGAGCGCCGGCGCAAAGAGGCGCCCTGGCTGTTCCGCGCCTGATACAACCCGTTTGCACGAGAGGCGTCATGAGCCGAAAGATTCTAGTTCTACCCGGTGACGGCATCGGCCAGGAAATCGTTGCGGAAGCCGTCAAGGTTCTGAACCGCCTGCGCGAAGGCTTCGGTCTGGATGCCGAGCTGGAGCAGGGGCTGATCGGCGGCGCGGCCTATGATGCGCACGGCGAGCCCCTGCCCGGGGTGACCCTGGAGCAGGCGCGCGGGTCCGATGCCATTCTCCTCGGCGCCGTTGGCGGGCCGCGCTACGACACCCTGGAGCGCCACCTGCGGCCCGAGCGTGGTCTCCTTGGCATCCGCGCGGCGCTGGAGCTGTTCGGCAATCTGCGCCCCGCCATCCTGTATCCGCAGCTGGCGGCGTCGTCGGCCCTGAAGCCGGACGTGGTCGCCGGGCTGGACATCATGATCGTGCGCGAACTCACCGGCGGCATCTACTTCGGTGAGCCCCGTGGTGAGCGGGTCCTCGAGAACGGTGAGCGGCAGGGGTTCAATACCCTGGTGTACCGGGAGTCGGAAATCGAGCGTATCGGCCGGTTGGCGTTCGATACCGCCCGCAAGCGTGGTGGCCGGCTGTGCTCCGTGGACAAGGCCAACGTGCTGGAGGTCTCGGAGCTCTGGCGCGAGGTCATGGACCGCCTGGCGGCGGATTATCCGGACGTGGAACTCTCCCACATGTACGTGGACAACGCGGCCATGCAGCTGGTGCGCGCGCCCAAGCAGTTCGACGTCATGGTCACGGGCAACCTGTTCGGCGACATCCTCTCGGACTGTGCCGCCATGCTCACCGGTTCCATCGGCATGTTGCCGTCGGCGTCGCTGGACAGCCAGGGCTGCGGCATGTACGAGCCCGTGCACGGCTCCGCGCCGGATATCGCCGGCCAGGACAAGGCCAATCCCCTGGCCACGATCCTCTCCGTGGCCATGCTGCTGCGTTATTCTCTCGGGGAGGGGGCGCTGGCGGACCGGGTCGAGGCGGCGGTGGGCCGCGTCCTGGATGACGGCCTGCGCACGCCGGACATCCACAGCGAGGACACCCGGCTCGTGGGAACGGCCGCCATGGGTGATGCCGTGGTGGCGAGGCTGAACGACTGAGGGGGTCGCGATGGAGCGGCCCGAGACCCGAATCAGACTGAGGTGACGCAATGAAGCGCGTAGGATTTGTTGGCTGGCGTGGCATGGTTGGCTCCGTGCTCATGCAGCGCATGCGTGACGAGAACGATTTCCAGGATATCGAACCGGTCTTCTTCACCACGTCGCAGGCCGGCCAGCCGGGGCCCGACGTCGGCAAGGACGTGCCCGCGCTGAAAGACGCCCGTGACATCGGCGAGCTGCAGGCCATGGACGTGATCGTCACCTGCCAGGGTGGCGACTATACCGAAGCGGTCTACCAGGACCTGCGCAAGGCCGGCTGGGACGGCTACTGGATCGACGCCGCGTCGACCCTGCGCATGGCCGATGACAGCATCATCGTGCTGGACCCGGTGAACGCCGACGTCATCAGGCAGGGGCTCGGCAACGGGGTGAAGACCTTTGTCGGCGGCAACTGCACCGTCAGCCTGATGCTCATGGGCATCGGTGGTCTGCTGCGCGAGGGGCTGGTGGAGTGGATCAGCCCCATGACCTATCAGGCTGCCTCCGGCGCCGGTGCGCAGAACATGCGGGAACTGGTGGCGCAGATGGGCTACATCCACAAGTCTGCCAGCGACCAGCTCGCCGACCCGTCCAGCGCCATTCTCGAGCTTGATCGGGCGGTCTCCGACGCGATCACCGGTGACGGCTATCCCCGTGAACACTTCGGCTACCCGCTTGCCGGCAGCCTGCTGCCCTGGATCGACAAGAAGCTCGATAGTGGCCAGAGCAAGGAAGAGTGGAAAGCCGAGGTGGAGACCAACAAGATCCTCGGCCGATCCGACAATCCGGTGCCCATCGACGGGATCTGCGTGCGCATCGGCGCCATGCGCTCCCATGCCCAGGCGCTGACCATCAAGCTCAGCAAGGATGCGCCCATCGACGAGATCAGCAGCATCATCGCCGAGTCCAACCCCTGGGCCAGCGTGGTGCCCAATGACAAGGAAGAGTCCCTGCGGGACCTTACGCCCGCGGCGGTGACCGGCACCCTGAACGTGCCCGTCGGCCGCCTGCGCAAGCTGTCCATGGGCAACGACTACCTGGGTGCGTTCACGGTCGGCGATCAGCTGCTCTGGGGTGCCGCGGAACCGCTGCGGCGGATGCTGCGTATCCTCAACGAGGGGTGAACGGCGTCGCATTCCTGCCAGCCGCGCGTCTGGCGCGGGCTGGCGGGGTTTGAAATTCGTCGGGCTGGCCGCTAGTGTGCGGTGGGAAGCGGGTGACCGCACCACGGGCGCGTCTCCGGCTCGATACTGCTGCCGTCGCAGTGGCGTCGGGCAGCACCGCATTCAGGGACAAGAATCAAAATGCAAGGGCTGACATCCGACCTGACCACCCGATCAGTCCACCGATAAGGGAATGCCATGGCACGCAGACTGGCTCGCATCGCAGCGCTGAGCACCGTACTAGCCCCCTCCATTGCTGCGGCTCTGGGCGTCGGTTCGATTCAGACGGAATCGGCACTGAACGAGCCGCTGGAAGCGCGCATTCCGCTGGAGTCCGCCGATTCGGAAGAGCTCGAGACGCTCAGCGCGACGCTGGCATCCCCCGACGCCTTTGAGCGCGCCGGACTGGAGCGCCCGTTCATGCTCTCCCAGCTGGATTTCGAGGTGGTCACCGACGCCGCGGAGCCCTACGTTGTGGTCAGCACCAGCGACCCGGTCCGCGAACCGTTTCTGGCATTCCTGGTCGAGCTCAACTGGGCGGGTGGCCGGTTGGTCCGGGAGTACACCCTGTTGCTGGACCCGCCCGTGCATTCCCCGGAAGAGGATGCCGCCCCGGCGCCCGCCGATGCGCCGGCGCCTGACGCGCCGGCGGATGAAGACGTTGCCACTGCCACCCCGGGCGATCCGGGAGAGCCGGATCCGGTGGCGGATGCCCCCGAGGAGATTGAAGTACAGAGCAATGACACGCTCTGGGAGATTGCCGACGAGGCGCGCCAGGGGACGGACGCCTCGGTGCACCAGATGATGATGGCGCTGCTGGCGGCGAACCCGGACGCCTTCATCGACGACAACGTCAACAACGTCCGGGCTGGTGCCATCCTCCGGGTGCCGGACCGGGATGAGGCCGTGGCGCTGTCCGCGGCTGACGCCCGGCAGGAGTACTCCCGCCAGGTTGAGGCGTGGCAGGCCGGACGCGCTCCGGACCCGGCGCCGCCGGACGAGTCGGAAGTGGCGGATGAAGCCGATCAGCCCGACGTAGTGGACGGGCGGCTCGAGGTGGTGGCGGCCGGGGACACGGCCGGTGACGATGCCACCGCGTCGCTCCTGGACGAGGACGTGGATGCCAGCCCCGAGACCGTTGCCCGTCTCCAGGCCGAGCTGGCTGCCGCGCGGGAGGACGAGGCGTCCCTGCGCTCGGAGAACGAGCGGCTGCGCGCCCAGACCGATGAACTGCTGGAGCGGGTCGAGGCCCTGGAGCGGACTCTCGATGTGCAGGTCCAGGGTGCGCTGCCCGGGATGCCCCAGGAGCCGGCGGAGGAGGACGTGCCGCTGGCGGATGACGAGCCCGGGGTGACCGACGAGGACGAAGAGGCCGTCGCGGCCGAGGAAGCTGCGGATACCGACGAAGCGGTCGCGGCCGGTGACGAGCAGGACCCCGCCGGAACCGCAGTGGATGAGCCCGCTGCCACGCAGCCGCAGGCCCCCTGGGAGGACCCGCGCAACCTCAGTCTTGCCGGTGCCGCACTGGCAGCGCTGATGCTGCTCGCGTTGCTGATCGTCCGCCGCCGCCGCAATGCCGCCACCGACGCCTCGGAGGAGGTGGAGGCGAGTCTGGCCGCGGCAATGGCTGCCGGGTCTGCAGCGCAGGACGAAGATGCCGGCGATGAACCCGGGCAGGCGGCCGACGATGCGTCCCGGCCCCTGGTGGACGACGAGTTCGAGCCCGCGATCACCCGTGCCGGTGGAGCCGATCCGGTGGAAGAGGCGGAGATCAACCTGGCCTACGGCCGCTACGATCAGGCCAGGAACCTGCTGACCACGGCGGTGGCGGAAGACCCGGAGCGCAAGGATCTGCGGCTGAAGCTGCTGGAGGCTCACTCGCTCAGCGGTGATCGGCCGGCATTCGAAGCGGATGCCCAGGCCCTGTATGGCCTGGTGGATGGCGAGACGGACCCGGTCTGGCAGCGTGCCAGTGAGATGGGGCGGGAGATCGCCCCCGAGAACCCCCTGTTCGGTGGCGCCGACGACGCACCGCTCATGCCGCCGGAGCCGGCGGACGAGAATGATCCCTTTGCCGGCATGCTCGCGGAGCAGCCCGCCGGGGACGAGCAGCCCGAGCCCGCCGCACCGGTACCGGCGGAGGCGACCGACGAGGCCGACGAGGATGACTTCAGTGACCTGGAGTTCAGCCTCGACGAGCCGCCCGCCGAACCCGCGGAGAAACGGGACGCGACCGCGGCAGCCCCGGCGGACGACCCGGGCGAGGGGACGGAGGACGATGCCTTCAGCCTCGATTTCGAACTGGACGACATGGCAGCCCCGGACGGTCCGCGGGAGACTGCGGCGGAGCCGGCGGAGGCCGGCGGCACAGGTGGGCTTGACGATGACGCATTCAGCCTCGATTTCGAAGTGCCGGATCGCCCGGAACCCGAGACCGGCGAGACCGCGGCGTCGCCGGATGGTGAAGACGACGATGCCCTGACATTCAGTCTCGATGACCTGGATACCGGTACCGGGGCCGGCGATGAAGAAGAGGGTCTTGGTTACGCGCCGGAGACGGTGAGTGACGAGCTCGGGCCGGCGGAGGATGCCCGCGATTCTGGTGCCGCCACGGAGCCGGCCGCCCCGGACACCGCTGACGCGGAAGCCACCGCGGGCACCGAATCGGCCGAGGACCCCGACGATGCGCTGTTTGACGTCGGTGATGAGAACAGCACCAAGCTGGACCTTGCCCGCGCCTATCTCGACATGGGCGACAGCGAAGGCGCCCGCTCCCTGCTGGACGAAGTGCTGGAAGAAGGGTCGGACTCCCAGAAGGCCGAGGCGCGGACACTGTACGCCGAAGCCGAGTAGCCACGGCGGGGCCTCGTGGTGGTGAACGCCGTGCGGCTCCATCCGGCGGCACGCATTCTGTGGCTGGTCAGTCTGGCGGTGATGGTGGCACGGCCCGGCTGGCTGGGGCTCGTCCTGCCCGCGCTGGGCCTGGCGTTCGGATGCTGGCGTGTCCGGCTGTCTCCGACGGTGGTCGCGCGGAGCCTGTGGCGTCTGCGCTGGTTGTTCCTCACCATACTGGTCTTCTACGCCTGGCTGACGCCCGGGACACCGCTGGTCGCGTCCGAGTCCATGCTGATGCCGACCCGCCAGGGGATGCTCGGCGGCCTTGAGCGCCTGCTCGCCCTTGGCTACCTGGTTGTGGCCGTTCAGTTGCTGCTGGCGTCCACTGCGCGACAGTGGCTGATCGCGGCGTTGCACTGGTGGCTGCGCCCATTTGCAGCCGTGGGAGTGGACGCCGATCGCTTTGCACTCAGGCTGGTGCTCGTGCTGGAGGCGGCGCCGGCGCTGCGGGAGCAGATCGCCCGGGCCCGCGCGGCAACCGCAGGTGTGCCCTGGCAGGAACGCGTTGCCGCACTCGGCGCGACACTGGTCGAGGATGCCCTGCGTCGCGCGGACGAGGCGCCTCCCGCAACGATCCGGATTCCCCGGCTACCGCCCATGCCGCCGTGGCAGTGGCTCCTGCCGGTGTTGGTGGGTATCGGCGTCCTGGCCAGCGCCGGGCCTGTACAGTAAGCGCGGGAGCGTCATGACCGAGAGTGTTCACGCAAGCAACGGCACCAGCTCCATGCGCATTGCCATGGGGGTCGAGTACCTGGGCGGCCGCTATGCAGGCTGGCAGCAGCAGCACCACTGCGACTCCGTGCAGGCGCGGGTGGAGGCGGCGTTGTCGCGGGTGGCCGATCACCCCGTCCAGGTCGTCTGTGCAGGGCGGACCGACGCCGGTGTGCACGGCCTCGGCCAGGTGATCCACTTCGATACACCGGCGCGGCGCAACATGCATGGCTGGCGTCTCGGTGGCACCACCTATCTGCCCGATGACATCGCGCTGACCTGGGCGCAGCCAGTGGCGCCCATGTTCGATGCGCGGCGGAGTGCGCTGCAGCGCCACTACCGGTACGTGATCCTGAACCGGCCCGTGCGCCCCGCCTGGCTGCACGGCCAGGTTGCCTGGACCTGGAAACCCCTGGATGCGCAACGCATGCACGCCGGCGCGCAGCACCTGCTCGGCGAACGGGACTTCACGTCATTTCGTGCGGTGGCCTGTCAGGCGGCTCATGCGTGGAGGGAGGTGACCCGGGTGGATGTGGCCCGCGACGGGGATTTCATCTACCTGGACGTGAGTGCGAACGCCTTTCTGCATCACATGGTGCGCAATATCGCCGGCACCCTGATGACCGTGGGGGCGGGAGAACGCCCCCCCGACTGGGTGGCGGAGGTCCTGAGTGCCCGCGACCGCACCGTTGGGGGCATGACCGCGCCGGCTGCGGGCCTGTACATGGTGGCCGTGGACTACCCCGAGGCGTTCCGCCTGCCGGCGCCGCCAGCGCCGCCGCGCTTTGCCTGACTTCCGCCGCCGGGTTACCATTCAACGTTTTACCGACATGGGGTGGAGCGCGTGCGCACGCGTGTGAAAATCTGCGGTCTGACCCGGGCGGAGGATGCCCGCAGCGCAGCGCACCTTGGTGCCGACGCCATTGGTCTGGTTTTCCACGATGCCAGCCCGCGGGGCATCGATGTCGGGGCTGCCCGCGCGATCCGGTCCGCTCTGCCACCCTTCGTGACCGTCACCGCGTTGTTCATGAATGCGTCCGGGCAGCGTGTCCGTCACGTGCTCGACGGCGTCGCCGTTGACCTGCTGCAGTTTCACGGTGATGAGGACGCGGCGTTTTGTGAATCGTTCTCCCGGCCCTACATCAAGGTCGTGCCCATGGCGGGCGGCGCCGATCCCGGCACCCTCATGGCAAGCCACCCCAATGCCGCCGGTTTCGTGCTGGACGGGCATGGCGCCGGGGAACAGGGTGGCAGTGGCAGGGTCTTTGACTGGAGCAGCGTACCCTCGTCGCCGGATCGCCCGATCGTGCTTGCCGGTGGGCTGCATCCGGAGAACGTGGCTGCGGCCGTGCGCCAGGCGCGGCCGTGGGCGGTGGATGTGAGCAGTGGCGTTGAATCCGCGCCGGGCATCAAGGATGCGCGGCGGATGGCAAGCTTTATCAGCGAGGTCCAAGGTGTCCAAGACGTCCGAGTCAATGCAGCAATCGATTGATTTCTCCCGGTTTCCTGACGAAACCGGCCATTTTGGCCGTTACGGCGGGCAGTTCGTCCCGGAGACGCTCATGGCGGCCCTGCGCGAGCTGCAGGACGCCTATGCGCGCTACCGGGATGACCCGGACTTCCGCGCCGAGTTCGAGGGCGACTGCAAGGACTTCGTCGGGCGGCCGTCGCCCCTGTATCTCGCCGAGCGGTGGAGCGAGAAGGTCGGTGGCGCGCGCATCTATCTCAAGCGCGAGGATCTCAACCATACCGGCGCGCACAAGATCAACAACACCATCGGCCAGGCCTTGCTGGCCAAGCGCATGGGCAAGACCCGGGTCATCGCCGAGACGGGCGCGGGGCAGCACGGTGTCGCCAGCGCCACCGTGGCGGCGCGGCTCGGGCTCGAGTGTGTGGTCTACATGGGGGCGGACGATATCCAGCGGCAGTCGCCCAACGTCTATCGCATGCGTCTGCTCGGTGCCGAGGTGGTGCCCGTCACCTCCGGCTCACGCACGCTCAAGGACGCCCTCAACGAGGCCATGCGTGACTGGGTTGCCAACGTGGACGACACGTTCTACATCATTGGCACTGTTGCCGGACCACACCCCTATCCCATGATGGTGCGCGACTTCCAGGCCATCATCGGCCAGGAGACCCGCGAGCAGATGCTTGAGCGTGAAGGGCGGCTGCCCGATGCCCTGGTGGCCTGTGTGGGGGGCGGCTCCAACGCCATCGGGCTGTTCCGCCCGTTCCTGGAGGACCAGGAGGTCGCCCTGCACGGGGTGGAGGCCGGTGGCTATGGTGTCGCGACCGGTCAGCATGCCGCACCGTTGTGCGCCGGCCGCCCCGGCGTGCTGCACGGCAACCGCACCTATCTCATGGAGAACGACAACGGCCAGATCATCGGCACCCACTCCGTGTCTGCCGGGCTGGACTACCCCGGGGTGGGGCCGGAGCACGCCTGGCTCAAGGACATCAACCGCGCCGTGTACACATCGGTGACCGACGATGAAGCCCTGGCGGCATTCCATGAGGTCACCCGGACCGAGGGCATCATCCCGGCCCTGGAGACTGCGCATGCGCTGGCCTATGCGGAGAAACTCGCGCGGGAACTGGGCCCCGGGAAGAGCATCGTGGTCAATCTCTCCGGCCGGGGAGACAAGGACATTCAGACCGTCGCCGATCGGGAGGGGATTGAACTGTGAGCCGTCTAGCCACTCGTTTCCAGGCGCTGCGCGAGCAGCAGCGAACCGCCCTGATCCCGTACATTACCGCCGGCGATCCCCACCCCGATCTCACCGTCCGGCTCATGCACGGCCTGGTGGCCGCCGGAGCGGACGTGGTGGAGGTGGGCGTGCCCTTCTCCGACCCGATCGGTGACGGCCCGGTGATCCAGCAGGCGTGCGAGCGCGCCCTGCGTCACAACGTCGGCCTGCGGGACGTGCTCGCCATGGTGCGGCGTTTCCGTGAGGACGATACGGAGACCCCGGTGGTGTTGATGGGGTACATGAATCCCATCGAGGTCATGGGGTATGCGGAATTTGCGAAGGCGGCACTGGAATCCGGCGTTGACGGCGTGTTAACCGTAGACATGCCGCTGGAGGAGATGGGCGATCTCGATGGCCTGCTGGCCGATACCGGCCTCGATCCGGTGTTTCTGGTTGCGCCCACCTCCACGGAGGAACGCATGCAGACCATCTGCAAGCGGGCGGGCGGATTCGTGTACTACGTCTCGATCAAGGGCGTTACCGGAGCCGCCAGCCTCGACATCGACTCGGTGGGGCAGCGTGTCGACAGTCTCCGCTCCATGACCGGGCTGCCGGTGGGGGTCGGGTTCGGCATCAGTGATGCGCCCACGGCTGCCCGCATGGCGTCCGTCGCCGACGCGGTCGTGGTTGGCAGCGCCCTGGTCCGGCGGATCGAGGCGAATCAGGATGACCTGGACAAGGCGCATGAGGCCGTGACCGAGCTGGTTGCCGACATGCGGCACGCCATGGATGCCGCGGCCGCCACCAGCGCCTGACCGGCCGCTGCCCGCCGGCCGCACAACGCTTAACGTCTTTGAACACAGGAACGCGACAACATGAGCTGGTTTCAGAAACTCATGCCTTCCCGCATCCGCACGGATGCCACGGAAAAGGCCCGCAGCCGCAGCGTGCCCGAGGGGCTCTGGACCAAGTGCCCGGGATGCAATGCCGTGCTGTACCGGCCGGAGGTCGAGCGCAACCACGAGGTCTGCCCCAAGTGCGGGCACCACATGCGGGTCAGCGCCCGGGTACGCCTGGAGTCGATGCTGGACAGTGACGGTCTCACCGAGATCGGCGCCGACGTGAAACCGGTGGACATGCTGCGCTTCAAGGACGGCAAGAAGTACAAGGACCGTCTCGCCCAGGCGCAGAAGAGCACAGGCGAAGACGATGCCCTGGTGGTCTACCAGGGCAGGCTCAAGGGGCGCCCCGTGGTCGCCTGCGCCTTCGAGTTCGAGTTCATGGGTGGCTCCATGGGCTCGGTGGTGGGCGAGCGGTTCGTGCGTGCCGCCAATATCGCGCTCGAGGAGCGGATTCCCCTGGTCTGTTTCACTGCCAGTGGCGGCGCACGCATGCAGGAAGCGCTGTTCTCGCTCATGCAGATGGCCAAGACCAGCGCCGCCCTGGGCCGCATGCGCGAGGAGGGCGTGCCGTTCATCTCGGTGCTCACCGACCCGACCATGGGCGGCGTCTCCGCCAGCCTGGCCATGCTCGGCGACATCAACATCGCCGAACCCGGTGCACTGATCGGCTTCGCCGGGCCGCGGGTAATCGAGCAGACCGTGCGCGAGACCCTCCCGGAAGGGTTTCAGCGCGCCGAGTTCCTGCTCGATCACGGCGCCATCGACATGATCGTCGACCGCCGCGAGATGCGCGGTACGCTGGCGCGTCTGCTGGCCATGCTGACCCACCAGGCGTCGCCGGTGGATGATCCGGCGACGGAGCCGTCGCCGGAAGAGGCGGCTGGCTGACCGGTAATGCGTTTCGACACCCTGGACCAGTGGCTCCACTGGCAGGCCGGCCTTCATCCCCGGGCCATTGACCCCGGTCTGGAGCGGGTCGGTGAGGTGGCGGACCGGCTCGCGCTGCGGCCGTCCGCCATGCCGGTCATCACGGTCGCCGGCACCAACGGCAAGGGGTCGTCGGTGGCGCTGCTGGAGGCGATGCTGCGGGCCGGCGGCTACGCCACTGGCGCCTACACCTCCCCCCACCTGTTGCGCTACAACGAGCGCATCCGCATCAATGGCGACAATGCCACTGACGCGGGCATCATGGCGGCGTTCGACGCCATCGATCAGGCGCGTGGCGAGATCACCCTGAGTTACTTCGAGTTCGGTACCCTGGCGGCGCTCTGGCTGTGTCGCGAGTCGGGCGTCGATGTGGCGTTGCTGGAGGTTGGTCTGGGGGGGCGGCTCGATGCCGTGAACTGCGTCGACCCGGATGTGGCGCTGATTACCAGTATCGGCCTGGACCACGCCGAGTGGCTGGGAACCGACCGCGAGCACATCGGCCGGGAGAAGGCCGGTATCCTGCGTCAGGGGACCCCCGCGGTGTTCGCCGGTGACGCCATGCCCGACGCCATCCGCGGGATCGCCACCGATCTGGACGCGCCCCTGCGGGTGGCGGAGGTGGATTACACCTGGGGCGTGGCAGCCGACGGCAGCTGGTCATGGCGGCACGGTGACACCGTTGTCGAAGGCCTGCCGCAACCCGCGCTGCCGGGGGCCATGCAATACCGGAATGCCGCCGGCGTTCTGGCGGCACTGAATGCCATCGGCGACCGGTTGCCGCTGCACGACGACGCCCTGCACGACGGCCTGCGACAGGTACAGCTGCCGGGGCGTTTGCACGTCCGTCCCGGATCGGTAGAGTGGCTGTTTGACGTGGCCCATAACGGTGAGGCGGTGGCCGTGCTTGCGGCGGAACTGGCGCGTCGGCCGGTATCGGGACGCTGCTTCGCCGTGTTCGGTATCATGGCGCGCAAGGAGCTGGCGCCGGTGCTGGACGCGCTGTCGGGCCGGGTGGATGCCTGGTGTCCCCTGGCGCTGCCGGACGAGGACATGCGGCCGGCCGCGGACGTTGCGGCGGCGCTGCGCGAGCGCGGTGACACGGTGGTCGCCACCGGCGAGCCGGAGACGTTGCGGCAGTGGCTGGATGGGGCTGTTCAGCCCGGGGACCGCGTGCTGGTCTTCGGTTCTTTCCGGACCGTCGAGGAAATGATGCGCGTCACCGGAATGGCAGACGGATGACGCGGGCACGCCCTGGTGCAGGGAGCAGGCAGTCGGTGACGAGCAAGCGGGGGATGTGCATTGGAGCAACAGCATAAACAGCGGTTGATCGGCGCCGTCGTTGTGGTCGCGCTTGCCGTGATCTTTCTGCCCATGCTGCTGCAGGGGCCGGTGGATCGCGGCACCACGGACATGGCCATGGACATACCGCCGCGGCCCGAAGTCGAACAGGGGCCGGCCGACGCGGACGAGCCTGTGGCCGACGGTGACGAAGCGCCCGCGCCGGACGAGCCGCAGGAGCCCGGCGAGGCGGCATCCCAGCTGGAGGCCGTGCCGCTGCCCCAGTCCGAGCACGCTGACGCGGCGGACGACGATGAGCCGGGTGACGCACCGCCGCCGGAGCCGGAAGCCGTGCCGGAGGAGGAGGTCGCCGACGAGGACCCACCGGAAGCGCCCGCCGAGGACACGGCGGACGCCTCCGACGAGAATGACGAGCTGGCGTCCTGGGCTGTTCAGGTCGGCAGCTTCACCAGCGAGAGCAATGCGCTGGGGCTGCGTGACCGGCTGCGGGAAATGGACTTCTCCGCCTACGTGGATCGCCTCGAACGGGATGGCGAAGATACGATCTACCGGTTGCGCGTCGGGCCGGTGGTCGAGCGCGACGAGGCCGAGGCGCTGCTCGAGGAGCTGCAGGCGGATGCCGACATGGACGGCCTGGTCGTGTCGCACCCATGAGCCCCGCCGCGGCTTTCTCGTCAGGGCGCCCTTTGCTACTATTGCGCTCCTCGTGCTGCCCCGGCGCTGACTTCCGCCCATGAACTGGCTCGACTACGCCATCCTCGCCGTCATCGTCCTGTCTGCGCTGATCAGTCTGGTCAGGGGCTTCGTGCGCGAGGTCATATCGCTTGTGGTCTGGGTGGCCGCGTTCTGGGTCAGTATCCGCTATGCGGAGCGGCTGGCGGTGCACCTCGCAGACTACATCGCATCCCCGACGCTCCAGCTGGGTGTGGCCTTCGTGGCGCTGTTCGTGGTCACGCTGATTCTCGGTGCCATCATCAACTACGTGGCGGGGCAGTTCGTCGGGCGCACCGGGCTGACCGGGACCGACCGTTATATCGGTGTCATCTTCGGATTGCTGCGCGGTGTCGTGGTGGTCGGGGTGCTGGTGCTGGCAGCGGGCCTGACGGCGCTGCCCCGGGAGCCCTGGTGGCAGGATTCACTGGTGGTGCACCACTTTCAGCCCTGGGTCTGCGACATCGGCGTGCGTGAGTGGCTTGACGGGCTCACCTTCTATGCGCCGCTGACCGAGGATCCGCAGAACGAGGGAACACCTGCCCCCGAGTACTGGCAGGAGTTCTGTAACAACGCCGGGGCCGGAGACGACTGAGCGCCGGCGGCAACATCGAGCAGAGAGGTTCCATCGCGCATGTGCGGCATTATCGGAATGGTGGCCCACGGGCCCGTCAACCAGGCCATCTACGACGGCCTGACCGTGCTTCAGCATCGCGGACAGGATGCCGCCGGGATCATGACCTGGGCCGACGGACGGCTCTATCTGCGCAAGCGCAACGGGCTGGTGCGTGACGTGTTCCGCACCGAGCACATGCTCCAGCTGCGCGGGCATATCGGCATCGGTCACGTGCGCTACCCTACCGCCGGCTGCTCCAGCAGCGCGGAAGCCCAGCCCTTCTACGTGAACTCCCCCTACGGCGTCAGCCTGGCGCACAACGGCAATCTCACCAACGCCGAGGAACTCAAGGGCGAACTCTTCCGGGAAGACCTCCGCCACATCAACACCGACTCCGACTCCGAGATCCTGCTCAATGTCTTTGCCCACGAGCTGGCGCGCCCCGGCAAGCTGAAGGTCGGCGTGGACGATATCTTCGACGCGGTGGCGGGCGTGCACCGGCGGTGTCGCGGCGGCTACGCGGCGGTGGCGATGATCAACGACTACGGCATGCTGGCGTTCCGCGACCCCCACGGCATTCGCCCGGTGTGCTTTGGCGAACGGGAGACGGCGCACGGCACCGAGTACCTGGTTGCGTCCGAGAGCGTCGCCATGGATACCCTGGGTTTCCGGCTCATCCGGGAACTGGACCCCGGCGAGGCGGTGTTCGTCACCCTGGATGGCGAGCTGCACACGCGCCAGTGCGCCAATGATCCCACCAATGCACCGTGCCTTTTCGAGTATGTCTACCTGGCGCGGCCGGATTCCATCATCGACGACGTGGCGGTGTACAAGGCCCGTCTGCGCATGGGGCAGACCCTGGCCGCCAAGATCCAGCGTGACTGGCCGGACCACGACATCGACGTGGTCATCCCGGTGCCGGACACCAGCCGCACGTCGGCACTGGAAATGGCCCAGCACCTGGGTGTGAAGTATCGGGAAGGGTTCATCAAGAACCGCTACATTGGCCGCACGTTCATCATGCCCGGGCAGCAGCAGCGGCAGAAGTCCGTGCGCCAGAAGCTCAACCCGATCGGCCTGGAGTTCAAGGGCAAGAACGTGCTGCTGGTGGATGACTCCATCGTCCGTGGCACCACCTGCGGACAGATCATCGAGATGGCGCGGGATGAAGGGGCGCGCAAGGTCTACTTTGCATCGGCTGCGCCACCGGTCCGCTACCCCAACGTCTATGGTATCGACATGCCGTCGGCGCAGGAGCTGATCGCGCACGGCCGCAGCGAGGACGAGGTTGCGCGGCTGATCGGCGCCGACCGGCTGGTCTACCAGGACCTGGACGACCTTGTCACCGCCGTGCAGCAGGGCAACCCGCGACTGAGCCGGTTCGATGCCTCCTGCTTCAACGGTGAATACGTCACGGGCGACGTCACCGACGCCTACCTGGAAGAGCTCGAGGAGCAGCGTAACGACCAGGCCAAGAGCACCCGCGAGACCGACCATGCCCTGATCGACCTCCACAGCGCGCCGGATTGAACCGGTGCCGGGCGTTCCTCAGGGGCAGGTTTGACAACAACCGGGGCGTTCCATAGAGTGCTGTCGAGGCGCTGATTTGACCGATTCAGCTTGCGGGCGCCGAAGGTGCACTGGTAGGCATCAGCCATATGCCGGGGGCCTTGAACAAATGCCGCTAAAGCGAGGGAGTCCAGCTTTCTTGCTCCGGGCGTCGCCCGGGTCCCGCCTGCTTCGCGTCCGTTTCGGTTGAATGGCTGAAGGCGATGCGCCGGTCATGGTCGACCGGGCGCCGTTCATCGGCTCGATGCTGCGTCTCCCGACTGGCATGACGAGGATGGTTGCATGACCCACGATCACGAGCGCAGGGGATTCGATACGCAGGCGGTCCGGGGCGGACAGGTCCGTACCGGCGAGCAGGAGCAGTCCGAGCCGCTGTTTCTGTCATCGAGCTTCACCTTCGACAGCGCTGCCCAGGCCGCCGCCCGTTTCGGCGGCGATGAGCCCGGTAACATCTACTCCCGTTTCACCAACCCGACCGTGCGTACGTTCGAGCACCGGCTGGCGAGCCTGGAGGGAGGCGAGGCGTGTGTCGCCACGTCGTCGGGCATGGCCGCCATCAACGCCATGTGCATGGCGCTGCTGCGCGCCGGGGACCATATCGTCTGCTCCCGGGGTGTCTTCGGCACGACCACCTCGCTGCTCACGAAGATACTCCCCAAGTTCGGCGTCGAGACGACCTTTGTCTCGCCTACCGACTACGACGGCTGGCAGCAGGCCATTCGGCCCGAGACGCGCCTTTTGTTTCTGGAGACCCCGTCAAATCCCTTGACCGAAGTGGCCGATATCGCCTGGATCGCGGAACTGGCCCATGCCCACGACTGCGTGATGGTGGTGGACAACTGCTTCTGTACACCGGCGCTGCAGCGTCCACTTGAGCTGGGCGCCGACCTGGTCATTCACTCCGCGACCAAGTATCTGGACGGTCAGGGCCGTTGCGTCGGGGGGGCGGTGGTGGGTGACGCCAGGCGTGTGGGCGAGGACATCTTCGGCATGCTGCGCACGGCGGGGCCAACCATGAGCCCGTTCAACGCCTGGGTGTTCACCAAGGGGCTGGAGACGCTGCGTCTGCGCATGCGGGCCCACTCCGAGAATGCCCAGGCCCTGGCCGACTGGCTCCAGCACCACCCGCGCGTTACCCGCGTCAACTACCCCGGGCTGGCTGCCCATCCGCAGCACGCGCTGGCCAGTCGGCAACAACTGGGCTACGGCGGTATCCTGTCGTTTGAAGTGGCCGGTGAGCGTGAAGCGGCCTGGCGGGTGGTCGACGGCACGGAGATGATCTCCATTACCGCCAACCTGGGCGACGCCAAGAGCACGATCACCCATCCGGCAAGCACCACCCACGGCCGGATCTCCCAGGAGGAGCGTGACGCCTCCGGGATCACCGAGGGCCTGCTGCGGGTGTCCGTGGGGCTGGAGGACGTGGCCGATATCCAGGCCGACCTGGAGCGCGCGCTGGACGCGATCTGAACGGCATCCCGGTCCCGTGGCCCGGATCGCCGGAGACCAACTGGCAAGGGGGACACATGGATCACCGGGAGACGTTGCAGCAGTTGTTTCGCGCGGCCCTGGAGCGGGTGGGCGGACGCCCCGCCGTTCGGCACGCGCTCGAGCAGGACCCGCCCACCGGCGCCGTTCATGTGCTGGCCATCGGCAAAGCCGCGTCGGCAATGACCCAGGGCGCCCTGGACGCGCTGGATGACCGCATTGTCAGCGGTCTCGTGGTGACCAAGACCGATCACCTGGGGCGCGCCGTCGCCGAAGACCCCCGCTTTCGCTGCATGGAGACCGCCCACCCCATCCCCGATGGCAGCAGCCTGGCTGCCGGGGCGGCCGTCGTGTCCTACCTGGATGCGCTCCCGGGGGACGCCGAGCTGGTGGTTCTGGTCTCCGGCGGTGCCTCCAGCCTGGCCGAGCTGCTGCCCGAAGGGCTGACGGCGGGTCACCTGGCCGAGCTCAACCAGTGGCTCCTCGGTCAGCACCTGGCCATCGACGGCATCAACGCCGTGCGCCGGGCGATCTCCCGCATCAAGGGGGGGCGGCTTGCACGGCACCTGGGTGGGCGCCGGACGCGGTTGTTCCTGGTCTCCGACGTGCCCGGTGATGACCCGGCGGTCATTGGCTCCGGCCTGTTCGTGCCGTCCGCCACCGCCGGCGCACTCCCGGATGGCCTCCCCGCCTGGGTCCGCGACGCGATGGCGGCGGTACCGCAGCCGCCTGCCCCGGATGATGCCGCGCTGGCGGGCCTCACCCGCTCGCTGGTGGCCACCAACGCGGACGCCCTGGATGCCGTCGAGGAGCGGGGGCGCCGGATGGGCCTTGCCGTGCAGGTCCACCGCGAGCAGCTTGCCGGTGATGCGCTGCGGGCCGGGGAGATGATCGCCGAGCAGCTGATCCATGGCGCCGCCGGTGTTCATGTCTGGGGCGGGGAACCCACGGTGGCTCTGCCCGACAATCCCGGCCAGGGCGGGCGTGCCCAGGCACTGGCGCTGACTGCGGCAACCTGCATGGAAGGCCACCGGGGCGTGTGGCTGCTCGCCGCCGGCACGGACGGCACGGATGGCCCCGGCGATGCGGCCGGGGCGCTCGTGGATCATCAGACCTGTTTCCGCGGCCGCCAGGCAGGGCTCGATCCGGACGGCTGTCTGGAGGCCGCCGACAGTGGCCGGTTCCTTGAGGCGAGCGGTGATCTCCTGCGCACCGGCCCCACGGGGACCAACGTCATGGACGTGGTGATCGGGCTGAAAGACACGAGTGACGGCTGATCATGGAGCGAATCCCCGAACCGGAGCTGATGGACGAGGCCGAGCAGGCTCTTGCCTACGCACGGGCGGATTTCGAAGCGCCCAATTCCGCCTTTGTTGAACGCTATGCCGAACTGATCGGCGTGACCGGGGGGCGTGTGCTGGATGTGGGCTGCGGCCCCGGTGATATTCCGTTGCGTCTGGCGCGTCGGTTCCCGGGGCTTCGCGTGGACGGGCTCGACGGAGCGGAGGCCATGCTTGCCCTGGCCCGGGACGCGCTCGCCCGGGAGCCGGCCATCGGCGATCGCGTGCGGTTCATACACGATGACGTGGCTGGCGACTCGGTCCGGGGAGCGGCGTACGACGCCGTGGTCAGCAACAGCCTGCTGCATCACCTGCACGAGCCTTCGACGCTCTGGCGGCTGGTGAAGGAGACTGCCCGGCCCGGTGCCGGCGTGCTGGTCATGGACCTGTACCGCCCCGATACGCGGGAGCGGGCAGCGGAGATCGTCGCGACCTATGCGTCCGATGAGCCGGAGGTGCTCCGGCGCGATTTCTTCAACTCCCTGCTGGCGGCGTTTACGCCCGGGGAGGTTCGCGAGCAGCTCGCCTGCGCCGGTCTGCCCCATCTCCGGGTCGAGACCGTCTCCGATCGCCACCTGCTGGTTCACGGTCGCGCTTGAGTCTGGCCGCCCCGGACCTGCTACTCTAGGCGGGAGTTCGAGAATGGTGGCGACAACAGGAGGTGATCATGGCGCGGCGGGATGAGTATGTTGAGAAGTTCAAGGCACAGCTTGATCAGTGGAACGCCGAGCTGGCCAAACTGGAAGCCAAGGCCAACGAGGCCCAGGCTGACGCGCGCCTGCGCTACGAGTCCGAGATCGAGGAGCTCCGGCAGCGCCGCGAAGAAGCGCGCGAGCGGATGAAGGAGCTGGAACAGGCCGGTGAAGAGGCCTGGGACGACTTTCGCAAGAATGCCGAGAAGGCCTGGAAGGATCTCGACGAGGGATTCCGCAAGGCCTGGTCTCATTTCAAGTAAGCATCCGGCAACGGATGATCCCCTGAACCACGTACCGGTGCCGCAGCCCTCGGGCCGCGGCACCGGTACGTGGATAATCCCCCATACGTTAACCACCCAGGAGAGTACAGATGGCGGAAATCTCGTTGCGCGGCACACCGGTCAACACTGTCGGCGAGCTTCCGGCGGCAGGAACCCGGGCGCCTGATTTCAAGCTCACGCGGACGGACATGTCCGAGCTGTCACTGCAGGATCTCAAGGGGAAGAACATCGTTCTCAACATTTTCCCCAGCATTGATACCCCGGTTTGCGCCAACTCCGTGCGGCGGTTCAATGAAGACGCCGCCAAGCGGGACAACACCGTCGTGCTGTGTGTGTCCGCGGACCTGCCCTTCGCCCAGTCGCGCTTCTGTGGGGCGGAAGGGCTGGAAGACGTCATTCCGGCGTCCACGTTCCGTCAGCCGGAGTTCGGGAGCGACTACGGCGTTGCCATGGCCAATGGCCCGCTGGCCGGCCTCCTGTCCCGTGCGGTGGTCGTCGTCAACGCCCAGGGCGATGTGGTCTACTCCGAACAGGTCCCCGAGATCGGCCAGGAGCCGGACTACGAACAGGCCCTGCAACACGTCTGAATACTTCTGCGCCTGCGTGGTCGCCGGTGTGGCCGGCGTCCCCGGAGGTCTGCAGGACAGCGTGAATTGCGTATGATGACTGCACGATCCGCACCGCCCCGAGGGCGGTGCGGAGGTCTGGACCGCCCCACAGAAGCCGGAGATGCCCCGCCGCCATGACCGAGACCCGCGACACCCGTGAACAGCAGGAAGATACCGAGGAGCACCGGCTCAGTCTGCGTAACCTCGTCGTTGACGATTACGATGACATCGCCGAGATCATGGAGGAGGTCTATCCCTCCATGGGTCCCTGGACGCGAAAGCAGTTCCATGCCCAGCTGAACCGGTTTCCGGAAGGTCAGATCTGCATCGAGGACAACGGCAAGGTGGTGGCGGCGGCGCTGACGCTCATGGTGGACTACCGCCGCTTCGGTGACCGTCACACCTACGACCAGATCACCGGCAACGGCTATTTCACCACCCATGACCCCAACGGTGACGTCCTCTACGGCGTGGATGTCTTCGTCAGCCCCCGCTACTCGGGCATGCGACTGGGCCGTCGGCTGTACGACGCGCGCAAGGAGCTGTGCCGCAAGCTGAACTGCCGGTCCATCGTCGCCGGTGGCCGGATTCCCGGCTACACCGAGTACGCCGGTGACATGAAGCCGGAAGACTACATCGAGCTGGTCAAGCGCCAGGAGGTCTACGACCCCATTCTCAGTTTCCAGCTCGCCAACGACTTCCACGTGCGGCGCGTGATCACCAACTACCTGCCCGAGGATCGGGACTCCAAGGCGTTTGCGACGCTGGTGCAGTGGAACAACATCTTCTACGAGGAAGAGGATCAGAAGTCGCTGCTTGGCGGCGACAAGAGCGTGATCCGCATCGGTGCCGTGCAGTGGCAGATGCGCTCCATGCACTCGGTGGAAGAGCTCATGCAGCAGGTGGAGTTTTTCGTCGACGCCCTGGCGGGGTACAACGCCGACTTCATCATGCTGCCGGAATTCTTCAATGCGCCACTGCTGTCGAACTTCAACCAGGACAACCCGGCGGAGGCCATCCGTGGTCTCGCCCAGTATACCGATGAAATCCGCGAGGCCATGCTCTCCCTCGCGGTGAGCTACAACATCAACATCATCGGCGGCAGCATGCCGGTGTACATCGACAAGGAGCTCTACAACGTCTCCTTCCTGTGCCGGCGCGACGGCACCTGGGACACCCAGCACAAGCTGCACATCACGCCGGACGAGCGATCCTACTGGGGCCTGCGCGGCGGCGACGGATTGCGGGTGTTCGATACCGATGTGGGCAAGATCGGTATTCTCGTGTGCTACGACGTGCAGTTCCCGGAACTCTCCCGGGTGCTGATGGAGCAGGGCATGCGCATCCTGTTCGTGCCGTTCTGGACCGACACCAAGAACGGCTACCAGCGCGTGCGCCACTGTGCCCAGGCCCGGGCGATCGAGAACGAGTGCTACGTGGCCATTACCGGCAGTGTCGGCAATCTGCCCAACGTGGAGAACGTGGATATCCAGTACTCCCAGTCGGGCGTGTTCTCGCCGTCCGATTTCGCCTTCCCGCACGACGCGGTGGTCTCCGAGGCCACGCCCAATACCGAGATGACGCTGATCGTCGACTTGGACCTGGAGAAACTACGGGAGATGCGCTACCAGGGGTCGGTGCGCAATTATCAGGACCGGCGGCTGGACCTCTATCAGGTCCAGTGGATCGGGCAGGAAACCCGGCGTAACGATTAGTCCCGGGAGTGCACGTACAGTCACGGAACGATGTGAGACAGGAGCTCGTACAACTTATGTGTGATCAGCATTGTAAGCCAGGCTCTCTCGAGAGGCTGATGGAGAACAACCGGCTCTGGTCGGAGCGGATGCAATCGGAAGATCCGGAGTTCTTTCGAAGACTGGCAACGCAGCAGAGCCCTGATTACTTATGGATCGGGTGTTCCGATAGTCGCGCGCCTGCCAACCAGATCGTGGGGTTGAAGCCGGGCGAGCTTTTTGTGCATCGCAACATTGCCAATGTTGTGACCCATACCGATATGAACTGCATGGCAGTGTTGCAGTTTGCCGTGAAAGTCCTCAAAGTCAGACATATCATCGTCTGCGGCCACTACAACTGTGGTGGGGTTCGGGCTGCATTGGGGCATGCACAGTTCGGCATGATCGACAGCTGGTTGCGTCACATCAAGGATATTTACGACTATCACCGGCTGGAGCTGGAGGCATTGCCCTCCGAGGAAGAACAGGTCGACCGCCTTTGCGAACTCAATGTGTCCGCCCAGGTACAGCATGTGTGTTCGACAACGATTGTTCAGAACGCCTGGGCCCGTGGGCAGTCCCTTGCCGTCCATGGATGGGTGTATCAGTTGCAGGATGGTCTTATCAACGACCTGGGTGTGACGGTTCGCAGTCCGGACGAGGTGCCTCAGATTTATCGAATGAACCCCGAAGAATAAGCGCTTGATCCCGTTGGATCGGGCGAGTTTGCGAGGAGAACGCATGCGGATGAATGTCGATACTTCCTGCCTACTCGTAATCGATGTGCAGGAACGTCTCGCTCCGGCCATTCATGAAGCCGATCGCGTGACGGAAAACGCAGGTTGGTTGATTAAAGTTGCGCGGGAAGTGGACGTGCCAGTCCGTGTCACCGAGCAGTATCCCCAGGGTATCGGTCCCACGATACCGGCCATTCGGACACTGCTTCTTGACGATGAAATAATGGAAAAGACCCATTTCTCCTGTATGGACTCCGACGCCATTCGTCGTCAGCTTGCCGGTCTCGGGCGCCGTCAAGTCGTTATCGCGGGCACGGAGGCGCATGTATGCGTACTGCAGAGTGCCCTGGGGCTTGTCCGCGAGGGCTATGAGGTTTATGTCGTGGCCGACGCCGTTTCGAGCCGCCGCGAATCCGACGCAATCATGGCCACGGAGCGCATGCGAGGGGAGGGCATACGTGTTGTGACACGTGAGATGGTCGCGTTTGAATGGCTGCATCGCGCGGACACAGAGGTGTTTCGACGGGTTCAGCAGCGCTACATCCGGTAAACGGCGCGGAAGTGTTCCATAAGGCCTGCACCGGATGCCGGGTCACGCCAACCGGGATCCGGAGGTCCTGGAGTATTGACCATCCCAGCGCAGCGCAGTCATCGATGCGCGTCCCAGCGTTCGGCAGTAGGTGAGGCTGCCCGGCGTCTTCCGGATCCCGGCGCGTCTCAGCTTGACGATGATGCGTGCCGGCAGGCCAACCAGTATCAGCGACACCCCTTGACCGTGCATTTCGTCGATCAGTGACTGCAAGGCGACAATCGCCGTGCCGTCCATGCTGGGGACGTCATGCATGTCGACGATTATCGTACGGACCTCCGGATCAACCAGCCGCAGAGACGCCACAGCCTTTTCCGCTGCGCCAAAAAACAGCGGACCATTGACGTCGTAGACGGCGACATGACGGGGCAAGTCCCTGATGACCGCGTTGTCCTGCGGATCCATGCGTTCCGATTCAGTGAGCAGTGCCATCCGGCGGATGAATAATGCAGCGGCCAGGCCGACGCCCACGGCGACAGCCAGAACCATGTCGAACAGGACCGTGAGACCGAAGCAAATAACGAGGATTGCCACATCACCTGGTGGTGCCGAACGCAGGGTATGGGCGAAATGGCGGGCTTCGCTCATATTCCAGGCGACAACGAACAGCAGTGCCGCGAGAGCGGCCATGGGCACCAGACCCAGCACCCCGGCAAGCCCGACCACGCCAAGGAGGACCACGAGAGAGTGAACGACTGCTGCCACGGGAGACCGTGCGCCGCTGCGGATATTGGTTGCGGTGCGGGCGATGGCGGCAGTGGCGGTGATTCCGCCAAAGAAGGGGACGACCATGTTGCCCAGTCCCTGACCGATGAGCTCCGCATTGGGATCGTGGCGTGTGCGTGTCAGTCCGTCGGCCACGACTGCGCAAAGAAGGGACTCAATGGCCGCCAGCACCGCGATTGCGAATGCCGGCCCCAGCAGTGCCCGGATCAGTGAGAAGTCAATGTCAAGCGGCGCGCCATCAGGGCCGGGAAACCTCCATGGGGCGGCAAGTTCCGGCGCGACTGGAGGAATGCCGCTTCCACTGCTGCCGTGGGCTTCCCAGGTAAAACGGGATGCGATTGTTGCAACGTCCGGCAATACATCAGATGGCCAGTGATTGATGAGCGCCGCGGCCAGAGCGCCGACGAACAGACCGACAAGGGGTGCGGGTATGGCGAGACGGAAGCGCGGCCAAAGGATCAGGGTGGCAAGGGTCACCGTGCCGACCGCCAGTTCCGCAACGCTGATGCCCGGAAGTGCGACGGTTATCCGCCAAAGGTTGTCGACGAAGTGTTCTCCCAGCTCTTCGGTGGCTAGTCCGAGGAAGTCGGGGATCTGCAACACTGTGATGACAACGGCGATTCCCGCGGTGAACCCGAGCACGACCGGATAGGGCACGTACTGGATAAGAACTCCCAGGCGTGCTGCTCCCAAGCTCACAAGGATCAGACCAGCCATGATGGTCGCAAGAAGCAAGCCACCAAGACCGTACTCCTGCACGACCGGGAAAAGGATGACCACAAAAGCCGCGGTCGGGCCGGAGACGTTGAACCTGGACCCCCCAGTCAGCGCGATGACCGCTCCGGCAACGATAGCAGTGTAGAGTCCGTGCTGAGGTGGAACTCCCGTGGCGATGGCCAGTGCCATTGCCAGAGGGATGGCCACAATCCCGACGGTGAGGCCTGCCAGAACATCATGCCGTAAATCGGTAAGACGATAACCCGCCCGCCAGGACGCGGTGAGCCCGGTGCCGACCCGGGGGATTCTCATTCGTCGACCGGTCCTTCTTCAGTGCCGCTGAGTCGTCTGGCAAACGCGCGTGCGAGGTTTTCGTCCGGGTGACCCAATGGTGGCCCAACCACGCTGCGCGTACTGCGGTCGATGACCAGGAAGCGAAGTTCTGCGCTTGATCCCGGGCGGGAGCGCGTATACTTAACAACCGCGTAACGCCCGTTCAATTCTATGATCTGCTGGGACATCAGAACCCTCCATCGCTAGTACCGAACAACGCGGTCACCGGCTATGACGGCCTTGTTGACAGTTGTCTCGAAGTCGCTCACATCGACGTCCGGCAGCAAGTCGTTCGTCGTGTATCGCTTGTAACCGGAGTTCGGGAGAAACAAGTGACATACGGAGGCAGTCGCCCCGTAGCTCATCGCCTGTTGCATGAGTTCCCGGGCGGAGACGTGGCGTGGGGCAAGTGCCGGAGGTAGATAAATCCTCAGACCCAAGGCTGCTGCCTGGCCACACAACAGGATGTGGACGTCATGCTGCTTCCGCGCCAACCCGATCGCCGTAAGCATCGCTTCCCCCTGTACGTGATCGACTCGGCTGGTTACGACGATCATCACCTCATCCAGTGCCTTGTTGTCCGGCTCAGCATTGGTTGGGGTGCCGAAGGCCAGACTCCCAAGCATCAGCAGTGCGAACAGTTTCTTGTTCAGGTGGTTGTTCCACCAGGTCAAGGGACGAGGGCGGTGTCGATCCATCAGAATGTCAATATCACGGAATACGTATAAGATGACAATGACATTAACATGTCATGAGCGTTCTATGCTACGGAGCTGTCGCCAGCGGTGGCGTCGGCCTGTCTTGCGATTCGGGGGACGGCAGGGGTTGGTTGTCTAGCAATTATCATTGAATTAACATGCAATGATAATTCTAGAGCGTGGTAAGCAGGTTATGGAGAAGAAAACAGCCCGTTTGACTGTCCTGGTTGATCCCGACAAGAAAAGGGCGTTCGAGACCTTGTGCGCCAGTCAGGATCTGACGCCATCTCAGGTTGTTCGCCAGCTGATTCGCCAGTATCTGCGTGAGCACGGAGTCAGCTATCCGGCGCAGCAAGACGTGGAGTCATCGCCGGGAAGAAAGGACTTGCCTGACGGCCGTCAGGAGTAAGTCCGGCGCGTTGGATACGCTTGAAGGTCGGTAATGTCAGGCCGGGGCGTGCGCTTCAAGGAGGCGCACGCCCCGGTGCCCGGGGCCGCACTCAGTGCGCGTGGCCGTGCTCTTTCTCTTCTTCGGTGGCGTCGCGGACTTCGACGACCTTGACGTCGAAGTTCAGCGGCACGCCCGCCATGGGGTGGTTGGCATCCACGGTGACATCGTCGCCCTCGATGGCAGCGATGGTCACGATCTGCTCGCCACCTTCGGACTGTGCCTGGAACTGCATGCCTACCTGGAGCTCGTCCACGCCCTGGAACATGTTGCGCGGCACGACCTGGGTGAGGTCTTCCCGGCGTTCACCGTAGGCCTCTTCCGGCGGAATGTTCACGCTGACCTCTTCGCCCTCTGCCTTGCCTTCCAGGGCCTTCTCCAGGCCGGGAATGATGTTCCCGGAACCGTGCAGGTAGGCAAGCGGCTCCTTGCCCTCGGACGTATCCAGGACGCTGCCGTCGTCGTCCTTCAGCGTGTAGTCGATGGCAACGACCTTGTCCTTAGCAATCTGCATTAGGGAAAACCTCTACGAATGAATTGAGCCGGCCATGGTAACGGTGTCGGGTCGACGAGGTAAAGGATTTTGCTTGCCGGACAAGGGGTTCGACAATGGGGCATCGCCGCGTTCCAGCCCTTATCCCCGTCGTGACGCCACTTTCCGCAGGGCCTTCAGGTAGGCCCGTTCGTCCGGCATGCCGCCACTGCGCTGTGCTTCCCACATGGCTTCGGCCAACGGATCCATCATGCGGTGTTCCGCTTCCAGGTGGCTGCCGGTCCGGCGTGTGAGTTGCTCGTGCACGGCCCGGATACCCGCCGGGCGGTCCGTGGCCACCTGCTCGCGCAGGGCCAGGTGCAGGCCCATGTGCAGGAACGGGTTGGTGCTACCGTCCTCGGGCTGCCAGTCGGCGTCGATGGCCCGGTCGGGGTCCTCGAGCAGGGTGTGGTACTCCGGATGCTCCGCCACCACTTCGCCGATCATGGACTCGAGCGGCGTGACCGGCTCACCGTCGCGGTATTTGCGCCAGGCGTCCAGGTACTGCTGGCGGAGTTCGTTGCGATTGCTGGAGAACATGGTGTGGTCTCTTACTCCTCGGTCTTGTCGCGGTACTCGCACAGGTCGTGGATCACGCAGGCGCCGCAGCGCGGCTTGCGCGCGACGCACACGTAGCGCCCGTGCAGGATCAGCCAGTGGTGGGCATCGTGTAGAAATTCCTTCGGCGTCCAGCGAACCAGTCGGTCCTCCACTTCGCGCACGGTCTTCCCGGGGGCCAGGCCGGTGCGGTTGGCGACCCGGTAGATGTGCGTGTCCACGGCCATGGTGGGCTGCCCGAAGGCGGTGTTGAGGATGACGTTGGCGGTCTTGCGGCCGACGCCGGGGAGGGCCTCGAGCTCGCCGCGCGTGCGCGGGACCTCGCCGCCGTGCCGGTCCACCAGCATGCGGCAGAGCTTCATGATGTTGGACGCCTTGCTGTTGAACAGGCCGATGGTCTTGATGTGCTCCTTGAGCCCGTCCTCGCCCAGCGCCAGGATCGCCTCCGGGGTGTTCGCCACCGGAAAGAGTCGGGCCGTCGCCTTGTTCACCCCGCGGTCGGTGGCCTGGGCGGAGAGCACCACGGCGACCAGCAGCTCGAACGCGGTGGTGTACTCGAGCTCCGTGGTGGGCGCCGGGTTGTGGTCGCGCAGGCGCTGGAAGATTTCGCGTCGCTTGTCCTTGTTCATGGCGTGGTCAATGGTTCCGTCTGTGTGGTTGGTACCGGGCGGCGGGCACGGCTGTCGATCACGTTCTTCAGGGCCAGCAGCAGCCCCAGGCCGATGAAGGCACCCGGGGGGAGCAGTGCCAGCAGAAATCCCTGATCAACGGGGACGAGCTGCAGGGTCAGGTGCCGGCCGGCGTCGCCGAACAGCAGGTGGGCGTCGCGCAGCAGGCCGCCATGCCCCAGCAGCTCCCGCAGGCCGCCCAGCGCCACCAGTACGCCCGTGAAACCGAGACCCATCATGAGCCCGTCGAAGGCGGCCGGTGCGGGGGTCGTGCGCGAGGCAAACGCCTCGGCGCGGCCAAGAATGGCGCAGTTGGTGACGATCAGCGGAATGAAAATGCCCAGTATCAGATACAGCTGGTGGAAGAAGGCGTTCATCACCAGCTCCACCACCGTGACGAACGAGGCGATGATCAGCACGAATACCGGGATGCGGATCTCCGGCCGTGCGGCGTTGCGGATCATCGATACCGTGACGTTGGAGCCGGTGAGCACCAGCGTGGTGGCGAGCCCCAGGGCCAGGGCGTTGACCGTGGTGTTGCTCACTGCCAGCAGCGGGCACAGGCCGAGCAGCTGCACCAGACCCGGGTTGTTATGCCACAGGCCGTTGCGCGCCAGCTCGGCGAAATCCGTTGCGGCCATGTCAGTGGTCCTCGCTCGCATCCTGAAACAGGGCGTCGCCGTGCTCCCGGTGGTAGTCCAGGGCGCGCGCCACGGCGCGTGTGACCGCGCGGGGCGTTATGGTAGCACCGGTGAACTGGTCGAACGCGCCGCCGTCACGTCGCACGGTCCACTGGTCGCGCGGCGGGTCACCGAGGCTGCGACCGCGAAAACCCTGGATCCAGTCGCTGCGCCGGGCCTCGATGGCGTCACCGAGCCCCGGCGTCTCTTCGTGGTCGACCACACGGACACCGAGCACCTCGCCGCCCGTGTCCACCGCCACCAGCAGTTGGATGGGGCCGCTGTAGCCGTCCGGCGCGACCACCGTCAGCACCAGCGCCGCCGCTTCACCGTTGCGGCGTGCGCGATACACCGGCACGGACTGCTCCGTGCCCAGTCGCGGGTCACGCACCATCCGCACGTCCTCGGCAGGGTTGTTGGTATGGTGCTCGTCGGGGAGCACGGCCTGGAGCTGCTGCAGCGTCTGCTCGGCACGCCGCGCGTCGATCCGGTCGGCGGTGTACTGCTGGGTCAGGGCGACGAGGCCGACGCCGACGGTGGCCACAACCGCCAGCAACCCAGCGGCGGTGAGCATGTCCCGGAGCAGGCGGCGGGGCGTCATGTCAGGGCCCCCCGTGGCCGTAGATGCGTGGCCGCGTGAAGCGGTCAATGAGCGGGACGGCCATGTTCATCAGCAGCACCCCGAAGGCGATCCCGTCCGGGTAGCCTCCCCAGGTGCGAATGATCCAGGCCAGCAGGCCGACACCGAGCCCGAAGCACAGCCGGCCCCAGGGTGTGGTGGCACCGGAGACCGGGTCCGTGGCGATGAAGAAGGCGCCGAGCATCGCGCCGCCGCTGAGCAGGTGAAACAGCGGCGACAGTTGCTGCTCCGGGTTGATCAGCCAGACCAGCAGGGCCGGCGCCGCCAGACCGATGATCACCCCGGCCGGGACCTGCCAGCGAATCACCCGCACGTGCAGCAGCCACGCGCCACCGGCCAGGAACAGCAGGTTGATCCACTCCCAGCCGCTGCCGGCGACCACGCCGAAGGCCGGGCCACCGCGGAGCTCCTGCATGGTGAGCCCTTCGGCGAGACGGGTCTTGACGTGATCCAGGGGCGTGGCGTGGGTCAGTGCATCCGGCGCCAGTCCCGGCGGCAGCTGGCCGAAGATGATGGCCTGGAGGGTCTGCAGGGGGCCGAGCGCGGACTCGGCGAGTCCGGTGGGCGGCAGCCACTGCACCATGGCCTGGGGGAAGGCGATGATCAGCATGGCGTAACCCACCATGGCCGGGTTAAAGGGGTTGTAGCCGAGTCCGCCGTAGAGGTGCTTGCCGAAGATCAGGCCGAACGCCACGCCGGTGGCGGTCATCCAGGCCGGTAGCAGCGGCGGCAGGCAGAGCGCCAGCAGCACGGCCATGACCACGGCGCTCCAGTCGTTCAGGAATAGCGCCACGGGCTTGCCGCGCAGGCGCAGCATTGCGGTTTCGCAGGCCACGGCGACCGCCACGGCGATCAGGATGTTGATGAGAACGCCCCAGCCGAACACGGCTGCCATGGCGACGACGCCGGGGATCAGGGCGTACAGGACGCGGCGCATGATGCGCGAGACGCTGTTGTCGCCACGGATGTGGGGCGCCGGCGGGGTAGGCAGTGCCATGTCAGCTCTCGCCTCCACCGCGCTTGCGTTCGCGGGCGCGCGCCACCGCCGCCTGGATCTCGGCCTTGCGATCCGCCTTCGCGGCGGTGCCGCGCTCGCTCTGTAGCGCCTCCTTCTTGCGCCGTCGGCGTTCGGCCTGTTCCTGCCGCTCCCGTTCAAGCCGCGCCTGGCGGAAGGCGTAGCGCTGCCGCGCCTGCTCGGCGAAGCGTTGATCCTCGTCGGCGGTGCGGATCGCCGATTTCGCATGCCGGTACATGCCCACCAGGGGCAGTTTGCTGGGGCAGACGTAGGCGCAGGCGCCGCACTCGATGCAGTCGAACAGGCCGTCTTCGCGGATGCTCTCGTAATCCCGCCCCAGGGCGTGCCAGTACAGCTGCTGGGGTTGCAGGCGCACGGGGCACGCGTCGGCGCAGTCGCCGCAGCGGATGCAGGGCAGGGCGGGTTCCGGCGGCGGCACGGCGTGCGCCTCGGTCACGAGAATGCAGTTGCACCCCTTGGTGACCGGAACGTTGTCGTGCTCCAGGGCGAAGCCCATCATCGGGCCGCCGACGATCAGGCGGTGGCCTTGCCCGCGGTAGCCCCCGGCGGCTTCGATGAGTCGGTGGACGGGTGTGCCCAGGCGCACCCGGAAATTGCGTGGTTGGCCCACGCCCGTGCCGGCGACGGTCACGATCCGTTCCGTGAGCGGCTCGCCGTGTTCCACGGCACGGGCCACGGCGGCCACGGTGCCGGCGTTGTGGCACAGAATGCCCAGGTCCAGGGGGAGGCCGCCCGAGGGCACTTCCCGCCCCGTGAGTGTCTGGATCAGTTGCTTCTCGCCGCCGGCCGGATAACGGACGGGCACCGGGGTTACCGTCATGTCCGTCTCCCCGGCGGCGTCCAGCGCGCGGTTCAGGGCGTCCAGCGCCGCGCGCTTCTCTGCTTCCAGGGCGATAACCACCGCGGGTTCGCCGAGGATGTGGCGCATGATCCGGGCGCCGGTGACCACCTCCATGGCGTGTTCACGCAGCAGTGCATCGTCGCAGGTGATCCACGGTTCGCACTCGATGGCGTTGACCACGAGCAGCGTCACATCGGTGTCCGGCCCCGGGGTGAGCTTCACCGCCGCCGGAAACGTGGCGCCGCCCAGCCCGGTGACCCCGCTATCGGCGACCCGACGGCGCAGCCGGGCGGGGGATACCGAGAGCCAGTCCGTCAGTGCCTCGGGTCCGTCTGCAGGGCAGGTATCGTGCCCATCGGTGCGAATCACCACGCACGGCTCCGGCAGACCGGACGGGTGAGGTACCGGGCGGTTCTCAACCGCGGTGACCGTGCCGGAACTGGATGCGTGCACGGCGGCGCTGAAGTCGCCCGGAGCGCGGCCGATGATCGTCCCCCGATGGACCGTGTCGCCCGCGCTCACGGTGGCTCTGGCCGGGTCGCCGGCGTGCTGGCTCAGGGGGATGACCAGCTCCGGGGGCACCGGCAGCGTGGCGATGGGGCTGTCCGTGGAGGCGTGTTTGTGGGTTGGCAGCCGGACGCCACCCGGAAAGCCGAACAGGGCGCGTGTGATGCTCATGCGGCGTGGTCAGGGGTGTTTTCGGGCCGCGGCCAGCGCCAGTTGCGGGTGGTTGTGGGCACCGTGACCGGGTGGATGCAGTCCACGGGGCACGGGTCGATGCACAGGTCGCAGCCGGTGCACAGGTCCTCGATCACGGTGTGCATCTGCCGCTGGGCGCCGACGATGGCGTCCACCGGGCAGGCCTGGATGCACAGGGTGCAGCCGATGCAGCGGTTCTCGTCGATGCGCACGATGGTCGCCTGCTCCTTGGCTTCGCCGTAGGCGGTGTTCAGCGGCTGCGGTTCCCGGTCGAGAAGGTTGGCGAGGGCGCGGATGGTTGTGTCGCCGCCGGGCGGACACTGGTTGATGTCCGCCTCGCCGCTGGCGATGGCCTCGGCGTAGGGGCGGCAGCCGGGGTAGCCGCACTGGGCGCACTGGGTCTGGGGGAGCAGGCTGTCGATGCGCTCCACCACCGGGTCGGACGCGGGGCGCAGACGCACGGCGGCGTAGCCCAGGAGCAGGCCGAATAGTGCCGCCAGGAGGCCGATTGCCAGAATTGCCGTTGCCATGGCAGTGAGCATCCCATCCATTACCAGCCGCATATGATCGCATGTTGTGGGAGCGGCTTCAGCCGTGAGCAGCGCAGGGTGTGCTCATCCCCTTGCCAGCCCAAGGTGTGACGGCTGCCGCAGGCGCTGGTCGGGTGATCCGGTCACGGACTGTCACTGGCCATGGATGGCCAGTGCAAGCGTACAGGGATGTATTCACAGCGTGTCCGTGACCGGATCACCCGAGCGGCGCCCCCGGATCGAAGCCACCCGGGTGGGGCTGGTACAACGCTCCGCTCTGGTCGCGGCTGAAGCCGCTCCCACTCCAGGCGATTCTGCCTACAGGCGCACCAGCCCGGTGAACCCCATGAACGCGAGCGACATGATGCCGGCGGTGATCAGCGCGATGGCTGCGCCCTGGAACGGCACCGGGACGTCCGCCACCGCCAGGCGCTCCCGCAACCCGGCGAAGAGAATCAGCACCAGTCCGAACCCGGCGGCGGCGCCGAAGCCGTAGAGCGCCGACGCCGCGAAGCTGTGCTGTTGCTGGACGTTCAGCAGGGCCACACCCAGCACCGCGCAGTTGGTGGTGATCAGCGGCAGGAAGATGCCCAGCACCCGGTGCAGCAACGGACTGGTGTAGCGCACGACCATTTCCGTGAACTGCACCACCGCCGCGATCACCAGGATGAACGCGATGGTGCGCAGGTACTCGATGCCCAGGGGCGCGAGCACCCACGTGTTGACGAGATAACTCACGACAGAAGAGAGCGTCAGCACGAACCCGGTGGCCAGCGCCATGCCCACGCACGTCTCCACCTTGCGGGATACGCCCATGAACGGGCACAGCCCCAGGAACTGGGTCAGCACGAAGTTGTTGACCAGCACCGTGGCGACGAGAATGAGTGCGAGTTCGGTCATGGGCTCTGGCTGCAACGTCTCGGACAGGGCCCGCAGGGCCCCCGTAGGGTGGACCTTCAGGTCCACCATGTCGGCCTTCGATGACCCGTCCTGGCCCTCTGTGTGGCGATGGTGGACCTGAAGGTCCACCCTACGGAGCCATGGATCCGCCGGGCAGGCCGTCTGGTGTCACCGGTTGCTGCTATTTGACGCGCATGCCTGGTCTGGCGCCGCTGTCCGGCTCCAGGATGAACAGCTCATCGCCGCCGGGGCCGGCCGCCAGCACCATGCCTTCGGAGACACCGAAGCGCATCTTGCGCGGCTCCAGGTTGGCCACCATCACCGTGAGGCGTCCGCGCAGCTGATCGGGGCTGTAGGCGCTGCGCAGCCCGGCAAAGACGTTGCGGGTCTCGCCGCCCACGTCCAGGGTCAGCTGCAGCAGCTTGTCGGCGCCGTCCACCAGGGCGGCCTCCTCGATGCGCGCAACGCGCAGATCCACCTGACCGAAGGTGTTGATGTCCACCGGGTCGGCAATGGGGTTGTCGGCGAGAGGGCCGCTGGCCGCCGGCGCGTCTCCCTTGGGCGCCAGGGTTTCCTTCGATTCCTCGATCATGGCGTCCACCGCGTCCCGCTCCACCCGCGTTGCCAGCGGCTTGAACCGATTGATGGTGTGGTCGAGCAGTGGCGTCTGCACGGACTGCCAGTCCTGGGCGTCCAGGTTCAGAAACGCCTCCGCCTCCGCGGCGATCGTCGGCACCACGGGCTTGAGGTACACCATGAGCACGCGGAACAGGTTCAGGGTCTGGGTGCAGACCGCCTGCACCTGCGGCAGTGTCTCCTCACTCTTGGCCAGCACCCAGGGCTGCTGTTCGTCGAAATACTGGTTCGCCTGGTCCGCCAGGGTCATCACGTCGCGGACGACGCGGGAGAATTCCCGGTTCTCGTAGGCTTCGGCGATCTGCTCGCCCTTGGCGACGAACTCGCGGTAGACCTCCGGCGCGGGGAGTTCGCCGGCCAGCCGGCCGTCGAACCGCTTGCTGATGAAGCCCGCGCTGCGGCTGGCGATGTTCACCAGCTTGCCCACCAGGTCGGAGTTCACGCGCTGGGTGAAGTCGTCCAGATTCAGGTCCAGGTCGTGGACGTTGCTGCCCAGTTTCGCCGCCATGTAGTAGCGCAGGTACTCCGGGTTCAGGTGGTTGAGAAACGTGCGCGCCATGATGAAGGTACCGCGCGACTTGGACATCTTGGCGCCATCCACGGTCATGAAGCCGTGGGCGCAGACCTTTGTCGGCTTGCGAAAGCCGGCGCCGTGGAGCATGGCGGGCCAGAACAGGGCGTGGAAGTAGACGATGTCCTTGCCGATGAAATGGTACAGCTCGGTGTCGGAATCCGCCTTCCACCAGGCGTCGAAATCCTCGCCGTTGCGGTCGCACCAGTTGCGGAAACTGGCCATGTAGCCGATGGGCGCGTCCAGCCACACGTAGAAGTACTTGTCGTCCGTGCCGGGGATCTGGAAACCGAAATAGGGGGCATCCCGGGAGATGTCCCATTCGCGCAGTCCCTCCTGGAACCACTCTTCCAGCTTGTTGGCCACCTCCTGCTGCACATGGCCGCCGCGCGCCCACTCGGTGAGCATGGCCTCGAAATCCTGCAGGCGGAAGAAGTAGTGCAGGGATTCGCGCGTCTCCGGCGTTGCCCCCGAGACCACGGAGACCGGGTTCTTCAGGTCCGTGGGCGTGTAGGTGGCGCCGCACGCCTCGCAGGAGTCGCCGTACTGGTCGGCGGCGCCGCAGCGCGGGCACTCGCCCTTGATGTAGCGGTCCGGCAGGAACATGCCCTCGGCCGGGTCGTACGCCTGCTTGATGGTCCGGCTGTCGATGTGTCCGGCGGCGTTCAGCCGGTTGTAGATCAGCTCCGACAGCTCCCGGTTCTCCGGCGAGTGCGTGGTGTGGTAGTTGTCGAAGCCGATGTTGAATGCGGCGAAGTCGTCCTGGTGCTCCTGGCCGATGCGCGCGATCAGCTCCTCCGGCGTAATGCCCAGTTCGCGGGCTTTCAGCATGATCGGCGTGCCGTGGGCGTCGTCGGCGCAGACGTAGATGCAGCGGTTGCCCCGCAGCTTCTGGAAGCGGACCCAGATGTCCGTCTGGATGTACTCCACCAGGTGCCCGAGGTGAATGGGGCCGTTGGCGTACGGCAGAGCGCTGGTTACCAGGATGTTGCGTTGCATGAAACCTCGACCGATTGTCATCGCGTTGGCACGCAGTTCGTGTGCCCGCGATTATGCCAGATTCGCCACGGTTTTTCGGGGCCGGGAGACGCTCAGGCGGCAGCTGCCTGGCGAACCGCGCGCCGGCCGTACGCGATCATGAGAAAGCCGAGCGGGAACATGAACAGGCTGTAGACCGCGGACGGAATGGACATGGCGCTGGATTCAAGCAGGGTCAGCGTGATCATCAGTCCCAGTGTCCCGTTCTTGATGCCAAGCTCCGTCGCCAGGGTGACCGCCTCCGTCGTGCGCAGCCGGAACAGCCGGCCGCTGGCGAGACCGATGCCCATGCCGGCGAGGTTGAGCAGCAGCGCCGCCGGCCCGGCCACGCGCAGCAGGTCCCAGATCTCGTCCCCGGTCTGGATGACGATGGCGGCGATAAGCGCGGCCAGCACCAGCAGTCCGAACAGGCTCACCAGGTTCTCCACGCGCTGTGCGAATGCAGTGGCCCGGGCCCGGATCACCATGCCGATGAGGACCGGAACAAGGACGATTACCACCAGCGTCGCGATGGTCTGCAGCACGGGCAGCCGGACGCGCTCGTCTGCGCCCAGATACAGATCCAGGGCGAAGTTGGTCACCAGCGGCAGCGTGACGATGGTGATCAGGCTGGCGAGGACGGTGAGCACGATGGACAGCGCCACGTGACCGCGGGCCACGAAGGCGTAGACGTTGGAGGTGGTACCACCGGGGCAGGCGGCGATTACCACCAGGCCGACGGCGATGGCCGCCGGCAGACTCAGCAGACCAATCAGGGCGAAGGCGACCAGCGGCAGCACGGCAATCTGCGCCACGGTCCCGACGACCATGGCTTTCGGATAGACGGCCACATCCTTGAAATCCAGTGGCCGCAGGGTCATGCCCATGCCGATCATGATGATGAACAGGGCAATGGGCAGCCCGATGTCGATCAGAGGCCCTTCAGCCATGGATCCCTCCAGTGATGTCGATCGCGGGTGCGCGCTGGCGGGACCCGAAGAGGCCGCACGACGTGCGCGAATGAACCGAACCCTACCAGCCGGGTATTGAGCCCGCCAACATTGACACTGGGAGGGGCGGTGGCGAGCCGCGTAGAATGCCGCCTGGATCGAGAGGGAGTCCCCATGTCGAACGTTCCGCAGTATTTCGCCACCAGCCCGGGCGGGTTCGAGGGCCTGCTCGCTGGCGAACTCGCCGCCATGGGCGCCGAAAGTGTGTCCGAGCAGCGCGGCGGTGTGCGCTTCAGTGGTGGGCTGGAGGTGGCGTACCGCGCCTGCCTGTGGTCACGGGTGGCGAACCGGGTGCTGCTGCCGGTGGCACAGTTTGACGCCGCCGACGGCGATGCGCTTTACGCCGGTGCCCGTGCCGTGGACTGGGCTGCGCTGATGCAGCCCGGGATGACCATCGCCGTGGATTTCGGCGGTCTGCGACCGGCGGTGGAGCACACCCACTACGGCAGCCTGCGGGTCAAGGATGCCGTGGTGGACGCCTTTCGTGACGCGACCGGGGCGCGCCCGGATGTGGACGTGGAGGGCGCCGGGTTCCGCATCAATGCGCATCAGGTGGGCGAGGACGTCACGCTCGCCGTGGACCTCTCCGGCGGCAGTCTGCACCGGCGTGGCTACCGTCGTGCGGGGGTGGCGGCGCCGCTGAAGGAGAACCTGGCCGCGGGCATTCTGCTGCGCGCGGACTGGCCGGCCATCGCGGCCCGGGGTGGCGGCTTCGTGGACCCGTTCTGCGGCTCCGGCACCCTGCTGGTGGAAGCGGCGCTCATGGCCGGTGATGTGGCGCCGGGGCTGCTGCGGCCGCAGTGGGGATTCGCCGGCTGGCGGGGGCATGACCCGGCCCTCTGGCAGGGGTTGCTCGACGAGGCGCAGGCGCGCCGCGACCGGGGGCTGCCGTCGCTGCCGGCCATCGTGGGGTACGACCAGGACACCCGGGCCGTACGCACCGCGCTGGCCTCGGTGGAGGCGGCGGGCCTGGTGGGGCGGGTGCACGTGGAGCGTCGTGAACTGGCGGACGCCGAGCCACCGCGCCGTGGCCGGGGCGCGGGGCTGGTGGCCACCAACCCGCCCTATGGCGAGCGCATTGGTAGTGATCGCAGCCTGCTGCCGCTCTACGCCCGCCTGGGCGAATTGCTGCGTTCGCGCTTTCCCGGCTGGAGCGCCATGGTGCTCAACGGTGCCGGCCTGGAGATCGGGCTGAAACCCGAGCGCAGCTGGATGGTGCGCAACGGGCCCATCAAGTGCCGGCTGGAGCGGTTCGCCATTCGTGAGGAGGACACGGGTGCAGGCGCGGAGGAGGCGGCATCGCTCGCCAACCGCGTGCGCAAGAACCACCGCCGGCTCAAGTCCTGGCTCAAACAATCCGGCGTGAGCTGCTACCGGCTCTACGATGCGGACGTGCCCGAGTTTGCCCTGGCGGTGGACTACTACCGCACCCTGGAGGACGGGCCGTGGCTGCACGTCCAGGAGTACGCGCCGCCGGCGACCGTGGATGCCCAGGATGCCGCGAGGCGGCTGCGCGCCGCCGTGGCGGCGCTGCCCGATGCAACCGGTGTCGCTCCCGGTCAGATTGCGTTCAAGGTGCGCCAGCGGCAGAAGGGCCGGCAGCAGTATCAGCGCCAGGCGCAGACCGGCCGTTTCCACACCGTCATGGACGGCGACGCCCGGGCGCTGGTGAATTTCACCGACTACCTGGATACCGGCCTGTTTCTCGATCACCGGCCCGTGCGCCAGTGGATCGGAGCCAACGCCACCGGGGGCGCGTTCCTGAACCTGTTCGCCTACACCGGCATGGCGACGGTGCATGCGGCGCTCGGCGGTGCCCTGACCACCACCAGCGTGGATCTCTCCGGCACGTATCTGGACTGGACACGCCGTAACCTGGAGGCAAACGGCCATGGAGAGGGGCCGGCGCACCGGCTGGTGCGGGCCGATTGCCTGAGCTGGCTGCGGGAGGCTGCAAGGCGGCGGGCCGAGACATACGAACTCATCCTGCTCGATCCGCCGAGCTTCTCCAATTCCAAGCGCATGCAGGACACGCTGGACATCCAGCGCGATCACCCGGAGTTGATCGCCCTCGCCGCGCAGTTGCTGACCGATGATGGCCTGCTGATCTTCTCCACCAACCGGCGGCGGTTCCGGCTCGATGCCGGGGCCCTCGGCGGGTTGCGCGTCGAGGACCGGAGCGACTGGTCGATTCCCCCGGACTTCCAGCGCAACCGTGGCATCCACCGCTGTTGGTTCATACGGCGCTAGTCCGGCCGGCTGCCGTCACTGCAGCTTCTGCTCCGCTTCCTCCAGGGGGAGCTCGGTGTCTTCCACGTAGACGGACAGGGAGACGCCGCGGGTTTCGTTGTTCATAACCTGGTAGTCGAGGCTTTCCAGGTCCCCGGTGATGATGTCGCCCACGGCCACGGCGTCATCGTCCATGATGCCGAGCACGGTGAACTCCCCGTGCTCCGTCTCGACGGCGGCGACGCCGTCCTCGCTGTTGAACAGGGTCACCGTTCCTCGCATGGGCTGCTCCTCCTCCATGGCCGCTGGGCAGTCTGCATCACCACCCGTGGGCGGCGTGCAGATCTTGTTGTATGCCGGAGTCAGCTTACGATTCCGCCATGCTCCGGTCCAGCGTGCCGCCGCGTCACTGCTGGCCGGCCTGTTCGGCCTGCCACTGCGCCTTGATCCGCTCCACGCGCGCTTCCCAGCGCTCCAGCTCGTCGTCGTAGAGCTCCAGGATGCAGGGGTCGCAGCCGCTGCCGCAGCACTCCGACGGGTCGGGTGGTTCCGGTTTCGGTGGCAGTTTGGGGCCCTGTGCCGTGCTCATCGTCAACGTGTCCCTGGTTGGAATGGAACGGGCCGCGCGCAGCGAGTTGGCTCCGTCCGGGGTGGTGGTTACAATCCTGCCTTTCGCGCCCGGGCTTACGGCAGCCCAGACAACAGGATAACGCCCATGGCAATCAAGTCCGACAAGTGGATCCGGCGTATGGCCGCGGAGGGCATGATCGAGCCGTTCGAACCCGGCCAGGTGCGGGAGACGGACAAAGGCAAGATCATCTCCTACGGCACGTCCAGTTACGGTTACGACGTCCGCTGTGCCGACGAGTTCAAGATTTTCCACAACATCAACTCGGCCATCGTCGACCCGAAGCACTTCGACGAGAACAGCTTTGTCGACGTGCAGTCCGACGTGTGCATCATCCCGCCGAACTCGTTCGCCCTGGCGCGCACCGTCGAGTATTTCCGGATTCCCCGTTCCACGCTCACCATCTGCCTGGGCAAGTCCACCTATGCCCGCTGCGGCATCATCGTCAACGTGACGCCGCTGGAGCCGGAGTGGGAAGGCCACGTGACCCTGGAGTTCTCCAACACCACGCCGCTGCCGGCGCGCATCTACGCCAACGAGGGTGTGGCACAGATGCTGTTCCTGGAATCGGACGAGGTCTGCGAGACGTCCTACAAGGATCGCGGCGGCAAGTACATGGGCCAGAGCGGGGTTACGCTGCCCCGCTCATGACGCGCCCGCGGGCGCCGGCGGACGTCAGTAGCGCCCGCGCAGTGCGATGAACGGCCCGTTCTGGCGCGGCTTTCCGCCCAGGCGGCCGAGATCCTGCCAGCCCAGCGCCAGGTGCACCTCGTCGTTGATGCCATACCCGGCGTAGGCGCTCCACCACGGATCGCCGGGGTCGGCCGCCGGCTGGTGCCGGTGTTCGCGGTATTCGCCGCTGAGGCTGAGGCGGCGTGTCAGGCTCGTGTGGATGGCGCCTTCCAGCTGCACACGGTGCTGGTCATTCTCTGCATTGCCGAAGCCGAACAGGCCGCCGCTATTGGCCCGGGTATAGCGCGCGGTGGCGTGGAGCAGCACGGCCTGCGCCGGGCCGAAGCGGTAGCCGCCGCCGGTGCTCAGGGTGGCATCCCAGTCGTTGCGCCGCTCCGGCGCCATGCCGATGCGCTCCTCCAGGCCGAAGTCCCGTTGCCGCCGATGGGTCACCCCCAGTGACGCGGCGGGCCGCAGGGGCGCGCTGGCCGAGCCGGCCAGCCGCAACCGGGCGGCGAAGACGTTCTGTCTGACGTCGTCGCTGCTGCCGGCGCCGAGGTTGGGTTGTGCAGCGCTGAGTTCCAGGCGGTCGTCCAGGGTCAGGGAGGCGCCGATGGCCGTGAACTGCACATCAGTCAGGCGGGCGTGGGTGATTGCCACATTGCCGCTGACGGGGTCGCCGGTTCCCGCGAGCTGCGGGCCGGGGGTCAGGATTCCCCCCGCGGCGCCTTCAATCTGCCCGGGCAGACCGGCCGCGAAGGGCGCGCCGTACGTGGCGCCAGGCAGGAGCAATGCCGTTAGCAGCAGGGAAGCCAGGTAGGGGCGGCGCATGGGATCTCCTTGAGTGAAGGAGTGGCGTCAGGACGGGACCGGGTCGGCGGCCCGCAGACGGACCGGTTCCTCCAGTGGCTGACCATCCAGCACGGCGGTGTCGCCGTCCAGTTGCAGGCGGCCTTGCGCAAACCAGCGCACCACCAGCGGATAGATCCTGTGTTCCTGCTGTCGGACCCGGCGGGCCAGCACCGGTTCACTGTCGTCCGCCTCGATCGGCACCACACCCTGGGCGATGACCGGGCCTGCATCCAGCGCCGGTGTCACGAAATGGACGCTGCAGCCGTGTTCGCTGTGTCCGGCTTCCAGGGCCCGGCTGTGCGTGTGCAGCCCCCGGAAGGCGGGCAGCAGCGACGGGTGGATGTTCAGCATCCGGCCACGGAAGTGGTTCACCAGCTCGTCGGTGAGAATGCGCATGAAACCGGCGAGCACCACCAGCTCCGGGGCGTGGGCGTCGATGCGCTGCTGCAGCGCCGTGTCATATGCGGTGCGCCCGGCGAAATCGCGGTGATCCAGCACCTCGGTGTGGATGCCTGCGGCGCGGGCACGCTCCAGCCCGTAGGCGTCGGGCCGGTTGCTGATGACGGCGCGGATGTCGGCCGGCAGATCGCCGGCCTCGCGGGCGTCGATCAGCGCCTGGAGGTTGCTGCCGCTGCCCGAGATGAGCACCACCAGAGACGGCGTCGTCACGGTCATGCGCCCTCGGTGAAGCGCACGCCGGATGCCGCGTCCGCTTCCACGTGGCCGATGCGCCAGGCGGTTTCACCCTGGCCGCGCAGGCTTGCCAGTGCCGTGTCGCACGCGGCCTCCGGTACGCAGATCACCATGCCCACGCCGCAGTTGAAGGTGCGGTACATCTCGGCATCCGCAATGTTGCCGCGGGTCTGCAGCCAGCGGAACACGGGCGGCCACACCCAGCTGCTGGTGTCGATCACGGCGCCGCAGCCTTCGGGAAGCGTCCGGGGGAGGTTCTCCGGCAGTCCCCCGCCGGTGATGTGGGACATGGCGTGGATGTCCACCTCCGCCATGAGCGCGCGAATGGCGCGGGCGTAGATGCGGGTCGGAGCCATCAGTGCCGCCCCCAGTGGTTGGCCATCCAGATCTTCATCGAGGCTGGCGCCGCTGTGTTCAATCACGCGCCGCACCAGGGAGTAGCCGTTGGAGTGGGGGCCGCTGGAGCCCAGGGCGATGAGCGCATCGCCCGGCTGGACCCGGCTGCCATCGACGATGGCGTCCCGTTCGACGATGCCCACGCAGAAGCCGGCGAGATCGTAATGGCCTTCGGCGTACATGCCGGGCATCTCCGCCGTCTCGCCACCGACCAGTGCCGCGCCCGCCTGCTCGCAGCCCCGGGCGATGCCCTCGACCACGGCGGCGGCCACGTCCACGTCCAGCCGTCCGGTGGCGTAGTAATCCAGGAAGAACAGCGGCTCCGCGCCACTGACCAGGATGTCGTTGGCACACATGGCGACCAGGTCGACGCCGATCCCGTCGTGGCGCCCGGTCTCGATGGCGAGCTTGAGCTTGGTGCCGACGCCGTCGGTGCCCGAGACCAGCACCGGCTGGCGATAGCGGTCCGTGGGCAGGGCGAACAGCCCGCCGAATCCGCCGAGCCCGCCGAGGACCTCCGGCCGCTGGGTGCGTGCCACCGCGGGCCGGATGCGGTCGACGAGACTGTTGCCGGCGTCGATGTCGACGCCGGCGTCGCGATAGGTCAGGCCGGCGTCCGGCGGGGTCTGGTCAGAAGCCACGAGTGCGCTCTCCCTGGTTGGGCGGGGCGAATCTTTACAGGGGGCGTATGGTAGCCGATACAGACTGTATCGGCATCCGTCGCGCGCGCCGGGAACCGTTCGTCCATGCTAGAGTCTCAATGCATTCGGGATTGAACCAGAGACATGCGGGGACGGCATGGGATACCGGAAGTGGCTTCCACTGTTATTGCTGCTCCTGCCGGGGTTGAGCCTGGCGGGGACAGGGTTGTTCGACGCGCGCATGGAGGTGGACAGTGAGTCCAGTGCGGAGCGGGACGAGGCAACCCGTGACGGGCTGGAGACGATTCTCACCCGGTTGACCGGCCGGGAGAACCCGGGGGATGACGAGGCCCTGGCCGAGGTGCTCGATCAGGCCAACCGTTATGTCCAGCAGTACGGTTACGACGCCGGCGACGACGACGGTCTGCTCCTGCGCGTGCGTTACGACGGTCGCGCGCTGCAGCGGGAGCTGGTCGAGCAGGAGATTCCCCTCTGGCCGCGGGAGCAGCGGCCGCGGACGCTTGCCTGGGTGGTCGTGGATCAGGGTGGCAGCCGCCGCATCCTGGGCGGCGACGAGTCCCCTGATCTGCAGGATGCCCTGCGTGATGCCGGTGCCCGCACCGGCCTGCCGCTGCTGTTTCCGCTCATGGACCTGGAGGATCAGCAGGCCATCCGTGCGTCCGAGATCTGGGGCGGTTTTCGTGAACCGGTGGAGAGTGCCTCGGAGCGCTACGATGCCGACGCTGTCCTGGTGGGGCGGGTGTCTCAGCGCGGACAGGGCTGGCGCGGGCGCTGGGTGCTTTACTGGGAGGGTGAGAGCCACTCGTGGACCATGGACGACGACAGCGCACCCGGCGTGCTCGACGTGGGGCTGGAGATCGGGATGACGCGCCTGGCGGAGTACTACGCCGTGATCCCCGAAGATGGTGAGGTTGGCCGTCTGACCGTGCGTGTTCGCGACATTGGCGGGCTGGATAGTTACGGCCGGGTCGAGCGCTACCTGCGTGATCTGAGTGGCGTCGAGGCGGTTGACGCCGTTCGCATGGGCGGCGGCGCCGTCGATTTCCGGCTGACGTTCCAGGGATTGCCCGAGCGGGCGCTGCAGCGCATGCGCAGTGGAAGCCTGCTCGCGGAGCAGGAGCTGGATGAGGGTGATGGGCCGGACGCCGATGAGGATGGCTCGCGGCCGGATTACATCTTCAGGTTGAACGGGTCCTGAGCGACACCCTGCGCCGGGCGCCTCCCGGGCACCCGGCGCGCGCGAGTGGTTACCAGCTGTAGCCCGCGGTCAGCACATAGGCCGTATCGGTCTTGCGGTTGTCGCCGGGGGGCTGGTTCTCGTAATCGAAGTTGATCTGGAACGTCCCGGTCATGCCGATGATGAACGGGAAACGAACGCCGGTGCGCGTGCTGATGATGGTGTCGTCCGCGTCCTCCAGGTTCACGAGCCCTTCCTGGGCGTGGAACAGGCGGATGCCGTTGCCCGCGAACCGCTCCTCGTAGTCCAGCGCCCACCGGCCGGCCGGGTTGGTCTGGTTCTCGGCGTCGTAGTAGTCCTCGTTCACGTAGCTGATACCCGCCTCGGCGGAGAGTGTCCGCGTGCCGGTATCAAAGAACTGGTAACCAAGACCGACACCGGCAGTGGTGCGCAGGCGCAGATCCCGGAACCGATCCCGCGCCAGCGACACATTGCTGTTCAGGTAGAACGCGTCCGTGACGAAGTGGTCGTAGCGCACGCCGCCTGCGGCGTTGTCCACCGTGTCCTCGCCGCGATCCCGCGTGCGGTTGAACTCGGCGTTGAAGCGGATCCGGTTGACGTCACTGCGTATGCTCGCGTCCGCCGTACCGCTGTATGTCTGGGTGCGGGTGTTGCCGTCCGTGACGCGCGCGCCAAGGCTGATGTTGCCGGTGGTGCGTATGGGCTCACGGACCGGTGTGTCCGGGCCGGTGACACGGGTGATCTGGCCGATGGGGAAGGTGATCGGGTCATCGAACTGGTCGCTCTCCAGACGCAGGGCGCCCTCTTCGGACGCCACGGCCTGTCCGCGGACCTCGGTGCCGTCTTCCATCAGCACCTGGATCGTGTCATCGGTCTCCAGGCGGGCGATGGTGTCCAGCGACAGCAGCAGCGGGTCGTCCGAGGCCTCCGGCTGGAACTTGACCCGGTTACCGTCAATCTCGACCAGTGACCCGGTGATCCGGTCACCGTTTCCCAGGGTAATGGTGTCCGCCATGGCGGTATGGGTTGCAGCAAGACCCAGAGCGGTGACGGAGAGCAGCAAGTGACGTGGATGCACGGTACCTCCCGGCGTGAATGCGGATTGCGGTGAACGCGGGCAACACGCGGTGACTGGCCGCCCGGATTGCACCGGAGTCTACGCATGGACGGCGGCGGTTGAAACCGTCGTCCGGTGGCGCCGCCGTTGATGGCGAGGGCGCCGCCGTGCGGGAAGGGACGCCGGCGGGGTCGCGGGAAGTGGCTGCCACGGCGTAGAATCGCTGCGGAAACACCCCGGGATTCGTGCGTTGGAGAGCCGCATGGCGCAGTTGCCGCCCCTGAAATCCACCCAGCTCCCGCTCGGCATCCGCTGGAACGATGCCGCCAGCCTTGAGAGCTTCCACCCGGGCGCCAACGCCCAGGCGCTCGCGGCCGTGCAGCGCCTGCTCGCCGGGGAGGAGCAGTGCGTGTATCTGCACGGCGGTTCCGGTACCGGCAAGAGCCATCTGCTGCAGGCCGCCAGCCGGGCACTCGGAGATCGGGGGCGCCCGGTGGCCTATCTGCCGATGGGGCAGGGCCTGCCGTTGTCTCCCGAGGTGCTGGACGGTATGGAGAGCCTGGCCCTGGTCGCGCTGGATGATCTGGATGTCATTGCCGGTGAACCGGCCTGGGAAGAACCCGTCTTCCACGCCTTCAATCGCCTGCGCGACGGCGGTGTCAGCATTCTCATCAGCGCGGGCGACCGTCCCGAGGCGGCGGGTTTCCGGTTGCCGGACCTGGTGTCCCGGCTGCAGTGGGGGCTGCTGGAGCGCCTGCGCCCGATGGACGATGACGACAAGCTGGCCGCGCTGCGTCACCGTGCCGGATTGCGTGGCCTGGATCTGTCGCCGGAGGTGGGGCGTTATCTCATGCGCCGTCAGCCCCGTGACACCGCGTCGCTGTTTCAGTTGCTGGAGACGCTGGACCAGGCGGCCCTGGCCGAGCAGCGTCGCCTGACGGTGCCGTTCGTGCGCGAGATCCTGGCTGACGGGCAGGCGTGAACGGTCCGGGTGGCGCTACTGCGCCCGCGACAGCCGGACGTAGGTCACGCAGCCGGTGAACAGGGCCAGGCTGAGCACGATCTCCAGCCCCGCCAGCCACCCGGTGATGCCAGGGGTGGTTACGTAGGCGACACCGTGGATGAAATACCCCATGGAGACGAGACTGGTCCAGGCACAGGTGTAGTGCCGGCCGTAGAGAATTCCCCGTACGCCCGCGGCCAGGGGGCCGACCCCGAGCAGGACCAGTGGTGCCACCAGCGCCGGGTTCGGTGGCGCAAGCCAGGTCAGCCAGCTCAGCAACAGGGCGATCAGCCCGAGCTGGGCGACGATCGCGGTGCGGTGCGCCAGGCGGGGCAGCGCGCTCATGCCCGCCCCCGCCGCAGTGCCGTGGCGGTCTCCGCCAGCCGTTGTCCCATGGCGCGGCATAGTGTCTCCTCGTCCTCGCTGTGTGGTTGGGAGCCGTCGCCACCGGCCACGTGACTGGGGCCGTAAGGCGTTCCTCCCGAGCGCGTCGTGGCCAGCTCCGGCTGCGTGTAGGGAAGCCCCGTCAGTAGCATGCCGTGGTGCAGCAGGGGCATCATCATGGTGAGCAGTGTGGTTTCCTGGCCGCCGTGGAGCGAGCCGGTGGAGGTGAACGCCGCTGCCGGCTTGCCCGCCAGCGCCCCGCTCAGCCACAGCCCCGAGGTGCCGTCGAGGAAATGCTTCAGGGGTGCCGCCATGTTGCCGAACCGGGTCGGGCTGCCCAGCGCAAGGCCGTCACACTGTTCCAGGTCATCCAGGGTGGCATAGGGCGGGCCGGATGCCGGGATCGGCGGGTCCGCCGCTTCCGTGGTGACCGAGACCGGTGCAACCGTGCGCACCACCGCGCTGGCGCCGTCCACCGTCTCAACGCCGCGCGCGATCTGCTCGGCCATGTGCCGGGTGGCGCCGTGGCGGCTGTAATACAGGACGAGAATGCGGATCATGGCTCTCCCGGTGGTGCTGCGGGCAACGCTGGACAATCGAAGGTCGCATTGTAGGGCAGAGGCAGCCGCGGCTGAAGGCTGCATCGGGCATGACGCCGTGACACGATGGTGTCACAGTGGCCGGGAGCCCGCTGAGCCGGGCGGCGAGGACAGGCATGAAGGTAATGGCGCGCGTCCCTGATCGACAGCAGTTGGTGCACCTGAGCGTCAATGGCGCCCGGGAGGCCGTTGGCTTCCTGCGCCATGTCGCGGACCGCTTCGTGCAGGATGGCTGTCTCAACAGCGCCGGTACACTTGCCTACACGACGCTGTTGTCCATCGTGCCCCTGTTTGCGGTCATTTTCTCCGTGATGACGGCTTTCCCCGTGTTCGAGGAGTTCAGCGGCCGGATGCAGGACTGGCTGTTCCAGAATCTGGTGCCGGCGTCCGGTGCCATGGTGCAGGACTACATCCAGCAGTTCGCCAGCCGCGCGGCGGGCCTCACGGCCGCCGGGCTGATCGGTATCACGGTCGCCGCCATTCTCATGATGTCGGCCATCGACAAGGCCATGAACCGTATCTGGCGGGTTGGCAAGCGCCGCCCGCCGGTGCAGAGCTTCATGGTGTACTGGACGGTCATTACGGTGGGGCCGTTTCTGGTCGCCAGCTCCCTGGTGCTGTCGTCCTACCTGATCGCCCTGGCGGAGTTCACCGACGTGGCCGACGGCGGCTCCCTGCAGCAGCGGCTGCTCGCAATCACGCCGTTCGTCGGTGTCGTGCTCGCGTTCACGTTCCTCTATGCCGCCGTGCCCAACCGGCGTGTTCCGGTATGGCACGCGGTCACGGGCGCCGTGGTCGCCGCCGTTCTGTTCGAGGTCGCCAAGTACGGGTTCGCGGCCTTCGTCACCACCGTGCCCACCTACGAGGCCATTTACGGCACCCTGGCGGCGCTGCCGATCTTTCTGATCTGGATCTATGTCTGCTGGGTCGTGGTGCTGTTCGGGGCGGAGTTCACCCAGGCCATGGCCGGCTACCGTCAGGGGCGCCGCGGTTCGCTCTCGGATCCGCGCCTGGCGCTGGTGCTGGCGGTACGGCTCACCGGCGACTTCTGGCACGCCCAGCAGCAGGGCCGCGGCCTGACGCTGCAGGATCTGCTGGAGCGCGAGCCCGACGCCGACGAATCCGCGGTGTCCGAGGCGCTGAAAGCCCTGGAGCACGCCCGGGTGGTGCGGCGCACGGAAGAGGGGAGCTGGGTGCTTGCCCGTGATCCGTCCAGCTATACGCTGCTCGATCTGTATCGCAGCTACCCGTTCGTGCTCGCGGACGTGCCGACGCGGTTGCGCGACCGCGACGCCTGGAATCGGGCGTTATCGCACACCCTGGCCGAGGCGATCGGGCGGATCGAGGCGATTCTCGACCAGCCCGTGCGCAACCTGTTCGAGGCCGGTTCCGCGCCCCGCGGGGAGCACGATGACGATGACCATCCACCGGACCGGGTTGCCGGTGGCAGTAGCGGATAGTCAGCAATAACGAGGGAGGGGGTATGACGCAAAAGTGTCTGCTTGGTCACGTCTCCGGACGCGTCCAGGGCGTATTCTTCCGGGGCAGTGCGCAGGAAGAGGCGCGCAGGCTGGGGTTGCGGGGCTACGCCATGAATCTGCCCGACGGGCGGGTACAGATCCTCGTCAGTGGCCCGGAGGCGGACGTGGACGCGTTTCAGGACTGGGTGGCGCACGGCCCGCCCCACGCCAGGGTGGATCACGTGGCCTGGGAGGTCAGCCGGGACGAGCCGCCCGCCGGTTTTCAGGTGCGTTAGCCGGAGCCACCTGCGCCGTGTCCGTGCGGCTGTTTTTCCGCGTTGTCCCGGCTGCAGGTAGCGATCCCAGGTTGGTCTCGGACGTCGGTGACGCTATCATCTGCCATTGCACAACCTTTACGGTCGGGACGATCCGTGGAACCATACGCGCTGTTTTGCGGGTCGCAATCCCCGGGCGCGTGCGTCCTGGTCGACCACTGGATCAAGATTCAGCAAGAGAGCACCCAATGAGATTGAAGACCTTGTTCCCCGGGCTGGCGCTCGCCGCCCTGGCTGGAGTTGGCACCGCCCAGGCGGATGATGAAGCGGGCGACCCGGTGCGGGGTGAGCGCCTGGCTGACACGTGCATGGGGTGCCATGCAGTTGAAGGGGCGCGTAATGCCTACCCGTCCTACCGCGTTCCGAAACTGGGCGGGCAGTTCGAAGAATACCTGGTGATCGCCCTGGAAGCGTATCGGGACGGCGACCGGGAGCATCCCACCATGAACGCACAGGCGCGTGGCTTCAGTGATCAGGAGTTGCGCGACATGGCGGCGTTCTTCGCGCAGGAACGCTGATTCGACAGCGGTTGCCGGTCCTCAGTCAGGTTTGCAGCAGGAAGTCATAAAACGATGATGAAATACAGTTCACTTACCGCAATCGGCGCCCTTTCGCTGATGATGTCCGTGCCCGCCCTGGCCATTGACCGCGGCGACCCCTCCGCTGGCGAGCAGCTCGCTGAGGACCTGTGCATTTCCTGCCACGCGGTGGACGGTTCCCAGAGTAACCCGGAGTGGCCGAAGTTGAGCGGTCAGTACGCGGACTACCTCTTCCGCTCCCTGCAGCAGTACCAGGACGGCACGCGCGAGAACGCCATCATGCAGGGTCAGGTGGAAGGTCTCTCCACCCAGGATCTTCGCGACCTGGCGTCGTACTATTCGCGGCTGGACGGCGATCTGTACGTGCCGCGGAAGCGCTGAGCACACGCCGCCGCGCCCGTCGTGGGTCATGGATGACGCCCACGGCGGCGTGATCCCGCCTACAGGGATGTATTGTCCGCCTGGTTCCAGGCTTTGACCTTCCGCTCCAGTGTCTTCCGCGATACCCCGAGCCGTCGTGCTGCCTCGGACTTGTTGCCGGTGGTGGTGCGCAGCACCTTCAGAATGTGCTGTTTCTCCACCTCCTCCAGCGGCATGTCGGCGGGGAAGCCGTAGTCACTGTCGCCGTCCCCGAGCGAGAGGGGCGCGTCCACCTGCTGCTGGGTGAGGCACTCCGCAGGTGTCCGCCCCAGCAGCATCGCCCGCTCGATCAGATTCTTCAGTTCGCGCACGTTGCCGGGCCACGGGTGCTGGGCAAGATGTTCCATGTCAGCACTGGTAAACCGGGGAGCGGGCAGTGCCAGCTCCTCGGCCAGCGTGTCGGCAAACTGGTGCGCGAGATAGGGGATGTCCTCCGGGCGTTCCCGCAGTGGCGGCAGTCGCAGCCCCAGGACATTGAGGCGGTAGTAGAGGTCTTCCCGGAAGTGTCCGGCAGCCACTTCGTCCGCCATGCTGCGATTGGTCGCCGTGACGATGCGCGCATCAACGGCGATCTCACGCTCCGACCCCACCGGGCGGATGGTCCGCTCTTCCAGTACCCGGAGCAGCTTGGCCTGCATGGCCAGCGGCATCTCGCAGATTTCGTCCAGGAACAGCGTGCCACCGTTGGCGTGAATGAACAGCCCCTCGCGGGACTGTGTCGCCCCGGTGAATGCACCCTTCACGTGGCCGAACAGTTCACTCTCCAGGAGCTCCGGCGAGATGGATCCGCAGTTCACCGGCACGAATGCGCCGCGCCGCCCGCTGAAGTGGTGGAGGCAGCGTGCGGCGACCTCCTTGCCGGTGCCGGATTCCCCCTCCAGCAGCACCGTGGTACCGCGGCTGGCAACGCGCTGAATCAGCCCCATGAGGCTGCGCATGGCCTCGCTGTGGCCGACGATACCTTCCAGCCCTCGGGGCAGATCCACGTGCGCCGGTGACGCCGTCGCAGCCTCCAGGCTGTGCTCCACCGCCGTGAGGATCTGATCCAGTGAAAACGGTTTGGGGACGAAGCGAACGCCGGATAATTCCGCGGCTTCCCGGGTCTCCATGACCTCCGGATACGCTGTCATCATCACGATGGGGGTGTTGATATCCGATTCGCGTAGCGCACGGGCCCAGTCCAGGCCGGAGCGATCCGGCATGCGGACGTCGATGATCAGCACGTCGTAGTGGCGCTGCCTGCGGAGCGCCTCGGCCTGCTCGACCGTCTCGGCCACATCCACCGACGCACAGTGCTTCGCCAGGGCAAAGCGCATGAAGTCCCGGATGTTCAGCTCGTCATCCACGACAAGCGCTGCCAACTGTTGCTGCGTACTCCGCGTTCCCTGCGAGCTCGCGTCCGAAACCACCTGGTTCACGGATTCATTCACGCGTCAGCCCCTTTGGGTCAATCAAAAGCGACGTATTCTGACAACTGGGTGAGAGGGCGTCCAACGGGCACCTCTCCCGGGGAGTGTGCCGGTGGGTCCGTCTCGCTGGTCATCATGGTGCGACTCAATGGACCAATTCAGCTCGCTCATGGTTCATTATGACCCATGACGCCATTGGTGCGTCAAATGTACTTGTTCCGGCCGTCGGTTCCCGACGCTGCCGCGGGAGCGCTCGCTGCTGCTATGATGCGACCCTGTGCGGCATGCAGGACAGTACCATGACACGACCTGAAACTAACACTGTTACGGGCGTTGTTCTGGCGGGCGGCCGGGCCACGCGCATGAACGGCACCGACAAGGGGCTGATCGAGGTCGCCGGCGAGCCGATGGTGGACCACGTCATCAGGCGACTGCGGCCGCAGGTGGCGACGCTGGTCATCAACGCCAATCGCAGTCATGCGATCTATGCCGCCCGTGGCTGGCCGGTGGTGGCGGATGGTTTCGGGGAGTTCGCCGGCCCCCTGGCGGGCATGGCGGCCGGGCTGGGCGCCGCGGAGACCGACTGGGTGGTGACGGTGCCCTGCGATTCGCCGCTTGTTCCGGCGGAGCTGGTCACCAGGCTTGGTCAGGCGGTCATCGACACCGGTGCCGACGCCGCCGTGGCGACCGGGGCGGGCAGGATGCAGCCCGTGTTCGCGATGCTGCCGCGCCGGCTGCTACCCGACCTGGAGTCCTTCCTGGGTGAGGGGGGGCGAAAGATCGACCGGTGGTACGCGCAGCACGCCGTGGCCGAAGTGGCGTTCGATGACTGCGATGGTGCGTTTCTGAACGTGAATACACCGGAAGACCGTGACCGGCTGGAAGCGCGGCTCGAAGGCCGAACGCAGTCAACGGCCGATCCCTGACGGCCCCTTTAATCCTCCACAAGAACAGACAGAGGCCTCCGGATTCATGCGAGACCAGCACAAGCCGAGCGACAGCGATCCGCGCGCGGATGCGGACCACGCCGACTATGCCGAAGCACAGGCCGAGGCATCGGTAAGCCGCGACGCGATCCGCCGGTTGAACCGGCATGCGGCGCAGACCGCGGCACCTCTGATCGTCACCGGTGCAGGGACGACCGCGCTGCTGGCACAGTGGGCGCTTGCCCGCGTGCGCAAGCACCCCGGCGACGCCTGCTTCACCCATTTCGTGGGGTGCACCGGCGAGAGCCGGCGCACGGATCGACTGCTTGAGCGGCTGCTGGTGTGGCTGCGCGCCCGTGCGGGCACGCCCGACCCGCTGCCGGTGGACGCGGACGCCCGCCGCGAGGTGTTGCCGAACTGGCTGGCACGGGCAGCAGCGCGGGGGCGGCTGGTGATCGTGCTTGATGCCGTGGACGCGCTGGAGGATGACGATGCCGGTGCCGCGCTGGAGTGGTTGCCGGCCCATCTACCGCCGAACGTGCGCATGATCGCCGGTGCCACCACCGACGGGGCGGTTGCCGAGCAGTTGCGGCACCGCGGATGGCAGGTCGAGGCACTTGCCGGGGATGACCATGCCACCCTTGAGCCGGTGCCGGTGGAGCGGTTTCCGGCGGCGGCACTGCGGCTGCTCTGGGCGAGCCGGTGCGGCGTCACCGCGGAAGAGCTGGCGGCGGCCGGGCATGATGCCGCTGCCCTGGGCGACCTGGTGTGTTCGCTCGGTGACCGGTTGACCCTCGCAGGGCCGCGCATCCGGGACGCCGTTCAGCGTCGGCTGTTGGCGGATGGCGCCGAACGTCAGGCTGCCCATGCGGCCCTGGCGGAGCTTGTGCAGCGGGTCGGAAGCGCGAGCCGGCGACTGCAGGAAGTGCCCTGGCAGTGGACCGCGGCCCGGCATTGGGAAGAGCTGGCTACAGAGCTCGCTGCTCCGGACACGCTGGTGGCGCTGCTCGATCAGCCGGACCGGCTCGACCTGTTCCGGTACTGGTCCGCATGGGGCGACGCGGACACCATCGCCAGCTGGTATGCCGAGCGGATCCCGGACTGGCGGGGCCGGCTGGACCGCGATGCGTTCGCGGGGCTGCTGCTCGGCCTGGCGTCGGCTCTCCGTGACATGGGCGCCACGGACGCCCTGCAGCCCCATCTGGATGCGCTCGAGGCGGAGTTCGATCAGCTCCCGGTCCAGCTGCAGGCGCGCGCCCTGGCCGTGCGCGGAGGCTGGTTTACGGATCGTGGCGACCACGAGGCGGCCGAGGCGCCGCTGCGCCGGGCGCTGGCGCTTCGCCAGGAGGCTTGTGGACCCGACCACCCGGAGACGCGCACCAGTCGTCACCAGTTGGCGATCTGGCACGAGGAGCGCGGTGAGCTGCAGCAGGCCGTGGCGTTGTATCGGGAGGCGCTGCAGCAGCGCGAGCGGACCCTGGGCGAGCGTGATCCGGGTTTGATTCCGTATCTCACCAACCTGGGTGCGGTCTACAAGGCCATGGACGACATCGCCGCGGCCAAGCCGTGGTACCGGCGTGCACTGGACATTGCCGAACGGCAGCACGGCAACAGCCACCCCACCACGGCCGCCTGTCTCGACAATCTCGCCGGTGTTGTCTACGCGGAGCATGACTTCGATCAGGCCGAGACGCTCTACCAGCGCGCCCTCGGCATTGCCGAGACGGTGTTCGGCACCATGCACGCCGCCACCGCCGCTGCGGCCCACAACCTGGGGGCAGTCATGGACGCGCGGGAAGACTTCCGTACCGCCGAGATGCTGTTCCAGCGCGCTCTGGATATCCGCGAGGAGCTGTTCGGCGCGGAACACGTGGACACCGCCTCCACGCTCCACAACCTGGCCGGCGTCAAGGACGCCATGGGGCGGTATACGGACGCCGAGCCGCTGTACCGCAAGGCGATCGCCAACTGGGAGGCACTGGTGGGGGAGCAGCACCCGGCCACGGCCACCAGCGTGAACAACCTGGCGGACCTGCTGCGGGAGACGGGCCAGTACGACGAAGCCGAACAGCTCTATCGCCGCAATCTGGAGACGTGGGGATCGCTGATGGGCGGTGACCACCCCCATACGTTGATGACCCTCTGCGAGCTGGCCGGGCTGTTCGCAGACCGGCAGCGCTACCAGGAAGCCGAACCCATGTTGCGGGATGCCGTGGAGCGGACCGCCCAGGTGCTGGGGCGGGACAATATGGACCACATCAACGCGGTGACCCGCCTGGCGGCGCTGTACCGGGATACCGGGCGCCGCGATGACGCGCGCCAGCTGCTCAAGCAGGCAGTGCTCTCGGTGGAGGGGACACTGGGCATGATGTCACCGCGGGTGCAGAAACTGCGGCGGCACCTGGAGGCCCTGGACGTGGACCCGGACCGGCTGCACTAGCTACCGGCGCCGGATCACGTCCACCAGCAGGCCCGGCGCCTTGAGGCTGGTCAGCACCACCCGGTCGAATCGGTCGCTGCCGTCGAGAATGTGGTGGGCCGTGACTTCCGCCGCCTCACGCGCCACGCCGGTGTCGACCATGTTCAGCACTGGCACCGGCGTCGCCGACCCCGTGCCCTGCAGCAGCCCGTGCGGGTGCGTGTAGAGCCGCGCCATGGCCGCCGGCGTCAGCAGTTGATCTTCCGCCAGCCCGGTGATGGCCAGGACCTGGTCCAGACGGTGGGCGATCCGGGCGTTCACCGGGCGCGCCAGCGCGTGCACCGAGCCCACCAGCAGCGCCGTATCCGCACAGGCCGGGATGCGCGGCTCGTCGTCGCGGGGGGCCTTGATGAGGCGCATGCGGGCGCCATCCGCCTTCACCGCGGTCAGCCCGAAGCCACCGTCCGCGTGGATGCCCGCCAGGGTTTCCGCTGACACGCCCGCAAGCCGGCCGGCCTTGTCCGTGGGCTGGGCGTAGAGAATGCGGGAGGCGCCATGCTGCGGTACGGACGCCCGGAGCTGCGTCTCGTCGTCCACCACCACAGTGGCCTCCAGCCGGGGCGGAGGCTGGTAGGTGAACACCGTGGTGGTCATGGCCGTGCGGCCCGGGTAGTACTGGAGCAGGTGGTACAGCAGCGTCTTCTTGCCGCCGGCGCCCACGGCGCAGACGATGCCGTCGCGGATGCCCAGTGCCTCCAGCAGCGGTTCGATGTTCATGCCAGGGCCTCCTCCGGGATCACGGCCGCCTTCACCGAGAGGATCCGCGGCAGGAAACCTTCCAGCAGCCGCCAGCTCCCGCCGCGATCACGACTGATGAACAGGTGGCCGCTGGAGGTCCCCATGTAGACGCCGCACTCCGGCAGGTCATCCACGTCCATGGCGTCGCGCAGCACCGAGACGTAGGCGTGGTCCTGCGGCAGCCCGTGCGTCAGCTCTGCCCACGTGCGGCCGCCGTCGCCGGTGCGGTAGACGCGCAGCCGGCCGTCCACCGTGGTGCGCAGGTGATTGCTGTCGATGGGCACCACGTACAGCACATCGGGATCGTCGGCCTCGGTCACCGCGGCATAGCCGAAGTCGCTGGGCAGTCCGGCGGTGATCTCCGTCCAGGTGTCTCCCGCGTCGTCGCTGCGGTAGACGCCGTTGTAACACTGCCGGTACAGCCGCTCCGGGTTGCGCGGGTGAACCACCAGGCGGTGGATGTTGTGGCCGGTCTCCGGGGCGGCCTGGGGCAGGTGCTCCGCGCGCACGCCGCGGTTGATGGGTGTCCAGTGATGGCCGTCGTCGTCGCTGCGGAACGCACCGCCCGCCGATACGGCTGCGAACAGCCGTCGTGGCCGGGTCGGCAGGGCGTGGATGGAGTGCAGCGAGAAGCCGCCCTTGGCGGGCTCCCAGGTGCGGCGCGTGGGATGGTGGTTCAGCCCCTCGACGGCCTGCCAGGCGTCGCCGCGGTCGTGGCTGACGAACAGCCCGGCGGGGTCGATACCGGCGTACAGTGTCTGCGGCGCGGCGGTGTTGCCCGGCGCCAGATACCAGATGGCGTTCAGCGCCGAGTCAAACGTGCCGGAGGGGTGGCTCGGCGGCGCCGCGGTGGGCGACCAGGTCGCGCCGGCGTCGTCGGTGCGGTACACGTGGGCGCCCCAGACCAGATGCTTGGCGGCGGCATAGCCGCGCCGCGGGTCGCGGGGGTCGAGCCAGGCGTGGAGAATCTCGTAGCCTGCGATCAGCGGCCCGTCCATGCGCCATGTCTCCCGGTTGCGATCACTGGTCACGCGGAACAGTCCCTTCTGGGTTCCCACCAGAAGGACGACGCGAGTGGCTGTGGACGGGGAAGGCTGGTGCATCGGGCTCCTCGGTGACGGTATGGATGACGTATCGAACCGGGCTGTATTGCACCAGAAAAGTGGATTGCCGGCGATCACGAACTGATACGATATCCGCATGAGTAAGACCGAAGTGACGCCTGCGCTGCGCGAGGAGCTCATCGACGCGTCCCGCCGGGCGCTGCCGGAAGAGGCGTGCGGTATTCTGCTCGGGCGACACGGTGTGGTCCGGGAGATCGTGGGAATGACCAACCAGGCGCGACGGCCACTGGACCAGTTTGCCCTGGATCCGCTGGAGTACATGCACGCGGAACGCGACGCCGGGCAGCGGGGCCTTGATGTGCTTGGTGTCTGGCACAGTCACCCGGATGGCCGTGCGGAGCCGTCCGAGAGTGACCGCCGGGCAGCCTGGGCCGGCTGGTTGTACGTGATTGTCGGATCGCCCGGTGACGCGCACGCCGAGATCCGTGGCTGGCGCCTCAATGGCAGCCGGTTCGAAGAGGAGGTGTTGTGCTGATGCCCGTTGTCACCGTGCGTATCCCCACCCCGCTGCGTGGCCATGTGGAGGGTCGGCCGGAGGTGACCCTGGAAGGGCAGACCGTTGGTGATGTGCTCAACCGCCTCGCCACGGACTACCCGGCGCTGGGGCAGCGCCTGCTCACCCCTGAGGGGCGTGTGCGCACCTATGTGAACGTGTTCGTGGGCGAGCACAACATGACCGCGCTGGACGGCTGGCAGACACCGGTGAGCGAAGGGCAGGTGGTGTCGGTCCTGCCCGCGGTCGCCGGGGGCGCGGGCCGGGCCCGGGATCGGCGCCTGGAGCGGCTGCGCGAGAGCGTGGACGAACTTGAACCCCGGCAGGCGCACACCATGCTGGCCGGGGGTGCGGCGCTGATCGACGTGCGCGAGCCCGACGAGGTCGCCGAGGGCAGCCCCGACGGGGCGCTTCGCCTCGGCCGAGGGTATCTCGAGCTGCGCGTCGAGGACGAGATCCCCGACCTGGACCGGCCGGTGATGGTGATGTGCGGAGGAGGGACGCGCTCGCTGTTCGCTGCCGAAGATCTCCAGCGCCTGGGCTATACCCGGGTCTATTCCGTTGCCGGGGGCTTCAACCAGTGGAAGAACGAGGGCCTGCCGTTCAGCATCCCGCGCATGCTGGATGCCGACGCCCGCGCGCGCTACTCCCGCCACCTGCTGATGCCGGAAGTGGGCGAGGCCGGGCAGGCGCGTCTGCTGGACAGCAAGGTGCTGCTGGTGGGGGCCGGTGGGCTCGGATCGCCGGCCGCGCTCTACCTGGCGGCCGCTGGTGTGGGCACCATCGGCATCGTCGATCACGATGTGGTCGACCGCAGCAATCTGCAGCGACAGGTCATCCACAGCGAGGAACGGGTAGGCCTCTCCAAGGTCGAGTCCGCCCGCGAGGCCATCCGCCACCTGAACAGCTCGGTGACGGTGGTCGGGCACGAGGCGCATCTCGAGTCCGGTAACGTGGAGGACCTGTTCAGCGGCTACGACGTCATCGTCGATGGCACTGACAACTTCCCCTCGCGCTATCTCATCAATGACGCCTGCGTGAAGCTTGGCCTCCCCAACGTGCACGGGGCGGTGTATCGGTTCGAAGGTCAGGTGACCGTCTTCTGGCCGGGTCGGCCGGACGCGCCTGGCCCCTGTTACCGCTGCCTGTTCCCGGAGCCGCCACCGCCCGAGCTGGCGCCATCGTGTGCGGAAGCCGGCGTGCTCGGGGTGCTGCCCGGCGTGGTCGGCCTGATGCAGTCGGTGGAGACCATCAAGCTGCTGCTCGGCATCGGCGAGCCGCTGGTGGGGCGGTTACTGCACTACGACGCCCTGGCTGCCCGCTTTCATGAGCTGCGGGTGGAACGGGACACCGGCTGTGCCTACTGTGGCGACGGTGTACAGTTCCCCGGCTACGTTGACTACCAGGCCTTCTGCACCGGCAGCTGATCACCCCATGACGCCGTGGAATGGCTGCACGTCGACCATGGTGCCGGCGGCCACGTCTCCGCTGTCGTGGGGCAGCACGATGAAGCAGTCCGCCAGGCTGACCGAGCGCAGGATGCCGGAGCCCTGGCTGCCCGTGGTGGTGACCACCAGCTCCCCGGCGTCGTCGCGCCGCAGGATGCCGCGCTGGAATTCGGTGCGCCCGGGCCGCTTGCGCAGGGCCGTGGCCGTGCGCACCCGGAAGGTCGTGGGCGGCTCGGGATCTTCACCCATCATGCGGCGCAGTGCCGGCTGCACGAACTGGTACCAGGTCGCCACCACCGACACCGGGTTGCCGGGCAGGCCGAAGAAGCGTGCGTTGCCGATGGTGCCGAAGGCCAGTGGCCGGCCGGGGCGCATGGCGATTTTCCAGAACCCCACCTGGCCCAGGCGGTTCATGATGTCCTTGACGAAATCGGCTTCGCCGACCGAGACCCCGCCCGAGGTGATGACGGCATCGGCAAAGGAGGCCGCGTCGGCGAAGGCCTGCTCCATGGCGTCCGGGTCATCGGCGATCACGCCCATGTCCGTGGCCTCAGCGCCGAGCGCCTGGAGCGCCGCATACAGGGTGTACCGGTTGCTGTCGTAGATCTGGCCGGGGTCGAGTGACGACCCCGCCGTGCGCAGCTCGTCGCCCGTGGAGAAGAAGGCCACGCGCAGCCGCCGGTAGACCGGAACCTCCACCAGCCCGAGGCTGCCGAGCATGCCCAGTTCCGCGGTGCCGATCCGCTGGCCTGCGGCCAGCACCGTCTCGCCCCGGCGCAGGTCCTCACCCGCCGGGCGTACGTTCTGTCCCGCGGTCTCGCCGGCTGCGATCACGACCTGATCGGCGTCGCGACGGACATTCTCCTGCATCACCACGGTGTCCGCTCCGGCGGGCATGGGCGCCCCGGTCATGATCCGCACGCAGTCCCCCGCCTGCAGGCTACCGTCCAGCGTGTGGCCGGCCATGACCGTGCCGATGCAGCGCAGCGTGGCCGAGCCCTCACTCGGGATGTCACCGCCCCGCAGGGCGTAACCGTCCATGGCCGCGTTGTCGTGGGCCGGCACGTCGATGTCGGAGGTCACCGGCTCCGCCAGCACCCGGCCCAGTGCCAGCCGCGTGCTGACCCGTTCCACACCCGCTACCGGAGCGAGATCGGTACGGATGCGCTCCCACGCTGCGGAGACCGGCAGCGACTGGGGGTCGTGGTCGCTCCGGCAGGAGGGGTCGTCTTGGATGGGGTTGTCGCTTTCAGTCATGATGCCCACGTCATTGCGGTTGGTGTTGGCCGGTCAGGCCCTGAACAGTAAGGAGCGAACGATGAATGATGATGCCCTGAATATGCAGATTCGCAAATGCCTCAAACAGTTTGGCGTGACCTCGCAGCAGGAAATCGAACGATCCCTGGGGGCCGCGCTGGAGAGCGGGGCCCTGAAAGGAAACGAGAAGCTGCCCGTACGCATGACCCTGGAGGTGGACGGGCTGGATATCAGCCACACCGTCAGCGGGGAGCTGGATCTCGACGCCGAGTAGGCGCCGGCCGTGTTGTGGGGCGTTGTGATAAAACGACGCATTGGTGCGGCGCCGCATGGTGCATTGTGTCCCGGTGCGCGCCGTACCGGATGTTCGGCCCGGCCCGGGCTGCCCGGCTCTCCCGCAAAAAACCCTTGGGTTTAGCGGGACAACGGGCCGAAGGACGGGCCGCATCGCTGCAGAAGGCCTGTGGCACCGATCTTGCTACTGTTGCCGTAGACGTCAACGTGAGGTGGCCGGTGCAGGCAGGATCCACGAAGCACAATGAGGGTTGGGGTGATGACGCAGTGCTCCCTGCTGCCGTCATCATCGCCCAGGCGGCCTCCGGACGCGCGGAGGCCAACGGCGTTGTCGTGGGCAAGCGATTTGCCACGGAGCGACGCCAGTCCACCTGCATCCGCTCCGCGGAGGAGGGCAGCCTCTACATGTGGTCCGGCTACCACCTGCAGCTGCGCAAGGCGCAGGCGGAGGCGTATTACCTGAATATCCGTGGTGATTCGCCCTCCGTCTTCGTGGTGGGGCGCAACGGTGCGGACGGCTTCGTGCCGGAGCGCCTGACGGTCAGTCTGGACGAGGCGCAGAACCTGGACGCCACGGAGCTGCGCGATGCCGGCGAGACCGTGATGCGCGTGGCCATGCCCGCCGAAGTCTATCGCTGGGTGGAAGGGTTCGTGCTCAAGCACTACGAGCCGCGCCGCAAGGGTGGCAAGGGCCGTGGCAAGAAGCGCAGCAAGGCGCTTTACGATGCCGAGGTGGGTGACCAGGCCGACACGGGAGGGCAGACGTGAGCGAGCGGGAGCAGCAGACCGCCGATACCGGCTTTTTCGATCGCTGGTCGCGCCGCAAGGCGGGGCGGCGGCAAGGGGAGGTCCTGCCTGATGAGCCGGAGCAGCCGCAGGCCGAGGCCGCCGTTGACACGGAAGAGGTCGAGGAGGCGCCGGTGCGGATCGATGAGCGCACCGGCAAGCCCTACGATGAACTGACCGATGACGACATGCCGCCGCTGGAATCGCTGACACCGGACTCCGACGTGAGCATGTTCATGGCGCGGAACATCAGCCCCGAGCTGCGCCGCAAGGCGCTGCGGACGCTGTTCCGTTCGCCGAAGTTCAACAAGATCTCCCTGTGCGCGGAGTACGCCGAGGACTACACCACCTGGACGCCCATGGGCGACGTGGTGCCGCACGACTGGAAGCGCGCGATCGCGCGCGAGGCGGAGCGGGCGCGCCAGAAACTGGCCGATGCCATGGGTGACGACATGCAGGCCGCCGACGATGGTGTCGAGCTGGCTGACGCGGACCGGACGGCCGGCGGCACCGCGACGGGTGCCGACGGCCACGAGCCGACCACGAGGACCGATGACTGATTATCTGAACGTATACGCCGACATGGCCTTGCCCGCTTCCGGGGCCGCGCGTGACGCGGCGCTGCAGGCGGGCGCCGTCGTTGAAGTGGGCGCAACATCGCTTGTGGGCTATCGCTCGGCAGGCCACCTGCTGCTCATCGGGGCGGAGCTGGACGCGCTGGAGTGTGCGGCGCGCCTGCGTGAGTCCCTCACGTGCACGATCATGGCGACCCGCGCCCATGAGGGTGAGCTGCCCGGGGAGGCCGCAGCGGCGCGTGCGGATCAGCGGCGTGTGACGGTGCTCTACGGCCAGCCGGCCAGCGTCGGTGGTCATCTCGGGCACTTTGATGCGTTGCTGGAGACACCGCGCGGCGAGGCCCTGCGCGCGGCGGATCTCAACGGCGATGACCACCCCTGGTTTGATCTGGTGCTCGATCTCCGGCGTGAGCCCGCGCTGCAGATGGACCTGCCGCCGTTCGGCTATTACGCCCCTGCCGGCGATGCGGAGGCCCTGGAGCGGGCGCTTGCCGAGATCCCGGAGATGACCGGCGAGTTCGAGAAGCCGAAATTCTTCAACTACAGCCCCGATATCTGTGCCCACGGCGATAGCGGCCTGACCGGGTGCACGCGCTGCCTGGATGCCTGCCCCGCGGACGCCATTACCTCCATCGGCGAGATCATCGAGGTGGACCCCTACCTCTGCCAGGGAGGCGGCACCTGTGCCACGGCGTGCCCGACCGGCGCCATCATCTACGCCTACCCGGGGCCGAAAGACATGGCCGCCCGGGTCAAGGCGATGCTGCAGGCGTACAGGGAGGCCGGCGGCGAGCGGCCGGTGCTGCTGTTCCACGATGAGGACGCTGGCGCGGACCGGTTGCACGCAATCGCGGCGGACCTGCCGGATCACGTCATTCCCGTGCGGGTCGCCGAAATCGGCTCCGTGGGCATGGATCTGTGGCTGACGGCGCTGGCCTATGGTGCGGCCGGGGTGGTGTTGCTTGATACCCGGGCCGTGCCGCCCACGGTGCGCGCGGAGGTGGAGCGCCAGCTCGATTATGCCCGCAGCCTGCTGGACGCCATGGAGCTGGGCGGCGACCGGCTCGTGCTGGCACCCGCCGATGACGGTTTTGCCGCAGCGCTTCAGGGTGCCGCGGGCCGGGCGCCAGTGACGCCGGCGGGGTTCGAGACGTTCAACGAGAAGCGCGGCACCCTGCGCCTGGCCATTGATCACCTCTACGGGCAGGCACTGGCACGCCCGCAGGTGACGGCCATGCCCGCCGGTTCGCCGTTCGGGCAGGTCATGGTGGACGCCGACAAGTGCACGTTGTGCATGGCGTGCCCGCAGGTCTGCCCGACGAACGCCCTCACGGATGCCGGCGACAAGCCGCAGCTCAATTTTACCGAGGACCTCTGCGTGCAGTGCGGCCTGTGCCAGACCGCCTGTCCCGAGGACGCCATCACGCTGGAGTCCCGCTTCCTGTTTGACTGGGAGCAGCGCCGCCAGCCGCGCGTGCTCAACGAGGAGCAGCCGTTCGAGTGCGTCAGCTGCGGCAAGCCGTTTGCGACGCCGAGCGTGATCGAGCGCATGACGCAGCGGCTCGAGGGGCATCACATGTTCCAGTCGGAGGCGAATCTCCGGCGCCTGAAGATGTGTGGCGACTGCCGCGTGAAAGACATGTTCGAGACCGAGCAGGGCTCGGGCAATACATTGATGTGAGCGAGTGTTTATGAGCACGACGGAATGGTCAGTACCGGGTGCAGGCGCCGCGACGCGGGAGGATGAGCTCCGTGCCGGGACCTGGACGCTGCTTGGCCGGCTGCTTGCGGCGCCGCCGGACCGGGAGGTCATCGACCTGCTGCGTGGTATCTCCCGCGGCTCCGGAAAGGGCGAGTCCGACAACCTGGCCGCGGCGTGGCAGGCGTTGCGTAAAGCCGCCGAGCGGGTCGGCATCGAGGCGGCCGACCGCGAGTTCCATGACCTTTTCATCGGCGTGGGCGGTGGTGAGATCACCCCGTACGCGTCGTGGTACCAGACCGGCTCGCTCATGGAGCGGCCGCTGGTTGTTCTGCGGCAGGATCTGCAGCAGCTCGGTGTCGAGCGCCAGGAAGGCAACAGCGAGCCGGAGGATCATGCCGCGGCGATCTGCGACGTCATGGCGCTGATCATCAGTGATCCGGACGTCTCGTTCGAATGGCAGAGGGAGCTGTTCCAGAAGCACGTTGAGCCATGGATGGAGACGTTCTTCCGGGATGTGGAGCAGTCCGGGAACGCCGATTTCTACCGTGCCGTGGGGCAGGTGGGGGCCGCGTTCGTGGCGCTTGAGCAGGATTATTTTTCCATGCTGGCCTGACAGCGGGGGCTGGGGTCGGTTCGGTGAACCTTAGGGTCGATGGTATCGACAGGGTATGGCAGGAGGACGCAGACATGAGCATGTCCGATAACGACAAAACCCGTCCGGAACGGCGGCGCTTTCTGAAGACGGTCGTGGCAACCGGTGGTGCCGTGGCGCTGACGGCCGGGGCCGGCCAGGTGCTGGCACACAACCACGAGGGTCCCGAGAAAGAAGAACTCCAGGAAGGGAAGAAGGGCTACCACGAGACCAAGCATATTCGCGATTACTATGCGCGGGCGGATTTCTGAGTCGTGCGGGCAACCGTAACTGCATCGAATTCGTCCCGAGTGGAGGAGTAAGACCATGAAACTGACAAAGAAAAAGGCATCGGCGGCCGGCGCCGCGGCTCCCGGACTGCTCGGCAAGGCGCTGACGCGCCGGGCCTTTCTCCAGGGGTCCGGGCTCGCCGTAGGTGGTGCCGCTGTCGCCGGGATGCTGCCGACGTCCATGATGCGCAAGGCCAAGGCCGCGCGCCGCATCGATCCGGATGCGGAGATCCGCGAAGTGCTCACCGTCTGCGGTCACTGCTCCGTCGGTTGCAGCACCATTGCCGAAGTGCAGAACGGCGTCTGGGTCGGACAGGAGCCGGCGCTGGACAGCCCCATCAATCTGGGCGCGCACTGCGCCAAGGGTGCGGCCCTGCGTAATCACGGCCACAGCACCCGCCGGGTGAAATACCCGATGAAGAAGGTTGCCGGCCGCTGGGAGCGGATCAGCTGGGAAGAGGCCATCGAGGAGATCGGCGACAAGCTGCTGCATATCCGTGATGAGTCCGGCCCGGATTCGCTCTGGTTCGCCGGCTCGTCCAAGGCCAACAACGAGGGCGCCTACCTGCAGCGCAAGTTCGCTGCCTTCTGGGGCTCCAACAACTGTGACCACCAGGCACGCATCTGCCACTCCACCACGGTGGCCGGCGTTGCCAACACCTGGGGTTACGGTGCGCAGACGAACTCCTACAACGACATCCTCAACTCCAAGTGCATCATCATGTGCGGCTCCAACGCCGCCGAAGCCCACCCGGTTGCCATGCAGATGATCCTGCGTGCGAAGGAGCAGGGCTCGAAGATGGTGGTGATGGATCCGCGCTTCACCCGCACCGCGGCGCACGCCGACACCTACGTCCGGTTCCGCTCCGGTACGGACGTGGCGCTGATCTGGGGCATTCTCTACCACGTCTTCGAGAACGAATGGGAAGACACCGAGTACCTGGAGCAGCGCGTCTTCGGCATGGACCGCGTCCGCGAGGAAGTGGCCAAGTGGACGCCGGACCAGGTCGAGCGCGTGACCGGTGTGTCGGAAGAGGGTGTCTACGAAGTGGCCAGGATCATGGCCGAGAATCGCCCCGGCACCTTCGTGTGGTGCATGGGCGGCACGCAGCACACCATCGGCAACAACTATGTCCGCGCCTACAACTGCCTGCAGCTGGCGCTGGGCAACATTGGCGTCGAGGGTGGCGGTGCCAACATCTTCCGCGGTCACGACAACGTCCAGGGCGCCACCGACGTGGGCCCGAACCCGGACAACCTGCCCGGCTACTACCCCATTGCCGAGGGTGGCTGGCAGCACTGGTGCCGGGTCTGGGACGTGGACTACGACTGGCTGAGTGCCCGGTTTGACCAGGACGAGTACGACGATGGCCAGGGTGGCACGGTGAAGCCGATGAACTCCGGCGGCATCACCGTCTCCCGCTGGATCGACGGTGTTCTGGAGGACAAGGACAACATCTCCCAGAAGGACAACATCCGCGCGGTGATGATGTGGGGCCATGCGCCCAACTCCCAGACCCGCGGGCCGGAGATGAAGGAAGCCATGGAGAAGCTGGACCTTCTCGTGGTCATCGATCCGTATCCGACGGTCACCGCCGTGCTGCACGAGCGCTCCGACGACACCTACCTCCTGCCTGCTGCCACGCAGTTCGAGCAGGCCGGGTCGGTGACGGCCTCGAACCGCTCCATCCAGTGGCGCGAACAGGTGATCGAACCGCTGTACGAGCACAAGGCCGACTCCGACATCGCCTACATGCTGGCCAGCAAGCTCGGTTTCGCCGACGAGATGTTCAAGAACATCGAAGTGGCGGACGGGCATGTGAGCCCCGAGAGCGTGCTGCGCGAGATCAACCAGGGCACCTGGTCCATCGGCTACACCGGGCAGAGCCCGGAGCGGCTGAAGGAGCACATGGCCAACCAGCGGTCCTTCGACGTGAAGTCGCTGAAGGCACGGGGCGGCCCCGTGGACGGCGAGACCTACTGCCTGCCGTGGCCCTGCTATGGCACGCCGGAGATGAAGCACCCCGGCACCCACGTGCTCTATGACACCAGCAAGCACGTCATGGATGGTGGCGGTAACTTCCGGGCCAACTTCGGCACCGACTACGAGGGTGAGAACCTGCTCGCGGAAGGGTCGTGGTCCGAGGGCGCGGAGATCGAGGACGGCTACCCCGAGTTCGACTCCGAGCTGCTCAAGCAGCTGGGCTGGTGGGACGATCTCACCGACGAGGAGAAGGAGTACGCCGAGGGCAAGTCCTGGACTACCGACCGCTCCGGCGGGATCATCCGTGTTGCCATGGAGCACGGCTGTCATCCCTTCGGTAACGCCAAGGCCCGTGCCTACGTGTGGAACTTCCCGGACCCGGTGCCGCTGCACCGCGAGCCGCTCTACACGCCGCGGTACGACCTGGTCGAGGACTTCCCGACCTACGAGGACCGCAAGGTGTTCTACCGGCTGCCGACCCGTTTCGAGTCCGTGCAGGCCACCGACTACTCCGACGACTATCCGCTGATTCATACCAGCGGCCGTCTGGTGGAGTACGAAGGTGGCGGTGAGGAGACGCGCTCCAACCCGTGGCTCGCCGAGCTCAAGCAGGACATGTTCGTGGAGATCAACCCGGCTGACGCCAACGATGCGGGGGTCCGCAACGGCCAGATGGTCTGGCTGGAAGGCCCGGAAGGCGGCCGCATCCGCATCAAGGCCCTGGTCACGGATCGCGTCGGTCGCGGCACGGTGTTCACGCCGTTCCACTTCGGCGGGCACTTCCAGGGTGAGGACCTCATCGACCGGTATCCGGAGGGGGCTGCGCCCTACGTCCGTGGTGACTCGACCAACACGGCGACCACCTACGGGTATGACTCGGTCACCATGATGCAGGAAACCAAGACCACCCTTTGCCGCGTGACGCCGGCCTGAGAACGATTTGAGAGGAGAAAGCCGTCATGGCAAGAATGAAATTTCTCTGTGACGCCGAACGCTGCATCGAGTGCCAGGCCTGTGTCACGGCTTGTAAGAATGAGCACGAGGTGCCGTGGGGCGTGAACCGCCGCCGGGTCATCGTCATGAACGATGGCCAGCCCGGCGAAAAGGCCATTTCCGTGGCCTGCATGCATTGTACTGACGCACCCTGTGCGGCGGTCTGTCCGGTGGACTGTTTCTACACCACCGCCGACGGCATCGTGCTGCACGACAAGGACCTGTGCATCGGTTGCGGTTACTGCTTCTACGCGTGCCCGTTCGGCGCGCCGCAGTACCCGCAGCAGACGGCATTCGGGGTGCGCGGCAAGATGGACAAGTGCACCTTCTGCGCAGGCGGCCCCGAAACGGCGCACTCCCAGGAAGAGCTGACCAAGTACGGCACCAACCGTGTCGAGGAAGGCAAGCTTCCGCTGTGTGCCGAGATGTGTGCGACCAAGGCCCTGATCGCGGGGGATGGCAACGTCATTGCGGATATCTACCGCAAGCGTGTCATGACCCGCGGCGGGCGGCCGCAGACGTGGGGCTGGCAGGCTGCCTACGGGCAGGATGTCTGACGGGGTTGAAGCCGGGGCCTGTGCGCGGGCCCCGGCCGATCGGCCGGTGAACAAGAACAGCAAGGCTGGAGAGGAGCATTCCATGATGCCTAGAAAATTCACCCTGTCAGCGACGGCGGCCCTGAGCCTGGCACTGTTGGCGGGTTGTTCCGATGTGACCCTGTACGAACCCGGTGTCTACAAGGGCAGCGGCGACGAGACTGCATCGGAGGAAGCTGCCGAGCGTCGATCAGGGGCTTTGAGAGACCGTGCGCAGTCTGCCCACAGTGACCGCTAGCGCGAGGAGGTCCACATGAGTGAGCACCAGCAAACAGCGGTGCGGGCACGGCGCAGATGGCGCTCCATGATCTGGAGCATCATGGCCATCTTCGTGCTTGCCGTGGCGCTGCCTTCTGCCGGGTATCTCTTTGCGCAGACCACCACGGGCGAGCCCCAGCGGCAGTTCTCTGAGCAAAGCGAAAGCAATCCCCGGTCCGACATGTGGCGTGACGGCCGGCGCGGCGAGGGTGGTTTCACTACCCAGACCGGGCCGTATGTCACCAACCAGATGATGACCAACGTCGGCGAGAATTACCGGCAGATTCGCAGTGGTCCCGTGATCACTGCGGGAGGCTGGTTCCTGGTTCTCGTCTTTCTGGCGATCACCGCCTTCTTCCTGCTCACCGGGCAGAAGAAGATCGAGGGCGGCCGTTCCGGGCAGACCATCGTGCGATGGCAGGCCTACGAGCGGTTCCTGCACTGGTTTACGGCGATCTCCTTCATCCTTCTCGCCATTACCGGCCTGAGTCTGCTGTTCGGCAGGACGGTGCTGATCCCGATTTTCGGGCACCAGGGCTTTGCCGCGTACGCGCAGCTTGCCTACTGGGTCCACAACGTGGTCGGCCCGGTCTTCTCGGTGGGCGTGTTGATGATGATCGTGCTGTGGGTGCGCCACAACATTCCCAACAAGACCGACCTGGAGTGGTTCAAGCAGGGCGGGGGCATTATCGGGAACAAGCACCCGTCGGCGGGCAAGATGAACGGCGGTGAGAAGGTCTGGTTCTGGGGCGGGGTTTTCGCTCTCGGGCTGACCGTGATCATTACCGGCTTCATCGCGCTGTTCCCGAACTGGGGCTTCCAGACCCGGGAGATCATGTCGTGGTCGCTGATCATCCACGCCACGGCGGCGATCCTCTGGATCGGGCTGTTCCTGGGCCATGCCTACATCGGCACTCTGGGTACCGAAGGGGCTCTTGAGGGCATGACCCGCGGGCGCGTCGATACGGCCTGGGCGAAGCAGCACCACGACCTGTGGTATCAGGACGTGCTGGCGTCCGGCGAGAAACCGGTGCCGGAAGAGGAACTCGGGAGCGGCGCCAGGCAGGCTCCACCGGGTGAGTCGAAACCGGCAGGTCAGCAGGGTTCCTGAACCCGGCTGCAGCTGTCCATCGTAGCGGCAGGCGGCTTCCGGGCCGCCTGCCGTTTGTTGTTTGTGAGGGGATGGCCGAATGAAATTCATGCGTGTCGCCCGGCTTGATGACACCGACGAGCACGTCTACGAGAATGCAGCCCGGGTTGGCGAACCCGCGGTGCCCGGCAGTTTCGTCTTTACCTTCTCCGACCGCGACCCGACCCTGTTCGAAGGCAAGGAGAAACAGGCGTTCCGTCATGGATTTCTGGGAACGCGCAGTTTCGGCTGGGCGACCGTCGTGGTGGTCGACGACATCGAGGAGGGCGAGTACAAGAGCGTGATCGAGAGCCTCGCCCACCACTTCGTCAGCGAGTACGGTGCGCCCAGCATGGAGGCGGCGTTGCCTGTCGCCAGACAGGAGGCGGAGTACGCCGCCGGGCTCTGCGAGCATGAGGTCAACACCCTGCTGGCCGTGGAGCGCGCTGCCGACGAGGACGGCATCCACGAGGCCTTCAAGACGGTGCAGCCCCGGGCCGACTGGGAAGGTGAGGGGCAGCCCGTGCGCGTCTGGGATTTCTTCCGCGACGAGTAGTTTTTCGTCCCCAGGACGTTGCGTTTTCGCCCATTCGATCCGACCATGAAGCAGAGGCCTGCACAAGGATGGTTCAGGCCGGTGTTCGGTACCCGACAGGCACGGCCGGTTCCGTTGATCCGGCCCCGACGCAGCGAGGTCACCCGCATGAGTGAGTCACAAGGTCAGTCCTCCCGGATCGATCCCGAGAAACTCTCCCGGTCCATGATGGACGTCGCTGGCAGGAGCCAGGAGCTGGTCAAGGACTTTCTCGCACGTCAGCAGTCGAGCCAGAACATCAGTGGCGACGAAGCCCGCCACATGATGCAGTTGTTCCAGGATTTCTACGCCCGCCTCGTGTCCGATCCGGCAACGCTGGTCCAGGCCCAGATGCAGTTCTGGCAGGACTACATGGCGCTGATGCAGAGCACCGGGCTGCGCATGATGGGGCTGGAGGCTGAGAGCGCCGTGAAGCCCAAGCCGGGGGACAAGCGCTTTCGTGATGCCCGCTGGGAAGAGAATCCGCTGTTCGACTTCATCAAGCAGTCCTATCTGCTGACTGCCGATCATATCCACCACACGGTCGCGGGCGTCGAGGGGCTCGACGACAAGACGCGCCGGAAAGTGGATTTCTATACGCGGCAGTTCGTGAATGCCATGTCGCCGTCGAACTTCGTGGCCACCAACCCGGAGGTGCTGCAGAAGACCATCGACACGGGCGGGCAGAACCTGCTCGATGGCCTGAACAAGCTGCTGGAGGATCTTGAACGCGGCAACGGCGAGCTGAAGATCCGCATGACCCACCCGGAAGCGTTCGAGGTGGGCAAGGATGTGGCCGTCACCCCCGGCAAGGTGGTCTACCAGAACGACCTGATCCAGCTCATTCAGTACGCGCCGGCCACCAAGGAAGTGAGCAAGCGGCCGATCATCATCACGCCGCCGTGGATCAACAAGTACTACATCCTGGATCTGCGACCGGAGAACTCGGTGGTCCGCTGGCTGGTGGAGCAGGGGCACACGGTGTTCATGATCTCCTGGCGCAATCCGTCCCCGGCCCTCGCCAACAAGCGCTTCGATGACTACATGCTCGAAGGTCCGCTGGCGGCCATGGACGTGGTGGAGGAGATTACCGGCGAGTCGGAACTGAACATGGTGGGTTACTGCCTCGGCGGCACGTTGCTCGCGTCGACCCTGGCCTACTGTGCCGAGACGGGCGACAAACGCCCGCAGAGCGCGACCTTCTTCGTGACTCTGCTGGATTTCGAGAGTCCGGGTGATCTGGAGCTGTTCATCGACGAGGAGCAGCTGGAGGTCCTGGAGAAGCAGATGGAGGAGCGCGGTGTGCTCAAGGGCAGCCAGATGGCCACCGCCATGAACATGCTGCGGGACAACGACCTGATCTGGTCGTTCTTCGTCAACAACTACCTGCACGGCCAGGATCCGTTTCCGTTCGACCTGCTGTTCTGGAATCAGGACTCCACCAACATGCCGGCGCGCATGCACTCGTTCTATCTGCGCAACATGTACCTGCGCAACAAACTGCGGGAGCCCGGTGGTATCTCGCTGAATGGCGTGCCCATCGATCTGTCGAAGGTCAAGGTGCCCGCCTATTACATTTCCACCAAGGAAGACCATATCGCGCCGTGGCGGGCCACCTACTCGGGGGCGCGTCTGCTGTCGAGCAACGTGAAGTTCACCCTCGGCATGTCCGGGCATATTGCGGGCGTGGTCAACCCGCCCAGCAAGAACAAGTACGGCTACTGGACCAACCCCAAGAGCGGCAAGCTGCCGGCGTCACCGGATGACTGGATGGAGAAGTCGGCGTTCAACGAAGGCTCGTGGTGGCCGGACTGGAACAACTGGCTTGCCGACAAGAGCGGCGGCAAGGTGGCCGCAAGAAAACCCGGCAGCAAGACGCATCCTCCCATCGAGGATGCGCCGGGGAGCTACGTGCGGGAGCGGCACGACTGATCCGGCCGCGGCCGCCCCGGCGCCGGGACCCGGGTCACCCGGGCCACCCGGGCGCGGGTGGCCCGGGGCGGGTACTGACATGACTCCGGGCGGGGCTCTCAGGATGCTGCACCGGCCCCGGCGCTCTGGCGCTCGGCCATGAACTCCCGGAACAGCGTCGCGCTCCGTTTCCGGATCCGCTCCTGGCTGTCGTAATCCACGTAGACCAGCCCGAATCGCTGGCTGTACCCCTCGGCCCACTCGAAGTTGTCCAGCAGGCTCCAGGCGAAGTAGCCCGTGATGTTGACGCCGTCGCGAATGGCCTGGTCGACGGCCTGCAGGTGGCGGTTGTAGTAGTCGCAACGCAGGTCGTCGTGAATGCCGTCGTCCTCGACGGTTTCGGTTACGGCCGCGCCGTTTTCCGTGACCATCAGGGGCGGCAGGTGATACTGCCGGTCGAGGTCGGTGAGCAGGCGATACAGGCCGTGGGGATAGACCTCCCAGTCCATGCTGGTGCGCTGGGCATTCTCCACCCGGACTTCCCTGGCCTCCCCGTCCTGGTCATGGGTGACCAGGCTGCGGGTGTAGTAATTCACCCCCAGGAAGTCGATGGGGCGGGAGATGATGTCCATGTCGCCGGGGTAGACCACCGGTGTGGATTCCGGCCGGAAACGGGTGACCAGGGAGGGGTAACGGCCTTCGAGTACCGGCTCCAGGAACCAGTGGCCGTTGATGGCGTCCTGCAGGAGGGCCATGGCCTGGTCGTCGTATCGCTCGGTTGCCGGGAAACTGGGCGTGAAGTTCAGCACCAGCCCGTGTCGCGATTGTGGTGCATTGTGACGCATGGCGGGCAGCGCGAGCCCGTGGGCCAGGAGCAGGTGATGTGCCGCCTGATAGGCCAGCCGCGGTTCCTTGAGGCCGGGTGCGTGGACGCCGAGCTCGTATCCCAGGAAGGCGCTGCACCAGGGTTCGTTCAGGGTGGCGTACGCCTCCACCCGGTTCCCCAGGGCCGCGGTCACCACGTCCGCAAACTCCGCGAAGGCGTAGGCCGTCTCGCGGTTGACCCAGCCGCCGCGGTTATCCAGGTACTGGGGCAGGTCCCAGTGATACAGCGTGACGATCGGTTTGACGTCGCGTTCCACCAGCCCGTCGATGATCTGCTCGTAGAAGCGGAGCCCTTCCGGGTTGACCTCGCCACGGCGCGGCATGACGCGGGGCCAGGAAATGGACAGCCGGTACGCGTCGAAACCGAGATCCTGGACCAGGTCCAGATCCTCCGGCCAGCGATGATAGTGCTCGCAGGCCACATCACCGGTGTCGCCGTTGAGGACCCGCCCCGGCTGCCGGCAGAAGGTATCCCAGATGCTCGGCGTGCGCCCGCCTTCCCGGGCGGCCCCTTCCACTTGATACGCGGCCGTCGCCACTCCGAAAAGGAAGTCGGGGCTGCGCAGTCTGGAATCGTTCGGCACATCAAAAGTCACAAGTACGTCTCCTGTTTCCGTTACTGTTTGACGGCACCACTGGTCATGCCGGAAATCATCTGTCTGGATGCCACGAGGTAGATGGCGATCAGCGGCAGGATGGAGATGGTGGTTCCCAGCATGACCGCGCCCCACGGCGTGTTGGGGATGTTCTGGACGCTGCGCAGTGCCAGCGTGATCACCTGGGTATCAGACTCCGTGAGCACCACGAGCGGGTGCAGGAAGTTGTTCCAGAGAAAGACGAACTGGACGATCGCCAGTGTTGCCAGGGCGGGGCGGAGCAGGGGCAGCACCACGCTCCAGTAAATGCGGAACTCGCCGGCGCCGTCCAGTCGTGCGGCCTCCAGCAGCTCCCTGGGCACCGATGCCACCGTGTACTGACGCATCAGAAAGATGCCGATGGGGTTGATGGTGAAAGGCAGCCACACTGCGATGTGCGTATTCACCAGCCCCAGGGAGTCGATCACCAGGTAATAGGGGATCAGGGTCAGCACCGGAGGAATCATCATGGAGCAGACCATGACCAGGAAGACCAGGTTACGCCCCCTGAAGCGGTACACGGCGAGGGCGTATCCGCACATGCTGCAGAACAGCAGCGAGACCAGCGTCCCCAGGACCGACACCTTGAAGCTGTTATACATGGCGGTCCAGAACGGCATGATCTCCATGAGCCGCTGGTAGTTGTTGATGAGCTGATCGCTGAAGTAGAGCGTCAGCTCGGAGCTGAACATGGTCGAGCGGTCATGGGTCGACAGCAGGATCGACCACAGGAACGGGAAGATCGTCACGAAGACACCCAGCAGCAGGAAGGTCCACAGCAGGGTCTTCAGGGCGACATCCAGGTTGCGTTGATAGCGGTCGCTCTGGAATAGAGAGGTCAGCATCAGTTGCCCTCCAGGCCCTTGCGGCCGAACAGGTGGAAGTAGACCCAGGTCATCGCGGCGATGACGAAGAACAGGATCCAGGAGATGGCGGCTGCGCTGCCCATGTCCATCCACTGCCAGGCGACGCGATAGAGGTAATTGGAGATGGTCATGCCGCTTCGGGATGCCTGCTCCAGCGCGCGGGTGAGCACGTATGGCTCGTCGAACAGGTTCATGTTGCCGATGATCGTCATGGTCACGGCAAAGAAGATGAACGGGCGCAGCATGGGCAGGGCCACGAAGCGGAACTGCTGCCAGGCGTTGGCACCGTCGATGCGGGCCGCTTCGTAGAGATCCTTCGGGATCGTGGTCAGCCCGGCGACGTAGATGATGATGTTGAAGCCCACGTACTTCCAGAACACCACCGCAGAGATGGAATACTGGATCAGTGCGTTGTCCTGGACCCAGCGGATGGGCATCACGTCAGCCACCCAGGTGAACGCCCAGCCGGTGACCGGGTTCGTCGCCAGGTAGATCAGCGTCTGGTTCAGAATGCCGCTGTGAGGGGCATAGATGACGTAGAAGATCATCGACACGGCGATGGTCGATGTCACGTAGGGCGTGAAGTAGGCGACGCTGAGCCAGTGGCGTGCGCGGCTGCCCAGTTGCACGAGAACGAACGCCGCGGGCAGCGCGATCAGGTGCTGGGGCACCCCCGAGAGCAGCGCGATGACCACGGTATTGCGAAGGGAGCGCCAGAGCGTGGGGTCGGTCAGCGCGTAGCTGTAGTTCTCCAGGCCGACCCACTGCATGGCACTCAGCCCCGCGGCCGGGTTCCAGACGTGGAACGACAGATAGATCATGAAGAAGATCGGGAAGACGAAGAACGTCCCGAACAGGATGAAAAAGGGCGACAGGAACCAGTACGGTGCTTTGGTCCGGGCCATTTTGCGGCGGCCCGGACCATCACCGGCGCGCTGGCCCTCGAGAGGGACGGCGTGACTGGCTGTCGCTGTATCGGACGTGTGGGTGCTCATGGTGATATCCCCGTGGCTCAGCCGGGGTGGCGCCTGGGGCGCCACCCCGGTCATGGCGGTGCCTGTGCGTCAAAGCATCCGGAGGCGGCGCTTGAGCTGGCTCTCGGCCTCCTCAAGCGCATCCATGATGGCCACGTCGTCGTCCAGGACCCTGGACAGGGCGTCGCTGACGACGAGGTCGTAGGCAATGTGATCGCCCTGGTGCGGGGTGACCGGTTCGATGTTCTCCGCGATTTCGGCGAACAGGTGCCGTGCCTGCTGACCCCGCAGGAATTCGATTTCATCGTCGAACATCGGGTGGTCGTAGGTTCTGGTATTGGCAGGGAACGCCGCGATGTTCTCGAAGCCCTCGATCTGAATGTCCGGGCTGATCAGGTACTCCAGCAGCTCCCAGGCCTCCTCCTGGTTGTCGCTCTGCTCGGGGATGGCGAGGAAGGAACCGCCCCACGAGCCGTAACGCCCCGCGGGCAGGCGGGAGGCTCCCCACTCTCCGGAGGTTTCCGGCGCGATCCAGTTCTGGAGGTGGCCCAGCAACCACGCCCCCGAGAGCTCGGTGGCGAATTCGCCGTTCCGGAAGCCTTCGTACCAGTCCTCGGTCCAGTCGTTGATGCTACCGTCGAGCCCCTCTTCACGGATGGTCCGCGCCATCTCGAAGGCACGCACGAACCGGTCACCGGTGATCAGTGAGTTGCCGTCTTCGTCGAAGTAGAATCCTTCCCCTTCGTCGACCTCGGTGAAGATGATGGCCTGGGCCACGGACGAGGCGTTGCCGACCAGCAGCGTGTCGTGCTCTTCGCGCAGCCATCGGCCGTACTCCAGGTAGGCGTCCCAGGAGTCCTGAATGTCGTCCAGGTCCTGTTCGGCCTCGTCCATGAGGTCGCGGCGGTAGTACATGACCCCCGGGCCGATATCCACCGGGATGCCGTATTGCCCACCGTCGGGGGACTGTCCCTGAGTCACCGCGTAATCGGCGAAGTCGTCCTCCATGCCCTCGAATCGCTCCGAGAGATCCACCAGCCCGCCTTCGCCGACAAAGGCACCGATCTGACCCACGTCCACCAGTACCAGGTCGCCGGCACCGCGACCGGTGCCGAGCGTCGTGGCAAGGCGGTTGTGGTGTTCCTCCCATTCGTTCATGAGAATGTCGACCTGCAGCCCGTGCGCCTCCTGGAAGGCGGGTAGCACGGCCTCGAGCTGGCTGTCGTAATCCGGGAACCCTTCGAAGCGGATTTCGTCATCCGCCAGGGCGGGAAGGGCCAGCAGCAGCATTGCCGCGGCTGAGCCCAGGCGTTGGGATGCTTTCATTGTCTTCTCCTCCTTGGGCGGGATCGTTACGTCCCGTTGATCGTGCGTGCCGGTAAACGGGTTACCACCAGGTCTCGACCTGGGCGCCGACGGACGTACCGCTGGTGTCCCCGGCGAATGCGGATGTGCCCTCATCGTCGAAGGTGAGTGGGCCGCCGGCATCGTTGACCGCGTCGTTCCACCGGGCGTGCGTCGCAAAGAACCGGATGGTGGGGCGTGAGGTCGGATCAGGTCCCGCGGAGAGGGCGAGGGCGGCTGTCCCCTTGGTCATGTGGATGGTGTCGCCGTCGTCGGGTTCGATCCGGTCGTGGCCAATCTCCAGCAGGAAACGGAACGGCCCGCCCAGGTGGGTGTCGGTGCGTGCCCCGAGCGAGTACCAGTCGTCTTCCGGGCCGTCGTCGAAGTCCCGGTAGCGGTACTGGGCGATGAGGTCCCAGCCCGTGGAGGCGGCGTCAATGAAACCGGTCTGTTGCAGGTGGAGCCGGTACAGACTCCCGTCGTGGTCCTGTGCAGCGGGATTGACGCCGTCATCGTCGGGCGTGTGGTAGTCGCGGTACTGGAGGCCGACGATGGTGCTGCCGCCCAGCGTTCCGGTGGTGGTGTGATACAGCGCCACGGAGATGCCGTCGTCATTGTCGATGTCCGGATCGCCTTCGCTGGTGGACTGGTTGTGGCTGTAGGCCGTGTAGATATCCAGGTGGTTGCCCGGCAGGGTCTGAATATCCGTCAGCCGCACCGAATGCGTGATGTTGGCGTTATCCGCCGCCTGGTTGGGATCCATCAGGAAGGCGTAGCTGAGTTTGCCGAAGCCTACATCCATGTCTTCAATCCCGGCGCCGTCGCCATCACGGCTCTCCATGAAGAAGTCGTTGATGCCGAACTGGACGCGGTCGTAGAAGCGTCGGCCCGCCCATACCCGACCGTTGGCCAGAGCGGGAATGTTCTCGCCGTAAGCGTACGCCTGGCCGAAGGTCGCTTCCAGGTCTCCTTCCTCGAAACCCCAGGCCGTCCAGGCGCTGGGCATGACCAGCACGCCCCAGCGGCTGCCGTCTTCGCCTTCCGCGAGCGTGGCACCGATCTCCGGTTCGATGACGTAGTCGCACTCGTTGCCGAGACGCCACTTGTAGTCAGCCCCGGGCAGCTGGAAACAGGTCATGCGACCGCCGTCCGTGTTGAACCCGGTGCCGGCACGCATGTACCCGCTGAACTCGATGGGATCGGCCGGAGTGACGGACCAGACCCCGACCAGCCCGATTGCAATGGCGCCTCTGGTTAGAATGGATTTCATGGTTCTCCTCCTTGCGTTTCTGCTTCTTGCCGTTTTCTGCGGCCTCCGCCGCCGTTTCTATCGGTTCTGTTCTTGAAATGAAAACGTTTTCATTCTTGGTCGAAAAAGGATTACCCCACGCGGAGCGTCGGGCCCGCTTCATCGAAGTAGTGGCACTCTTCCGGCACCGCACGCAGTGCGACAACGTCGCCGGGGGCATAGTGGCCGGCCGTCTCCGTGAGCTTCACCGAGACGATCTGGTCCGTATCCCTGAGGCGTGCGTGCAGAATGGCGTAATCACCCAGGTTCTCCTGCACTTCCACCGATGCCGGGGCGCCGTTCTCCGCGTCCGTCAGCTCGAAGTGTTCGGGGCGGATGCCCACCGTCGCCGGGCAGTCAGTGCGGCTCAGGGCATAAGGGACCGGCAGGGCCAGGGAGTCGCTGAGCCATGCCCTCGTGGCGCCGTTGCTGTGCTCCAGCCGGCATGGCAGCAGGTTCATCTTCGGCGAACCCAGGAACCCGCCCACGAACTGATTGGTCGGCCGCGCGTAGAGTTCCGCGGGGGGACCTGACTGTTCAATGACCCCGTGGTTGAACACCACGACCCGGTCACCGAGCGTCATGGCTTCCACCTGATCGTGGGTGACGTAGATCATGGTCGTGCCCAGTTCCCGGTGCAGGCGCATCAGCTCAATACGCATCTGCACGCGCAGCGATGCGTCCAGGTTGGAGAGGGGCTCGTCAAACAGGAATACCTCGGGTTTACGTGTAATGGCGCGGCCGATGGCGACGCGCTGGCGCTGCCCGCCGGAGAGCTCCTTGGGCCTGCGCTCAAGCAGGTGATTGATCTGCAGGATATCCGCTGCCGTGTTGACCGAGTCGTTGATCACCTGCCTGGAGTGGCCCGCGAGCTTCAGGGCGAAGCCCATGTTTTCGCGGACGTTCATGTGGGGGTAAAGGGCGTAGCTCTGGAACACCATGGCAACGCCGCGGCGGGCAGGAGGTGTCCGGTTGTGCAGGGTACCGTCGATCAGCAGCTCGCCGTCGGAGATGTCCTCCAGCCCGGCGATCATGCGCAGCATGGTGGATTTACCGCAGCCGGACGGCCCCACCAGCACGACGAACTCACCGTCGCTGATGTCAAGGTCGACGCCCTTGATGACGTCGCTGTCTCCGTCATAGCGTTTGGCGATGTTCCGCATGGTCACGGCAGCCATCGGCGATTCTCCTCCCGAGTCGTGATTTGGTATTGTTTATCAACGTAAGAAAACGTTTTCATTTTTCAACAGTATTAGTACCTCGGGTTTCTGCTGTCAAGGGTCCGGGTTGCTTCATCAACCGATTGGTATCAGTGGGTTTGTCGGTATACTAGTCTTTGGGAAAGCTTCGGTGTGCTGGAGAAATCAGCTTGAAAACGTCAGTCAGGTCCCGTCGTGACGAAAAGGCGTCCTCGCCAACGGTTCTCGAGGTCGCCAAGGTCGCGGGCGTCTCCGTGAGCACCGTCTCGCGCATTCTCAACGGGACGGCCAGGGTCTCCGAGGCCAAGCGCCAGGCGGTCGAGGACGCCATTGCCGCGCTCGATTTCGAACCGAACGCGCTTGCCCAGAGCCTGAAACGCGGGCGCTCCATGACGGTCGGGGTGCTGACACAGGACGTCAGCAGCTCTTATTTCACGGAAACCCTGAAAGGGGTCGAGCATGCGCTGACGGACACCGGCTACGCGCCACTGATTGCCAGTGGTCACTGGAATGCGGAGGAGGAGGCGCATCGTGTCAGGCTGCTCATCGCCCGCCGGGTGGACGGGATCATCATCCTGAGCGGCAACCTCACGTCGGCGCAGATCACCCAGTATTCCGGGCAGGTGCCGGTGGTCGCCACCGGCCACCGCATCGAGGCGCCCAAGGCGTGGGCGATCGAGCTGGACAACGAGCGCGGGGGGGTGATGGCAACGCGCCACCTGCTCGATCTCGGGCACCGGCGGATCGCCCATATCCGGGGGCCGGAAGAGCACGCCGATGCAGAGCAGCGGTTCGCCGGTTACCGGCGTGCCCTGGAGGAGGCCGGCGTCCAGTACGATGAGCGTCTGGTGGTTCCCGGGGATTTCTACGAAACCAGCGGCGTGCTGGGTGTCGCCGAGCTGCTCGCCCGCGGTGCGCCCTTTACCGCGATTTTCGCGGCGAACGACCAGATGGCGTATGGCGTCCGGTTGGCACTGAGTCGACAGGGCATCCGCGTGCCGGACGACATCTCCCTGATCGGATTCGATGATCTGCCGGGTTCGCTCTACACAACCCCGCCGCTGACCACCGTGCGCCAGCCGCTGTTCGACATGGGGCGGATCGCGGCCGGCAATCTGCTTCGCATCATTGACGGTGACCCGCCCGAACCGTTTGCGCCGGAGGTGGAGCTGGTGGTTCGGGAGACCACGCGCCGGTTGCGGTGACTAGGCGCAACAGCTAGCGGCGTTCCTGCCCGGCGGCAGGGTGATGGCCGGGTTGCGGTCGAAGAAACCCGAGGGCATCAGCCGGAAGCCGCAGGTGACACAGGGCTGCACCGGGTAATCCTCGGGGCGCACCGGGTGGTGCAGGCCGAAGACGTGCCAGAGCACCACGTCGGTATCCACCAGGTTGCGGTCCGCGGATGTCCACTCCGGGAGTCCCTGTCCGGGGCCAGACTGGTTCACGAATTCGCCGGCGGGGTAGCGTTCCTCCGCGTTGAAGGGCGTCACCCACATGTGATTCTGGATGAATCCACCGCGTTGTCCGGAGCGCGACTGCGGGTGCGTGTACGGGGTGACCGGATTGGTGGCCTCGAGCTTGAAGCCGGTGGGCTGGCCCACGCCGTTGCGGCGCTGCCGGTTGACCACCTTCCAGTAGCGCATGGTCTCGCTGTTCGCCCGTCGCTGCGCCACCCGCTCCGTCTCCAGCAGGGTCGCCTCCTCGCGGAAGGCGTTGCCGTAAGGATTCTCGGGCCCCTCCGGCGGCACCACCACGTTGTACTCCATCACCGCGTTGTCCGGGCCGTCCACGTCCATGTCCAGACGGGCGCAGAACAGGTGCTGGTGGATCTGGCCGGCCACGCCCGGGGCGACCTCGTTGGCGAACGGGGAGGGGTTGCCCGGCTCGCAGGCCACCGTGTTGATGATGCCGGTGGCCTTCATCTCGAACTCGACAGTGCCCGTCTGGTAGAGATACCAGTACGACGCGTATTCGTAATTGCCGACCGTGGAGATGGACGAGATCACCAGCCGCCGCAGCCGTCGCACCTCCGTGTGGTCGGTGCGGAAATCCCAGTGCTTCCAGGCGATGCCGTTGTCTTCCTCGTGGATGCAGATGGCATTGGCGATCTCGATGGGCTCGCCGTCGACGCCGTTGACGTAGGCGTCCAGGTAGCGGATCGCGCCCAGGCAGTCGCAGCCCAGCGTGAGGGAGTTCGCCAGCTTGCCGAGGCCGTACTCGCCGATGTCGAAGACGTTCTTGCGGTAGTGGCCCGGTGCCGGGCTGCCGTAGGGGACCACCATCTCCGCCAGGGATGCACGGTAGAGCACGGGGCGGCGTTCATCGCCCTCGGTATAGCCCAGCGTGTGCAGGGTCAGCCCCTCGCGGGCGTTGAAGCCGATGCGCACATCCCACCCCTGCCAGCGCAACAGGTTCCCCTCAACGGTAAAGCTGGGGCCGTCGCTCTGGACCACGTCCAGGGGCTTGATGCCGGTGCGGGTAGCGCCCACCAGATCGGCCTCGTAGTTGGATTCGCCGCGGGGCACGGGCACAGGCTCACGGTCGGCATAGTGGTCGTCGACCCGGATCACTTCCATGGTGTCCACGTCCACCACGGCGTTCACCCCTTCGATGGGGTGCGCGTAGAAGTTGTCCCGGGGGTGGGTGCGGACCCACGCGAAGGTGTGGGACAGGCGGCGCCCCTCTTCGCCGGGGACGTCAAAGCGCCCCGCGGACCATGGGTCCACGCAGACCAGCGACATGTCCTCCACGCCACGGCGAGCGCACGCCTTGATGAACGCCGGATCGGCCTTGACCGCGTCCTCGATGGCCATGAACTCCTCGAGCATGATCATGGGGCGTGCATCCGGGCGGTGTTCGCTGGACAGGATCCGGCGTTCGGTGAGGGAGAGTGCACCGAGCGTCACGCCGATGCCGCCGGGGCGGGACACCACGAACCGTACCCGGCGGTCCAGGGGGTGGCCCGGCTCCCAGTCACGGACCGTGTCCTTGTCGGGCTCTTCCAGGACCAGGCGTTCGAAGCGCAACGGCTCCGGCCCGAGCGCTTCGCGCAGCAGGGCCGCGGCCGCACGGATCTCTTCCGGGCCGAGTGGGTCGAGTGGGTGGAACGTATCGGCGGCTGCGCCGACTGGAGTGGATTCGCTACTGATCGCCATGTTCCGGCCTCCCGACCAACCGATTAGCTTGAGATAAGCAGAGGCCGGGGAGAGCGTCAAGCGGCTTCTGACGAAGGGCAGTGCCTTGGCCTCAGTGGCCATGGACCCCGTGATGATCGTGGCCGACGGATGTCCACTCCGGCGCGAGCAGCAGGAGCGTGCCCAGCACTATGAGCCCGATCCCCACGGGTTTGACGACCCGGTCACCGTAAGCGCCGGTCTTCTCGTAGAGCATCAGCAGTGCCAGCGGCGCCATCCACGCGAGATTGGCGATGCCCACCACGACCATCACAAGCATCAGCGCCCAGCAGCAGCCGATACAGAACAGCCCGTGCCGCAGCCCCAGGTGCAGTGCCGCCAGTCGCCCGCGCCGGTAATGGGCCATGAGGAAGACGCCCGGGTGGCGGCAGTGGCGCAGGCAGGCGTTCTTGAGGCCGGAGAACTGGAAGGCACCGGCCAGGACCAGGGCACCACCCGCCAGCCACTCCGGTCGGTGAGCGAGCCAGTGCCAGTGGTGTCCGGCGGCGAGCACGGCATTGTGGAGTGTCAGTGCGCCCACACCGAATGCGGTCCAGACCAGCAGGTAGCCGCCGATGAAGGCCCCGTGCGCCGTCCCCGGATGGGGCTGGCGTGCCGCCGTGCGGGCAAACAGCCGTATCATCGGCAGAGACGATGGCAGCATCATCGCCGCAATGTGGACCTGCCAGGCCAGCAGCAACAGAGCCAGGCTCGCCGCCAACGACATGTCGCCGGTGACCAGCCGGTGGTGATGGATCCACTGCGCGTGGCCGGTGAACTCGGCAGTGAGGCCGAGCAGCCAGGCGCTGGCGATCACTGCCAGCAGTACCGGCGACGCAAGCCAGACGTTGCGCGGTGCGGTGACCGTGCTCACGGCCGGTGCTCCATGTGCCATGCGGTCTGGATGGTGTTGCGTCCGTCGAATGACCAGGACATGCCGTACCGGGGCAGGTTCACGCGGAACGTGCGCGACTTGCCCACGTAGGCGGGGGCGCCGGCGACCGTGGAGAAGGGGCTGCCGTGGAGCGTGGCCTGGGCGCCGTCCGGCGACGCGACGATTGGCTCCAGTGCCGCGTCCACCATGCCGTCCACCCGCAGGTGGCCCGATGCGTTCTCGGCCCCGTGGGACACCGGGGCGCGTTCCACGGCCACCAGTTCTCCCACGAGACCGGCCAGATCGGCGAGCGGGCCGCCCAGGTCGCCGGAGAACGCCCGCAGCAGTGCCTCGTGCTGGGCGACCGAGGCGCGCTCGTCCACCAGTTGCACGACGCGCCACTGCCCGGCCAGGGCATTACCGGGGATGACGGCAACGTTGACCACCGTCAGACCGGAGACGTCCACGCCCTCGACGACCCCGCGCTCCAGGTTGAATGCGATGACCCCGTAGCACGCGCCACCGTCCGGGTCCTCGCCGATGAAACAGGGGCAGGGGGCGCCGCAGGAGCAGATTTCCAGTAGCGTGCCTTCCAGTGCGTAACCCCGTGCAGTCGTGTTGTCTGCGTGTTCCGAAGAGGTCGCCATGATGCATCTCCCATGGTCTGGATGAGCGCGAGAGGTGATGTGTTCAGGGAGTCTAGACGGGCGCCACACCGCACCGCATCGCGGCAACCCCGCAGGGGGCGATGCCGGAAAACCGGCATGGCGCGTAATCAGGGGGCCGGAGAGACCAGGCCCAGCTTCACGGCCCGCAGTGCCAGGTCGGCGCGGCCGTGGGCGGGCAGCTTGCTGTAGATGTGACTGACGTGGCGCTCCACCGTGCCGACAGAGATGCCGAGCGCCGTTGCGATGGCCTTGTTCGAGGCGCCTTCCGCGATGTGCTGCAGCACTTCGCGCTCGCGGCTGCTGAGCTCGCCCCCGGGGGTGGGCGCGTGGTGCTCCGCGCCGGGTGGCCGGCCGGCGAGGAAGTGCAGGATGAGGTCGACCAGCGAGCCGGAGTCGCGGATGAACGGGTCGTGTTCATTGCCGTCCAGGGCCTCGAACTGCGCGCCCGGCACAAGCGCGGCGATTTCATGGCCAGCGCTGAGCGGCACTGCACGATCGCCCCGGTTGTGCACGACCAGAACGGGCATGGTCAGGGCCGGGAGGACGTCGCGCACGTCCATGGTCCACAGGTGGTCCAGCAATTGCGCTGCCATCCCGGAGGATGCCGCCATACGCTGGAAGCGACCGTACCACTGCATTTCGCGGGCACCCCCGTTGGGCACCAGCATTGCCGCCAGGGTCCGGGAGCCCACGTTCCAGTTCATGTGCACCACCTGCTTGAGGGCCTCCAGGCGCTCCCTGGTGGTGATGGCGCTGCCCCGGGCGAACGCGGAGCAGAAGACGAGGCGTTGCACCCGCTCCGGGTGGCGTGCGGCGAAGACCGCCGCCGGCGGGCCGCCAAAGGAATAACCGATCAGGCTGGCGCGCTCGATCCCCGCGGCATCCATCACCGCGGTCAGTTGCTGGACATCGTTCTCCAGCGTCAGGGCAAATCCCTGACGGTCCGACAGCCCGCAGCCGAGGCGGTCGTACCAGGTGAGCTGATGCACGGCGGTGAGTTTCCGGCGGGCGCTCGCCGCTGCGGGGTGCGTCCAGAGCTCATGGAGGTGACACAGCCAGCCCGGGACGAGCACCAGTGGTGGACCGCGCCCGAGGCTTGCGAAGGCGATGCGCGCGCCCTCGGGCCCCTCGCACAGACGAACCGAGGGTTCATGCATGGCAATGATTCCAGTCCGCGGTTGCCGGCGCCTCCCGGGTCGCGTGGTGCAGCCCGGTTGCTTCAACTGTAGCCGGTGCCGGGGAGGGCGGCCACGCGTTGACTGGAACTGCTGCATCCGTACCCGGCGGCGGCCGCGCTACGACACGGCCGCCTGGTCCCGATTCAGCCCTTCACCCCGCCCGCGGTCAGCCCACCGATGATCCAGCGTTGACAGATCAGGAAGGCAACCGTGATTGGCAGCCCCGACAGCACCGCGGCGGCCGCGAAGTTGCCCCAGCGCTGGTTGTGCTCGGCCAGGTACTGTTGCGCACCCACCGCCAGCGTGAGTTGGTCCATGTCGACCAGTAGCACCGATGCCATGGGGTACTCCATGATGCTCATGACGAAGGCCAGGATGAACACCACCATCAGAATGGGCAGTGACAGGGGTAGCAGGATGTAGCGAAAGGCCTGCCAGACGCTGGCACCGTCCACCATGGCGGCTTCTTCCAGCGAGCTGTCGATGGATTCGAAATACCCCTTGATCGTCCAGATGTGCAGCGCGACCGCGCCGAGGGAAGCGAGTATGAGTGCGCCGTGACTGTTGATGCCCAGCCAGCTCACGAAGTGGCCGAGGCGGTCGAAAAGGGCGTAGAGCGCCACCAGGGAGAGCACTGGCGGGAACATCTGGAAGATCAGCATGCCCTTGAGCATGGGGGCCTTGCCGGCGAAGCGCATGCGCGCGAAGGCATAAGCGCTGGTTGTGGAGAGCAGCAGGATCAGCAGCGAGGACACCACGGCCACCTTGACCGAGTTCCACAGCCATAGCAGAACGGGGAACGGCGGGCGTACCACGGTGCCGTCGGCCCGCTCCCAGGGGATGCCGAAGGCCAGCGCCCAGTGCTCCAGCGAGAAGCGCTCGGGGATCAGGCTGCCGGTTGCGAAGTTCCCTTCCCGGAACGAGATGGAGATCACCAGCAGCAACGGGAAGATGATCAGCGACACGAAGCCGATCAGGAACAGGTGTGCCGCCAGCTTGCGGGAGCGGATCGAGCGGGGTTGGACCATGGCCATTGTTGTCACTCCTCCAGGCGGTCAGACCTTGACCTTCGACAGGCGCAGGTTGATGAGCGAGAGTGCCGCGACCAGCAGGAAGATCAGCGTTGCCACCGCCGCGGCGAGACCGAAGTTCTGCCCCGAATCCTGGAAGGCGATGCGGTACGCGTAGCTCACCAGCAGATCCGTGGTGCCGGCAGGGGTGGACGCCCCCACAATGTCCGGGTTGCCGCCCGTGAGCAGGGCAATCAGCACGAAGTTGTTGAAGTTGAACGCGAACGCGGCGATCAGCAGCGGCGTCAGTGGCTTCAGGATCATGGGCAGGGTGATGGTCAGCATGTTGGTGATGGGTCCGCCACCATCCACCGCGGACGCCTCGTAGAGATCCCGCGGGATGGACTGCATCAGGCCCATGCACAACAGCAGCATGTACGGGTAGCCCAGCCAGGTGTTGACGATCAGCAGCATGGTGCGCGCCAGCCATGGATCGCTGAACCAGTCCGGGCTGATGCCGAACAGAGAACTCAGGATGAGATTGATCTCGCCGAAGTTCTCATTGAACATCCCCTTGAAGATGAGGATGGATATGAATGCAGGGACGGCGTACGGCAGGATCAGTAACGTGCGGTAGGTGGCCTTGCCACCGAGCTGGTCCCACTGCAGCAGTGACGCGAGAACGAAACCGAGCGCCAGCGTGAACAATACGGTGAGCCCGGCGAAGGCGAAGGTCCACACGAAGATCTGCATGAACGGCCCACGGATGTCCGGGTCGAAAAGGACCCGGGCGTAGTTCTCGAAGCCCACGTTCACCGGCCACCCGGGGGTGATCCGTTCGCCCTCGTCGGTGACGAAAAAGCCGGTTTCCTGGTCCGGTGTGAGGGTGGTCTGTTCCCGGAGGTCGGTGAGGGTGCCGTCCTCGTTCTCCACGTACCGGTCGAGCATGGGAGCGAAGCTGCGCAGCCCGGTCATACGCAGTTCCAGGTCGCCGGGTGTGGTCAGGCGCATGGCCTGAAGCGCATCCCGCAGTGAAATCACCTCCCGGGTTTCCAGTGCCGTGCCGGCGGGGGGAGCATCGGCCTCGTGCAGGGTGATGGCCTGACGGTCGTCCGTGTCCAGGGAGACCGGATCGCTGACAAGAAGACGCGGCCCGTCGACCGTATCCTCGATCAGCTCTTCCTGGCTGCTGTCGAGCGTATCCGGCAGGGCGGCATCCCTGTCCAGCTCCAGGAACAGGCGCGCGTCGTCCTGATCCCGGTAGACCGAGAAACTGAAGGAAATCCCTTCCTCCTGGTAGGTGCGATCCAGCAGCTGAGCCCGCACGCGCTCCTCGCTCAGCAGGTTGGACGAGCTGTAGTTGGTGAAGCTGATGCCCACCGTGTAGACCAGCGGGAAAATGACGAACACGCCCATGCCGGCAAGCGCCGGGAAGACGTAACGGTGGCGCATGAGCGACCGCTTCGTGAACACCACCGTCAGTGAGGCGGCCAGGGTCAGGAACAGCAGCGCGAACGGCCACTCGCCCTGGGCGTGGAAGGCCACCACGAGCCAGAGCAGGGAGATGACCAGAGCGGCAAACAGCCCGCCCTGAAGCCAGCGCTTGGCCCGGTCAAGGTGATCGGAGATGCCGTTGCCCGACAGGGGCCGGGCGAAGGTGGCAGTGTTCATGGTGCGTTCCTGCTGGCGTCGGGGCCGGCCTGCGCTCGTGGTCTGCCGTGACCGGCCCCGGGGAGTGAGTGCGTACCGCGCTTACTGCTGCATGCGACGGGCCGCGGTATCCAGGGCCTCCCGGACATCCTGCCGGCCGCTGCCGATGTTCTGCAGCGCGGGCTCCATGGCCGACCAGAACGCTCCCATCTCGGGTACGTTCGGCATGGGCATGCCGAGCTCCGCGTTCTCCAGCGTTGCCTTGATCCGTGGATCCTCCTCCAGTTCGGCCTGATACGCCTTGTGCGCCACCGCGCCCAGGGAGCCGTCGCTGTTGAAGGTGCGCATGCCGTCCTCACTCAACAGGTAGTTCTCCAGGAACTCCACCGCGATCAGGTCGTTGGGCGAGGCGGAGTTGACCATGGCCGCCATCACGCCAAACATGGGCCGGGCGCGCTCATCCCCGACCTTTGGAAGCAGTGCCACTCCGTAGTTGATGCCACTCTGCTCCAGATTGCTCCACGCCCACGGGCCACTGATCATGGTGGCCACTTCGCCGCGATTGAAGCGGGCATCCATGGCACCGTAGTCGGTGCCGCTTGGCAGCACGTCCTGCTCGATCAGGTCCCGCAGCAGCTGTGCGCCCTTGACCGCGCCGTCGCTGTTGATGCCGATATCCGACGTGTCGAAGCCGTCTTCGGTCTCCTGGAAGACGTAGCCGCCGTTGGCTGCCAGCAGCGGCCAGGTGTAATAGGTGTCGCTGTAGTCCCAGAGAATTGCCTTCTTGTCCTGCTTCACCAGCTCCTCGTCCAGGGCGATGAGCTCGTCGAAGCTCTCCGGGGCGGTGTCGACAATGTCCTTGTTGTAGATCAGCCCGATGGACTCGACGGACACGGGGTAACCGTAGATATCGCCATTCCATTGCACGGCATCCCAGGTGAAGTCGAAATAGTTGCCCCGGAAGCTGCTGGACGGCGACAGCGGCTTCAGCAGCCCGCTCTGGGCCCACTCGCCCATACGGTCGTGGGCCCAGATGACGATATCCGGCCCCTGGCCGCTGCCGGCGGCCTGCTGGAAGCGGTCGGTAATATTGTCCGGGTGCTGCACCCGGACTTCGATACCGGTGTCCTCTTCGAACTGACGGGCGACGTCGCGGATGCCGTCCTCGCCCTTGTTGTCACCCATCCACACGGTAATGCGGTCGTCGTCAAAGGCAACAGCCGCCTGGGACAGGCCGAGCCCGGTACCCAGGCCGGCAGCCAGCAGGGGAAACAGAATGCTGCGGCGGTTGATGGACATGGGGTTCTCCTCCTCGCTTCTCTTCTGATCGCAACAGGCGTGGGCCACGCATGCGGGGCTCCGCCTGAAGGTGTGGTGGCCTACAGAGTCCCCGAATCTGCGCCTACCGTCCTCCTCCCCCTGGACCGGTTCCATGGCGTATTCGCGGGGCGTAGCCGGGCCGGACCGAGCTGCGCCCCGGGATGAGCCCGGGCGCCGCCGCGCCGGGTACTGTCGAGTGCAGATTCCACGAACACCAAAGGAGGAGAAGACAATGCGTGGCATTCATGGACACTCACTCGTTGCCGGCGCGGTGTTTCTCGCCGGACTGGCCGGGGCGCCCGCCCTTGCCGCGGAGCCGGCGGATGCAACCCGTCTTGGCAGTCCGCAACCGGTGATGGTGCACCTTTTCGAGTGGCGCTGGGACGACATCGCTGCCGAATGCGAGGATTACCTGGGGCCGACGGGGATCGACGCGGTGCAGGTCTCCCCACCCAACGAGCATATCGTACCGGGCGGCGTGGAGGGGGCATGGTGGGCGCGGTATCAGCCCGTGAGCTACGAGGTGACGTCGCGGAGCGGCGACCGGGAGGCATTCGAAGCCATGGTCCGCCGGTGTGACGCTGCCGGCGTCGGTATTGTCGTGGACGCCGTGATCAACCACATGGCGGCCATCGGCGAAGGGGAAGGCATTGCCGGCACGTCCTATTCCGAGTTCCGGTACGGTGATCTCTACTCCAGGGACGACTTCAACCACTGCGACCGCTACGACGACGACCACATCCGCGACTATCAGAGCCGCTACGAGGTGCAGTACTGCCATCTGCTGGGCCTGGCCGACCTGGCCACCGGTGAAACGCACGTGCGCGCGCGTATCGCCGATTACCTGCAGACACTGGTGGACCTGGGGGTTGCCGGCTTCCGTATCGACGCCGCCAAGCACATGCCGGCGGAAGACGTGGCCGCCATCATTGATCGGCTGGACGGCGAGCCCTACATCTTCCAGGAGGTCATCGACCCAGGCGATGAACCCATCACCAAGTGGGAATACCAGGGCATCGCCGCGGTGACCGAGTTCAACTATCCCCACGAGGTGGCGACCGCCATCGAGGAAGGCGCGTGGGACCGGCTGAAGCATGTGGGTGAGGGGGATGCCTGGCTGAAGAGCGACTCCGCCCTGGTGTTCGTCGACAACCACGACAACCAGCGCGGCCACGTGGGTGGCGGCGTGCTCATGCACCGGGACGCGGCTTACCCGCTGGCGCTGGCGTTCAAGCTGGCGTGGCCTTACGGAACGCCAAAGCTCATGTCGAGCTTCGCGTTTGAAGACGGCGACCAGGGGCCGCCATCCGACCCCGATGCGGGGTGGGCCACGACTCCGGTGCATGGCGACGATGGTATCGGCTGCCTGGACCCTGACGACGACCCGAACGAGGGCTGGGTCTGCGAGCACCGCTGGTCGGAGGTAACGGCCATGGTTGGTTTCCGCAAGGCGGCCGGTGATGCGCCGGTGACGCACTGGCAGCAGGACGGGGCGACCCGTATCGCGTTCTCCCGTGATGATGCCGGCTTCCTGGCCATCAATGGCGGGGACGACGAATGGGACGCCCGGTTACAGACCGGGTTGCCCGAAGGGGCGTACTGCAACGTGCTGGCGGCGGATTGCGACACGCCCGTGCACGTGGGTGGCGACGGCGTCGCCGAGGTGGCAGTGCGCGGCATGGACGCGGTTGCACTGCAGGTGAATCGCACGGCCGAGTAGGTGATGAGCGCGTGCGGGCCGCCGCGCTGCTGCCCGCACGCGCTCAGGTATTCAGAATCGCACGTCCGCGGTCGTCGGCAGGGCGGTGTACGCCCCGGGGCGTGTGACCGCGTGGGCGCCACAGCGGCACGCCACGTCGACCATGGCGCGCAGTCGCCCCGCGTCACGATGCCATGGTGCATCGATACCGTCCCGGGCCAGCATCGCCAACAGGCCGCCGGTAAAGGCATCACCGCCGGCGGTGGTATCCACCGCCTGCACCGGCGGGGGCCGCTGCACAAAGCCCAGCTCCGCCGTTCGAACGTCGACGGTGCCGGGGCCATCCGTGACGATCACGAGCCGCACACCGGCGTCGAAGCGATCCCGGAACCAGGTATCCACCGGTTGCTCGCCCCGTAGCGCGTCCAGCTCCTCCCGCCCGAGTTTCACCAGCGCTGCCCGGTCCAGGAGTCGGGTGACGCGTCTCGCGTCCGCCTGCCCACCGGGCCAGAGGTCATGGCGCAGGTTGACGTCCACGCTGATCAGGCAGCCTGCCGCCGAAGCCTGTCCGACGATGGCGAAGGTGGTCTCCGCAATGGCCGGTTCGGTAAGGCTGTTGCTGCAACAGTGCAGGATGGCCCGGACGTCGAACACGCCGCCGGGAAGGTGGTGCGGGCGGTACAGCAGGTCTGCGGCGGGTGGGCGGTAGAAGTCGAAGGTGCGCTCGCCGCTGGCGTCCCGGGAGACGAAGGCGAGGGCGGTGCGCGCCTCGCCGGTACGCGCGATGCCGCTGGTATCCACCCCGTGACGGGTCAGCTCCTGCACCAGGAAGTCACCGAAATAGTCCGCCCCCACCATGCCGAGGAATCGACTGGGGACACCCAGCCGTGCGCAGGCGACTGCCACATTGGCGGGCGCTCCACCGGCGTAGGGGGTGAATGTCTCCGTCTCGCTGTCCGCTCCGTCACCGAGGCGGCTGGAGAGCATGTCCACCAGCGCCTCGCCGAACGCGATGACCGGGGTCACGACTTCTTGCCCTGGCGCTTTCCCGGTCGTTGCGACGGCTTTTCTGTCCGGCCACCGCCCGCCTCGCGGTCGTTGCCGAAGCGCTCGCGCACCAGGTGCAGCAGCCCCTGGGTGGAGGGGTCGAAATCGGTGACGTTGGTGTCGATGCGCTCGCTGATCTCGCCGGCGATGCGCTTGCCCAGTTCCACGCCCCATTGGTCGAAGGAGTTGATGTTCCAGATCACGCCCTGGACGAACACCTTGTGCTCGTAGAGCGCGATCAGGGCGCCCAGGTTACGGGGGGTGAGCTCATCCAGCAGCAGCGTGCTGGAGGGGCGGTTGCCCGGGCAGCTGTACGGGTCCAGCCGGCTGCCGGTCTGGCTGCCCTCCATGAAGGCGTTGGCCTGGGCGAGCATGTTGGTGAGCAGGGCGAAGTGGTGCTCCTCGAAGCCGGGCTCGGGTTTCAGCGAGGCGATGAAGTCGATGGGCACGTAGCGGGTGCCCTGGTGCAGGAGCTGGAAGAAGGCGTGCTGGCCGTTGGAGCCGGTCTGCCCCCAGACGATGGGTCCGGTCTTGTAGTTCACCGGGTGGCCGAAGATGTCCACCGACTTGCCGTTGGACTCCATGTCCAGCTGCTGCAGGAACGCCGGCAACTGATGCAGCGCCTGGTCGTAGGGGACGATGGCGTGCGTCTCCGCCCCCACGAAGTTGATGTACCAGATGCCGATCAGCGCCATCAGCACCGGCATGTTCTCGGCGTTGGGCGCTTCCAGGAAGTGGCGGTCCATCTCGTGGGCGCCCCGGAGCATGTCCATGAAGCCCTCGAAACCGATGGCCAGGGCGATGGGCAGGCCAATGGAGGACCACATGGAGTAGCGCCCGCCTACCCAGGCCCAGAACTCGAAGATGTTCTCCTCGCGGATGCCGAACTCCCTGGCCGCCTTGCGGTTGGTGGAGGCGGCGACGAAGTGGGCGCCGATGTCGGCATCCTCGCCGGCGTTCTCCAGGAACCAGCGCCGGGCGGTGCGCGCGTTCAGCAGCGTCTCCTGGGTGGAGAAAGTCTTGGTGGAGACGATGAACAGCGTGGTTGCCGGATCCAGGTCCTTGAGGACTTTCTGGATGTGGGTGCCGTCCACGTTGGAGACGAAGTGGAAGTTCAGCGCCGGGTGGCGCTGGTCCAGCAGCGCCCGGCAGGCCATGTTGGGGCCGAGGTCCGAGCCGCCGATGCCGATGTTCACCACGTCGCGGATGCGCTCGCCGCTGTAACCGGTCCACTCGCCGCTGCGCACGGCATCGGAGAAGCGGTGGATCTGCTCCCAGGAGCGGTGGATTTCCGGCATCACGTCCTTGCCGTCGGCGTGGTAGACGGGCTGGTCGCTGACGTTGCGCAGGGCGGTGTGGAGCACCGGCCGGTCCTCGGTGACATTGATGATATCCCCGGAGAACATCTGCGCGCGCCGCTGCACCAGGGCGGAGTGGTCGGCGAGCTCCAGCAGCTTGGCGAGCACGGCGTCCGAGATCTGGTGCTTGGAGTAGTCCAGAAACAGCCCGCCCACGCGCAGGCTCATCTTGTCGAAGCGCTCGGGGTCGGCGGCGAAGTAGTCGCGGATGCGGTCGTGCTCGGTCTCCTGCTGCAGGCGCTGCAGGGCCTGCCAGGTCACGCTGCGGGTCAGTTGAAACATGGTGTGTTGCTCCGATTCATGATGCTGTCGCCGGCCGCTCATGCCACGGGCTCGCCCCGGGCCTGCTCCAGCAGCGCGAACCAGGTGGCTCGCGTCATGGGCTGCCCGGTGGAGCCTAGCAGTTCGTCGATCCGTTCGGGTCGCAAGGTGCCGATCACCGGCAACGGGCGGCCGGGCAGGGTGCGCACCCAGTCGAGTGCGATGGCGGCGGCTGTACTGTTCCATTCCCCGGCGAGGCGCTCAAGCATGGCGCCGGTGTGCCCCTGAAGGGCGGCTCCGCCGCCGAGGGGTGACCAGGCCATGGGCTGCAGGCCGTCTGCCAGCAGGGCATCGTAGTCGCCGTGGAACAGGGGGGATGTGCGTGCCAGCGAGAGCTGCAGCTGGTGGCCGGCAAGCCGGTTGCGCATGGCGCCCTGCAGGCGCCGCCACTGCTCCGGCCCGAAATTGGACACGCCGGCCGCACCGATCTTGCCCGCAGTGATGGCGTCGTCCAGTGCCCGGCCCGTGGCCTCGGCATCCAGGAGCGGATCCGGCCGGTGGATCAGGAAGTGATCGACATGCGCCACGCCCAGCCGGTCCAGGGCGGCATCAATGGCCCGGGTGACGTGGGTTGCCGACGTGTCGTAGTGCTTGACGCCGAAGGGCGAACTGTCGCGTCCCTCGGGCACGATCCCGGTCTTGGTGACGATGCGCACCTGCCGGGCCAGCGCCGGGCGGTGGCGCAGTGCCTGGCCGAACAGGCGCTCGCCGGCCCCGTCGCCGTAGATGTCGGCGTGGTCGAACCAACACAGCCCCTGCTCCAGCCGTGCCTGGATCCAGTCCGCCAGGCGCTCCGGCCGGTGCAGTTCCGGGCGCTCATGCAGGCGCATCATGCCGAGCAGGAACGGCGTGTCCGGCCACAACGGTGACGCGGCCATCAGGCCACCTCCTCGTTGTGGAGCGCTTCGGCGGCGCCCAGCAGGCCCGTCCACTCGGCGGTGACCACGAGGGTGGGAATGCCGGCGGTGTAGTCGCTCATGCGGCCCTTGTCCGTGAAAGCCGCGCGGAAGCCGCTGCCGGGCAGGCGGTCCAGCAGGCGCGGCACGATGCCGCCGCCCAGGTAGACACCGCCCCGGGCGCCGAGGGCCAGGGCCGCGTCGCCGCAGACATCACCCAGGATCTTCAGGAACCGGTCCACCACCGCACTGGCGACGGGGTCGCCCGCATCGGCCCCGGCGGTGACCTCCGCCGGCGCGGTGTAATCGGGTGTCAGGCCGTTGATCTGCGTGTGCGTCCGGTACAGCTCCAGCAGACCCTGGCCACAGAGAATGCGCTCCACCGAGACGCGCCCGTAGCGGCTGCGGAATGCCCGCAGCACCTCGGTTTCATAAGCGTCCGTGGGGGCGAAGGCTACGTGGCCGCCTTCCGTGGTCAGCGGAATCCAGTTGCGGCGTCCTGGCACCACGCCGGCCATGCCGAGCCCGGTGCCCGGGCCGATCACCAGGCGGGCGCTGGCCGGGTCCGCCTCGCCCCCGCCGATGGGCACCAGCTGGTCGGCAGCGACATGGGGCACCCCCAGGGCCTGGGCGGTGAAGTCGTTGATGACCTTGAACCGCTGCAATCCCAGCTCCGCCTGGACGGCCCGGCGGGAGAACCGCCAGTGGTTATTGGTCATGCGGATGGCATCGTCGTGGACCGGGCAGGCGAAGGCAAGGCACGCCTCGTGTGGCTGGTCGGCGTCGACATCGCCGAGGTAGGCATGCACCGCGTCGGTGATGCCGGCGAAATCGGCGCAGGGGAGAGCGCGGATCGCCTCGGGCTGCACCGCGCCGGGTGCCACCAGCGCGAACCGCGCATTGGTGCCGCCGACATCACCGATGAGGGCGTGCCGCGCCATGGCGGCTACGCCTCCTCGTGCCAGCAGTAGCCGCCCCGGCCGACCAGGGCGCTGGAGGCCGCCGGGCCCCAGGTGCCGGCGGTGTAGGTCTTGGGCCTGTCACCGTGCTGTTCCCAGGCGTCGAGAATGGGCTCGATCCAGCGCCAGGCGGCGTCCACCTCGTCGCGGCGCATGAACAGCGTCAGCTTGCCGCGCAGGCAGTCCATGAGCAGCCGCTCGTAGGCGTCCGCCTTGCGCGTGGTGAAGGTCTGGGCGAAGTCCAGGTTCAGGGCCACGGGGCGCAGCTGCATGTCGTCGCCGGGGGCCTTGGCCATGAGGTAGAGCTCTACGCCCTCGTCCGGCTGCAGGGTGATCACCAGCCGGTTCGGCATGGGCATGGAACTCTCGCTGAAGATGGAGTGGGGCACTTCGCGGAAGTTGACCACCACCTCGGCCACGCGCTCCTGCATGCGCTTGCCCGTGCGCAGGTAGAAGGGCACGCCGGCCCAGCGCCAGGTGTCGATCTCCGTTTTCAGCGCCACGAAGGTCTCGGTGGTGCTGTCCGGGGCGACGCCGTCTTCCTCCAGGTAACCGGGGACGGAGGTCCCCTCGATGGCGCCCGCCTTGTACTGGCCCCGCACGCTGTTCTCGATGGCGCTGCGGCCCGTGAGCGGGTGCAGCGCGCGCAGCACCTTGAGTTTCTCGTCGCGCACGGCGTCCGGGTTGATGCTCGTGGGCGGCTCCATGGCGATGATGCACAACAGCTGCAGCAGGTGGTTCTGCACCATGTCGCGCAGGGCGCCGGTGCCCTCGTAAAACGAGCCGCGGCCTTCCACGCCCACCTGCTCGGCCAGGGTGATCTGCACGTCACGGATGCTGGAGCGGTTCCACAGCGGCTCGAACAGCGCGTTGCCGAAGCGCAGGGCAATGAGGTTCTGCACCGCCTCCTTACCCAGGTAGTGGTCGATGCGGTAAATCTGGTGCTCGGTGAAGACCCGGGCCACCTCGCGGTTGATGTGCTCGGCGCTGTCCAGGTCGTGTCCGAGGGGCTTCTCCAGCACCACGCGGGCGTTCTCCGTGGCCAGGCCAGCGGCGCCCAGGTGATGGCAGATGCCGGTGAACAGCGCCGGCCCGGTGGAGAGGTAGAACACCCGCGTGCGCTCCGGGTAGGCGCCCAGCAGTTCGGCCAGCGGCAGAAAGTCCGCCTCCCGGGTGGCGTCCACGCGGATGTAGTCGAGCCGCTCCGCGAAGGCGGCCCAGACCGTGTCCGAGAATGCCTCGCCCACGTACGTCCGGCACGCCTCCCGCGCGTTAGCCACGTAGTCATCGCGGCTGATGTCGTGGCGCGACGCGGCGATGATGCGCCCCTCGGCACACAGGGCGCCGTCCTGGTGCCGGTGGTACAGCGCCGGGATCAGCTTGCGCATGGCCAGGTCGCCATTGCCGCCAAAGATGACCATGTCGAACGGTTTGACTTCGGACACGTGGGTCTCCTCCGTGATCCTGCGGCTCGCGCCTCGTGTGGTCAGGCGTCATCCAGTCGGGATTCGGTCTGATGTGGCCGCGGTGATTCTTGGTTGACTGGATTTGTAGCAAAACTACAGGAGGAATGAAAGGGCGCCTTCTCCGGAGAATCTCCACCCTCTGCTGCTTGTTGCCGGCCTACGCCCCCAGCTTACGCCTGTTTCCTCCTACTGAGGGAGGACGACGTGAACACCGCGATGAACAACCCTGATTGTCAGCCGGTGCTTGCCCGGATCGTTGGTCGAGTTCGGCAGCGCGGTTTGTAGTTATGCAACACGACGGGTCCGTGCCCTGGGTTCACGGGCGCGTCGCAACGACAAGCCACTTCCGGATGTGGCAAGAACGAGAGTAACGACAGGAGGAGAAGCCATGACAAGGCTCCGCAAGGGGATGCTGCCGGCGGCAGCGGTCGTGTCGGCAGCATTGTTCGCCGAGGGGGCGCTCGCCGTGGATTTCAGTGGCTATATGCGCTCGGGTATTGGTGGTAATTCCAAGGGGGGTGACCAGACCTGCTTCCAGGTCGATGGTGCCAGCAGCAAGTATCGTCTCGGCAACGAATGCGAGACCTATGGCGAGCTCAGTCTCGGGACCAACGTCTGGGAGGGCGAGGAAGGCGAGTACTTCCGCATGAAAGCGACATTCGCTTTCGTTACCGAGCAGCAGCAGGACTTCGAGCTGCTGGAGGACGACAACGAATGGGCCAATCGCGAAGCCTACGTGGAGGCGGGTAACCTGTTCGGTGGGCGGTTGTCGGATGCCCGGTTCTGGGCGGGCAAGAAGTTCTACCAGCGCCACGATGTTCACATCACCGATTACTACTACTGGGACAACAGCGGCCCTGGCGCCGGTATCAGCAACGTCGACGTGGGAATCGGCAATCTCTCCTACGCCTACCGCCGGAATACCGAATCCGACGACGTCGCGTTCGAGAACCATGATCTGCGCCTTGCCGACATTGCCGTGAACCCGGGGGGCTCCCTGGAGCTGGGTCTGATCTACGGCCGTGGAGACGACAGCAGCGGTGACGACGTCTACGCAGACGGCTGGCTGGCGACGGCGCAGCATACCCAGAGCATGATGGGCGGTTTCCACAGGGTTGCGCTCCATTACGGCGAGGGAACGTACGGCACGGGCAATTTCGCCCTGGCGTTCCCGCCAGGCGATGCCTCGGGCGGCGACACGGTCTGGCGCGTTGTGCAGCAGCTTCAGTACCAGCTCAGTGACAACTGGTCCGGCATGTTCACGGCTGTCTACGAGGACCAGAACGACCGCCAGACGTGGTACTCGGCAGGGGTTCGGCCCATTTATCACCTGAACCGGTACGTGGATCTGGTCACGGAAGTGGGCTACGACCGTGTCGACCCGGATGATGGCGATGCGCGCCATCTCACCAAGGGGACCTTCGCCGTGCAGTTGAGCCCGGAGATGAGCTTCTGGTCGCGGCCGAATCTGCGCGCCTTCGTCACCTACGCCAACTGGAACGATGCCGCGGCGGACGCAGGGACCGGCGGCGATGTCTTTGCCGACAGTACTGATGGCGTGACCTACGGCTTCCAGGCCGAAACGTGGTGGTGATTCCCCCCTGATCGCATGGATGCGTCATGCACCACCCGCTTGTGCGGAGGCGTCGCCGGCGTCCTCCGCACCGTTGTGTGCGTGAGGCGCGTCCGTCAGCTCGTGCCGCTGTCCTGCACCCGCTTCTCCGCCAGATTGCGCTTGGTCTTCTCCAGTGACGCGGCCAGCTCCGGTCCGCGCTGCAGGGCAACGCCCACGGCGAGAATGTCGCAGATGGTCAGGTGGGCGATGCGGGAGGTCATGGGTGTATAGGTGTCGGTGTCTTCGTTGACGTCGGCGTAGAGGGCGACGGTGCTGCAGTTCGCCAGCGGCGAGCCGCAGGCGGTGATGGCGATGACGTGCGCCCCCGCCTCCAGGGCCAGCTCGGCGCTGCGGATGAGCTCGGCCGACCGCCCCGTGTGGGAGATGGCGACCACCACGCTCTCCGGCGGCAGAATCGCCGCGGACATGCCGTGGGTATGTGCGTCGGAGTAGGCGATGGTGGGTACGCCGAGGCGGAAGAACTTGTGCTGGGCATCCTGGGCGACGATGCCGGATGCGCCATGGCCGTAGAACTCGATCCGCGGTGCGGCGGCGAGCAGGTCGATGGCCCGTTCCACGCCGTCGGTGTTCAGGTGGTTGCGCGCCTGCACCAGCGTGGCGATGGCGCGGTCGAACAGCTTGGCCGAAAGCTTTCCGGCGCTGTCGCCGATGTCCACGCCGCTGGAGATGTAGGGGATGTCGCTTGCCAGGCTTCCCGCGAGCCGGAGCTTGAAGTCCTGGAAGCCCGTGCAGCCGATGGCCCGGCAGAAGCGGATCACCGTGGGTTCACTGACACCGGCCTTTTCCGCGATGGCGGCGATGGACGCGCTCACCACCGTTGCCGGATGGTCCAGCACCAGGTCAGCGACTTTCTGTTCCGAGCGCCGCAGTTCCGGGTGCAGCGCCTTGATTCTCGTGAGCATGATCGCGTGTCTGCGTGCCGTGGCCAGAGCCGTTTGCAGGGGTGCAGACCGAGTATATCACCCGGCCCGCACGGCGTTTCAGGGTGCCCAGTAGACGTGTACCGGTGTGTGGCGCTGATGTAGCACGGCGCGCACGGGCATAGCGAAGGCGTCGTCGCCCGCCAGGGCCTGCTGATAGACGTCCCACTTGTCAGCGCCGGTGATATGCAGGATCAGCCGGTGCGTATTGAGCAGCGCCGGTAGCGTCAGGCTCATGCGTGCGTGGGGCGCGGTCTCCGGCGTGACGGGAATGCACAGCGATCCACAGTCCGGGTCCAGCGCCGTGGCCAGGGCCGGGGCGTGGGGGAACAGGGAGGCCGTGTGGCCGTCGCTGCCCATGCCCAGTATCACCGCATCCAGGGGCCAGGGCAGGCCCCGCAGTCGCTCTTCGCACTCCCGCGCGCCGGCTTCGGGCGATGGCGCCGACGTCTTGAGCGGGATGAAACCGGCGCCGGCGGCATCGCCCCCGAGCAGGGTCTCGCGAACGAGGCGTTCGTTGCTGTCGTCGTGGTCCGGGGCCACCCAGCGCTCGTCCGCCAGGGTGACGTCGATACGCGCCCAGGGGAGGTCCCCGGTGCCCAGTGCGCGAAAGAACGGAACGGGGGTGCTTCCGCCCGAGACGGCCAGGGTGGCCCGCGGCGCCCGGGAGAGGCCGTCCAGCAGGGTGGACGTGACGGTCCGGGCGAGGTCGGCCGCAAGGGCGTCGCGGTCCTCGAAGCAGTGCTCAATCGGCGGGGCGGGGGTGTCTGCATGGGTCATGAGCGTGTATCCCGAGGTGGTTGGTGAAGCGTGTTTGTAGCAAGACTACAAGACCGGGGTGCGCTTATCCACGGTCGAGCGCCATTCCTGCGCCTTTCCGGGTGGGGGCGGGTCGTCCAGGTCAGCGCCTCCGGGTTTGATGTGCTTGCGTTCGGTGACATCCCGTTCTAGCATGTAGTAAAGCTACATAATCAGTCGGCCGCCTTCAAGGCCGTGTACGCAGGAGGAGGACGGGAGGCATGCCCCAGCTCAACGAGACCCTGGTCCGGGTGACCGAGCGCGTTACGGAGCGCAGCCGTGACACGCGCCGGGCGTACCTGGACGCGGTCACCCGCGCCGCGGATGATCAGCCCCAGCGCGGCACCCTCTCGTGCACCAACCTGGCCCACGGCTTTGCGGCCTCACCGGAGTCGGACAAGGACGCGCTCAAGCAGATGCACTGGCCCAACCTGGCCATCGTCTCCGCCTACAACGACATGCTCTCCGCCCACCAGCCCCTGGGCGCCTTTCCCGGCGTCATCAAACAGGCGGCGCGCGAGGTGGGTGCCACGGCGCAGTTCGCCAGCGGCGTGCCGGCCATGTGCGACGGCGTTACCCAGGGGCAGCCGGGCATGCAGCTGTCGCTGTTCAGCCGCGACGTGATCGCCATGTCCACGGCCGTGGCGCTGTCCCACAACATGTTCGACGCCACCCTGTGTCTGGGCGTGTGCGACAAGATCGTGCCGGGGCTGCTGATCGGTGCCCTGAGTTTCGGCCATCTGCCGACCATCTTCGTGCCCGGTGGCCCCATGCCGTCCGGGTTGCCGAACCAGGAGAAGGCGCGCATCCGCCAGGAGTTCGCCCAGGGGAAGATCGGCCGCGACGCGCTGCTGGAGGCGGAGAGCCAGTCCTACCACAGCCCCGGCACCTGCACCTTCTATGGCACCGCCAACAGCAACCAGCTGGTGCTGGAGTTCATGGGCCTGCACCTGCCGGGCTCTGCGTTCGTGAACCCCGATACACCCCTGCGCTTTGCGCTCACCGCCGAGGCGGCGCGCCGGGCGGCGGGCCTGACGCGCCTGGGTGGCGACTACACGCCCATCGGCCGCGTGGTGGACGAGAAAGCCGTGATCAACGGCATCGTCGGCCTGCTGGCCAGTGGCGGCTCCACCAATCACACCATGCACCTGGTGGCCACGGCCCGTGCCGCCGGCATCATGGTGGACTGGGACGACTTCGACGCCCTGTCGCGGGCCGTGCCACTCATGGCCCGCGTCTACCCCAACGGCGAGGCGGACGTGAACCACCTGCACGCCGCCGGCGGCACCGGGTTCATGATCCGTGAGCTGCTGGACGCCGGTCTGCTGCACGAGGACGTGAGCACGGTCATGGGGCCGGGGTTGCGGCATTACACCCGTGAGCCGTTCCTCGATAACGGCCAGGTGGTCTGGCGCGAAACGCCTGCGGTCTCGGGTGATCCGGCGGTGCTGCGCCCCGTGGCCAACCCCTTTGATGCGGAGAGCGGACTGCGGCTGGTGTCCGGCAACCTGGGGCGTGGCGTGATCAAGACCTCTGCGGTCAAGGACGCCCACCGGGTGGTGGAAGCGCCGGCGCGGGTGTTCTCCAGCCAGGATGCGCTGATTGCCGCCTTCAAGGCGGACGAGCTGACCGGTGACATGGTCGCCGTGCTGCCGTTCCAGGGCCCGCGTGCCTGCGGCATGCCGGAGCTGCACAAGCTCACGCCCACTCTGGGTGTGCTGCAGGACCGGGGGCACCAGGTGGCGCTGGTCACCGACGGGCGTATGTCCGGGGCCTCCGGCAAAGTGCCCGCAGCCATCCACATGTCGCCGGAATGCCTCGGCGGGGGACCGCTGGGCAAAGTGCGTGATGGTGACATGATCCGCCTCGACAGCCGCTCCGGGGTGGTCGACGCACTGGTGGATGCCGATGAATGGGCGCGCCGTGACGTTGTCACGCCGGATCTGGCACCCGAGCACACCGGTCTTGGCCGGGACCTGTTCGATACCTTCCGTGCGACGACTTCGAACGCCGAGTCCGGCGCCATGAGCATCATGCTCGCCGGTGCCCTGCGTGCGCCCACGGCGGAAGAGGAGGTGCAGTGATGGCCCTTGATGGAGAGCCGGCCCGGGCAGCACGGGAGCGCGGGACGATGGACATGCAGAGCATCATGACGGCCGCCCCGGTGATTCCGGTGCTTCGTATCGACGATCCGGTGCACGCAGCGCCGCTTGCCCGGGCGCTGGTGGATGGCGGCCTGCCGGTGCTGGAGATCACGCTGCGCACGCCGTGTGCCATGGACGCCGTCGCCGCCATGATTCGCGAGGTGCCGGATGCCATCGTCGGTGTCGGCACGATTCTCCAGCCGGAAGATATGCGTCGGGCGGCGGATGCCGGCGCGGCCTTTGCCGTGAGTCCCGGCCTGACGCCGGCCCTGGTCGAAGCCGCCCGGGATAGCGGTTTGCCCTTTCTGCCGGGGGTGATGACGCCCGGCGAAGCGATGCAGGCGCGGGAGTACGGGTTTCGCGCGCTCAAGCTTTTCCCCGCCGAACAGGCCGGCGGCGTGCCGATGCTCAAGGCGCTCGCCGGACCGCTTCCGGATCTCACGTTCTGCCCCACGGGCGGCGTGACCCAGGTGTCGTTCACCGACTACCTGGCGCTACCCAACGTCGCCTGCGTGGGCGGCTCCTGGCTGGCGCCGGCGGACAGTGTCGCGGCCGGGGACTGGGAAGGGATCAAGGCGCTGGCGGCTGCCGCAGCCGCATCGGCGCACATCTGAGACAGAGTCGAGGAGAGACCATCATGACCTATCGCATTGCCATCAACGGATACGGGCGCATCGGCCGCAACGTGCTGCGGGCGCTGTACGAGAGCGGCCGCACCAACGAGATGGAAATCGTCGCCATCAACGACCTGGGCGATGCCGCGACCAATGCCCACCTCACCCGCCACGACACCGTGCACGGCCGGTTCAATGCCGATGTGCAGGTGGACGGCGACGACATGGTCGTCAACGGCGACCGCATCCGAGTCGTGGCCGAGCGCGACCCGGCGAACCTCCCCTGGCGGGAGCTGGGTATCGACGCGGTGATGGAGTGCACGGGGCTGTTCACCAGCAAGGCCAAGGCTGCGGCCCACCTGGAAGCAGGTGCGCGCAAGGTGGTGATCTCGGCGCCGGGCGGCAGCGACGTGGACGCCACGGTGGTCTACGGCGTCAACGACAGCACGCTCACCGCCGATCACCAGGTGATCTCCAACGCCTCCTGCACCACCAACTGCCTGGCACCGGTGGTGAAGCCGCTGCACGAGGGCATCGGTGTCGAGCACGGGTTGATGACCACCATCCACTCCTACACCAACGACCAGGTGCTCTCGGACGTCTACCACTCGGATCTGCGCCGGGCGCGCTCGGCCACCCAGTCCATGATTCCCACCAAGACCGGTGCCGCGGCGGCGGTGGGGCTGGTGCTGCCGGAGCTGGACGGCCGGCTGGACGGTTTTGCCGTGCGCGTGCCCACCATCAACGTCTCGCTGGTGGATCTCACGTTCACCGCGTCGCGCGAGACCACGGTGGAAGGGGTGAACAGTGTGCTGCGTCAGGCCGCCGAAGGGTCGCTCAAGGGCATTCTCGCGGTGAACGATGAGCCGCTGGTGTCCATGGATTTCAACCACGATCCGGTATCCTCCACCTATGATCCGTTCATGACGCGGGTCTCGGAAGGCCGGTTGGTGAAAGTCTGCGCCTGGTACGACAATGAGTGGGGGTTCTCCAACCGCATGCTCGACACCACGCGGGCCTTGCTGGACGCCGCCGGCTGAGGGCGGCGGAGCGATCACAAGGAAAACGGAGGAGATACCCATGCCGCGCCGTACCAAGATTGTCGCCACCCTGGGGCCGGCCACCGATGCGCCCGGCGCGCTGGAGAAGATCATCCACGCCGGCGTCGATGTGGTTCGCCTGAACTACTCCCACGGCGCCGCCGCCGACCACCAGGGGCGGGTCCGCGCGCTGCGCGAGGCCGCCGAGCGGGTGGGGCGGGACGTGGGCGTACTGGCCGACCTGCAGGGGCCCAAGATCCGCGTGGATCGCTTCCGTGACGGTGCGGTGACCCTGGAGGAGGGCGACGCCTTCTGCCTGGATGCCGAGCTGGCCCCGGACGCCGGCGACCACCACCAGGTGGGCGTGGCGTACAAGAACCTGCCCAACGACGTGGGGCCTGGCGACCTCCTGCTGCTGAACGACGGGCTCATCACCATGCGCGTCGAAGAGGTGGCCGGCTCCCGCGTGCACTGCCGTGTGGAGCTGGGCGGCGAGCTGTCCAATAACAAGGGCATCAACCGCCAGGGCGGCGGCCTCTCCGCCGACGCACTCACCGACAAGGATCGGGACGATCTGCGGTCCGCGGCGGAGCTGGGCGTGGACTACATCGCCGTCTCCTTTCCCCGCTCCGCGGCGGATATCGAGCTGGCGCGTTCGCTGCTGAAGGAGGCCGGCTCCGACGCCGGCATCGTCGCCAAGATCGAGCGCGCCGAAGCGGTGGACGCCATCGACGAGATCACCCTGGCGTCGGATGCCGTGATGGTCGCCCGCGGCGATCTGGCCGTGGAGATCGGCGACGCCGAGCTGCCGGGCGTGCAGAAGCACATCATCGCCACTGCCCTGCGGCTGAACCGCTCCGTGATCACGGCCACGCAGATGATGGAGTCCATGATCGAGCACCCCATGCCCACCCGGGCCGAGGTGCTGGATGTGGCCAACGCCGTCATGGACGGCACCGACGCGGTGATGCTCTCCGCCGAGACCGCCGCCGGCAAGTACCCGGTGCGCACCGTCGAGGCCATGGCCCGCGTGTGCGTGGGCGCCGAGGCGCAGGTGACCACCCAGCGCTCCACCCATCGCATGGACTCGGACTTCGAGCGCATCGACGAGGCCATCGCCATGGCCACCATGTACACCGCCAACCACCTGCACGCGGACGCCATCATCGCGCTCACCGAATCCGGCGCCACCACCCTGTGGATGTCGCGCATCAGCTCCGGCATCCCCATCTACGCGCTCACCCGCCACGAACGGACCCGGCGGCGGGTCACCCTCTATCGGGACGTCTATCCCGTGGCCTTCGACATCATGCACACCGACCCGAATCACGTGATCGCCGATGCACTGGAGACCATGCGCGCCAGCGGGGCCGTACACGACGGCGACACCGTGATCGTCACCAAGGGGGATTTCACCGGCATTCCCGGCAGCACCAACACCATGCGTATCGTGCGTGTGGGTGAGGAATTGCAGCGGGGGCGGTGAATGCGAACCGGCCGTGATGACTGGTGGCGGGGAGCCGTCATCTATCAGATCTACCCGCGCAGTTTTGCCGACAGCAACGGTGATGGCATTGGCGATCTGCCGGGCATTACCACGAAGCTCGACTACGTGGCGGATCTGGGCGTTGACGCCATCTGGCTGTCGCCTTTCTTCCGCTCGCCCATGAAGGACTTCGGCTACGATATCTCGGATTACCGGGATGTGGATCCGCTTTTCGGAACGTTGCAGGACTTCGATGCGCTGGTGGCCAGAGCCCACGAACTGGGCCTGAAGGTGATGATCGACCAGGTGCTCTCCCACAGCTCGGATCAGCACCCCTGGTTCCAGGAGAGCCGGCAGGACCGCACCAATCCGAAGGCGGACTGGTACGTATGGGCGGACCCGAATGCAGACGGCACACCGCCGAACAACTGGCTGTCCATCTTCGGCGGCAGCGCCTGGCAGTGGGAGCCGCGTCGTCGCCAGTACTACCTGCACAACTTCCTGGCCAGCCAGCCGGACCTCAACTTCCACAACCCGCGGGTGCAGGACGCCGTACTGGACGACGTGGCGTTCTGGTTGAAGCGGGGTGTGGACGGGTTTCGGCTGGACGTGGTGAATTTCTATTTCCACGATGCACAACTGCGCAGCAACCCGCCGCACCCGGACCCGGCCTCCAGCACGACCGCGCCGCCGGATAACCCTTACGTATTCCAGCAGCACCACTACGACAAGACACAGCCCGAGAACCTGGCCTTTCTGCGCCGCTTCCGCGCGTTGCTGGACCACTACGGCGCCCGCGCGTCCGTCGGCGAGATCGGCGCCGACGATGCCGTGCAGGTGATGGCCGACTACACCGGCGGCGGCGACCGGCTGCACATGGCCTACACGTTCGAGATGCTGGGGGAAGCCAGCACCGCGGCTTACCTGCAGCGGGTCATGGAGGAGTTCGAGGCACGTATCGGTGATGGCTGGCCCTGCTGGTCCACCGGCAACCACGACGTGCCCCGCGTGGCCACGCGCTGGAGCGGCGGGCAGCCCACCGATGCCAGGCTTCGTGCCTACATGGCCACGCTCTTGTCCATGCGCGGCAGCGCGTGCATCTACCAGGGCGAGGAGCTGGGGCTGGAGGAGGCGGAGCTGCGCTTTGAGGAATTACAGGACCCCTACGGCATTCGCTTCTGGCCGCGTTTCAAGGGTCGCGATGGCTGTCGCACGCCGATGCCGTGGCGGGCGGAAGCCCGCCACGCCGGGTTCTCGGACGTGCCCCCCTGGCTGCCCGTGCCGGAGCAGCATCGCGCCTGCGCCGCCGACACCCAGTGCGGCGTTGATGACTCCGTGCTGACGCACTACCGGCGGTTCCTGCACTGGCGTCGTGCCCAGCCCGCCCTGCGAATCGGAGAGATTCGCTTTCTGGAGGCACCGGACGACGTGCTGCTGATCCGGCGTTTCACTGACGACCAGGACCTTCTGGCCGCGATCAATCTCTCCGATGCCGCGGTCCGGTTGCCCCTTCCGCCTTGCGGTCGCGTCCAGGCGCTGGACGGGCACGGTTTCGTCGGTGAGTGCGATGGCACGATGATCCACCTGCCGCCGTGGCAGGCGTGGTTTGGCGAGATGGTCTGATACCGCGGTTTCCCGCGAATGGCCGTAAACCGGCATACTGCCCCGTATAAGAACACAGCAGGCTGATGCGCCATGCGAATCATCGAGGAGAAGCTCACGCCGCCTCCGCTGCCGCCGTCCGTGGTGGCGCGGGAGCGGCTGAACGCACATTTCGTGCTGGATGAGCGGGTCCGGTTGCAGGTGGTGCAGGCCCCGTCCGGCTACGGCAAGACCACGCTGCTGGCCGAGCGGCTGACCGCCCTGGAGCAGCCCGCCGTGTGGCTGCGGCTGGACGCACGCGACGACCGCCCGGAACGCTTCGCCTGTTACTTTCAGGCCACCCTGGAGCGCCTGTTTCGTGACCATCTGGGACGTGAGCCCGGAGCGCTTGATCTCGGCCTCGGGTTCGACGACGCCGTGGAGGAGTGGCTGGCCTGTCTGCCTGACGAAGCCGCCAGTTGCCGGCTCGTGATCGACGAGTTCGAGCATCTGCACGACCCGGTCATTATTGAAGGGCTGCGCTACTGGCTTCGGCACCAGCCGCCGTGGCTGACCCTGACCGTGATCTCGCGGACTTTGCCCGAGCTGGGTATGCCCGCCCTGCGGCTGCGGGGCGAGCTGGAGGAAATCGGCATGGACGCCCTGGCCTTCGACCTGGAGGAGGCCCAGACCCTCTGCGCCGAGCAGCTCAGTTTTCCGCCCACCCGCGTCAGTCTGGATCGGGCGCTGCGCCGGACAGAGGGCTGGGTGATGGCACTGAACTGGCTCGTGGAGCGCACGACGACACGCGCCGGTTTCGACACGCTGGTGGATCGTCTCGGGGGCGCCCACCCGGACTTCGTCGCCTGGTTTGACGAGCTGCTGAGGCGGAACCTGGGTGACGACGACCGCCATCTCCTGCTGCAGCTGGGCGTCCTGGAGCGTTTCTCCCCGGAGCTGGTCGCGCGGCTGCTGGAAGGGGATCGTGTCACCCAGCGGCTGGACCGTCTCGAGCAGGCCGGACTGTTCATTACCCGACTCGATCCCCACGGCCAGTGGTGTCGTTTCCACACCCTGTTTTCCCAGTACCTCCACCACCGGCGCCACGAGCTGAGCCTGGATAGCCAGCGGCAGCTGCACCGCCGCGCCAGCGAGGCGTGGCTGGCGCTGGGGGATACCGCCATGGCGCTGGCGCAGGCGATACAGGCCGATGACCCGCACGCATTGGCGGGCATGATCGAACAGCGCGGCCCCGAGCTCATCGCCGAGGGCCACTTCGCGTTACTCGAACGCGCGCTCGAGGCGCTCGGTGAGCCGCGCATCAGCGAGTCACCCCGGTTGACCCTGGTCCTCGGCTGGGTGACCCATGCGCAGCAGGAGTTTGCGCGAACGGAACGCTGCATCAACTGGATCGAAGCGGAGCAGCATAAGCCCGAGTGGTCCGAGTTCGCCGCAGAGTTCGCCACCCTGAGCGCCCAGCTCGCCATCAATCAGGGGGATGCCGCGCGCGCCGCGCCCCTCGCGGAGAAGGCGCTGACCTTGCCGGCCCGCTACCTGTGGGCCACCCCCATGCGCGCGGCGGCCATTCTGGGCGAGGCACAGTTCGTCATGGGGCATCTGGAGGAGTCGCTGGCGCGGGTGCGCGAGGTGGAGCGGGAGGCCGAGCGCATCGGCCACGACCAGCTCAAGCTCCACACCCTGTGCCAGCAGTCGGAGGTGCTGGTGGCGCAGGGGCGGCTGCAGGCCGCCTTCGACGTGCAGGAGCGCGCATTCGCCCACATGGAAACCACCGGCCTGGACCACGTCCCCATGGCCGAGTTTCTGTACCGCATCCGCAGCCAGCTCCTGTGGGAGTGGTACCGCCTGGACGAAGCCGAGCACGCGGCCCTGCAGGGCATCGCAGTGCTTGATGCCCAGGGCGAGCGATGGGCACTTCAGTGTCATACCTGTCTGGCCAATGTCGCCCAGGCCCGTGGTGATGAAACCCAGTGCGCGGACCATATTCGTCGCATCCGCAAGGGGCTGGCGGAAGGCGATTATCACATCGACTGGTTGACGAACGCCCATGCCACACTGCTCACCTGGTGGGAATCCACCAACGATATGGAGGCCGTTGCCCGCTGGCTGCAGGAAGCGCCACCGGCCGAGCCGGAGCGGGCCACCAACCACTTCGCCCAGTGCAACGTGCGCAACCGGGCGCGGGCGCTGACGTTGCTGGGCGAGTACGCGCAGGCCGAATCGCTGCTGAATGCGCTGGAGGGCGAGGCGGCCCGCCTCGGGCTTGTGACGGACGCCAATCGCAACCGGATCGCCCTGGCGGCACTCGCCTGGGCCCGGGAAGAGACCGAGACGGCCCTGGGTCACACCGCACAGGCCCTGGTCCAGGCGGGGCGCACCACGGTTATGGGGAGCTTCCTGCGGCTGGGGCAATCGTTGCGGGATCTGCTCGCCGGGGTGCTCGCCGAATGGGATGCGGATGACCTCACCCGCGCCCGCGCCGAGCGGTTGCTGGAGATGGCGGGCCGGCAGCACGAGTTCGGCCATGCCATGCGCCTGATGCTGGATGAGGACATCATCGCCGACATCGTTGCCCGCCCGGACGTTCCCGAGCTGATCCGCACCTCTCCGCTGACCCGGCGGGAGTGGCAGATCCTGGGGCTCATCTACGCCGGGCTGTCCAACGAGCAGATTGCCGAGCAGCTTACCGTGGCGCCTACCACCATCAAGACCCACATCCGCAGCTTGTACCAGAAGCAGAACATCAGTTGCCGGGAAGAGGCCATCGCCTTCGCCGGCGATCTGCTTAGTCGCGTCGAGGGTGTTACCCCCTGACCCCCTCCCGGGGCGGCCGCGTCTCTCATCCCCCCGGCTACGCCTCCACGCCTCGACGCCGGAGGATTCCCCGGGCCGGGGAAGGGCGGACCATAGGCTCCAGATGATCCGCTTTCAGCAACAAGGACTACGGCTATGACGCAAGCAAACCCCGTGGCGGTCGCCCCCCACGCCCACCAGGGCCTCGACTGGTGGCGCGGCGCGGTGATCTACCAGATCTACCCGCGCAGCTTCATGGACGCCAACGGCGACGGCATCGGTGATCTCCGGGGCGTGATCGACCGGCTGGACTACATCGCGTCCCTGAACGTGGAGGCAATCTGGCTGTCGCCCTTCTTCACCTCGCCCATGAAGGATTTCGGCTACGACGTGGCCGACTACTGCGACGTGGACCCCATGTTCGGCACCCTGGACGATTTCGACCGGCTGGTGGAGGAGGCCCATGCACGGGGTCTGAAGGTGACCATCGATCAGGTGCTTTCCCACACCTCCGATCAGCATCCCTGGTTCCAGGAAAGCCGGCAGGATCGCACCAACCCGAAGGCCGACTGGTACGTCTGGGCTGACGCGAAACCGGATGGCTCGCCGCCCACCAACTGGCAGTCCGTGTTTGGCGGCTCCTCCTGGCAGTGGGACACCCGCCGCTGCCAGTATTACCTGCACAATTTCCTGATCGAGCAGCCGGACCTCAACTTCCGCAACCCGGAGGTGGTCGAGGCGATTCTCGGGCAGGTGCGGTTCTGGCTTGAGCGCGGTGTGGACGGCTTCCGGCTCGACGCCATCAACTTCTGTACCCACGGCGAGCTGCGGGATAACCCGCCGGCGGAGCAGGTCCGCAACGGTGCCATCGGCGTGCGGCCTGACAACCCCTACGGCTTCCAGCAGCACCTCCACGACAAGACACAGCCGGAGAATCTGCACTTCCTGGAGCGGCTGCGGGCGTTGTTCGACGAGTACCCGGGAACGACCAGCGTCGGCGAAGTGGGCGATGACCGCTCCCTCGACGTCATGGCCGAGTACACCCGGGGCGGCAAACGGTTGCACATGTGTTACTCCTTCGATTTCATGAACGAGCGCAACGATCCGCACTACCTGTGCAGCGTGCTCCGGACCATGGAGGCCAGGATCAACGACGGCTGGCCATGCTGGGCGCTGGGCAACCACGATGTCACCCGGCTCGCGACGCGCTGGAACGCCGCGGGCAATGAGGAGAGACTGCGCCTGTACATGGCATTCCTGCTGACACAGCGCGGTAGCGTATGCATCTATCAGGGCGAGGAGCTGGGCCTGACTGAAGCGGAGCTGGGCTTTGATCAGCTGGTGGACCCGGCGGGGATCACCTTCTGGCCGGCCTACAAGGGCCGCGACGGCTGCCGGACGCCGCACCCTTGGCACGCGGATCACGATCACGGCGCCTTTTCCGATGCCCCGCCGTGGTTGCCGGTGCCGGCAAAGCACCTGGAGCGGGCCGTCAGTCGCCAGGAGCGGGACCCCGATTCCCTGCTCAATGCCTATCGGGCGTTCCTCGCGTTCCGCCGCCAGCAGCCCGAGCTGGTCAAGGGTGACGTCCACTACCATCCGGTGCGTGATGACGTCCTGTGTCTCGAGCGCTGGCATAGCCAGAGCCATCCAGGACAGCGCATTCTGGTGGCACTGAACTTCAGCGATGAGCAGCGCGAACTACCCGCGCCGAAAGCGGCGGAGCGACTCCCCGGGGCGCCCGCGCTGGTGAACGGCCGCTGGGAAGAGGGGCGTGTCGTCCTGCCCCCCTGGGGTATCGCCATTGCCCGGTGCCCGGGTGATTCGAAGGAGGAGACGCAATGGGTCATCTGAAGCTGGATGGCATCGGCAAGGACTACGGCGATGTGCAGATCTCCAGGGATATCAACCTCGACATCCAGGACGGCGAGTTCGTGGTCTTCATCGGGCCATCGGGCTGCGGCAAGTCGACGTTGCTGCGCATGATTGCGGGGCTTGAGGACATCACCACCGGCGACATGTACCTGGATGGCGGGCGCATCAATGATGATCCGCCCCAGGAGCGCGATATCGGCATGGTATTCCAGTCCTACGCCCTGTATCCGCACATGACCGTGGCCGAGAACATGGCGTTCGGGCTCAAGCTCGCGCGGCGGAAAAAGGCGGAGATCCGCGAACGGGTGCAGCGCGCCGCCGAAATCCTGCATCTCACCGAACTGCTGGATCGCAGGCCGAAGGACCTCTCTGGCGGTCAGCGCCAGCGGGTGGCCATTGGCCGCACGCTGGTGAAGGAGCCGGCGATATTCCTTTTCGACGAGCCGTTGTCCAACCTCGATGCTGCCCTGCGGGTGGAGATGCGCGTGCAACTCGCCGAGCTGCACAAGCGCCTGGGCGCCACCATGATCTACGTGACCCACGATCAGGTGGAGGCCATGACACTGGCGGACCGCATCGTGCTTCTCAGCGGCGGGCGTATTGCCCAGGTTGGCAGTCCTCTGGAGCTTTACCACTTTCCGGAATACCTGGAAGTGGCGCAGTTCATTGGCTCACCGCGGATCAACACCATCACCGTCGAGGTGCTGGACCCCGGGTCACAGACCACGGTCGTTCGGTTGCCCGGCGGTGACACCCTGAATGTCCCCGCCGATGGCTCCGGCCTGACCCGGGGCGACTCCGCCACGCTGGGGATCCGCGCCGAGGATTTCGTTGCCGGTGATCAGGCGGAGGTGGCCCTGCGTGCACGCATGATGGTCACGGAGAAGCTGGGCTACGAGACCCTGGGCCATATGCAGGCCGAGGGCGTTGACGGGACAATGACCCAGCGGCTGGACGGGCTTTCCCAGGTCCGTGAACATGACGACGTGGCGCTCGGGCTTCGCGGCGAACACTGCCATCTCTTCGGGCCCGATGGCGTGGCCTGCCGGCGGCGGGTGGCGATTCCCGGTGTGCCGCAATAGCAACGCCATGCCGAGGCGGCGCTTCTACCGGGACGTGCTATGTTGTTGATGCGGCTGCGTTCGACCGCGCGACGCGGATCACCATGCTGGCCGAATATAATCTGCGCCTATACCACCCATACGCTTTGTCTCATTGCCCACCACCCGTTTACGACGGATAGTTTCTCAAATCCGGTGGATTCGCAGTGATCGTCAGGTCGGAATCGATCTATTGATCGTGCGAATTCTTGAGTCAAAACCTGGTGGAGGCAATGATGGGTAAAAAAGTAATCGATTTGTCCTTGACGGTTGAGGACAATATGCCCTCCCACAAGCTCTTTCAGAGCCCTTTTCACATCAAGCACCTCGATCACGATTCCACGAAGTCCATGGGGCTCGGGGTTCCCGAGGACAGGATGACGTTCCAGACCAACTTCATCGGCATGCTGGATCACGTAGGCACCCACGTCGACGCCTTTCTGCACGTAAACCCCGACGGTGCCGCCATTGACGAGATGCCACTGGAGATGTTCATGGGGTCGGCGGTATGCCTTGACATGCGCCATATCCCCGACCTCGGTGACATCGACGCGGCGGAGATGGAGAAGGCGGAGAAAGCGGCGGGAGTCAAGGTCGATGGGCATATTGTTCTGCTCTGCACCGGGCTGCACGAGCGCCATTACCCGAATCAGGATGTCTGCTGGAAGAATCCGGGGCTGACGGTTGACGCCACTCACTGGCTTGCAGAACGCGGTTCGAAACTTCACGGCGTGGAAGGGCCGAGCACAGATAAGCCGACGGACAATCTTTTTGCCCAGCATCGTGCTTGCCGGGATCTGGGCGTTTCCCACTATGAATGGCTCATCAATCTGGATCAGCTCGTCGGTCAGGGCGAGTTCGATTTCTTCGGTGTTCCGATCAAGTTCAAGGGTGGTTCCGGGTCACCGGTGCGTGCTTTTGCGCTGCTTTGATACCGGCTCATTCCACGAACGATGAGTGGCTGAATATGGTTGGTGAATAACACAGGATGAACGCCATGGGGCAGGCACGGGATTTGGGTGATTCGCTGCGGTTTGCGAGCCTTCAGCAGCTTCGTGCCGCCATCATGGAGCGACGGCTGAGCCCGCTGGAGCTGGTGGACGCGACGCTGGACCTGGTTGACCGGTTCGAGCCGCAGCTCAATTGTTTCGCCTACCTGGACCGGCGGGAAGTGCGCCTCCAGGCCCGCAACATCGAGGGGCGGCTGCGGCGCGGTGATGAACTCGGTCCGCTGACCGGTATTCCGATCGCGATCAAGGACCTGATCACTGTCGCCGGCGGACCGACCCAGTTCGGCTCCAGGGTGATGCGCGGCAAGCATATCGAGCAGGACGCGCCCGTCGTCGAGAGAATCCGGGCGGCGGGCGGCATCATTCTTGGCAAGACCACCACCAGTGAGTTCGGTTGCAAGGCGGTCGGTGACAGCCCCCTGACAGGGATTACCCGCAACCCGTGGAACCTGGACAAGACGCCGGGTGGGTCAAGTTGTGGTGCGGCGGCTCTGGTGGCCGCCGGAATCACGCCGGTTGCCATCGGCACAGATGGTGGTGGATCGATTCGGATTCCGGCGTCCATGACCGGGCTGTTCGGGATCAAGGGCCAGTTTGGCCGCGTCCCCGTCTATCCCGCATCGGCGACCCCCACGCTGGCTCATGTGGGGCCTCTGAGCCGCAGGGTCACTGATGCGGCCACGGTGATGAACGTGATCGCCGGTGGCGACGAGCGCGATCCCGGCTCCGTCTGGGCGCAGCCCATGGATTACGAGCAGGCCTGTCGAAGGACTTCGGATCCGCTGCGGATTGCCTGGAGCCCCACGCTGGGTTACGGGGAGCCGACCGGCGAGACGATCGAGATCGTCCAGTCAGCGGTGACTGCCCTGCAGGACCTCGGGCATACCGTTGATCTGGTGGAGCGGGTATTCCCGGAGGACCCTGTGGACCTCTGGGTTGCCGAGTTCTACGCGGGCGTTGGCACGCGCATGGCCGATGCGTTGTCCCGGGACCGTGAAGCCATTGACCCGGAGGTAGTGGTTGAGCTGGACGCCGCGGTGGCACAGGAGATGGGTGCCTACTATCAGTCGGTGTTCCGTCGCTACGACTTCCGTGAGACGGTACGCAAGTTCTTCAACGACTACGATCTGCTGGTGACACCGACACTCCCCGTGGAGGCGTTTGACGTCGGGCTGCCCACGCCGCCGACCCACCGGCATCGCAGCATCGTGTCCTGGTCCTACTACACGTATCCCTTCAATCTCAGCGGCCATCCAGCGGCATCGGTGCCTGCCGGCTTCACCCGCGACGGTCTGCCGGTCGGCCTCCAGCTCGTTGCCCCGGCGCTCAGGGAAGACCGCCTCTTTTCGGTGGCCAGCGCCCTGGAGCAGCTACGCCCCTGGAGCCATCACTTGCCGGCGCTCCAGGCTTCGTGATGACTCACCGCGCTGGATTGCGCAGGCGCATGCGACCTGTTTGCCCGCTCTTGTGGCGGGTTCAGCGTTTCCCTGTGGATTGTGCGTCGGCGTTGACGGCAGATGGTTGTCTGTTGTTGCGGTACTGCTCCTCGATCTGCGCCACCAGCAGGTTGTAGATGGCGCGGACGCACATGTTCCGCATGGAGCTCCGCAGAGCTGCCACGTACAGCGACCAGCGAATGGGCGGTGAGTGGATCGGAACGGCCCGCAGGTGCCCGGACTCGACCAGCGAAGACACACTGGCGAAGGGGAGTATCGACGCGAAACCGTTGCGCATCAGCTCGATGATACCGGCGAACGAATCCGTTTCGTACTGTATCTTCAGTGGCGACCTCTGTTTGCGTGCAACCTGGTCGAGGTGCGCACCAAGCGTGTGCTTCATGCTCGGAAGAACAAGTGGATAATTGGACAAATCCCTGAAAGAAACAGTTTTGGTTTCTTCAGGGATTTTATCAGGGCTGGAAACAAGAAATAAATTCTCATTCAAAGCCGATGTGATGACGTGATTTTCCGGCTCAAGAGTGCTTATATCGTAAAGAGTGACAATATCGAGTGTCTGGTTTTCCAGTTCTTCCCGAAGACGCCCGGACATGGCCTCCACAACATGAATCGTGATCCGCGGAAGGTTCTCGCTGGCACTGGTCAGGAGGGGGGCAACCAGGGAGCTGGCTGCCGTTGTGGTAACACCAACCATCACCTTCCCGGAAGGGTTATTGGTGAAGTCCGAAACCAGTGAAGGCGTCTTGTCGACCTGTGACAGGATTTCGGTGAAATGGTCAAGGAGGAGCGAGCCAACATAGGTCAGGGTGACCCCCCTGGAATGGCGGTCAAGCAGCGGAAAGCCCACCTCTTCCTCGAGGCTTCTGAGACTTTGACTCAAAGCCGGCTGCGCCACGTCAAGATGCTCACCGGCCTTTGACAGGCTTCCGAGGCGGGCGATCGCCACGAAATAGCGAAGCTGTTTAATATTCAACCCCATGCCAATACCCCGCATGTCTGCGTTGGTTCGCATCGGGGCGGATATAAGCAAGATTGTGGCCAGGCCCCACTCGTGGCCGGCGGCAATCGGCTCGTTCCTCTCTGGCAGCCCGTGTTTCTTACGTAGTTCGTCACGAGGCGTCGTTCCTCGACTCACCCGTGGCCGGGGCCATGTCTGCGTCATTTTAGCGCCGGATGATCCGCCAATGCTCCAGGTTGGTGCGGTTCTCCCCCCACATCAATTTCCCATATACCACCCATACCCGGAATCCTGTTGCCGGGGTTCAAGGGGGTGCGTTTAATCAAGTCATCGTCGTTCTCTATCCGATCACGAAATAATCGATGTGTGGAGGAATGGGTTATGTCTGCAACGAAATCAGTGTCGGGAGTGGGGATTATTTTCGGTCTTGCGGTTCTTTTCGGTTCGGCTACCGCAGCTGCCCAGGAACGGGAACCCTGTATCGGAATTTCCGCAGCCACATCGGGCGCACAGGCATACGGTGGCGAAGCAATTCGAATGGGCGTGCAACTGGCAATCGAAGATATTAACGAAGCCGGGGGCGTGCTCGGCCAGGAGCTCTCCTACAACATTTACGATGAGGCGGGATCGCCTCCCCGCGGTGTCGATAACCTGCGTCGTATCGCCGAGCGGGACAACTGTATCTTCGTGTTCGGTGGCTACCATTCTACGGTGCAGCTTGCCATGGTCGATCCCATCCACCAGATCGGCATCCCCTACATGGCGGTGATCTCCGCGAACACCAACATCATCGAGAACGACGTGGACGACAGTTACATGTTCCGCGTCTCGGCCAAGGACCGCTGGGTGGCGCAATTCCTCGTGGAAGAGGGGCTGGCGCGCTCCGAAAACAACGCGGTTGCAATGATCTACGAGAACACGGGCTGGGGCGAGGGTGCATTGCCCAATGTGGAGGCGGCACTGGCCCAGCATGGCGAAGAGCTGGTGGATGCCCGGGACTTCGAGTGGGGTGATTCGGACATGACGTCACAGCTCAGTCGCATGCGGGACGCGGGCGCCGACACCCTGATCATCTGGGGGCTGGATCGTGAGGGTGATCAGATTCTGCGCTCCCTGGAACGGATCGACTGGGATCCCGTGGTACTCGGTGCCTGGGGCATCGCCGGCAACCTCGGTGACCTGGCGGGTGAGCGCGCCAATGGCGTCCTCGTGATGCAGACCTACAGCTGGATGGGCGACCTGGAGCCCCAGGCACAGGAACTCTTCCAGCGTCTGCAGGAGGAGTTCGGCATCGGGGAGCAGGGCGACATCCATATGGGGAGCGGTATTGCCAACGCCTACGATGCGGTTCACATCGTGGCCAAGGCTATCGAGGAGGCGGGCGTTTTCGAATGGGACGCCGTTCGCGATGCCATGTTCGAGGTCAGCCATGAGGGTCTGGTGACGAACTATGATCCGGCGTTCGAGGCTTACGACCCGGACAAGCACGAGGTCAAGAACGAACGTCACGATGCGATTCTCCCCGAAGCCTATCAGCTGACCGTCTGGCACAACGGCGAGCTTCTGCCGATCGAACAGACCGATTACTGATCCCTGGCCGAGGCAACTGGCCGTCCGGTGTCTGCCGGATGGCCAGTTGCCGGACGCTCCACCCCTTTTCGATCAGCCGTCGCCGCGCGTGAGGCAACAGAGGCCGGGTGCGCGGAAGGCGACGCTGCTTCCCCGACAGGGAGATTCGGTCCATGTCTTTCATTGTTCAGAACTTCTTGAGCGGTCTGGCCATGGGCGGGGTGTACGCCCTGGTTGCCCTGGGGTTCTACATCATGTGGTCCGCCGCCCGCGCTGCCAATTTCGCGCATGGCGACACGGTGATGCTCGGCGGCGTACTGGCCATAACCGCGGTGTCTTTCGGTTTCGCGCTGCCGCTGGCGATGCTGGTTGCCGTTGTCCTGTGCATCGGCTACTCGTTGATCGTGGAACGCATCGGGGTCCGCCCGTTTGCCCAGCATCACGGCTCCATTGGCTGGATTCTCTGCACGATTGCCATCGGCATCATGCTGGAGACCTTCGTCACCGTGACGTTCGGCTCCTACTCCCAGCCGCTTGCTTCGCCCGGGGTGGACACGATCGTCCGCGTGCTGGGTGCGGGCGTGTATCCGCAGCAACTCTTCATCATTGCCTTCGTCATCGTCTTCGTACTCGCACTGGAGGCGTTCTACCGCCGGACGCAGCTTGGCCGGGCCCTCAAGGCGGTTGCCTTCAACCGGGAAGCGTCGGGCCTGATGGGGATCAACGTACGGCGCATCACTGCGTTCGCCTTCGGGCTGGCAGGGCTGCTGGGCGGTCTGGCCGGCGTGCTGGTGGGGCCGATTACCAGCGTCTCCGCAACCATGGGGTTACTGCTGGGGCTGAAGGGGTTCGTCATCTTCATCATGGCGGGGCTGTCCAGTGCCTACGGCGTGGTGGCGGTAGGGCTGGCCGTCGGGGTGATCGAGCAGTTCATCCACGCCTATTCCAGTTCGACGATGCGCGAGATCGTCACGTTCAGCCTCGCCATCGCGGTCCTGCTGCTTTTCCCGCAAGGCCTGTTCGGCCGTAAAGAGGTGGCGAAAGTATGAATATCCAGTCCCGGATCATTCCTGTTCTCAGCGCCGTGCTGTTCCTGATCATCCTGATCTATCCGATGCTCACCGACAGCCAGTACATGCTGCGCGTGTTCATGGCCTTCCTGATTTACGGGATCCTCGCCATGGGGCTCAACGTGCTGGTCGGCATGACCGGTCTGATCTCGCTTGGACAGGCCGGGGTGTACGCGTTGGGCGCTTACACGGTGGCCGTTCTGGGGACCAGCTTCGGCCTGGGCATGGTGCCGTCCGTGATGATTGCCATGGCGCTGGCCGCGTTGCTCGGCGTGGTTCTGGCCTACCCCACGGTCAGGGTCACCGGTGTCTACTTCGCCGTGCTGACCATCGCCTTCGGTCTCATCGTCCAGGCAGTTCTGGTGGAATGGCGCGGCCTGACGGGGGGGAACCTTGGCCTCACAGGGATCCCGGCCGCAGACTTCTTCGGCCTGGAGTTTACCGGCAACGGGTTCTTCTACCTTGTGGCCGGGTTCTTCATCGTCGTTTTTCTGTTTCACCACAACATCATCAAGTCCCGCTACGGCCGGGCGATGCTGGCGTCGGGTCAGAGCGACGTGGCGACCCAGTGTCTCGGGATCAATACCACAATGATCCGGGTGTTTGCTTTCGTGGTCGCAGCGGTGCTGGCGACGGTCGCCGGGGCGCTCTACGCCTATCTCAATCGCTACGTGAGCCCGGACGTGTTCTCGTTCAGTGAGTCCATCAAGTTCCTGCTCATGGTGGTGCTTGGTGGGCCGGGGACCATCTTCGGGCCGATCGTCGGCGCCGGCATCCTGAACTACATCACGGAGTTCATTCAGGGACTGGATGTCTGGCAGAACTTCCTTTACGGCGCATTGCTCCTGTTCACGATGTTCGTCCTGCAGCGCGGCATCGTGGGGACAGTGGAGCACTATGGGGCGCTCTGGCTGCGCAATGGCCAGGAGGATCCGGCTGCCGCCAGCCGCAAGCCCAAGGTGGCCCTCGACGAGGGTCTGCTGACACGTACTGGCAAGGGCCACTTCGGCGAGTCCCTGAACCTCGAGGACATGACTGTCCAGTTCGGGGGGCTGAAAGCGGTGGATTCGGTCTCGGAGACCATCCAGCGCGGCACCGTCCATGCGCTGATCGGGCCCAACGGGGCTGGCAAGTCGACACTGCTGAACCTGGCCTCCGGCTTCTATCGGTCGACATCCGGTCGCGCCATTCTGTTTGGCGAGGAAATCACCAACCTGAAAAGCCACACGCTCTCGAAGCGGGGTGTCGCCCGTACCTTCCAGAACACCGAGCTGTTCGGGGAAATGACTGCGCTGGAGAACGTGCTCGTCGGCCTGCACAACCAGGCGACGGCCACGTTCCTCGAGACGTTGCTGCGTCTGCCGCGTCACTACCGGGACGAGAAGCGTTTCCGGGAAACGGCGCAACAGTTGCTCGACTACGTGGATATCGGTGCCTATGCGGAGACCAAGGCCAGCAACCTGGCGTTCGGCCATCAGCGTCGCCTGGAAATCGCTCGCGCCCTGGCAACCAATCCGGCCCTGTTACTGCTGGACGAGCCGGCGGCCGGGCTGACACAGAGCGAGATCGGTGGCCTTGTCGAGCTGATCCGCGATCTCAACGGCCGCGGCGTCACCATCATCCTCGTGGAACACCACGTGGATCTCATCATGGACGTCTCCGACAAGGTCACCGTGCTCGATCACGGACGGGTGATCGCGTCAGGCGACGTGGAGACCGTCCGCAACGACCCCGCCGTGATCGAGGCGTACTTCGGTCAGTCCAGGGACGAGCCGGATGCGTTCGATCTTTCCCAAGGCGAAGGAGAACCGACATGAGTGCGGCAAATCAGTGGCAGTCTCCCGGGGCCGGACAGGCAGGCACGCCCGCGCTGGAAGTCAGCAATCTGGAGGTTGCCTACGGTCAGGTGAAGGCGGTGAGAGGGGTGTCGCTGACCGTGGGGCAGGGTGAACTGGTGTCCCTGATCGGGAGTAACGGTGCCGGCAAGAGCTCGACCCTGAAGGCCATCGCCGGTGTGATCCGCCCCGTTGCGGGGGCCGTCAACGTGGCGGGCCAGGCCACCCAGGGCTTGCCTTCCGAGCAGATGGTCGAGCGTGGTGTGGCGCTGGTGCCCGAGGGGCGCATGATCTTTGCCGACCAGACGGTGGAGGACAATCTCTACCTGGGCGCCTACACCCGCATCAAGAAGAACGACAAGGCGGGTGTCGCCGAAGACTTCGAGAAGGTCTACCACCTGTTTCCGCGACTCCACGAGCGCCGTACCCAGGTGGCGGGAAGCCTGTCCGGCGGCGAGCAGCAGATGCTCGCCCTGGCACGGGGGCTGTTGTCCCGGCCGACGCTGCTGATGATCGACGAGATGTCCCTGGGCCTGGCCCCGCGGGTCATCGACACCCTGTTCCCGGTGATCAGCCAGCTCAACGACGAGGGGTTATCCATCCTGCTGGTGGAGCAGATGGCGCGGCTTGCTATGCAGGTCTCGTCGCGCACCTACGTCATGGAGAACGGCAGCATCTTCGCCGAAGGGCCGTCGGCCGAGCTCGCCCGGGATCCCCGGGTGATGGAGGCCTACCTGGGTAAGTCCGCCACCTGAGGGCGCTGGCGTCAACTGCTGGCCGAACCATCTGGAGATAGAGCGACATGAAACTGATTGGAGTGGATGTCGGGGGCACGTTCACCGACCTTGTCTACGTTGATACCCAGGTTGCCGAGAGCACCATCCACAAGGTGGCCACCACGCCGCATGATCCGTCGGAGGGTGTCCTGAACGGCGTTGTGGAACTGTGCAAGCGGGCCGAAGTGGATCCCGGGAGCATCGATCATGTGCTCCACGGCACCACCATCGCCACCAATGCCATCCTCGAGCACGACGGCGTGGAAGCGGGCATGATCACCAACGAGGGTTACCGGGACATCATCCAGATCGGTCGCCATCAACGCCCGCAGCACTACTCCATCATGCAGGAGGTCCCGTGGCAGGACCGGCCACTGGTCAAGCGCCGTTATCGCAAGACCGTTGCCGGGCGGGTCGCGCCGCCCTCGGGCGAGATCATGGAAGCTCTGGACGAGGAGGGTGTCCGCCGCGCTGCGCGGGAGCTCAAGGAGCGCGGCATCAACTCCATCGCCATCTGTTTCCTGTTCTCGTACCTGAATCCCGAGCAGGAGCTGCGGGCCCGGGAGCTCGTGCTCGAGGAGCACCCGGACTGCTTCGTGACGACATCGTCCTCGGTTTCACCGCAGTTCCGGGAGTTCGAGCGCTTTACCACCACCGCGATGAACGCCTTCATCGGCCCGAAGGTCAGGACCTACGTGGCGCGGCTGGAATCCGACCTGGCGGCCCACGGGCTTTCCGCCGATCTGCACATCATGTGCTCCAACGGTGGCGTAGCCACCGCTGACATGGTGGCCGCCCGGCCGGTGCTCACGCTGCTGTCAGGCCCGGCAGCGGGTGTGCTCGGCGGGGGGTGGGCCGGGGCACTGTCGGATCGGGATCACGTCATTACCTTCGATGTCGGCGGCACGTCGGCGGACATCGGCATCGTGCGTGGGGGCGTCTTCGAGGAGGCCACCGCCCGGGATACCGCCATCGCCGGGTTCCCGCTGCTGGTACCCATGATCGACATTCATACCATTGGCGCCGGCGGGGGCTCCATCGCCTACCTGGATGCCGGTGGTGCGTTCTGTGTCGGCCCGCGCAGCGCCGGAGCCCGTCCTGGCCCGGCCGCGTACGGGCACGGCGGTGACCAGCCCACGGTCACCGATGCCAACGTGGTGCTCGGGCGCCTGGACGGCGAGAACTTCCTCGGCGGCGAGATGGCCCTCGACGCGGAGGCGTCCGTGCGGGTGGTCAGCGCACTGGCGGCAGAGCTCGGGATGACGCCCGAGGCCACCGCGGATGGCGTCATGAAGATCGTCAACGCGAACATGGCCAACCTGATCCGCTCCCGGACCGTTCAGAAGGGGCTGGACCCGCGGTCGTTCAGCCTGGTGGCGTTCGGTGGTGGCGGGCCGCTCCAGGCCGTGGATGTCGCCGCCGAGCTGGGCATTCCGGAGGTCATCATTCCCCCGGCGCCCGGCATCACGTCCGCCATGGGCCTCACCACCACGGATCTCAAGTACGACGCGGTACGCACCGCCTTTGTCAGTACCCGGCGCATGGATCTCCCTGCGCTGCACCAGTCCTTCGCCAGCATGGAGAGCGAGATCGGCCGCCAGTTCGCGGCGGACGGGCTGTCGCCGGACGAGTACCGCTTCGAGCGAAGTGCCGACCTGCGCTACGTGGGCCAGGGCTACGAGCTGCGGGTCACCGTGCCCGGCGGCGCCATGGACGAGGCCGCGCTGGCGTCCATGTTCGCGGAGTTCGCGGACAAGCATCTCACCGAGTACGGGCACGTGCACGCCGAGGACCCCATCGAGATCGTCAACGTGCGTGTCACCGGGATCGGCACCATGCCGAAACTGCACGCCCCTGTGTTGAAGCCGCGGCAGTCCCTGGATGACGCATTGATCCGCCACAAGGACTGCGTGTTCCGCGTCAATGGATCGCTGGAGACGCTGTCGACTCCGCTCTACCTGCGCGACGCCTTACCGGTGGATCAGGACTTTCAGGGGCCGGCCATCATCATCCAGAAGGACACCACCTCCATCGTGCGTCCCCAGGACCGGATGACCGCCGACTCCAAGGGGAATCTCATCATCAAGCTTGGCGTTGAGGGCTGAACGATGTCAGTAGCGAACGGCGTTACCAACGAAATCGATCCGGTTACCGCAAGCGTGATCCAGGGATCGCTCCAGAACATTGCCATCGAGATGGGCTTCAAGCTGATGCGCATGTCCTACTCGTCGATCATCCGGGAGTCGGAGGACTTTGGCGCCGCGGTGCTGGACCACGAGGGCAACCAGATTGCCGAGTCCACGCAGTCCACGCCGCTCCAGTCAGGGCCGATTCCGGGGTATGTCCGCAATGCACTGGCCAATCTCGCCGAGCGTGGTCAGGAGGTGGAGCCCGGGGACGTGATCATGCACAACGATCCCTACGGCGGCGGCAGTCACGGGCCGGATGTGGCGTTCATCGTGCCGGTGTTCGTCGAGGATGCGCTGGTGGGGTTCACGGCGACGACGGCCCATCACCTGGATATCGGCGCCCTGACGCCGGGCAGCGCGGGCATTGTCGACGCCATCGATGCCTATGCCGAAGGCCTGCAGTTCAAGGCCATCAAGGTGTATGCCGCGGGCCGGAAGAACGAGGATGTGTGGCAGCTCCTGCGCGATAACGTGCGGGCACCGAAGATGGTGGTGGGGGATATGGAAGCGCAGATTGCCGCTTGCCGGATTGGAGCGCAGCGACTGCTGGATCTGATCGGGGAATACGGGTTGGCCACCGTGCAGGCGGCCAACAACGCCGTGATGGATTACGCCGAGCGGCTCATGCGGCAGGCCATCAAGGACCTGCCCGATGGCGTTTACTCCGCCGAGACCATGATCGACGGCTACCTGGACGACCCGTCCGATGCCCGCAAGAACCTGCCGATCAAGGCGACGATTACCGTCAGCGGCGACGAACTGACCGTGGATCTCACCGGAACGGCGCGCCAGGTGGATGATCGCCCCATCAACATGCCCTTCGAGGGCACCACCGATGTGGCCATCTGGCTCACCATCCGCTCCGTGCTGCTGGACACGGCCGTGCACGGCTACATTCCGCAGAACACCGGGATCACGCGCCCGATCCATATCGTCGCGCCCAAGGGCTGCCTCGCCAACCCGGAGTTCCCTGCGCCCACCATCGCCCGGCTGGGAGCCGGCAACCAGCTTTGCGACACGGTCATGCAGGCCCTTGGGCGGGCGCGCCCGGAGCAGGTCTCCGCGGGCATCGGCCATCTCAAGGTCATCGCGTTCTCCGGTCTTCAGGACGGTGAGCACTGGGTGCACATGGAGATCTTCGAGGGCAGTTACGGCGGGCGCTACGGCATGGACGGCATGGATGCCGTGGACACGCTTTTCGCCAATACGCGCAACAACCCCATCGAGGACATAGAGACGCATCTGCCGCTGCGGGTGCGGCGCTACGAGCTGCGGGAGAACGTCAATGGCGCCGGGAAGTGGCGCGGTGGTTTCGGCTCCGTGCGCGAGTTCGAGTTTCTCAGTGACGGGGGCGGCTCGGTAGAGGGCGAGGGGCACCGGTTCCGCCCCTGGGGATTCCTCGGTGGCCAGGAAGGGCAGCCGGCGGCGCTCAAGACCGTGCGTGCATCCGGCGAGGCGTTCGACCTGCCCTCCAAGGTGCCGTACCAGCCCATGTCGGCGGGTGACCGGTTCGTCGCGGTCGGGCCATCCGGAGGCGGCTACGGCCCCCCGCTGGAGCGGGATCCGGCCGATGTGCTGGACGACGTGCTGGACGAACTCATCGATGTCTCCACCGCTGAAGAGACCTACGGGGTGAGCATCCGTGATGGTCAGGTGGACCTGTCGGCCACCGAGTCCCTGCGGCAGCGCCTGCGTGCCGGAGCGGGAGGGTCGGCGTCGTGAGCCGGTACCTGGATGTGGCGGCGGCCCAGATGGGGCCGGTGGCCAGAGATGAACCCCGGTCCAGCGCCGTGCGACGCATGATCACTCTCATGCGCGAGGCGCGGGCCCGGGGGGCGGACCTGGTGGTCTACCCGGAACTGGCGCTGACCACGTTTTTCCCCCGCTGGGTGATCGATGACGAATCGGAACTGGACGCCTTCTTCGAGACGGAGATGCCGGGGCGGGAGACGGCGCCCCTGTTCGAGGAGAGCGCGCGCCTGGGTATCTCGTTCTACCTGGGATACGCCGAACTGGTCCGGGAGGGCAGCGAGAAGCGGCGCTTCAATACCTCCATCTTCGTGGACGGCACCGGGACCATCGCTGCCAAGTACCGCAAGGTGCACCTCCCCGGGCATGACGAACCCCAGGCGGGGCGGACGTTCCAGCACCTGGAGAAGCGGTACTTCCGCACCGGTGACCTGGGGTTTCCGGTCTGGCACGCGTGTGGCGGACTGATGGGCATGTGCCTGTGCAACGACCGCCGCTGGCCCGAAACCTACCGTGTCATGGGGCTGCAGGGTGTCGAGCTGATCATGCTGGGCTACAACACCCCGGTGCACCACACCGGGTACGAGGCCGTGGATGCGCTGGCGGGCTTTCACAACCACCTGTCAGTGCAGGCCGGCGCCTACCAGAACGCGACCTGGGTCGTGGCGACCGCCAAGGGCGGCACCGAAGAGGGCTCCGAGATGATCGCCCAGAGTGCGATCGTCGCGCCCTCCGGGGAGATCGTCGCCATGGCCTCCACCCGCGGGGATGAGGTGATTACGGCGCGCTGCGATCTGGACCTGGGCCGGTTCTACCGGGAGACCATTTTCGACTTCGAGCGCCACCGCGAGCCCTCGGCTTACGGGTTGATCGTGGAGCGCAAGGGCGCGCGGCCTCCCGACGCCTGAATGCCGGGGGCGTACCAGCGCCGTAACAGCCATAGGGAGCAATGATGATGTATGCCGATGCGCACAAGGCAGCCAGTCACGTGTCCGGAGAGCGTCTGTGGAACCGGCTGATGCGGCTGGCGGAAATCGGTGCCACGGCGAAAGGGGGCGTGAACCGCCAGGCCATGACGCCCGAGGACAGCCAGGCCCGGGCGCTGATGGCCGACTGGGCCCGGGGGCTGGGGTTCTCGGTGCAGCAGGACGGCATCGGTAACCTTTTCATGCGCCGTGATGGCCGGGACATCAGCCGACTGCCCATCGTCACGGGCAGCCATCTCGACAGCCAGCCGACCGGCGGGTGTTTCGACGGGGTGCTGGGAGTGGTAATGGCGCTGGAAGCCCTGGAGGCGATCCAGGAGGCGGGGATCAGGACGCACCATCCTCTGGAGATCGTCGCCTGGATGAACGAAGAGGGGTCGCGGTACGGGCCGGTATGCATGGGGTCCAGTGTTTACGTCGGCCGCATGGGTCTCGCCGAGGCCTGTGCCAGCGTCGCCAGCGACGGTGCGGTTCTGGGTGACGAGCTGCCAGCCGCGTTGGCAGCGGTGGCCCCGGCCGAGGAGCGGGACTTCGGTGCGCCCATGGCCGCCTACCTGGAATCCCACATCGAGCAGGGCCCGGTGCTCGAGGAGCAGGGCGTTCAGCTCGGCATTGTCTCGGCAATCCAGGGGATTCGCTGGTTCCGGTGCGAAGTGACCGGGGCCGAAGCCCACGCCGGCACCACGCCCCGCCGCATGCGGCGCGACGCAGGGCAGGCAGCCATGCGCATGATTGCCGCCATGGAGGAGGCGTTCACCGATGAGGGCGACGCCATCCGGTTCACCGTTGGCCAGTTTCATGTGGACCCCGGGTCACCCAACGTGGTGCCGGGGCGCGCTGCGTTCTCCATCGACCTCCGGCATCCCGACGCCGCGTTACTGGACACGTTGAGCGAGCAGGTTCACGCCATCTGCCAGGAGCACCGGGGCCCTTGCCAGGTCACCGTTGAGCAGGTCGGCGGGGTGGCACCCGTCGACCTGGCGCCCTGGATGACCGGGGTTCTCGACGACTGCGCGGCGGAACTGGACGTCACGCGCATGACCATGCCGTCCGGCGCGGTACACGACGCCTCCAACATGGCGGCGCTCTGCCCAACCGCCATGCTGTTCATTCCCTCCCGTGAAGGGATCAGCCATAACGAAGCGGAGTGGAGTGAGCCTGACGCCTGCAGGGACGGGGCGCGGCTTCTTGCGGCCAGCCTCGTCCGTATTGATGAACGGCTTAGTCAGTAACTGCTTGATCCACTAACCAGCGAGGTCACGAGACCATGGCAAAGAAAGAGATCCTGTGTGCGTTCGGCGTCGATGTGGACGCTGTCGGCGGCTGGCTCGGTTCCTACGGTGGCGAGGACTCCCCGGACGATATCTCCCGGGGCATGTTCTCCGGCGAAGTCGGATCCCTGCGGCTGCTGAAGCTGTTCGAGCGCTTCGACATGAAGACGTCCTGGTTCATTCCCGGTCACTCCATCGAGACCTTTCCCGAGCAGATGCAGCGGGTTGCCGATGCGGGGCACGAGATCGGCGTGCACGGCTACAGCCACGAGAACCCCATCGCCATGACCGAGGAGCAGGAGCGGGACGTGCTCGATCATTGCATCGAGCTGGTCACGAAACTCGCGGGAAAGCGGCCCACCGGTTACGTGGCCCCCTGGTGGGAATTCAGCAACGTGACCAACGAACTCCTGCTGGAGCGGGGCATCAAGTACGATCACAGCCTCATGCATGACGACTTCCACCCCTATTACGTGCGGGTGGGCGATTCCTGGACGAAGATCGACTACTCCAGGAACGCCAGGGACTGGATGAAGCCCCTGGAGCGCGGTGAGGAAACCGACCTCATCGAGATTCCTGCCAACTGGTATCTCGACGACCTCCCGCCCATGATGTTCATCAAGAAGGCGCCCAACAGCCACGGTTTCGTCAGCCCGCGTCACCTGGGTGAAATGTGGCAGGACCAGTTCGACTGGGTGTACCGGGAGCACGACTACGCCGTGTTCACCATGACCATCCACCCGGATGTCTCCGGGCGCCCGCAGGTGTTGATGATGCTCGAGCGGCTGATTGGCCACATGCTGGCCCATGAAGGCGTGCGTTTCTGCACCTTTGACGAAATCGCCGACGACTTCGCCCGGCGTTCTCCGCGCAAGAAATGACCCTTTGCCACACCGCCGCACCGCGGCGGTGTGGATTGCAACGGGGAGGGTGAACAATGTGTGGCCTGTGTGGTGCGCTCGGGGGAGAAGACAACTGGACCATGGGCGCTGTTGATCCCGGACGCGCGAGCCACCTGCGGCGGCAGGAACGCCGCTATCGCCTCGTCATGATCAACCGGGCGCTGGCGCCGTTTCGCGTTGTGGTGGACGACTTCCAGGGTCAGGCCTACGTCGTCCGCACCCTCACGGGGGCGCAGGAACTGGTGACGGATCTGGGTGGTATCTGGCCGGCGGCGGAGCGGCTGTCTTCCCGTGCCATCGATCCCCTGGACGAAACCTACCTGCGGAGCCTGTCCCGATGACCGGGGATGCCCGGTTCCCCGTCCACGTTGTCACAGGGTTCCTCGGTAGCGGCAAGACCACGCTGTTGCGCGCCGTTCTCGGGTCCGAGGCGTTCGGTGACACCGCGGTACTGGTGAACGAGTTCGGCGAAGTGGGGCTGGATCACCTGCTCCTGGGCGAGATCGCCGAGGACACGGTGCTGCTGGACAGCGGCTGCGTGTGCTGCACCATTCGCGGCGAGCTGTCGGAGGCGCTGCGTCGTCTGCATTCCCGGCGGACTCGTGGCGAGATCCCCCCGTTCCGGCGCATTGTGCTGGAGACCACGGGGCTGGCGGAGCCGGCGCCCATTGCGTCGACCATCGCGGCGGATCCGGTGCTGCGTCACCACGTTCGCCCCGGTACGACGGTCGCCGTGGTGGACTGCACCAATGCAGTGACAACCCATTGGCGGGAACCCATATGGGCCGAGCAGGTGGCGGCGGCGGACCGGGTCCTGCTCTCGAAGACCGATCTGGCCACCGAGGACGAGATCCAGGCTACCCGGGATACCGTAACCGGCATCAATCCCGGTGCCGAGCTGCTGGGTGCCGAGGCGCTGACAAGGCCGCCGGAGCGGTTGTTCGACGCGGGGCCGCATCTGCGCCTCGCCTCGGGGGCGGAACTCACCGACTGGCTCGGTCCCGCCGCGGCTCGTGACGGACATGCCACGCACGCTCGGGGAGCCGGTATCGCCGGAATCGAGTCGTTTGCACTCGACATGGAGGAGCCGGTGGACTGGACGGCTTTCGCAGTCTGGTTGTCGATGCTGCTCGGTCAGCACGGCGAGCGGATACTGCGGGTGAAGGGGGTGCTGCGCATCGAGGGCGCGGACTGGCCGCTGGCGATCCACGGCGTGCAGCACACCGTCTACCCACCCGTCCACCTGCAGGCGTTCGATGACTGGCAGGGAGAGTCCCGGCTGATTTTCATTACCCGCGGGTTGAGCCACGACGTGATTGCTCGCTCGCTGCGCACGTTTGTCGCACACATCGCGGATCCGCCGGGGCTGAGATAGGCCCATATTTTCCGCTTATACCTGCCATGGCCTGAGTGACCTTGCCGGCGTTGTGAGCCCGGGCCTATTTTGTACGTAATAGTTAATTCCTTGCAGATCATTAGGATCGTTGGGTTTCGGAGAGAAATAATGCAAGAGCCGGCCTACTTCATGCGGAAAGCCATTGAGCATTCCAGGAAGAAAATGAAGGAAAACGGTGCTGCTCCTTTCGCTGCTGTCGTTGTAAAAGATGGCAAGATTGTCGGGGTTGGCGTGAACGAAGTTGTCACGAAAAACGATGTCACCTCTCACGGTGAAGTGGAGGCGATTCGGGACGCGGGACGCAACCTCGACACCTGGGATCTTTCCGGCTGCGTACTCTATACGACCTGTGAGCCTTGTGAGCTCTGCGTTGCCGCCATGCACTGGGCACGAATCAGTCGTATGTATTACGCCAATACGCTTGATGACTGTGCACCAATGGGGCTTGATCTCAAAGGACTCAGGGAGACGGTTCGTCGCGACGTTAACGACCGTGATCTTCCATCCGAACAACTGCTTCATGGTGAGGCGAAGGCTGTTCTTGATGAGTGGCTGGAGTCTGATGAATTCAGACCTTTCTAACTCCGCAGGAGAGAATCATGTCCCGTATCCTTGACAAGAATGGCCGTCCAATCAGCCGTCGCCGGTTCCTTCAGGGCATGGGCGCCCTTGCCGGCTCGACCGTGTTGGCATCCTCCCCCTTTCGCACGCTGGGAGCCAGTGACCAGGTGCTCAACATTCTGACCTGGCCTGGCCATGGTGATCCCTTCGTGGTCAGGGAGTTCGAGGAGCAGTACAACTGCACCGTTCGTGCCCGCGAGTACGAGGGTGGCGAGGAAATGCTCGCCATGGTCAATCAGGCACCTCCCGGCACGTATGACGTCATCATGGCGGATGCGGAGTACATCCAGATGCTGCGGGACGGGGATTTCATCCAGCGCCTGGATCCGTCTGACTATCCCCTCGAGGACTTCTGGCCGGAGTTTCAGGAATTCGAGTCGCACTGGGCCGACGGCGACCTGTACTCCGTGATGCTCCGTTTCGGCTACATCGGAATGGCATACCGGACAGATATTTTCGACGAGGATGAAGTCACTTCCTACAGCGCCTTGTGGAGTGACAAGGCCGCCGGACGGGTCGGGTTTTTCGACTGGTATCTGCCCAGCATGGGCTGTGTGAGCCTGTACGAAGGCAACGAGGATCCGTTCGACATCGATAGTGCGGCGTTTGAAGCCCTGAAAGAGCGCCTTTTCAGCCTCGAGCCCCAGACCGCCGGTTTCCGCGGCATGTCCGGGGTGTTCTCCATGCTCACCGACGGCACCGCATCCGTGGTTCCGGGGGTGGGCGACTGGGTGGCCTTCCTGTTGCAGGAAGACGGCATCCCGGTTGCCTCCGCCGTTCCCGAAGAGGGCGGGCTCCAGTGGACGGAGTCGCTGTCCATCGCAAACGGTGCGCAGAACCCCGATCTTGCCAGGGCATTCATCCAGTACATGACGTCGCCCGAGGGTCAGGTGAAGACGGCCCGCCTGCCCGCATACGCGGCATCGATCCCGAACCGCAAAGGTTGGGAGCTGCTCAATGAAGACTACCCCGACGCAGCGAAGTCCCTCCGTCACACGTTCGATGATCGCAATGTCATCGACGAGTACCGGGACGGGCTCATCAGTCTGCGCCGTCTCCCTGCTCAGCAGAACATCGAGCTGTGGAATGACGCCTGGACCGAGTTCAAGTCACTCTGATCGGAAGGCGCCAGGCCATGAACAGAACCACGGTCGCGAAGAGCGCCAGGTTGCTTCGGCTCATTGAAGCACTTGGCGCACACAGGAGTCCGACACTGCGCTTCCGCCAGGCGCGTTTTGCGATCGCGTGGGGATTGCCGCCTGTCGCGTGGCAGGCGGCGTTTTTCGTCGGGCCTCTGCTCCTGCTGGTGTGGATCTCTTTCTGGTCGGTGGTGAACTTCCGGCTGACACCGGACTTCGTCCTGGACAACTGGCGGCACCTCCTTGGCAGCGGCTCGTTCATCAACGCCTACGCCTACAGTTTCAAGATGGCCGTGCTCACGGCCGTTACGGTCGGTGCCGTGGCGATACCCGCTGCTTACACGATCGCGTTCAAGACGTCCCCGCGCCTGCGGCTGACACTGCTGCTCCTGTTGATCGTGCCCTTCTTTACGAGCTATCCGGTGAGGATCTACTCCTGGCAATCGTTGTTGAGCCCCAATGGGTTCATCAACAGTATGCTGGACCTGGTCGCCCTTGGTCCCTATCTCTTCCTGAACAACTGGATCGGTACGCTGGTTGGCCTGGTGACACTGACCATGCCGCTAGTGGTCATCATCCAGACACTGGCGTTCTCCGCCGTGGACAGGAGTTACGTTGAAGCAGCCCACAATCTGGGCTGCGGCCGGATCAAGACGTTCTTCACGGTTCTTCTCCCTCTCGCCAGAACCGGGCTGATTCTGTCGGTTACGCTCGCGTTCGTGCTCGCATTCGGCGATTTTATTTCCCCGACCTTCCTCGGCGGCTCGCGGCCCCCAACGCTCAGTATTCTGCTGACGGATCAGGTTCAGTCGGGGAACCACTGGCCGCGGGCCGCCGTGGTCGCAGTGATCATGTTCGTGACGCTGATTACGGTCGTGCTGTCCATGCTCGCATTCGCGTACCGGAACAAGTGGAGGAGCGTGTGAGAGGCGATTCCGCGAGATCCCTGATCCTTTACGCGTATGTGGGTGTGGTGCTCATGTTCGTGTTTACCCCGATCATTGCGAACCTGGTTTTCTCGTTCAACGCCTCGAGGTTTCCAACGCTTCCGCTGGCTGGATTCACGACGCACTGGTATGAGGAGATATTCAGCGACAGGCGGCTCATTCAGGGTTTGAAAAACAGCCTTCTCGTCTCCGGAACCACGGCATTGATTGCAACGTTTCTTGGTTTCTCGGCTGCATATATCGATTACCGATACCGGTTTTTCGGGCGGACCGCCTTTCTTGCCCTGGTGACTCTTCCGCCCACAATCCCGGTCGTCATACTTGGGCTCGGGATGCTGTCGTTTCAGTCCAGCGTGGGTTTGCTTGGCACTATTCCTGGTATTGTCAGTGCACACGTTGTCTATTGTGCTCCTTTTGCGCTTGCTCTGACCCGGATGCGCCTGGCGAGCCTCGATCCTTCGATTGAGCCCGCGGCCTGGAACCTTGGGGCGACTCAGGGGAGTACGATGCTATCGATCATCATTCCCCATTGTGCTCCCGCGATCCTGGCAGCGTTTTTCCTGACGGCGGCCGTTTCCTTCGACGAGTTCATGATCGCCTATTTCATCTCAGGGTATAACCAGACGCTTCCCGTTCACGTCCTGACAATGCTGGAGGGGCAGGTGAGCCCGCGAGTCAATGCGATTGGAAGCGTCGTTTTCCTTTTCACTATCGGGATGGTCGTCCTGGCACAGGTGCTGATGGTTCGCCGACGCCACAGTTGATTGCCCGTCGTCGGAAACGAGGATGCGAGAAATGGCAGTGACAATGCTTGAACTGGAGGGTGTGGAGAAGAAATACGGCGGTGCAGCCGCCGTCGACAAGGTCTCGTTTTCCGTGAACAAGGGCGAGTTCATCGCAATTATGGGGCCATCCGGCTGCGGCAAGACGACCACCCTCAGGATGATTGCCGGGCTGGACGTCCCGGATGGCGGTGACATCCGCCTCTGGGGGCGCAGCCTGGTTGATGACGCGCCGTGGGACCGGGATGCACCACTGGTCTGGCAGAACTACGCACTGTTCCCGTTCATGTCGGTTCAGAAGAACGTGGAGTTCGGGCTGGTCCAGCGTAAACGGCCGAAAGCAGAGCGCCGCAAGAAGTCTCAGGAGTGGATGGAGAGGCTTGGCATTGGCGCTCTGGCCAATCGTGGCGTTGCCCAGTTGTCAGGCGGCCAGCGCCAGCGGGTCGCGCTCGCCCGGGCGCTGGTTACCGAGCCGGAGATGCTGCTGCTCGACGAGCCTCTGTCGGCACTGGATCAGCACTTGCGGGTTCAGATGCAGGGTGAACTGCTTCGCCTGCAGCGCGAACTGAATACGACGTTCATTCACGTGACGCACAGTCAGTCTGAATCCTTCGCCATGGCGGATCGGGTGATCGTGATGAACGGTGGCACGGTGCAACAGATCGATGCGCCGAAAGTGATCCATCAGAGGCCGGCGAACCGATTCGTGGCGGAGTTCGTGGGGGGGAAGAATATTTTCAACGGACGGCTGCAGGCGTTGAACGCCGGCACCGCACTGTTTCGCGTGGGCGAGCGCGAGTTCACGGTCTGCGGGGTTGACGGGTTCGATGCGGGCGACGACGCCTGTCTCGTGGTGGGAGCCAATCATGTTGGCATCCAGGCGGCGCCGCGCGGCCAGGGAAATGAGATGGATGTGGAAATCGAGACGGTCGAGACGTCAGGTTCCAGCGCGATCGTCCACATGCGCGCCGCAGATGGAACGGAAGTGATTGCCGAGAGTGCTGTTGGTCACCTTGACGACGCACTCGTGCAGGTAGGCGCCAGAGTGGTGGCGTGTTGGGAGCCCGACGACGGTTTTCTCGTTCCCAGATAACGTCCTTTTCGTGGAATTCGGAGATTGCAATGAGCACATTGATTCAGGGCGCGACCATTGTCGCCATGGGTGGAAATACGGGAACGGAGCCCTTTCAGGGCGATATCCTGATCGAGGGCGATAGCATCACCAAGATCGGCAAGGACATCCCGCCGTCGCCGGGCGTTGAAGTGATCGACGCGCGCGGCAAGCTCGTCATGCCCGGGCTTGTCAACGCGCACCTGCATACCGGTGAGGCGTTGTACAAGGGGCGTTACGACAACCTCCCGCTGGAACTATGGATGCTGTACTCGTATCCGGTGCTGGACGCCGAACCCCTGGGGGAGCGCCTGATCTATCTTCGCAGCATGCTGGTTGCCATGGAGGCCCTCAAGACCGGGACAACGTGCTTCACGGATGATATGTACGAATCCCCGCAGCAGAGCATGGCGCAGCTTGGTGCGGCAGTTCAGGCCTATGATGACGTGGGTATTCGCGCGACGGTCTCCGGGCATGTGGTGAACAAGAACTACCTGGATACGGTCCCGTTCGCCCGGGAGCATGTCCCTGCCGCGCTGCAGGACGAGATCGGCAAGTCAGCGCCGCCTTCAACCGAGGCTTACCTGGAATTTGCCAAGGAGGCGTACACCAGGTTCCATGACCGCTCCGGGCGCATCCGTTTCATGGTCGCGCCGTCCGCGCCACAACGGTGTACGGAGGACCTGCTGCTGGGAGCCAATGAGCTGGCGCAGCAGTGGAAGGTGCCTTTCCACACGCACATCGTCGAAACCAAGGTGCAGGGGTGTACCGGTCCGGCACTCTACGGGCGCAGCCTGATGCGGTACATGCATGATCTGGGGCTTTTGCACCCGGGCGTCACCATCGCGCATTCCATCTGGGTGAGCGACGAAGATATCGAATTGATGGGGGATGCCGGCGTCTCGATCGTGCATAACGTGATCTCCAACCAGAAACTGGGCGCCGGGATTGCACCGGTGCGCAAGCTTCTCGGGGCAGGCGTCAATGTCGGGCTGGGCACCGACGGGATCTGCTCCAACGATTCGGCGAACATGTTCGATGTGATCAAGGCGGCCGGCCTGATTCACAAGGTGACCACTCCCGAGTACGGGCGCTGGCTCAATGCCGGCGAAGTGCTGAACGCCGGCACGCTTGCCGGTGCAAAGACAGCGCGGATCGAGCACCTCACCGGTTCGATCGAGGTGGGGAAAAGGGCGGATCTCCTTTTCATTGACATGAAAACGAGCGCGTTCACCCCCTGCAACGACATTCGCAATCACCTGGTCTACTGCGAGAACGGCAGCTCGATCGAGGCGGTGATGGTCAACGGTGACATCGTGGTCCGGGACGGTAAGCTGACCAGGGTTGATGAAGCCGCGCTGCTGGAAGAGCTGCGACAGCTCATGCCGGAGTTTCTCAGCTATCACGCGAAGGTGGAGCGCAGTAATTCGCGCCTTTTTCCGTACATTGATGAAATCCACAAGAAGTGCGCTCTGATGGATATCGGCGTCAACCGGCTCGGGACCGACGACGCCTATGGAACACGCCAGTAAGCCGGACTGGAGGAGCCGGGTTGCCCACCGTGGCGTCGCTCACAGGGGGCGTCGGCGTCATGGGCGGGGTGCGGCATGGCGTCCTCGGCCGGTTCTGTGCTGTGATAGGGACATGACTGGTAGCAGGACAGCGCCGCATGAACAGCTCGCACGCGCCCGAAGGGACGCTCACTTCCACCCACTGGGGAACGTATCGCGTACAGACCCGTGACGGTCGGGTGACCGCCCTCACGGGCTTCGAGAAGGACCCGGACCCGTCGCCCATCGGGCAGGGGATTGTCGACGTGCTCGAAGGCCCGCTGCGCATCGACGCCCCCATGGTGCGCCGCGGCTGGCTGGAACACGGCCCCGGCCCGGCAGGCGGTGCCCGCGGGCGGGATGAGTTCGTGGAAGTCTCCTGGCCCCGGGCCATCGAACTGGTCGCCGGCGAGCTGGCGCGGGTGCGCGACCAGTACGGCAACGAGGCCATCTACGGCGGCTCCTACGGCTGGTCCAGCGCCGGGCGCTTCCACCACGCCCAGAGCCAGCTGAAGCGGTTCCTCAACAGCATCGGCGGCTACACCACGTCGGTGAACACCTACAGCTACGCCGCGGCGGAAGTCACCCTGCCTTACGTGCTCGGCGACTTCTACTCCATGATCAATGGCGCCACCAGCTGGGATGTCATCCGCGAGCGCACCGGGTTGTTCGTCGCCTTTGGTGGCGTGCCGCTCAAAAACGGCCAGGTCACCAACGGTGGTGTCAGCCGGCATGTGCAGCGCCAGGGGTTGCTGAGCGCCGCCGAGGCCGGCGTGAAAGTGGTGAACGTTAGCCCGCTGCGCTCCGACGTGCTGGACGAGGCGCGGATGGAGTGGTGCGCCCTCCGCCCCGGAACGGATGTGGCGCTGCTGCTTGCCATTGCCTACACACTCGACAACGAGGGGCTGGCGGATCGGGCGTTTCTCGACCGGTATACGGTGGGATTCGACCGCTTCCGCGCCTACTTCCAGGGCGAGGTGGACGGTGTGCCAAAGACGCCCGCGTGGGCAGCGGGCAAGACCGGCCTGGCGGCGGAGCGGATTCACGCTCTGGCCGTGGAGATGGCCAGCCAGCGCACCATGATCTCGGTGAGCTGGTCGCTGACGCGCCAGGACAACGGCGAGCAGCCCTACTGGGCGGCCATCGCCGTCGCCGCCATGCTTGGTCAGCTGGGCACCCCGGGCGGCGGAATCGGCTTTGGCTACAGCGCCATGAACGCCATCGGCGACAACTACCGGGGCATCCCCGGCGCCGCGCTGCCCCAGGGCCGCAACCCGGTGGAGGGGTTCATTCCCGTGGCGCGCATCAGCGACATGCTGCTGCACCCCGGCGAGACGTTCGAATACAACGGCATGACCGGCACCTACCCGCGCATCCGGCTGGTGTACTGGGCCGGTGGCAACCCGTTCCACCACCACCAGGATCTGGTCAGGCTGCGCGAGGCCTGGCAGCGGCCCGATACCGTGATCGCCCACGAGTGGTGCTGGAACGCACACGCGAAACACGCCGACATCGTGCTGCCCGCCAACACCTCGCTTGAGCGCAACGATATTGCGCTGTCGGTGCGGGAGCCGTTCCTGATCTACATGGAACAGGCCATCGAATCGGTGGGGCAGAGCATGGCCGACTACGACATCTTCACCGCGCTCGCCGACGCCCTGGGCGCGCGGGAGACCTTCACTGAAGGGCGTGACGAGGCCGCATGGCTGGAATACCTGTATGCGGGCACCCGCGAGCGGGCGGCAACGCACGGCGTCCAGTTACCGGATTTCGAGTCGCTGAAAGCGCAGGGGTGGTTCGAGGCGCCGGCCCGGGACGAGCCGCAGGTGTTGTTGAAGGCGTTCCGCGATGACCCGGACGCCAACCCCCTGAAAACCCCCAGCGGACGCATCGAGATCTTCTCCGAGACCGTGGCCGGGTTCGGCTACGCGGAGTGCCCCGGTTACCCGTTCTGGAAGGACCCGGTGGAGTGGCTCGGCGCGGCGGACGCCACCACACCGCTGCACCTGATCTCCAACCAGCCGGCCACGAAGCTGCACTCTCAGCTTGATCACGGCCAGCACAGCAGAAGCGGCAAGCGCAACGGCCGCGAACCCGTGGTGATCCACCCCGACGACGCCGCGCCGCGCGGTATCCGCGACGGCAGCCCGGTGCGGCTGTTCAATGAGCGTGGCAGCTGCCTGTGCACGGCGGTTGTCAGCGACGAGGTGCGGCCCGGCGTGCTGCAGGTGAGTACCGGTGCCTGGTATGACCCGCCGGCCGAAGAGGGCACGGGGCTGTCCTGCCTGCACGGCAACCCGAACGTGCTCACGCGGGATCAGGGCACCTCGCGGCTGGCCCAGGGGCCCAGTGCGCTGTCGTGCTTGGTGGATATCGAGGCGTACGCGGGCGATCCTCCCCCCATGACCGCCTTCACGCCGCCACCCATTCGTCGCGGAGACTGAGCCGATCCCGCGCTCAGTCGTCCGCCCGGACCCGTGCGCCGTCGCTCACGCGATCACCCGGGTGGGTGATCACCCGCTCGCCTGACGCCAGCCCGTCGAGGATCTGGGTTTGCAGGCCGCTGCGCCGGCCGGGCTCGATCGGGCGGCGGTCGGCGCGGCCGTTGCTGACCACGTAGACGGACCACTGGCCATCACTGCGGAACAGGGCGCTGGTGGGCACCTGAAGGACATCGTCATCCTCCCAGAGGATGAACCGGGCCTCGACCCGAAACCCGTCGCCGAGGGCCTCCCAGGCCTCGCGGGGCGAGGTGATCGCCACGCGCACGGGCACGCGCTGCTCATCCACGCCCAGGGCGGAGACGCGCAGAAAGCCGCCCGGCTCCACCCGGCGGACTTCGCCCTGCAGGTCCTCGCTGCCACCCCAGCGCTCCAGGGTCACCGCCATCCCGGGCCGCACACGCACGGCGTCCATGGACAGCAGGTCCACCTGGACTTCCAGGGTCGACAGATCCCCGACGTCCAGCACCGGGTCGCCCGCGTTCACCGGCCCTTCGCTGTAGCGGTGGCGGCGGGTGACCACGCCGTCGATGGGCGACGGAACCTGCAGCCGGGGCTGATCACCCGGTGCGCGTTCGCCGTCGGCGATCTCCAGCACGGCCCGGGCGGCATCCAGCTCGAAGCGGGCCACGTCCACCGCGTGCCGGGCCGATCGCTCGGCGGTGCGGGCGGATTCGCGCTGGGCGCGGATGCGCTCCATCTGCTCCGTGGAGACGAGCTCCCGGTCGTACATCTGCTGGTAACGCTGATCCTCGGAGCGGGCGAGCTGATGCTGGATCTGCCGGGCTTCCAGCTCGGCCTCCGCGGCATCCAGGCGGGCGCGGGCCGCGGCCGTGGCCTCCCGGGCCTGACTGCGGGAGCGGGCATCCAGCGCAGGGGCAGGCGTCGGCTCCAGCTCCAGCAGCGTCTGCCCGGCGGTGACGCCGTCACCGGGCTCGAGCGTGACGCGCCGAAGGTAGCCGGTGATGGGGGCGGAGACCGTGTGCGGGTCCGGTAGGCGTGTGCGCCCCTCGTCCTCCACGGTCTCGGCGAAGTGGCCGCGCTCCGCCGTGACGGTGCTGACCGGCACGGGCGCCGGCCACAGGGCCAGCCCCAGCAGGCCGATGACGGCCACCGCGAGTAGGGTGAGGATGAGCTTCTTGCGCAAGGTCATGGGCTACTCAACCGTTTTCAGTGCGGACACCATGTCCAGGCTCCGCAGTCGTCGCAGGATCAGGAGGACGGACAACACTGTCGCCACGATCACCCCCGCGGCGGCGAAGGCGTACGTCTGCGGGGTGATCACGAACGGCACGCGGAACAGATCCGTGCTCATGGCGGCGCTCAATGCCATCGCGAACCCGGTGCCCAGCAGCCAGCCCAGCGGGATGGCCAGCAGCGTCAGCGCGGCGATCTCGCCCAGCAGGATCCAGCTCACCTCACCCCGGGTATAACCCAGCACCCGCAGGGTGGCGAGTTCCCGGGCCCGTTCCGCGAAGGCGATGCGGGCGTTGTTGTAGGCCACGGCAAAGGTGATGGAGCCGCCGAGCAGCAGCAGCACGCCCATCATGATCAGCACGGTGTCGTCGATGTACTCGCGAATGGCGGCCTCCGCCTCGCCGATCAGCCCGATGCCGGCGATCTGCGGGACGTCCCACAGCGCCTCGTACAGTGCCGGGTGCTGGCTGGCATCGGTGAGCAGCCACACTCCGGACAATGCCGGGCCCTCGCGCATGAGCCGGTTCAGCGCCTGGCGCTCCATGTAGGCGCTCACCCCCACGGGCTCGCTGACCACGGCCGCGAGCTCCACATCCAGGGTGCGCCGGTGACCCTCCATGACCTCCACCTGCACCGCATCCCCGGGGCGCAGGCCCAGATAGTCCGCCAGGTAATCCGTGAGCACCAGGCCTTCCGGCGGCAGGCGCTGGGGCTGTCCGCGCGCATCCGTGAGCCGGCGCAGCTTCGGTTCCGCATCCATGCCGAGGATCGCCGTGCGGTAGTCCTGGCCGTTGGCGGCCAGCCGCACCGGCACGTTGCGAAAGCCCTCCACGTATTGAACGCCCGGCTTGTGGCGCAGCCCGGCCACGGCGTGGGCCGAGGCGGGCTCGGTGAAGTAGAGGTTGATGTCCATGGTCTGCACCAGCCGGTACTGGGTATCAAGCATGTCGTCCACGGCGCCGAACTGGTAACTGCCCACCATCAGGAGCGCGCCGGAGAGGCCGATGCCGAGCACCGAGAGGCCGGATTTCAGGCGGTGGCGGGCGAGATTGCGCACGATGATGCGTGTGGGCTGATCCAGCAGCCGCCCCAGGTGCGAGCGCTCCAGCCAGCCCTGGCGGAACGTCTCCGGCGCCGGCGGCCGCATGGCCTCGGCGGGCGGCAGGCTCACCGCCCCGCGCACGGCCCGGTAAGTGCCCAGCGCCGCGGCACCGGCCGCCACCACCACCGCCAGCAGCAGGACCTGGGGTTGCAGCCGGAAGCTCATGGCCGGGAAGCGGAAGTATTCCATGTACACCGCCGCCAGGGCATCGGCCGCCCAGGCGCCCATGCCCACCCCCACGGCCACGCCGATAAGCACGATCAGGCCGGTGAGCAGCCCGTAGTGCGCGGCCATGTCCCGGTTGCTGTAACCGAAAGCTTTGAGCACCGCCACCTGCTGACGCTGCGTGCGCACGATGCGCCCCATGAGCACGTTCAGCAGGAACGCGGCCACGCCCAGGAACAGCGTCGGCAGCGCTACGGCCATGACCCGGAGCTGATCCAGCTCCATGGTCAGGAACTGGTGCGAGACCTGATCGTCGCGGTCGTAGGCGCCGGTGCCGCCGTAGCGCGCCAGCAGCGTATCCACGGTGTCGATGACCGGCCCTGCGTCGGCCCCGGCCTGCAGGGTCAGCACCGCATTGTTGAAGGCGCCGTCCATGCCGAAGGCGTTGGCCAGGGCGCGGCGGTTCATCCACAGCACGGCGAAGCGCTCGTAGTCCGGCAGCAGGTCCGCCGGGCCGATCTGGTAGACGAACTCCGGCGACAGGGCCACGCCACTGACCGTCATGGTCTCCAGGCGCCCGCGAATGATGGCCGTCACGGTGTCGCCGGGGCGCAGGCCATGGGCCTCGGAGAAGGGCTCGCTGATCACCACCTGGTCCGACCGGCCCGGGTCCGGCAGGCTGCCCTCGCGCAGGTAGAGCCGGTTCAGGTCCGGTTGCCGGCCGTCCGGCAGGGACAGCAGTTGCCCGCGCACCGGGTCGGCGTAGCCGGGCACCTCCAGGCGCACCGGGGCGTTGACGCGCGTCTCCACGTGATCCACGCCGGGGATGTCGCGAAGCCGTTCGGCGAGGCCCTCCGGCGCCCGCTTGAGGTCCACGAACACGTCGGCGAAGTGGTAGTCCCGGTAGAAGCGGTCCTTGGTCAGGCTGATGGCGTCCAGGGTGGTTACGGCGATGATCAGCGTCATCACGCCCGCGGCCACCACCACGGCGATCGCCGCCACCTGGCCCTTGAGGTCGACCAGATCGCGGAGCAGCTTGCGGTGGATGGTGCGCACGCCGGTTACCAGCTCAGCTCGGACGGCGCCTTGCGCTGCTCGTTCACGTGGACGTCGCTGACGCGCCCGTCGCTCAGCCGCACCACCCGGTCCGCCATTTCAGCGATTACCACGTTGTGGGTGATCACCGCCGTGGTGGTGTTGAGTTCCCGGTTCACGTGCTCGATGGCCTCCAGAACCTGCACGCCGGTGCGGGAGTCCAGCGCGCCGGTGGGTTCGTCACACAACAGCACCGCGGGGCGCTTGGCGATGGCCCGGGCGATCGCCACCCGCTGCTGTTCGCCCCCGGAGAGCTGGGAAGGGAAGTGGTCCAGTCGCTCGCCCAGCCCCACCAGGGCCAGGGCATCTTCCGGGCGCATGGGGTTGCGGCTGATGTCCGTGACGATGGCTACGTTCTCGCGGGCGGTGAGGCTCGAGATGAGGTTGTAGAACTGGAACACGAAGCCCACGTGATCGCGCCGGTAGGCGGTGAGCACCCGGTCGCTGGCCCGGACCAGGTCCTGATCGCCGTAGCGCACCTGGCCGTCCGTGGCGCTGTCCAGCCCGCCGAGGATGTTCAGCAGGGTGGATTTGCCCGATCCGGAGGCGCCCAGCATGACCGTGAGCTCGCCGGCGTAGAGGTCCAGATCCACCCCGCGCAGGGCGTGAATGACCATCTCGCCGTTCGTATAGACCTTGGTCAGGCCGCGCGTGGCGAACACGACGTCACGAGAAGAAACCGTGGCATGCTGCATGGGAAGGTCCGCAACCAGTCCAGTGATTGCACTCTAGCAGGCGCAACCCGGAGCGGATTGACCTGGATCAACGGCGCGCCTACCCGCCGAAGACCACCCCATGCATGATGCGCCCCGGCAGAAAGGTGAAGGCGCCCGCACCTACCAGCGCGAACACGAACAGCGAGATCATGATGCTGCGATGGGTGGCGACATCGTGGCGGCGCGCCGCCCGGACGGCGAACACCAGCATCACCAGGGTGAAGATCGACAGCAGATGGATCGGACTCCAGATCCCGAAAACCCGGCCCATGTGGATGAAGAACGACGAGCCCGCAGTGACCGCCATCAGCCCGATCCAGCTCCACCCCACGACCCGGTGCACCCTCGATCCCCGCGGGAGCAGGAACTGCCCTACGCCGATGACGAAGGCCAGAACGGCGGCGAGGGTATGGATCTGGATCGCCAGGGTACTTTGCAACAACGGTTCCAGCGTCATGGGGCTGCCCTCTTATGCAACTTGTTGCATAATGATGCCTTGAGCCCGTTTGCTATGCAACAAGTTGCATAAGGAGTTGTGATGGCCCTGCGATACGCCCTCCTGGCGGCCCTGCACGAGGAGCCGGCCACCGGGTACGACCTGAACCAGCGGTTCGGGCGGCGCCAGGGATTCGTCTGGAGCGCGAGTCATCAGCAGATCTACCGCGAGCTGGGAAGACTCCACGAGGAGGGGCTGCTGAGCATGGAAGCGGAACCCCAGGCCGAGCGCCCGGATCGCAAGCGATACGCCGTTACACCGGCGGGGGAGGCCGCCCTGCGGGACTGGCTGGCAACACCCCAGCCACGCCCGGCGACACGGGATCCGCTGCTGGTGAAACTGTTCGCTGGCGACCTGGTGGACGATGAGGCGCTGCGCGGCGAGCTTGCCACCCTGCGCCGGGCCTGGGAGGAGCGGCTCGCCGCCTACCGGGAGGTGGAGGCCACCTGGTTCAGTGACCCGGAGACCCTCTCACGCCACTATCGCCTCCAGTATCTCGCCCTGCGGCGGGGCATCACCGCGGGCCAGGCGTGGCTGCACTGGCTGGATGAGGCAGAGGCGCTGCTGCAGGACGCCTGAACACGGACGCCGCCGGGTTCATGATTCGTACCCGGCTCCCTTCGCGCTCCCGCCCATGTGGACGTTTCCGTAACGGGGTCGTATAAGAATAGTGTCAATACTATTCGAGCAATCCGATGACGACACCAAGAGCGTTCGGATTCCACGCCGACTACGGTGATCGAGCCGCATTGATCCTGCTGTTGGCCGTTATCCTCCTCTCGCTGCCGCCGTTGCTGGTCGCAGAGGAGCGAGACGAAGCATTGGCACTGGTGCGAGAAGGCGAAGCGGTATTGATGCTCCGACATGCCCTGGCGCCGGGCGTCGGCGATCCTGAAGGCTTCGAGGTCGGTGACTGCTCCACCCAGCGCAACCTCGACGAACGCGGCCGGGAACAAGCGCGCGCCTGGAAGCCGTTCCTGCAGGCCCACGGCATTGACCGCGCCCGCGTACTCTCCAGCCAGTGGTGCCGCAGCATGGACACCGCCCAAGAGATGAACGTGGGGGAAGTGGTGGAACTCCCGCCGCTCAACTCCTTCTTCGGCGGCCGTGGTGATCGCGAGCAGCAGACCCGCGACACCATCATGCACGTGAACACCATGGAGCCAGGCGACCCCGTCATCCTGGTCTCCCACCAGGTCAACATCACCGCCCTCACAGGCACCAGCGTCAGATCCAATGAAGGCGTCATCATCCGCCTGCCACCGGAGCAGCGCAGCGAAGTTGTGGCGCGGATCGCGCCCGACGCTGAGTAAACGAACCGCCTCCGCCATCGCCCCCTTCACTGCCGGAGCAAGCGACCTACCATGCCGCATGACTCCGGCACGAAATCGCGCCGTCAAGTGATTGGTGGCACCGAACGGCCCTCCCGCGGTAATCTGCTGTAACAAGGGGAAACGCGATAGGGCACACAGCTGCAGTGAAGGTAGATATCTCGCCGTCACGGTGATCGAGTCATCGTGAGGGCGGTATATTCACTGTAAAAAGGGCACATCACCAGAGGATGAGCCATGGAGATTGATGAAGAAAAAATCGATGAGGCCGTATTGGCTTTGCTGTACCTGACTTTGCATGACGGTGGTCGGGCTTGGAAATCCTTTGATTGGGATGCCATGAATAGGCTTCATGAAAAGGGTCTCATTGAGAACCCGGTTGGTAAGGCCAAGTCAGTCCTGTTCACTGAGGACGGTCTAAAAGAGTCAGAGCGCTTGTTCCAGAAACTTTTCGCCAAGGATTCGTGAACTTGGATGTCAGGTCTTTTAACCAAGCGGTCACCCGGACGCCAAAAGCGTACCGCTTTTGGTTCCCTACGCTGCGCTCCGGCGTCGGTTACCATCAGCGTTAGGAAGGCTCAAATGAAGCTCACATTCCAGCAAGCGAGAAACAAGGATTTTGTCGAGCAGCTGACCTGGCGAAATATGGAGCCTTACTACAAAGAGCTCGGGATTAGCTGGGACCAGGCGGTATTCGATAAGAACTGGAATGACTTTGAAAACTACGAGATAGTTATAAATGATTCTGTAGTTGGGGTGCTTCGGTTGAGTCATGACAAGTCTGCCTACTATATCCGCGACCTCCAAGTTGACCCGGATTGGCAGCATCAAGGTTTGGGGTCGCAGGCGCTTAGATACACTGCCAATCTAGCCCAGAAATCAGGGTTTAAATTACTCCGGCTCCGGGTGTTTAGTGAAAACCCGGCGGTGGGGTTATATAAGCGGATGGGATTCCGGATCAGTAAAACTGAAAGCGGTACGCACTATATGGAACGGGAGCTTTCCTAATAAGTTGCTGCACGCGGAAAAATTACTCGCTGCTCGTTAGTTGGGGAAGAGGCTGCCAAGGCTGCATGGCTGGTCGTTCAGCATTCTGTTTCAGAGCCCGAGTTCATGGGTGAGTGTGTCTCAGTACTCGAAGATGCTGTCGCGAGAGAGGATGTAGCGGGCTGGCAGTTGGCATTCCTCCAGGATCGGGTACGTCTTGGGCTGAACTCCATCGAGGAGCGCCAGGAACAAATCACTGAGCAGGAGCGGAAGCGTCGTGCAAATATCGAACAAACCAGTTATCCAAGCGCTGGACTTCGGCCTCCACCGGACGCGGTGGTCCTTCCCACAAAAAGTAGACACTGTTGTGTGCACTAAGTCATGAGCAAGAAGCAGGACAAAAAAAAATGGAGATTGAACCCCGCTGAAGTGTCCATGGGCATGAATGGCTTAAATAGTGGCAGGCCGGGCCAATTTGAAAGAAAGCTTAAAACAACGAGTGCCGTCGTATTTCTTACTCATTTGCCTACGGGAATTAAAGTTGAAGGTGAAGTGCCACCTGGAAACTATAGTAAGAAAGAGATGCAGCAAAAACGAGCTGAGCTAAAGCAGGAGCTTTTCCTTAAATTGGAGGTGCTCGTGGCAAAAAAACTCAATATCAAAGGGCGGTAGCATATTCACACTTAAAAAGTTGCAGCACGTAAAGCGTCGCTACGCGGTTCGGACCTCCGTTCCTCTGGCGCTAAACTACGGCCCCTGTCCAAAGCGTTGGGTTTCCATCAGGTATCTTCAGTGATGAATAAAGTATTCAAATTGAAAGCCGATGAATTAAAAAATATTGCTAGAGGCTACGGCGGCTGCATAGCAACCGACATGATTACTGGCAACGGTAAGAAGGTTGGGTACGTGTGCCGAGAAGGGTCGAGGAATTAAATGGACAGTGGTTGGTGCTTTATGTGGGGTAAAGGGTCGCAGAAGTATATGGATGATTCAGCCAATCACGAAATCTATGATGTCAACACCATCGCGAACTACTATCCGGACATTGTTGATTTCCTGAATGCTCCGATTGGTTCGGCGTTCGAAAGAAAGTCGTCTGTGAATATAGTAGCAATTGAAGGCTAGAAATGTATCAAGCGCAGGCACAGCGGCGGCCTTTTTGTTAAGGCTGCGCCTCTGTTAAAAAGCCGCGCGCGCTGCGGTCGATAGCACAGGGAGGTTGGGTAAATGAGCCTATCAGGTAGCTGCCTCTGCGGAGGCGTCCAATATGAAGTAAATGGTGATCTTAGCGATGTGTACAATTGCCATTGCTCTATGTGTCGCAAGCTCCATGCGTCGGCGTTCCGAACCTGCGCAAAGGTGAGGGCCGAGGATTGGCGGACCGTCAGAGGCCAGGAGCTGCTCAAGTCCTACGAGTCATCGCCCGGGGAGTTCAAGGTGTTTTGTTCAACCTGCGGCTCCAGCATTCATACGAAGTTCGGTGCAAAGCCGGAGGTCTATGCGCTACCACTGGGCACCCTCGACACTGATCCCGGCGTGCGCGCAGCCCGCCATGTCTTCGTGGGCAGCAAGGCTCCGTGGTTTGAGATTACCGACGATTTGCCTCAGTTCACTCAGAATGGCTGAGGCGGTCATTACAAATCGGGTAAGCCGGACGTCCCTGATGGGACGCCGCTTCGTTCAGCACTAGGCAGAGAGACGGAGGCCGTGATCGAGGCACGCAGAGGGTCGGTTGCGGTCGTCTATCCGGCCGTTTGGTGGAGTCTTGAGCTCCTGGCCTTCATGGAATCCGCGCACCGGAAGCCAAGCGCTGCCAGCGGTTTAAAAATGCAGCCGTCGGTGCTGGAAATGGACTGAGCGAGCGCTGGCTGGTCTCGCCTTCGAATGGCCCTAATCACCGTGATAAGGCACCACCTGACCCATGATCACAACGGAAAGATTGATACTTCGGCAGTGGGGTGACGAAGACCTTCAACCCTTTGCGCAGATGTGTGGGGATAAGGACGTGATGGAGTTCTTCCCGAAGCTTTTGACTGAGGAAGAAAGCTACAGTATGGGGAGACACATCAAGTCTCTCATTGCTGAACGTGGGTGGGGATTCTGGGCTGTAGAGATCCCGGGTCAAAGTCAGTTCATTGGGTTTGTCGGCCTGCACACGCCCAAGGAGAGCATGCCCTTCTCACCATGTGTCGAGGTTGGCTGGCGTCTTGCGAAACGCTATTGGGGTATGGGGTACGCAACGGAGGCTGCCCACGAGTCGTTGCGGTATGCGTTCACTCACTTGGGTGTAGATGAGGTAGTGTCTTTTGCAACAGTGCGCAATATTCGTTCTCAAGCGGTCATGAGAAAAGTCGGGATGTCCTATGTCAGGAATTTTCGGCATCCGGATCTGGAACCTTCCAACCCGCTTTGCGAGCATGTCTTGTATAAGGCATGGAGAGACGATTGGGGGCGGTATGACTTATAGCAAAGAAAGAAAAACAAGATGCAGCGAATCCCCTCGTTTCTGGTGGTGTTCAGAGAAAAAGTGAAGTTATGGTTACCGTCTCGGAAAGGATAGCGTTACGGCACTACCGGCATGAAGATGGCGCGTCAATTTTCGAGAGCTACACTGGCAATCTCGAATCCGCGAAATATCTTGCAAGATTGCCACACATAAATATCGAGCAAACCGAGCGAATGCTCCAGAAGATTTCGACCCCGGAAAGCCTGATGTATGCCGGGAAGTGTGTTTGGGTGATCGAGGCGATAACAGAGGGTGCCGCTGTGGGGATGGTCACCGTTGTCAGGACGGATGAGTCGATGGCTGTTCACTTCGGTGTCGGTATTCCATACAGGGGTCGAGGGTACGCCGCTGAAGCGCTGGAGCTGGCTGCGAATCACCTGATCGAGGCTCGTTGGTCGAGAAACATAAGCTCTTTCACGGACGTGGAGAACGTGGCCGCTCAAGCAACTCTGCTGAAGGCGGGGTTCGTGTTCACTGAAAGGGTCAATGGCTTCTATCAGGCCCCGCAGCTGAACGGAGAATACAGGGATGTTTTTCGCTATCGGTTCAGGGGGTAAGAAAGGGAAGACATACACGCTATCTTTCACCGGTTTACGGAGGAAGTGTTGTATGAGAGCCTCTGGTGATATTTCAAATGGATGCCTGATCAGGCTGGTGAGTTCGTAGCCGCAAACGCGTCGTGGGGGAGTCAGATTTTGGAGTTGGCCAGCATCGTCCCATGGGGTCGGTCATTCGAAGAATACCAGACGATGTTCGGTTTATCGGAGAGTGATCTGGGGAAGAAGATAGTTGGGTGCGGGGATGGCCCGGCGAGCTTTAACGCAGAGGCCACACACCGGGGACACCGAGTCACATCCTGCGATCCACTGTACCACTTTCAGGCTGAAGAGATACGCCGACGGGTGGACGAAGTGTACCCGGAGGTAATGGATAAGCTCCGGGAGGGGCAAGACAGCTATTTCTGGGACTCAGTAGGAAGTGTTGATCAGCTTGGAGAGGTTCGGATGAGGGCCATGTCGACGTTCCTCGCTGATTTTGATGCCGGTTTCCAGCAGGGGCGGTATGTAGCAGCTTCACTCCCTTCGCTGCCATTCGGTGACCCTGAGTTCGATTTGGCACTCTGCTCCCATTACCTGTTCCTCTATAGCGACCATGTTGATGAAGTGACTCATCTGGCATCAATGCGCGAGCTGTGCAGAGTAGCGTCCGAAGTCCGTGTGTTTCCGGTTGTTTCTCTGGACGGAACGGTTTCGGAGCACCTGGACTACGTGATGACGGCGCTATCCGAAGACGGTATGCAGGTCTCGTTGCGGCCTGTCAGCTACCGATTTCAGAAGGGTGCGAGTGAGATGCTGGTCGCGAAGCCCGTATAGCCAGAGGATGTTAGCGGAAGCGCGTCCTGCGGGCGTTTCGAGGTGCCTTAATACCAACGTGTCAGGGCGAGAGGGGCCCCGGAGAGTATGGCAAGCCCGGACATACCAGATGAAGCGAGACAGGCGCAGTCAATCGTAGAAGGTGTCCTTGGTGAATCGATTGTCGGTAGTTATCTCTTCGGCTCCGCCGTCGGTGGTGGTCTGAAGCGGGACAGCGACGTGGATATTCTGGTTGCTGTCTCTAATCCGCCGACCTTTGAGCAGAGGCAGACGTTGGTTTCTCGGCTGATGGGCGTATCTGGTGCGATTGGTAATGCGCAAGGCGTCAGGCCTTTGGAGCTGATGGTAATAGCGGTTTCTGACGTTGTTCCCTGGCGGTTCCCGCCACGGGCCGAGTTTGTGTACGGCGAGTGGTTACGAGAGCTGTTTGAGGCCGGGAGCGTCCCGGAACCGGTCCGCGATCCTGATCTGGCAGTTGTTCTGAAGAAAGTGATCGACAACAGTCTGCCGTTGTATGGGAGCAATGCCGCGGAGGTTTTCGATCCGGTGCCAATGGCTGATATCCGACGGGCAATCCGCGATTCCTTGCCCACGCTTCTGGCGGAGGCCGCGGGTGATGAGCGCAACGTGGTTTTGACGTTGTCACGCATGTGGCTGACGGCGGCTACCGGCGATATCGCGCCAAAAGATGTGGCGGCGGAATGGGTGGAGCAACAAGCACCTCCTGAGCATGCGGCGGTTGTGCAGTATGCCCGTAAGGGGTATCTGGGAACGGTTGAAGACCGGTGGGGGGAGAAGCAGGAAGACTTCGAAGCGCTCGTTTCCTACATGAAGGGCTCGATCGAGAAATGCCTGGGTGCGCCGTCGGGGAAACACCCTAACAATCACAGGCACCGTACAAACTGACCGCTGTGACTTTGTCCGTCTAAAGGCGCGGGGTTCGTGCCTGGGGGGATGCATCGTAAGAGGGGCGCATGGATAAATTCGAATTTGCCGTTGATGAGTCAGTTCGGCCGACCGTGGAGCGCAAATTGACTGGAACGACCCCGGGGGATGAGAGGATATCCGCGCTCCCCCTTCCTTCCGGGTCACGTCTTGTAAGATGGTCCATAATCGTCCTTCGTTTCTATCGAAAACTGGCGCCCCGGTCATTACGAAATAAATGCGTATTTGAGCCAAGTTGCTCTCACTACAGTGAGCTGGCTTTCCGGCAGAAGGGGTTCTGGCTTGGTCTCAGGTTGACGTATAAGCGCCTGGTGCGTTGTCGGGCTGGCGCCGGGGGTATCGATTATTTGTTTCTTGAGAAAGAGGAGTAGCCATGAAATATAAAGTAGAGTCCATTGGTGCTGAGTTCTCGAACAAGGCGATTTCCGAGCTCGAGAAACGGCTCGAGTCCAGGGCATCAGAAGGCTATAAGTTTCATTCAGTTTTCCAGGTTTCTCAACCGGGTTGTCTCGGTGTCGGTAAAGGGACCACCACGTATTTGGCGGTCTATGTCAAGGAATGATGGGGCGCATCAGTATTGAGCCGGCAAGGTCATGGTCAGGGGCGGCAACGCGTCCCTTGGCTGCTGATCAGGCAAGGCGGCCGGGTGCGGCCTGAGCCGGCTCAATCCTCGTGCAGGGCGTTGAACGCTTCGGCGAGATGATCGATCAATACCCGCACTGCCGGGAGCAGGCCCCGCCGCGACGGGAATACCGCATGCACGATCTCGCGGCGCGGCGCCCAGGTCGGGAGCACCGGCACGAGCCGCCCGGCGTCCAGTTCGGGCCGGACCATCATGCGGGGGAGTTGCACCACGCCGATGCCGGCGACGGCCGCTTTGCGGAGCGCGCTCATGTCGGTGGTGACCAGTCTCGGCACATGGGGCACGTATGCGGGCTTGTCCTCGGGGCCGAACAGGTTCCAGGTGAAGTCCTCCTGGGGAGTGCCGAGGCCCAGGGTCGGCCAGGCCGCAAGGTCGTCCGGTGCTGAAGGCTGGCCACCCTGTTGCTCCACCAGCTGCGGGCTGGCGAGCAGGCATTGGCCCCGATCGGCCAGCACGCGCAGGATGAGCTCGCTGTCCTCCAACGGCGGCGGGCGCACACGGATCGCCACGTCGATCCCTTCCCCGACCACGTCAACGCGCCGGTTGGTGGCGTCCAGTGCCACGTTGACCAGTGGATACCGCAACATGAAGTCGGTGAGCATGTCACCGACGTAAGACTGCAGCAGCGCCACCGGGCAGCTCACGCGGACGGTGCCACGGGGCTCTGACCGCGTGGTCTCCACCGCTTCCTCGGCCGCCTCGGCCTCAACCAGCATGGCTTTGCAGTGGCGATAGTAGGTCTCGCCGATGGGCGTGACGGTGAACTGGCGCGTGGTGCGATGGATCAGGCGAACGCCCAGGCGCTCTTCCAGCAGAGCGACGCGGCGGCTCAGGCGGGACTTGGGCGTTCCCAAAGCGCGGCCGGCGGGAGCGAATCCCCCGTGATCCACCACCTGCACGAAGAAGTAGAGGTCATTGAGGTCGTAGGCCACGCAGTCGTTCCCTTTTGTGAACACTGTGGCCCGATTTTAAGCCTTGTGGCTTGAGTTGTCCTGTCTGCGTCGTCAATCGCTCTGTCCGGGCCACGATTTCCCGCCGAGTGGTCCTCACATTAGCCAGGCTAAGCCGCTTGCTTAGTAATCGTCGTTTTACGCGGAGTGGCGCAGTTCCTAAGTTGATCGTGCGTCAATTCACGGGAGGGGAAGCTATGTCAGTGCATGGTGCTGCGATCAACTGGGAGCGTCAGCCCCACGAGTCCGGGGAAAACACGTTCTCGCGCAATCATCAGGTTGCGCTGAATGGTGGTCAGAATGTGGATGTATCGGCGTCGGTCGAGTTCAAGGGCGACCCCAACTGTGCCGATCCGGAGCAGATGCTGGTGAGCGCAGTGTCCAGTTGTCACATGCTGTTCTTCCTGGCGATTGCCGAGATGCAGGGGTATCGGGTTGAGTCGTACACGGATAACCCGAAGGGCTACCTGGAGCAGAACGAGAAGAAGGGCAGGGAAGTCACGCGCATCGAGCTGTCGCCCCAGGTCACGTTTGGCGGCGATAAGGTGCCCGGCGAAGCGGCGATCGAGAAAATCCACGCCAATGCGCACAAGAACTGCTTCATTCGCAATTCCATTACGGCCGATGTGACGGTCAACGGGGCCTGATCATCCATGAGCCGGGCGCCAGCCGGCTGGCCCCGGCGTGGTTTCCGGAGCGGCATTGATTATAGTGAGGGCCTCCCACCTGACCGTGTCGGTGGCCTGTCACGAATTGCGAGTACTGGTCATGCTACGACTGCCGTCCCTGACCTCACTGGCCTATTTCGAGGTTGCAGCGCGCACCAGGAGCTTTGCTGCGGCGGCGAAGGAGCTGAACGTCACGCCGGCGGCGATCAGCCATCAGATCAAGGCGCTGGAGGAGTATCTCGGTGTCGAGCTGTTCGTGCGCCACCACCGGCGGGTCAGCTTGACGCCGGCGGCGCGCGAGGCGTTGCCGGACCTGCGCGAGGGTTTTCAGGCGCTGGAGCAGGCCGTGGAGAAGATCCGCTCCCACGGCGACGAGCGGCTGATCGTGACCGTGTGCGCAGAGCCGTTGTTTGCCACCAAGTGGATCGTGCCGCGCCTGCATCGTTTTTACGCTATTTGCCCGGACGCCGAGGTGCGGCTGCAGGCGAGCCTGCAGACGGTCGATCGCGCCAGGGACAGCGCCTTCGGCGCAGCGGATCTCAAGCGCGCTGGCATCGACGTGTCCGTGCGCCTTGGTTATGGCCACTATGCCGATATCGAGCCGGAGCGGCTCATGGGGCTGACGCTGGTACCGATGTGCGCGCCGGCGTTGGCGCGCAACGTGACCGGAGCCGAGTCACTGCACACGCTGCCGCTGCTGCGTGATGGCACCCTCGATCGCTTCGGTGAGGCGTGCGGGTGGAAAGAGTGGTTCAGGCAGCAGGGCAGCGAGAGCGGCGGGCTGCGGGAGTTGCGGTTTGGCAATGGGCTGCTGGCGCAGGAGGCGGCCCTGGCCGGTCAGGGTGTGCTCCTGGGCGTACCGGAGTTGCACCAGGCGGAGCTCACCGCCGGGACGCTGGAGCAGGTGAGTGATCGGTCGCTGGATTGTGAGCAGGCGTACTTTGTCGCCAGCGCGGGCCCGGGCGAGGAGCGGCCTATCGCCGGGCAGTTCCGGGAGTGGTTGCTGGGTGAAGTACACCAGCCTGCGTAGGCATCCAGGCTGACGCAGTAGGCCGTGACGCCCCGGGAACCCGGCAAGGCGTTGTCAGAGGAAAGGGAAGGTCACGCCGGCATCGCGCAGCATCCGGTCCATGACCCTGGCGGTGCCCAGGGTGGCGGCCCAGGGCATGCCGGGGCACTCGCGCTCGCCGGCCCGAATGGACGCCATGGCGGCTTCGATCTGATACTCGAATCCGTTGCCGCGGTGGGGCTGTTCGAATCGCTCCACCGCGGGCGACTCGGCCGCCGTCACCTCGGTAAGGCGAGCGCTTTCCGAGGCCCAGAAGAGCGCGTCAATCTCTATGACGCCGCGCTCGCCCTCGATCCGAAACCCATTGCGACGCTGGCCCAGGAAACTGCTCGTGAACTGACTGACCAGGTCGCCGTAATCGAGGATGGCCGCGGTCCGCTCATCCACCCCGGTGGGGCCGAGCCGGGTTGCCGACTGCACGCGATCCGGATCTCGCCCGGTCACGAACCGGCTCAGGGCGATACAGTACACCCCCATGTCCAGCAGATTGCCACCGGCCAGCGCCGGGTCGAACAACCGATCCGAGGTGTTGCGCGGCATGTCGACACAGAACTCCGAATGCAGGGTATGCACCGGGCCGATGCGGCCGTCGTCCAGCCAGCGGCGCACCTGCTGCCAGACGGGCAGAAACCGTGACCACATTGCCTCCATCAGGAAAACGCCCTGTTGGTCCGCCACCTGCATCAGTTCCTCGGCCTGGGCGGCCGTCACCGTCATCGGCTTCTCGCACAGCACCGGCTTGCCCGCTCTCAGGGCAGCCAGCACCTGTTCGTGATGAAAGCGGTGCGGACTGGCGACATAAACCGCGTCTATAGAAGGGTCGGCCAACATTGCGGCGTAATCCGTGTAAACCGCTGGCTCCGGGCCGGGCTGCGGGAAGGCCTCCGTAAAGGCCCGGCCCCGATCGGTATCGCGACTGGTCACGGCGCCGAGTCGGGCATCGTCCACCGAGGATAGTGCCGAGGCAAAGGTCTGGGCGATACGCCCGGGTGATACGATGCCCCACTGAAATACTGCGTTTGAAGCGGCCATCGGCACGAATCCTTGTGACCAGAAGAGACCAACAGCTTAGCCGATTGGTAACGTCGCGCGCAGCCATGGACAGGGAGGCACACGTACCGGGACTGTCACCACCGGTGCTGTGCCCAGTGACTTTGCCGGTTGTGACCCACGTCAATCCGCCGGACGACGGCGTGGTCGATACTGTATTCGCGTCGATCACGCTGGCGCAGGCCACAGAGGAGCCGGAATGGTTCGAGTCGCCCATGCAACCGTTGTCCAGCGCCTGGTGCTCCTCGGGATCGTCTTCTGGTTTGGCGCATACGCATCCACACTACTGGCCGATACCGCCTCCATCATGATCTGCGAAGAGGATGACGCTGTCGGCAGTGCGCGCTTCGAGGCTCCCTATTACGGCGTGGACGGCTCGCGCCAGCGTCTGCTGCTGGCGGACGAGACCGGCGCGGCACCCGAGGGCTGTGTCCGGCAGACGCTGCCGGGCATTGCCGTCGATCAGGTGCTCTGGGCCGGGCCGGCGGAGCCGGACCTGCCCGACGAGGACCTGTATTCTCTGACGCTGCAGGGTCGGTTTGATGGCGACGCCGTGACCGTGAGCGAGGTCATCAGCAACATCCCGCTGGCCTCGCCGGAACGGTCATATCTGCCGTTCAACGAGTCCGTGGTCCGCGACTTCGAGCCGAGGGCCTTCGGTGTGGACGAGCGCGTGCGCGTTGAGGCGGACAACACGCTGCGCTGCGAGGCCGGGTCCCGCGTCGCCGGCGTGCTCTTTCGCTCCGGGCGACGCTGGTTGGCGTCGTCACCCATGCAGCTGGTGGTGGAGGCTCGAGGCAGCGGAGCGTTTGAGGTGGCGATCGGCGACAGCCGGCGCGACGACGAGGAAACCCCTCTGACGCTGGGTACGCTTGCGGTGGATGATACCGAACCGCAGACCTTCCGCTTTCCCGTCCCCGGCAATGACCGGAACTGGTCCTCACTGACCGTCGTCTGCCCGGCGGAGAGCGCCGCGCTGCGCATTGATGACATACGCATGGAGCCGCGGGAGCGGGAGCAGGAGGCGCCCCGCGGGGCGTGGTTCTGGTCGCCCGGGTTCTGGCAGGACCGGCCGGAGACGCTTTGGGCCGCCGCGGAAGAGCAGGGGCTCGACGAGTTGTACGTCTCGGTGCCGACCAGCGCGGGGGGTGTCGAGAGCCCGGAGGCGCTCGCCCGTTTTCTCGCGGATGCCAGTGAGCGGGGGCTGGCCGTGTGGGCGGTTGTCGGCGATCCGCACGATGTGCTGGAGCAGAGCTGGCCGGCCCTGCGTGCGCGGATGAAGGCGTTTCGCCAGTTCAACGAGACCAGTGAAGCGGGCGCCCGCCTGGCAGGTGTCCAGTTGGACATCGAACCCTACCTGCTGCCCGGGTTCGCCCAGAATCACGACCTCTGGCGGGAGCGCTGGGTCGATACCGTCGCTGTCGCACAGGACGCACTGGACGGCGCCATGCCCGTTGATCTTGTCGTGCCTTCCTGGTGGGGCATCCACCCGCGCTGGGGGGAGAAGCTGTTTGCTGCCCTGGACTGGTCCGGCGTACGCATGACCGTAATGAACTACCACACGGACCCGGAGCGGCTGCGACATGACGCCGAGCCGTTCCTCTCCTGGGGGGAGAACCACGGCCACCGGATCCGTATGGCGCTGGAAGCCGGGTCGCTGCCGGACGAGACCCAGCGGCGGTATGTGCGCTCGGATGACGATACCGGCAGGCTATGGCTGGTTTCCGTGGACCAGACCCCGGTACTGCTGCTCCTGGCCGAGCCGGCCGCGGGATTGCCCGGCCGGGCGTTTTCCTACAGCGGGGCCGTCAACATCCCCGCGAGCCGGTACACCTTTGACGGCGATCTGGACCATCTCTCGGTCGTGGCGGCTGCCCTTGAGCCCTACTGGCTGGGTTGGTCCGCTTTCGGCGGACTCAGCATCCACGGGCTGGATGAAACCCGATCGAACGGAGCCCATTGACCGTGACTCGACACCGAATCGGCATTGGCATTGCCTTTTTGCTGGTCATCACGTTTGCCGCCTGGTGGCTGTTCAGCGACTCCGGGCCGGCGTTCCCTGACCTCCAGGGCCCGGAACAGCCCACCGTCCTGCCAGGCGAACCACCACGGACCGGCGTCGAGGCGTATGCCAGCGACCACCCATTCGGCGTCGGGCTGTATGTGCGCGACGAGGAGAGCTCCTGGCTGGGGCTGGCGCACGGCTTCCGCAGCCTCGGCATTCCCTTCCGCGTCGTGACGGATCTCGACGACGCGCTCGAGCACGCCGTCATCATGGTGTATCCGTCCCTGACCGGCGCGAATACGCCCCCGGGAACGCTGGAAGCCCTGACCGCCCACGTGGAGGATGGCGGTACCGTCGTCGGCTTCTCCGCGCTCGGCGGCGGCGCCCGGGCGCTGTTCGGGTACGGCGGGGCCCATGAACACGCCCGACGCCAGCACATCAGCCTGTGGTCTTCGGCAGTGACTGACCCGGTCCTCTCGACCGGCGGCTCGTCCATCGTCATGCTGGGAAGCCCGCTGATCCCGGACTCCGGACTGCCCGGGGTGCACTACACGGACACCGCCGAGCCGCCCATCGCGGTGTTCGGCGACGATGGTCGCGTCGCGGTGACGCGGAAGACCCACGGTGGTGAAGGCGAAGACAGAGGGCACGCCTACGCGGTCGGTGTGGACCTCGGGCACTACATCCTGCGAGCCCACAACGGGCGGTTCCCCATGCTGTCCGACACTTACGTGAACGCCTTTCAACCCCAGGTCGATACCGTCCTGAGAGTCCTGAAGAACATCTACCGGGAAGGCGACCCGGCTGCCATCACATTGTCACCGACGCCTCATGGACGCGAGTTCACCGCACTGATGACGCACGACGTGGATTTTACGCACTCCATGGACAACATCCCGCACTACACCGAAGTCGCCCAGCGTCATGGCGTTCCTGCGACCTATTTCATCCAGACCAAGTACGTGACGGACTACAACGATCGCGCGTTCTTCGACACGTCGCGCATCCCGACGCTCGAGGCGCTGGTGGAGCAGGGCATGGGCATCGCCAGCCACACCGTCGCCCATTCCAATGAACTCGCCCGCATGCCGGTAGGATCAGGCACGGAACAGTACCCGGACTACCGACCTTTCGTCGTGGATTTCATGCGGGTTCGCGACGCCACCATGCTGGGCGAGCTACGCGTCAGCCGGTTCCTGCTGGAGGAAAGCAGTGGCGCACCGGTGCGCGCCTTCCGCCCCGGCCATCTGTCCCTGCCGGCGCAGCTCCCTCAACTCCTGCATGCGGTTGGCTATGAGTTCAGCTCCAGCATCACGGCGAACGAGGCCCTGACGCATCTCCCCTACCAGCTGATGCATAACCGCTCTTATGGCGCGGAGCTGCCCGTCTACGAATTCCCGGTCACTATTGAGGATGAAGTGGGTGTGCTCGGCGAGCGCTTCGACGACGCGGTCATGCTGAGTGAACAGGTGGCCCAGTACCAGGGGCTGGTCAACCTGCTGATTCACACCGACGAGCTGGGCCACAAGCTGGATTTCGTGGATCGTTACATGGAGCAGTTCGGAGACAGGGCGTGGTTCGACACGGTGTCCGGCTACGGCGACTGGTGGCGCGCGCGGGAATCCGTGCAGTTCGAGCTCCGGTCCGCGGATCCGTCCCGGACCACCGTCGCCCTGACCGTGGCTGACCCCGTGGAAGGCCTCACGCTGACCCTGCCGGGCGACTGGCAGTATGACGCCGGAGTTTCGGGCTCACGGCAGTCCGGCCGGACGCTGGTGCTCGGCCCCATTGAGGAACGCGCCGAGCTGCAGTTCCGCGTGTCGCGCTGACCGCCTGGTCACGCGGAGGGCGGGTCGGGCGCGTCTTCCATCCGCCGGCTGATCGCCCGGGTCGCGCCCGGTGCTCCCGACACACTGGTCAGCGACTCGCCGATGAGTGCGAGGCCGCGGCTGATGTCGTTGTACACCGCCCTTCCTGCGTTGGTGAGCCGGATACCCCGGTGCAGCCTCTGGAACAGCGACGTGCCCAGGTAGTCCTCCAGGTTACGGATCTGATAGGTCACGGCGGACTGGGTGAGATACAGCTCTTCAGCCGCGCGGGTGAACGAACCGGAGCGGGCCGCAGCCTCGAATGCCCGCAGGGCCTGCATGTTCGGCAGGCGGGCCGGGAGGGGGGTGGGCTGTCCTTGTTGGGGGTGTGCTAGTGAAGTCATGGTCTCCTCCTGGAGCGTGTTTCTTGTCATTGGCAGCCCGGTCAGGGCTCCCCAGGCCATTGCAGGCGGCATGCCAGGAGGAAGGGGGGTGTAAGTGGTTGAATTAATGGTGAGGTTTGGGGTGTCGTTACGGCCGTAAGCAAGAAATTGCCGACAGGCGGTGGTGGCGTCGGCGGTTTTTCGCCGATTTACCCGCGCAGCCCGTATCGCCGCATCTTCTCGTTGAGGGTGCGCCGGGGGAGTTGCAGCTCCTCAAGCACGGGGGTGATGCGTCCCTCATGGCGGCGCAGGGCATCCTGGATAAGCTGGCGTTCAAGCTTCTGCACCTGTTCCCTGAGTCCTTCCCCGGGCGCGGGGGCAATGTCGTTGTCCTGGCGCAGCAGGCTGCCAAGGCGCTCTTCCGGCGGTAGCGAGGAGAGCGTATAGCGCGCGGCCACGTTCTTGAGTTCACGCACGTTGCCGGGCCAGTCGTGGTTCATCAGGGCCGTGAGAGTGGCGCTGTCGGGGTAGGTGACCGGTCGGTCGTAGACCACGGCGGCGTGCTCGCAGAACACCGAGAACAGCATGGGGACGTCCTCGCGGCGCTCGCGCAGGGGCGGTATGTGCAGCTCGATGGTGTTGACGCGGTAATACAGATCCTCGCGTAGCTCGCGGCGCTGGATGGCGCCGCGCGCGTCCGTGTTGATGGCTGCGATCAGGCGGAAGTCGGTGTTGCGTACGGTGTTGGAGCCCAGTCGGTTGAACGAGCGTTCCTGGATGGCGCGCAGCAGTTTGGCTTGCACCTCCAGTGGCATGTCCGCCATCTCGTCCAGGAACAGCGTGCCGCCGTGTGCTTCCTCCAGGCGCCCCTTGCGCCGGGTCGAGGCCGATGTGAACGCGCCCGGCTCGTGGCCGAAGAGTTCGCTCTCGGCCAGGGTCTCGGGTATGGCCGCGCAGTTCACCGCCACCAGAGGCTGGTCGTGGCGAGGGCTGAGATGATGCAGACAGCTGGCCACCACCTCTTTGCCGGTGCCGGTCTCGCCGATGACCAGGACGTTGGCGTCCACCGGCGCCATGTCGATGATCTCCTGGCGCAGCTTGTTGATCGCCGGGCTGCGGCCGATCAGGCGTGCATGCAGGCCGCTGAGATCCTCCATCTGGCTGCGCAGGTTGCGGTTCTCCAGCACCAGATGGCGCTTCTCGCAGGCCCGCCGGACGGATTCCAGCAGGCGTTCGGCGTTGAAGGGCTTTTCGATGAAGTCGTAGCAGCCGTTACGCATGGCTTCCACGGCCATGTCGATGTCGCCGTGCCCGGTGAACAGGATCACCGGCAGGTCCGGGTCGATGTGCTGTACCGCCTGCTGCAGGTCGCGGCCGTCCATGTCCGGCATGCGCACGTCGGAGACCACCACCGCCGGGCTGTCCGTGGCGATTGTCTCCAGCAGAGGAGCGGCCGCGGCCAGTGGCTCGACGTGGAAGTCCGCCAGGCGTAGCCAGCGTGCCACGGAGGAGCGCATGGCTTCATCGTCCTCCACCAGGTAGATGGTCACTCCCTGTTCGGTCATCCTGTTATGTCTCCTCCTGTCGGGCCGGGGTGGTGCGCTGCAGGCGGACCCGGAATCGCGCCCCGCCGGATTCGCTGGACGTCGCGGTGATGGTGCCGCCCATACCGGTGACGATGCGCTCGGCGATGGCGAGACCAAGACCGATGCCTTCACCGGAGCTCTTGGTCGTGAAAAACGGCTCGAAGACGCCCGCGCCGTCCCCCGGGAGGCCGTGGCCGTTGTCCTCGACACACAGCTCCACCTCCTGTGCCCCCGGACGCACCCACAGGTGCACGCTCGGGGTGTCCGCGTGGGCCACTGCATCGATGGCGTTCTGCACAAGGTTGACCACAACCTGCTCCATGCGCACCGGGTCTCCCAGGGCGTGAACGGGCTCGTCGGGCATTTCCGGCTCCAGGGCGAGGCCCTGCCGGTTGAGAGCGGGCTGCAACAGGTGCAGGGCGTTGTTGACACTGCGTTGCACCTCGAACGGACCGTTGCTGTCCGCGCTCTTGCGCGCGTATGTCTTGAGCTGTTGCGCCATGGAGGCCATGCGGTGGACCAGATCCTCCACCTGGCCCAGAACCTCGGTGAGTTCCCCCGTGTCGCCGTTGCGCAGCAGCAGGCGGGCCGAGGCGACATTGGTCTGTACGGCGGCCAGGGGCTGATTGATCTCATGGGCAACGGACGCCGACATCTGGCCCAGTGCGGCCATCTTGGCCGCCTGCACCAGCTCCTCTTCGGCGTTACGTAGTTCCTGCTCTGCGCGCCGCCGTTCGTCGATCTCCTCCTGGAGCTGATGGTTGATGGCGCGGATGCGATCCGCGTCTTCCGCCTCGCGCCGGGAGATCAGCTTCTCGCGACGCTCGCGCATGTACAGCAGCAACATGTAGACCGCCACCGCCAGGGTAAACAGACCCACCCATGATGCCGTGGTCTGGGTCTCCAGCGACGCCGTCGGCGTGAGGTAGTAGAGGGTCCAGTCCTGGTCCTCCAGGGTGCGGGTGCCGGCCAGGTAGAGGGTGTTGTTGATGCTCACCCGATCACCGTCGCGCTGGAAGTCCAGCTCCGGTAGCGGGTTGGGGCTGAACGACGGCACCACGACGCCGTTCCCGGCTTCCCTGTGCACGGGCGTGTGGGGCAGAAAGTGATAGCGCCAGGCGTCCTGGCTGGTGAGAAAGATCACCTCGTTGTTGTCGGCCACGAACACCGCTTCACCGCCCTCCGCCCAGCTGGACTCGATGCTCGTGAGGTCGATCTTGACCACGGCCACACCCAGAATCCCTTCACTGGAGCGGATGGGGCGCGACATGTAGTAACCGGGTTCGCGGCTGGTGGTGCCGATGGCGAAATACCCGCCCGCCTGGCCTCCCAGGGCATCCTGGAAGTAGGGGCGAAAGCTGAAGTCACCGCCCAGGAAGCTGTCGGCCTGGCGCCAGTTGCTGGTGGCCACCGTGACTCCGTCGGGGTTCATGATGTAGATGACGTCCGCCTCGGAGTCATCCACCGCGTCCTCCAGGTAGCGGTTGGTGTCGTAGACGGCGGCGTCGTCCCGCAGCACTTCCCTGACCTGCTCTGTCTGAGCCACCAGGTAGGGGACGGATCGGAACCGCTGGAGTTCACCCAGGATGGTGTGCTCATAGAGGTTCAGGCGCTCGTCGATGATCTGCCGGGCGTCACTCTCCAGGCGATCGCCGACCATCTGACCGCCCTGCCAGACAAGGGACCCTGCGACCATGGCGTAGGCCAGGCTGAACCAGAGCCAGTGCCAGCGCCGACGCGCGCGGCCAGCCCCGGGAGATGGGGCGGGGTCGTTGTCAGCGTCGGTGAGGTGTTGCCGGGGCGTCGTCACAACCACTCCGCGGTTGGTCATGGGCCTGCGCCCCATGATGGGGCGTTTGCACGACCGCTGCCATCAAAAATCCTCATTGGCGCCGATGCCGCTTTCTGGACAAGGATGGCGGCGACTCGAAAAACCCAGGAGGAGATCGACATGAAACAGCAGTATACCAACGCGCTGACAGCGGCCGTGTGCGCAAGTGCGGTCATGCTCGCTGCAGCCGGCAATGCCCACGCCGACCGGGACGACTGGCCTTCCAGCATGACCGTGGGGACCGCCAGCCAGGGTGGTACCTACTATATCTACGGCTCCGGCTGGGCGGACATGGTGAGTCAGGCGCACGACATCAACGCCGGTGCGGAGGTCACCGGTGGTCCGGTGCAGAACGCCACCCTGGTTCAGACGGGCGATCACGAGTTCGGCATGGTCACCATGGGGCCGGCCTATCAGGCCTGGATCGGCGAGAGCGAACTGGCACCGGGGATGGAGCACCGGAGCATGCGCGCGGTGTTCCCCATGTACCAGACCACCCTGCAGATCATCGCCCTGGAGGGCTCGGGGATCGAGTCGGTGGAGGATCTGGACGGCAAGACCGTGGGGGTCGGCCCGGCGGGCGGCACCGCGGACATGTACCACCCGCAGTTGTTCGAGCTCAAGGGCCTGGATGTGGACACCCGCAACGGCGGCGCCTCGGACCAGGCCGGGCAGTTGCAGGACGGGCTGATCGACGCGTTCGCGTTCGCGGCCGGCATACCGGTTGCCGCGTTCAACGAGCTGGAGGCGCAGGCAGACGTCAACATCTTCTCCTATGAGGGGCAGGACGCGATCGTGGACGAGTTCCCGGAGCTGAGTGCCGCCACGATCCCGGCCGACGTCTACTCCGCGCTGGACGACGACGCGCCTGCCATCTCCGTGTGGAACTTCGCCATCACCCACGAGGATATGCCCGAGTCGCTGGTCTATGAGGTCACGCGCACCGTCATGGAGAACCACGAGCGCATGAAGGAGATCCACGGTTCGGCGCAGGAAACGATCCCGGAGAACCTGGAGCACAACGAGTTCATCCCCTGGCACCCGGGTGCCGTGCGGTGGTTCGAGGAAAACGGCTACACGATTCCCGAGGACCTACGCGGGTAATGCGCCGCGGAGCGGGTGCCGGCGGGTTGGCCGGCACCCGTCACTTCCAGACCACGCGGGGAACCATTCATGACGACTTCCGATACGCGGGTGACCGGGCCGGCGGACGACGCCGATGCCGAAATTCCCCTGGCCGATAACGAGCGGGATTTGCACGGCGCGGTGGGCTGGGCCGTATTCGGCTTTGCCGTGGCTTTCGTCGCCCTTCATCTACTGACCCTCAATCTCGCCCCCATGGAGACGTGGACCTACCGCATCATCCACGTCGCCGGGGGCCTGATGCTGGGCTTCTGCACCCTGGCTGCCGTCGCCCTTGCCCGGGATGACCGCGGCACCGGCGCCGGCCCGGTCGTGTGGCTGGTAGCGCTCCCGGCGGTGGTTGCCGTGGCGTATGCGGCGGGCCTGGTGGCCTGGGCGTGGTATATCACTGCCTGGGCTGGCGACATGGCGCCGCAATGGGCGCTGGATCAGGCGGCCATGGCATTGCCCGCGGGGACGCTCATTGCCATGGCCGCCGCGCGATGGTGGACCGGCGGCGGACGTGCGCCGGGCTGGCCGGATGCGGTGCTGGCGCTCGCCGCGGCGGTGGTTGCCGCCTACCTGATTCTCGGCATCGACGGCTGGCGCATGAGGGCGGGTACGCCCATGGCCGGGACCACCGAAATGCTCATGGCCGGCACCGGTGTGCTGCTCATTCTGGAGCTCACGCGCCGGGTCGCTGGCTGGGCGCTGGTGGTGATTACGGCGGTGTTCCTGGTGTACGCCTTCGGGGGCGCATACCTGCCCGGCATTCTGGAGCACCGTGGGTACTCGCCGGAGCGGTTCTTCAGCTACATCTACACCGACAACGGCATCCTGGGTCCCACCACGGCCGTGTCCTCCACCTACATCATCCTGTTCATCACCTTCGCGGCATTCCTGCAGGCGTCGAAGGTGGGGGACTACTTCGTGAACTTCGCCTTCGCCGCGGCGGGCCGCGCCCGTGGCGGGCCGGCCAAGGTGGCGGTATTCGCCTCCGGGCTCATGGGCATGATCAACGGCACCTCCGCCGGCAACGTGGCGGCGACGGGCAGCCTCACCATCCCGCTGATGAAACGGGTGGGGTACCGGGCGCGCAGTGCCGGCGGCGTGGAGGCGGCGGCGTCCACCGGTGGGCAACTGGTACCGCCGATCATGGGCGCGGGTGCCTTCATCATGGCGGAGATCACCGGCGTGCCGTACACGGAGATCGCCGTCGCCGCCATCATTCCGGCCGCACTGTATTTCCTGTCCATCTACTTCATGGTGGATTTCGAGGCGCGCCGCGAGGGAATGACCGGGCTGTCCGGCGACCAGCTGCCCTCGTTCCGGGGCATGGTGCGTCAGGCCTACCTCTTCATCCCCATCATCATTCTCATCGCCACGTTGTTTGCGGGGTATTCGGTGATCCGTGCCGGAACGCTGGCGATGGTCAGTGCGGTGGTGGTCTCCTGGCTGACGCCGCACTGGATGGGAGTGCCCGCGATTCTGCGCGCTCTGGCCCTGGGGGCGCGGATGGCCGTGCCGCTGATTGCCGTGTGCGCCTGCGCAGGGATCATCGTCGGCGTCATCAGCCTCACGGGCGTCGGTGCCCGCTTTGCCGCCATGTTGCTGCAGGTGGCAGAGGCCAGTCAGCTGCTGGCGATGGTCTTCGCCATGTGCATCAGCATTCTGCTCGGCATGGGCATGCCCACCACGGCGGCGTACGCCGTCGCAGCGTCGGTGGTGGCGCCCGGGCTGCAACAGATGGGCATTCCGCCCCTGGTGTCGCACTTCTTCGTCTTCTACTTCGCGGTGCTCTCGGCGATCACGCCTCCCGTGGCGTTGGCCGCTTACGCCGCGGCTGGCATTGCCGGCACGGATCCACTTAAAACGGCCACGACCTCGTTCAAGTTCGGCCTGGCCGCTTTCATCGTGCCGTTCATGTTCTTTTACAGCCCTGCGTTGCTCATGGAGGGCGAACCGCTGCAGATCGTCAGGGTGGTGGCAACCGCATCGCTCGGCGTATTCCTGCTGGCGGCGTCGCTGCAGGGCTGGCTTATCGGTGCAACGGCGATGTGGCTGCGCGTGCTGCTAATGGCCGGGGCACTGATGATGATCGCTGGTGGCTGGCTCACCGACATGACCGGGATCGTGCTGGCACTGGCGCTTGTGGCCCTGCAGTGGTCACGCAAGGGAAGCGTATCGGGCACCGATACGCAGGTGGAGTCCAATAACACACATTCACGGATTTGAGGAGAAGACAGTCATGTCTCATAACAACACCGATTCGTCACGGACTGCTGTGGCGCTCTTGACCGCGGCCCTTTGCGCAGCCCCGGCTGCTGTCGTCGCGGATGATCGGAACGACGTCGAACTGTACGGTGAGGCGCATCTGTCCCTGAACTATTTCGACACCGACAATTCTGACGCCGACGACGATGACAGCGGGTTCGGATTCAGCTCCAATGCCTCGCGTTTCGGTATTCGCGGTAGCCGTCTGCTGGATTCCGGTCTGACGGCCATTTATCAGCTGGAGCTGGAAGCGGCGTGGTCGGGAGAGAGTGGTACCGACGATGACGGCAACGACGCCGTTCTGCGCCAGGTGCGCGACAGCTTCGTGGGTGTGGAGGGTGACTTCGGTATGGTTCGGGCAGGGCGCCTGCCGGCGGCCAATCAGTTCATCTATGAGTCGAACTATATGCTCAACACCATCGGCGACGTCGGGTCGATCACCAGCTTTGGCATTGGGGGGCGCTTCAGCGGTGCCGTGCAATACGTCTCGCCGGACCTCGGGCCCGTGAACGTGTCCGCGACGGTTGCGCCGGAAGGCTCATCGGGCGACTCGGAGGAGATGGGAGACCACGATTTCCTCGTCCGGGGCACGTTCAGTGAAGGGCCGTGGCTCGCCGCCCTGACGTTCGTGCAGGTGGGCGCAGACGATGATGAGGGTAACGGTTTCGATGTCTATGCCCTCGGCCTTGGCTTCGAGCGTGACAACTACGAGGTCGGCACGCTGTTCGCGACCCGTGACCACGATGCGGACGACCGTGATGACCACGTCATCGCCCTCGGGGGGAGCGTGTCGTTGACCCCGGTTTCGACCATTCGGGCGCAGGCCGCGCAGTTCCTGGGTGATGCGGACGACGCCGACTCTCTGTCCCTTGCCGTTGGGTACTTCCACCAGTTGGCGGACAACACCGAGGTCTATGGCGCATACGCCCGCACCGATAACGATGATGCCCAGGAGCAAGACACCTTCGGTTACGGCCATGGTGGTACCCCCGCAAACCTGGCAGACACCGGGGCTGGCTCCACTCCCCAAGGGGTCAGTGTCGGGGTTCATCACCGCTTCTGAGGCTGAACCGCACCAAGGACCAGCGTCTGAAGGGTAACGTGCTCCCTCGGGCGCTGGTTTCCGCGTTGCTTCCCGGCCAGGCCCCTCGAGGGGTATCATCTCCTGCCACTTGGCCCATCACCTGCCTCCTGGCCTTCGAGCGGGCCTCAACGTGAAGCGCCGGACGCGCTCACGATAACAGGGAAGTCCACATCGGCACCCTGCCCATTGATGCAGCAGCACCTGCGTTTGGAGTGACTATGCGCCGTCTTCGTTGGGCATTAGCCGTGCTTGTCGTCTTAATTGCGGGTTACGTGATAGGGAACGGGGGAGTGTGGGAGCGCGTCAGCAACGATTTCATGAAGGAAGACAAGCCCTATGGACCAGGGGACTTCCGTATTCGTGGCGAGCAGGTGCTTTCCATGAAGCTGACCAATCCGGAAATAATATTCAAGCCACGTGAAGAGCGTAGTGATCCAGATAGGGCTGAGCCTACGGAAGCATGGATGGGAGATGTCGGTGAAAGAGCCAACCGTCGGACTGTACGTATTCTAGCCGGGGACCTTGAAGCGGGTGTCGAGCGGCGCTTTGAAGAGCCCGCCCAGCAGGCAGACTGGTGGCTTTCCCCGGACTGGAGCACGCTCTACCTTGCCACCGGGTGGTCGGACCGCACGGCTGAAAAGCCACCAGGGCAGCGCTACCTCCCCCAGTTTACCCAGCTGTTCAAGTCCAGTGATCAGGGAGAGACCTGGGATCGCCTGCCCTGGCCGGAAGATCAGAATATTTCGGCGTTGCGGTTCATCGATGCCCAGCGGGGCTACCTGGTGGGCTGGGGGCCACATCTCTGGCGGACCGAGGATGGTGGTGAGCACTGGCAGGAAGTGCCCGTACCGGCTGGTGCCCGTAACCCGGACAACGAGCGGCAGCGCTTCGACCTGGTCGCACTGGGGCGGGATAACGTATTGAGAATGGCGTTTTTTGACCGTCACCGTGGCGAGAGCGTCATGTATTCCCTGCCCTGGGGCGAGGACGAGCCGTCTTTCGAGGTGGCATTGGGGGATTACGGCGTTAATGACATTGCCGCGACGGAGCAGGGCGAGGTTTATATTCTGGCTCGAAAGGGGCGCCCCATCACCCTGGTACCGAAGGAGCAGCTGGAGGAACATCCCACTTCTGTCCGGTACTGGGACGGTGACCAACTCACTGAACTGCATGAATTCGATAGCGATCTGGTGGGTTACGCCTTGTATATCACCCCGGACGAGGGGTTGCTGTTCGATGGTGTGAACCAAGGCAGCCTGCTCGGTAAAAATGTCACTGCGGTGAGTTATGACGGGGGCGATCGCTGGACTATCGAAGACGAAGGACGTAGCGCCCAAGGTGGTTACTACGACACCCGGACCGGTGAGCGCTGGCGCGTGTCGGGCTACTCGCTTTATCGGCGCGAGATTCGCTAGTGTCCAGTCCCGCGTTATCCGGCCGTATCCGGCCGTATCCGTCCTGATCCTGATCCTGGTCCTGATCCTGGTCCTGGTTCCCGCCCTTCGAGGGCGTAGTCACCCCATGCCCGACAACGCATCGCCCTCAGCGGCAGTGGGGACCCTTGCGCCTCATGGCCCGGGAAGGGGCCGAGGATGAACCAATGTTCAAGCGGCCGGGTTCCCGGCCGATACCGCGGGGCGTAGTTTTCATATCCTCCGGGGGAACCATGTCCATTGCCCGAAAGTATGTCCTCACCTTTGGTACGGTGGCGGCCCTGGCGGTCGCGCTGATCGCGGCTTGAGGTGGACCCAATCAGTTGGACAACCTGATGGTGTCCCTAAGCTATGATCCGGTTGTTTCCCTGGCTCAGGCTGCCAAGGATATGGATTGCCCGTAGTACACCTCATCGGGCGTTTGGTAATCAAGGGTTTGGTGGTACCGGGTCTGATTGTAATGCCGGAAGTACCGGTGGAGCGCCTGCTTCAAGTGTCGGCCATCCTCGAAGGCAGTGAGGTAGACGCACTCGTGTTTGACGCTGCGCCAGAGCCGTTCCACGAAGATGTTGTCATGGTAGCAGCCCTTGCCGTCCATACTGATCCGGATGCCATACTCTTTGAGAACGCTTGTGAAGGCCTCGCTGGTGAACTGGACACCCTGAT